>JAFZRS010000014.1 GCA_017619715.1 Oscillospiraceae bacterium | reverse complement strand
CTTTACCTGCAGCACATCCTCGTCCACAAACTTGGCATATTCCGTTTCTTCATCAGACGGCTCCGTATACGTGTCGTCCGTGTAGTAACCGGCAAAGAGCTTGCCGGTTTCCGTAGGCGTTTCCGCCCACGCCGTCTGTACGCCGACGCTGCACAGGGAAAAGATCATAACCAGCGCCAACACAGCACTTAATAGTTTCTTCATCTGCTATGCTCCTTTCATTTTCTTCATGAAACTCGAGGGGTAGCTTACAATTCGCCGCCGTCCGCACCGGGGTCTTCTTCCTCGTAGGTCAGCGTGCTGGTACGGATAATGTTGGTCTCCAACATCTCTATCTCCAGCTCGGGGTACTGATAACGCCGTTTCATGGGATCTCCTCCTTTCTTCCTGCTTTGTGGTTTTTGTTGCTTCTTTTATTCCTCTGTCCGCGCCGCCGTACCGCCCGGCACGGCGGCGTAAAACATGCACTGTGCAGTAAGCACGCCCATCACTCGACTAATAGGCTCTTCAGTGTGGGGATCGCGTCGGTACGAACCGTCCAATAGTTTTCAAAGTCGAGACGGTTATTCAGGGTAAGACCGTCCGAGCCCGTAAACTCACTGGGTTTCTTGGTTGAATAGTAGTCAGAATTCGTAACCGTTTGCGTACCACCGCTTGCATTGGAGCCTACATACGTCTTTGTCGAATACTCGTTGGCACATACGCAGTGGTCAATCGTCAGCGGTGTGTTATTCCGTCCCACAAACAGCCCCCGGTTGTTGCTCGCCGAGAAGGTGCAAAGACTTGCCGAATCGGAGATCGAGACACTGCTTCCGCTGTATGTGAAACCAATGAAGCCGCCTTGATAATCTCCGCCATCTCCTGTAAAGCTGCCGCTGAACAGGCAATGCTCCATCGTCAGTACAGCGCCTGCTGCATCCAAATCACCGATTAGACCGCCTACATAGTAAGTGTTCTTTGCATAGACTGTGCCGTCAAACCAGCATTCCGTCAGGCTGGCGCTGCCGTCAACAATACCAAAGAATCCGCCGTATACATTGCCGCCGGTCCTGTTGACATAGGCATTGCTGTAAATCTTTTCCGCTTTACCCGCAAAGCCGCCGGCAATACTGCCTGCACGCCCGGCGCTGCTGGTGAAATAGCTGTTGGTAAGGCAGAAGTTTCGAAGCTCAGCCGTGGCAGCCGTTCTGGCAAAGAGTCCGCTGAACTGCGCCGAGGCGTTGCTGTACACACCGGAGATGGTGTGTCCCTGCCCGTCAAACGTGCCGGCAAAGGGCTTGCTTGTGCTGCCGATAGGCGTTGTCCACTGGTTGGCAGGCGCGGTGGAACTCGCCGTCCAGCCCGGGTTCAGGTCAATGTCCGCCGCCAGGAGTACCGTGCAGTCGGCAAAGCTCATACTCTGGGACAACTGCACAAAGGCGCAGAAATCGTCTGTGCCGGCGATCGTATAGACTCTCTTACCCTCGCCATCAAGGGTGTACTGCTTGTGGAATCCATCGACCATGCTCTGGAGGCCGGGAACGCCATCTGCCCGGGTCACCCAGTAGTTATCAAAGTCGAGCCACGTATCCAGCCAAAAGCCGTCATCGCCCTTGAGCTGATCCGCGGTCTTGGAGTTGATATTGGCGGCATTATTCTGAACATACGCACCGCTGTTACCGTACCACTTGTTGCTGCCGAGGCTGGCGGAGTTATTGGCGGTGAGAACAGAGCTTGCCGTCTGTCTGCCGCCGATCAAGCCGCCCCACTGGCTGGCGCTGATCGTGCCGGCGGAAAGCGTATCCTCAAACGTAATGTTGCTGTTTGCCGCTTGCGCATTGCCGCAGATGCCGCCCACCTGCTGGCTGCCGTTGACCGTGCCGCTGAACAGGCAGTGCTCCACCGTCACGTCAGTGGCGCTGTCCAGCGAGCCGATCAAGCCGCCCACGTAGCTGTTGCCGATCGCGCTGACCGTGCCTGCGTACCAGCACTCACTGATGGCGGCGGTAGCGCCCTCAATGTTACCGAAGAGTCCGCCGAAACGGCTGTTGCCGCTGGTGGTCTTATGCACCGTAGCATTGCTGTAAATCTTCTCCGCCGTACCGGCAAAGTGCGCCGCAATAGTGCCGCCGTAGGCGCCTGTGGAGACGAAGTAGCTGTTTTCCAAGCGGAAGTCACGCAGCACAGCGTCAGAAGTCGTCTTGACAAACAGACCGTTATCCGTGCCGGTGCTTCTGTACACGCCGGAGATGGTGTGTCCCCGCCCGTCAAATGTACCGGCAAAGGGCTTGGCGGTACTGCCGATGGGCGTTGTCCACTTGTTGTCAGGCGCGGTGGAGCTTGCAGTCCAGCCCGGGTTCAGGTCAATGTCCGCCGCCAGGAGTACCGTGCAGTCGGCAAAGTCCTTGCTCTGAGAGAGCAGGGCAAAAGTGGTGAGATCATCGGCATCGGCAACGGTGTAAACAACCTTGCCGCTGGTATCCGGGGATGCGCTGCTCTCAAATTTCTCGATCGCCAACTGCAGGGGAGAGACGTTCTTTTCCAGACTCCGGAGCATGGGAATATCGCTGTCCTGCACCATCCAGTGACCGCTAAAGTCGAGCCACGCCGCCAAAAATGCTCCGTCTGCGCCCTTCAACTGATCGCGGGTACGGGAACTGACCTTCGCGCTGTTGGTCACCTCTTTGGCTGCGGCGCTGCCTGTGAGGTTCTGGGAACCAACGCCGACGCTGTTACGTACGGTGATGGTGGGAGTGGCGCTGTATCGGCCGCCCACCAGCGACCCTACGCTGCCGCCTGCGGAGGTGATCGTACCGATGCTCAACGTATCATCGATAACGATGTGACCATCTACCAGATAGCCGCACAGACCGCCTGCCTGATCCTTGGCGATAACCGTACCGGAGAACATGCTGTGCTCCACCGTCACGGTGCCGGCGGCATTATCCAGACTGCCGATCAGACCGCCTACGAACTGGTTGCCGTCAGCGTTGACCGTGCCGTTAAACCAGCACTCCCGAATGGTGGCGTCGCCGTCAGCAATCGCGCCGAACAGTCCGCCAAAGCGGCTGTTGCCGCCGGTGGTCTTGTGTACGATGGCGTTGGTGTATATCTTCTCCGCCGTACCGGCAAAGCTGCCGGCAATGCTGCCCTGATACGCAGCCGTGGTGATAAAGCAGCTGTTTTCCAGACGGAAGTCTTTCAGCGCCGCCGTGGCCGTTGTCTTGGCAAACAGACCCGTCTGCTGCTCGGCAGTGTTCAGATACACGCCCTTGATGGTGTGACCCTGTCCGTCAAACGTGCCGGCAAAGGGCTTGGAGGTGCTGCCGATGACCGTCCACCTGTTGGCAGGTGCGGTTTCGGTGTCAGCGCTCCAACCCGGGTTCATGTCGACGTTCGCCGTCATCTTCACCGTGCTGTTTGTGAAGTCCATGCTTCTGGACAGGAAGGCAAAGGCGGCGAAATCAGATGCGCTGCTGACCGTATAGATCCGCCTGCCGCTGTCGTCGGTGGTATAGCTGCTGCGGAACTTATCCGCCGAGGCTTGCAGCGGATGGACATCGCTCGTCATGGAGCGCAGAGCGGGAACATCACTTGTCCTGAGCGCCCAATAATTCGCAAAGTCCAGCCAGGCGGAAAGGAACATGCCCTCTGCACCCGTGAGCTGCTTCGCTGTTTTAGAGTTGATCTTGGCGCTGTTGGTCACTTCCTTCGCTACGGCGCTGCCTGCCAGGTCGTACGCGCCGACACCGGTGGAATTGCGAAGCGTAATGGTGGGAGTGGCACTATATCTGCCGCCCACCAGCGTACCGATGGTCTTGCCTTCAGAGGTCAACGTACCGACACTCATCGAATCATCGATGACGATGTTGCCGTCCACCAGATAGCCGCATATGCCACCAACCTGATCCTTGCCGATGACCGTGCCGCTGAACAGGCAGTGGGTTACGCTGACCGTACCTGCCTTGTTCTCCAGACTGCCGATCAAGCCGCCGGAATAGCGGTTGTCGCCGGAGTGTACAGTGCCGTCGAACCAGCACTCGTTGAGCGACACATCGCCTGTGACTGCGGCGACCAGACCGCCGAAGCGGCTGCGTCCGCTGCCGGTAGCGTCTACAATGGCATTGCTGTATACATGATCCAGCTTGCCGGAGAAAATGCCCGCCACGCTGCCGCAGTAAGGTCCGTTTTTGCCAAAGTAACTGTTTTCAATGCGGAGATTCTTCACCACGGCAGATGCCGCTGTCTGCGCAAACAGGCCGGTGGGATCGTCCGACTTTTTATTTAAGTACAAGCCGCTGATGGTATGACCCTGGCCGTCAAACGCGCCGGCAAAGGGACGGGATGCGCTGCCCACGCTCATCCACGCATTGGCAGGGGCGGATTTTGCCCAATCCGCCGCGTTGCCCGCGTTCAGTGTAACGTCCGTCGCCAACTTCACGATGCTGTCGGCATAGTCGGTCTTCCGGGACAAAAGAGCAAAGGCGTTCAGATCGTCCGCATTTTGTATGGTGTAGATCCGCTTGCCTGTTGCATCGACTTTAGAGCTGTTCTGGAAGTTCTCCATTGACTGCTGGAGCTTGGAAAGCTTGCCGCCCATACTCCGAAGCACGGGAGTGTCCGTATCGCGGATCACCCAGTGGCGGTTGAAGTCCAGCCACGTCGCCAGGAACAATCCTTCGCCGCCCTTCAAATCGTCGCGGTCGCGGGAGTTGATCTTGGCGGAATTGGTCACTTCCTTCGCTCTGGCGGTACCGGCAAGATCATACTTGCCCACACCGGCGCAATTACGAATGATGATTTGCGGATTGGCGCTATACCGACCGCCTACCAGCGTACCGATGGTCGAACCCTCCGTGGTGAGAGTGCCGATGCTCAGTGAATCATCAATGATGATGCCGCCGTCCACCAGATAACCGCACAGACCGCCCAGATGGTCTCTGCCCTGGACTGATCCGCTAAACAGGCAGTGGCTCACGCTGATCGTGCCTGCCTCGTTGTCCAGACTGCCGATCAAGCCGCCCAAATAGCGGTTGTTGTTCGCCTGCACAGCGCCGTCGAACCAGCACTCATTGAGCGAGGCTTCGCCCGTGATGGCTCCGACCAGGCCGCCGAAACGGCTGCGCTCTTTGCCGGTCGCCTTCACGATGGCGTTGCTGTAAACGTGATCCAGCTTGCCGGTGAAGACGCCTGCCACGCTGCCGCAGTAAGGTCCGTCCTTTTCAAAATAGCTGTTTGTGAGACGGAGGTTGCTGATCTGGGACTCGGTTGTAGCAAACATACCCGTGGGGTTCTCTGATTTTGATTTGAGATACAGACCGCTGACCGTGTGACCCTGTCCGTCAAACGTTCCCAGGAAACCGTAGATCGGGAACCAGGGGTTACTCGGCGCGCTGTTTGCCCAGCTGGCGGCGCTGCCGGTGTTGACCTGGATATTACTCGCCAACTTTACGGTTTTCCGCGCAAAATCCGTATTATAAGAGAGGTAGGTGAAACCGTACAAATCCTCTACGGAATCCAATACGTATTCCTTCTCCCGAACCTTATACCAGCTCACGTCCATTTTCTTCGTGAGCCCGTCCAGCGAGGGCACACTCTTGGCAAAGGACTGCAAAACCGGTGTGCTGTTTGGCTGAATTGCCCAGTACTCGTCAAAGTCCAACATCGTCCAGCAATAGGCGTTGCTGCCGGTGAGATAATCCTTGCCGATCATCATGCAGCCGCCGGTGTACTCATCCTGCACGTTATCCACCGTGTTGATGCAGCTCTCCATGGCGGCATAGGTGTTTTCAAAGGACAGGGTGGATTTTTTGCTGATCCAGCTTGTGGCGGCGCCCACGTGCTTTTCGCCGTCAATCGTGCCCACATTCAGGCAGTCGGTGATCTCCACCACGTTGGAAGCCAGACCGATAAGACCGCCCTTCAACACGCCTCCGCTGATATTGCCGCTGTTGAGGCAGTGCTGCAAACGCACCGCCGTGCCGCCCAGAGTACCTGCCACAATGCCGCCGGACTGGCTGGCCTGCTTGCCCACCAGCTCAATGGAACCGTCGAACCAGCAGTTGTTGACGGTGACCGTTTCTGCGCCGGCAGCACTGCCTACAATACCGCCGGTGGTGCGCGCGGCAGAGCTTACTATGATGGCGTTGCTGTAAACCGTATCAATCATGCCCTCAGCACAGCCCACAATGCTGCCCATATAGGAGATGCGATATGTTTCATTGAGGAAGCGGCTGTTCACAAGCCGGAAATTTTTGAGAACACCGGTGTCGGTGGTAGACGTGAACAGTCCCGTGCCGGGTTGATTGCTGTGCAAGTACACGCCGGAGATGGTATGACCTTGCCCGTCAAAGGTGCCGGCAAAACGGTTGATGGGATACCAGGGGTTCTCCGGCGCCTTCTCTGCCCAATCCTTGGCGTCGCCCTCATTGACAGTGATATCCGCACCCAACTTCACGGTTTTGCCCGCGAAGTTATGGTCGGCGGACAAGATATAAAAGCCGTAGAGCTGATCCAGTGTGTTGATGGTATACTCGAACTTTGCATCATCGTACCAACTGATATCGTATACCTTCTTCGCGCCGGTCTCATTGCTCACCTGATCGGCAAAGGCACGCAGTACGGGAGCATCTCCCTCCACAACGGTCCAGTAGTTCTCATAATCAAGATCTGTCCATTGCAGGGCGTTTTCCCCCATGAAGCAATCCTTCTTCAGCCCGATGGGGTAGGATTGGAATGAACCGCCCCAGTAGCCGATCACGGCGGGATAGCCGTCCAGATTCGTATAGGCATTTTCTGCCGCCAATGTAGCGCTACCTTCCAAGCGCCCCACTGCCGTGCCGATACTGTCGTTGCGATCGGCGGTGATGGCGCCGGCGGAAAGGCTGTCTTCTATTCTCAGGTGAGCGCCATCTTGCAAAATGCCCGCAAAGCCACCGATGCACGGTTCATCTGTGATGAAGTCGTTGCTGATGTTCGCTGTGTTCAGGCAGTGGGAGATGGTGGTGTTCTCGGACGCTTTTTTCACTGTACCGATCAAACCGCCGCCGCCCATGGCGCGACCCTCGCCCTCCATGCGCACTTCGCCGTCGAACCAGCAGTTGGTGAGTTGGAAAGCGCCGTTTTCCGCCACGCCCACCAAACCGCCGGTGTTTTGCCAGTATGCCACCACAGTGGCGTTGCTGTACACGGTGTCCAGCGTACCGGCGCCGTTTGCCACGATACTGCCGCCGCCGTTATTGGACCAGTTGTAGAAGATGCTGTCGGTCACGTTCAAGTTCTTGATGAGACAGCTATCTTTGGTGTAGGCGAACATCCCCGTTGGCAGATAGAGAGACTTCCCGCTCCAATACTCCACCTGCGGGTGCTTTTCATAATAGTGATCCAGCGGTGCCAGATCATACCCCATGGCGTACACGCCGCTGATGGTATGACCTTGTCCGTCAAAGGTGCCGGCAAACTGATAGATGGGGTTGTTCCAGATATACTCCGGCATGTTCGTTCCCCAGTCCTCCGGCGTACCCTCGTTCATCACGATATCCTTGCCCAGCTTGAAGGTTTGACCGGCAAAGTCGTAGTACCGGCTCAGCTTCGCCATATCGTACAGCTCCTGCGCCGTGGTGATGGTGTAAACCTTCTTGCTCTCGCTGTACCAATCCACACCCGCCTTGTTGCCGGATGCCGTCAGTTTGGCTGAAAGCCAGCCGCCCACACCTGCGGCAATCAGGAGGGCTGCAATACAGGCAGCGATAATGACTGTTTTCTTTTTCATGGTCATTCCCTCCTTATCGCGGCGGCTTGGCCACGTTGTAGCTCCACTCTCGCATTGGCAAGGTTGTGGCAGAACCAACCGTGTAGGGGAACTGCATCACCACCGTGCCCTCGCCATAGGTGTAGGATTCTTGTGCCACCTCGTTCAAATGGAGCAGCTGCACGGTGTGGGTGCCGTAACCCGTGTCGCCGCCCAGTAACTTGTGATAATTGGGATAGAGCACCGTATCCACCCGTTTGAGATAATCGGTAAACTGATCAAACACATCGTAGCCGTGATGTGATGGGAAATATACGTCCAGATCCAGGTAATCACTGCCGTAGGCGCGCATGATGAACTGCTGCGCGGAAAACGTGCCGTCTGCCGGGAACAGGATCGTCTGCCCCTCCACGTAGTACATCAGCCACGTGCTGGTGGCGTTTTCACCTGTCCACTCTACGTAGGGCATTGCCTCGGAGGTGAACATCGCCTCCACCGTGATATCGTTAAAATAGTAGCGGTCGCCCAGCACGATCTCATAGAGAACGGGCGCCGTGCCGTCTGTGCGTTTGAGCATAGGAGGCAGGCCTCTGACGTAGTTACTCAGCTTTTCACCGTCGTAGTACGCCTCTGCTTCCGCACTGACGCAGTTATAATACACGTTTTCCACGTAGACCCTGTCCATCTGCTCTTTGTTCTCTAAAAACGCCTTGAAAACGCCCATGTGGTCGATATGGGGATGGGACATGAACCACGCCTCGATCACCGGCTTCTCCCCTTCGGGCGTCAGCTTTTCCAGATCGTCCAGGAGATAGGGCAGCTCGTTCTCCGTGCCGCCGTCATTGATAATGAAGTGACCGTTTTTGAGCTGGAAGAAAAAGCTGGCGCCGGTAGTGTAAAGCTCAGGAAGATACAGCGTGGTCTTGGCGTCCGGCTTGTTGCCTGCCAGATAATCCTCGCTGTAAAGAAGATGCTCTGACCACGCGCCCTTTTCCGAAGCGGAGATCATGGTGCGCGCAAGCCGTGTGAAATACGTCACGGAAAGGCGCAGGCTGTCCTTTTGAAAATACGTCTTATAGACGTATCCCCCCAGACCGTGCTCGCCGTTATCGGCGTACTTGGTAAAGCCGTTTTCCTCCAGTATCTTCAAGTAGGCACGGTAGTCCTCCTCGGTCGTACCGTAGACGTTGACCCCATACGTGTCAGCGCCGTCATCCACTGCGTTTTCATAGCGCAGAGATTTCCCGCTCATACAGGGTACCGATGCAAAAATGTCGAACTGGGAATATGCCGCCAGTGTGGAAGAATCTCCTGAAACGCCGCTTTTTGGCGCAGACAGTGATTTCGCCGCAGCACGCACGCCGAAAAAACAGGCGGTGGCCAGCGCCAGTGCAGCAGCACCCAGCAACAGGTACTTTACAGATTTCTTCATTCCATAGCCTCCCTTCCGCTCAGCCTTTCAGCGCTCCCATCATCAATCCTTTATTAAAGAACTTTTGTACAAAGGGGAATAGGCATAGCATCGGCACTGTGGATACCACGATAACACCGTATTTCAGCACATCACCCATCTGCGCCGCCTGATTGGCCATCTCCGCGTCGGATACCATGGTCATGTCCATCTGGCTGGCTTCCAATATGCGCCGCAGAATCAGCTGCAACGGATGCAGCTCCGTAGGCCGCAGGTAGATCATGGGACCCATGTAGTTGTTCCACTCCGCCACAATAAGATAGAGCGTGATCACCGACAGCACCGGCTTTGCAAGAGGCAGAGCGATCTTAAAGAGATACTGGACATCCGTGACGCCGTCAATTTTTGCCGATTCCAGCAGCTCACCGGGGATCGCCGTTTGGAAATACGTCCGCATTATGATCATGTAGGTAACATTCATGCTGCCCATGATGAGGTAGCCCCAACGGGAGTTGTTCAACCCCAGACCGGAGATCAGGATGTAGCTGGGGATCAAACCACCGCTGAACCACATAGAGAACACGCAGATCCAAGTAAAAAACTTGCGACCTTGAAATGTCTTTCTGGACAGCACATACGCCACCAGGATAATTTGCGCTTCCAGAATGATCGTTCTGCCCACGGTGTAGAAGAGCGTGTTGGCGTAACCTGTCCATACCGCCTTGTAGTTGAACACCATCTTGTACCCCTCCAGCGAGAAGTCCACCGGCCAGAGAAGCACCTTGCCCTCGGTCACGGCAGTACCGGAGGAGAAGGAGGATGACAGTACATAGATCAGCGGATACAGGATCGTTAAAACGTAGATCGTCACAATCGCCGTGATAATAATGTCGAATCTGCGGTCGGAGGAGCTGACCCTGCCGCTTCGCCTTTTCATCGCTATTGCGTTCATTATCGTTTCCTCCTTTCGTCAGATCACCGAGATCTCGTTTTCCGTGACTTTCTTGCTGGTGTAGTTGGTAATGAGCATCAGCGTGATGTTGATGGCTGTGTTGAACAGGCTCACCGCCGTACCATAGGAGAAGCGGCGGAAGTCGCTCAGGCCCCGCTTATACACATAGGTGGAAATCAATTCCGACGTGGACAGGTTCAGGGGGCTTTGCATCAAGTACGCCTTTTCAAAGCCCACGCTGATAAGTCCGCCCATGCGAAGGATCAGCATGATGGCGATGGTGGGCATAATGGCGGGCAGATCCACATGGATGATCCTCTTGAACCGGGACGCCCCGTCCAGACACGCCGCCTCATGCAGCTCCGAGGACACCGACGAGAGCGCCGAGGTGTAGAGAATCGTCTGCCAGCCCATCCCCTGCCATACGCCTGACCAGATGTAAAGGTGGCGGAAGGAACCAGCCAGCGTACGGAAGTCGGCGGGATAACCGTTGCCGCCGAACAGGCGAAACAGGTTGCCGTAAATACCGGAGGTGGGGCTTAAGATCAAGTTCAAAATACCCACGAACACCGTCATGGAGATAAAGTGGGGCATATAGGAGATGGTCTGCGCCACACCCTTATATCGCTGTTTGCGCATGGCGTTGAAGAAAAGCGCCATGATAATGGGCAGCGGAAAGGTCACCAGAGAATAGAGCGAAATGATCAGTGTGTTGAGAAAGATCCGCTTGAAATTGGGATCTGTCAGGAACTCTTCAAACCATTTCCATCCCACCCACTCGCTGCCGGTGATGCCGTCGGCAATGCGATAGTTGCGGAAGGCGATCTGCACGCCGTACATAGGTCCGTAATGAAACAGGATAAACGGCGCGATGCCGATGATGATCAGCAGGTAGAGCTGCCGATCCCGCAGGAAATTCTTTTTGAACCGCGCAAAGCCCTTTTGCGGGATCAACGCGTTGGACGGAGTCTTGTTTCTTTTTGCTGCAGTCATGTCACCGTGTCCTTTCTATATCTGATGCGGCAACGGAACGGTTACTGCCTGTCATACGCCGCCTGATAGATATCCACCAGCTTAGAAAGACCGCAGGCCTCCATATCGCTGACATACTTGTTCCAGTCGGCGTCCTTGGCGGGATCGAGCTGACCGGAGAGGAACATGCCGAAATACTGGGATGTGGTGGTGCTGATCTTGCCGTTGATATTCTCCCGCTCCGCACGCTCGTCTATCGTGAGCTTGAGATTTACCACAGTTTCCGCCGGCTTGCGCCAGCTCTGTGCCAGCTCGGTCTGTGCATAGAGAATTCGGGCGATTTCCTTGTCAATGCCGGGTGCGGTAGAGGCAATAGTAAGGTAGTTTTCATCCGTGTAAACATTGGGTAGGAGGGAGCCCCATGTAACGTTGTTGGATCCAAACAAATCGCTGTTCAATACTTTGATATGGCTCATGCCGCCAAAGATATTTGGCTCCGCTGCATCGACCCAAACCCAGTTGGTGCCTTCTTCACCGTGGCGGCGGCGGGTCACGGCGCCGTCCTCATAGCAGCAATCCAAGAAACGCATGGCAAGCGCCGTGTCCTCGCAGTCCTTGGTGATGTGGCCGGTGAGCAGTAGGTCGCGGGGACGCTCTACCAGATAGCCGCCCTTGCCGGTCTTATCTGCCAGCGGCTCCAGCACATCGTACTGATCCAACACCTGCGCGGAGTGGTTCATATCCGTCTGGGGGTTACCGCACCAGATGCCTACCCGGGCGGTAGTGCCGTTGCCGGAAATGGTGCTCTTGGCGTCGTTGGCTGGAATATCAAACTTCATAAGCCCCTCGTTATAGAGCTTGCACAGGTAGCTGAGCGCCTGCCGGTATTCCGGGGAAACCGTGGGCGCCCATACCTTGCCGTCGGTAATATTATAGGGGTTCGCGCTGTCATAATAGACAAATGCGTTGAGCACATAGTAGTAGATCGCCGGAGAAAGCATGGGCAGCTCATCCGCCTTGCCGTTGTTGTTGGGATCCTCGTCCCGGAATGCCACCAGCACATCGTACAGCTCGTCAATGTTGGTGGGGGCATCCAAACCCAGCGTGTTGAGCCACTGCGTGTTGATCATCATCTGGGACTGCATATAGTCGGAGATCGTCACCGCGCTGTAGGTGGGCAGACCGTAAATGGCGCCGGTATCGGGTTTGGTAATGAAGTCCATCACGCGGTCATATTCGTCCTGGGACAGGGCTTCCATATGTGCCTTGAACTCCGTGCCGTACTGATCGATCAGATCCTTCATGTCTATAAAGAAACCGTCCTCGCCATACTCGTACATCAGCGAGCCGCTCATGTTGGAAAAACCGACCAGCACGTCCGGCAGCTCATCGCCGGCGGCGCACATCAGCGAGAGTTGGTTCATGGCTTCGTTTGCATTGCTGAACAGCACGAACTCAATCTCCGCGCCCAGCTTTTCCTCGATGTACTTGGTAAATGAGTTGTTATAGTAGTCCGTCACCACGGCGGACTGGGGAATACCGATCGTCAGCTTCTTTCCGCCGCCGGAGCTGCTGCCGTTGCCGCCGCAGCCGGACAGCAGTCCCAACGTCATCACCACTGCCAGCAAAATACCCATCGCGCGAGTCATCTTCTTGTTTCTTTTCATGCCTTTTTCTCCTTCCTGTTCTCTGCTTATTGTTGTTACTTACATTCTTCCGGAGAGTGTTTCTCTTTCGCTCTTTTGAATAACTCTGCCTCATTGATATGAGCTTCGTAATCCTTCTTATAAACGAAGTACCACGGGCAGGTCAGATATCCCTTCAACCTCTCGGGTGCAATGTCTCTTTTGCCCATCTCCATAGTTTCCGCGGCGTTGTACCATCTTGCCAAAGCGCTGCTGGTGGGCACCTGGTCGAATCCCGCCTTTTCCAGGATTCTGTATGTCTCGGACTCGATCCTCTTAAAGCTGCCGTCCGGATTCCTGCGGAGCGTGCCGTAATACCAGTTGCTCTGTAAGGCGTCCTTGGACATATTCTTGCAATAATCCTCCGGATCGTTCCAACAGGGATCCGCCCAAACCCAGGGGCGGGCGCCCACCTTGTCGCAGATACCGAAATAGAAGTTCATGTCGTGCCACCAGATGCGCCGTGGCCGCACGATCTTCATGTTCTCGGCGCCCTGATCCCATTCCTCGTCCATGCCCAGATGGAAGTACGCCGGGTGATCGAACAGCTCCGCTACCTCGCGGATCAGATCCTCGCACACTTGATAGTACTGAGGCGTGGACACCATTCTGGAATAGATCTTGAGCCACGCGTCGTGTCCTGCCGAGAAGTTCAGCTTGGGAAGCGGCGTCATGCCCAACGAGCGAATCCGATCCAGCTCCCCTTTGAGCTTTTCCTTCGACCACGCGCCGGGGATGGAGAGTTCCGGGTGTGATTCAAACTGTACCGCGTCACCTACGTCGATGAGTACCGTATTAAAACCGCAGCCGGGAAGAAAGTCTATGACCTTTTTCCACGTCTCCTCGTCTGTGGTCAGGTGATCCTGCCAAAAACCGTTTGTCGAATTGGCGCCCGGCTCGCCCCACATGTTGGTGCTTAACTGAATGAGGTAGCCCCACATCAAATCTTTCTCCATCGCTCGTCTCCTCTCACTCTTCAAACACGCCGTACGCCGTCAGACAGTGCTTTCCGACTGCGTAGAGCAGTTTTTCCGCCGCTTGCTGTAGCTCCATCGTCGGATGGCGAAGCCGCCGGTCACCCTCAAACTTGCGGCGCGGCGCCTGCCCGTTCTTATAGTCCAGCAGACGAAGCACCTCAAAAGTGAAATAGCCCTGATAACCGATGTCCAACAGTCCGTGCATCAAACCGTCCAGACTTACCGTGCCGGAGAACGGAATCGTATGCTCATCCGCCCAGCCGTTGTTGTCGTGCACGTGCAGTCCGTATAGCTCCTTGCCCAGCGCCACAATACTTTCATATTGAGGGCCGTCCAAATTGCCGTGACCGGTGTCCCAAACGGCGTGGAGCAGCGGGTGGTTGACGTGGCGGAGGAAGTCCGCCAATTCCTCTCCGGTAGAGAGGCAATAGCTATCCGGCGGGGCATGCTTGCGAGGACTGTTTTCCACCAGCACGTTGACGCCGGTTTTTTCCATCGCGGGGAACAGCCTGCTGTAAAACGCCAGGTTCTCCTTGTAAAACTCTTCTTTCGTAATCCCCTGACGGGTGCCGAAATGTACCACCGTCTGTGGGATGCCCATCACAGCACAAATCTCAATGGAGCGGTTCGTGATGGCAACTAAATCGTCCTGCCGCGCGATGTCCAACGGATTGATCCCGTCCGGCGAGTGCATCTGAATAAACTGCATGCCGAGGTTTTGTGCGTAATCATTCAACCGCTTCGCCCGATCCGCCCATCCGTCGTCCCGGAGAAATTCCCGGTTGGCAACGCCGAAGTCGACGTACCGGAAGCCTGCGTCGTAGATTCCCTGCACACAGTCCTCCCACGTTGCCGCATATTGGGCAAAGTCTGACGTCGTGGTTGCCAGCTTCATGTATTCGTTCCCTCCCCCTGCTTAAAGGCCTTCTGGGTGTAGCCGTCCTTGGCGTATTTCTCCGCCTCCCACATCTTGGCTACCTTCTCGTAGACCTCTGCGGGGATGTCCGGCGTGCCCAGCTTGCAGGTGGGCAGCAGTTGCTCGCCCGCTTTGTCCGGGTCGGTGCACGCAACGTCGTCGCGCCACTTCTCACGCTCCGTCTTATTGCGCAGATCGGGAATCTCCATCGGTACGCCGCCGGCGAGAATGGAACGATAGGCGAACAAACCCGGCAGGAACATATCCATGGCTTCGTACACATCAATAATATCCGCCTCGGGATTTCCTCTGAGCTTTTCAATGAAATGCCACATAGAGTAGAAGTCTGAACCGCCGTGTCCAAAGTCCTTGCACTTCTCATCCATCTCCCTTTGGGGCAGATAGTTCTTAATGGGGTGCTTGACGTACTCGCCGTCGTAGGCGTCCACGTTGACGTACAGCCGCCGGTACTCGCCCTGGTCGGCGTCCTTGCGGGCCGTCTCCATGCGGCCCTTGGAGCCGTTCATGTTGTACCAGATGGAGTTCTTGTAGAGTCCGCCGTGCATGCTTCTGACGATAGCGCCGTTTTCCATTTCCACCATCTCAATGCCAAAAGAGCCGCATTTAGCGCCTACGCGCAGACGGCGCTCGCTCATGGTACTCTCAAAGCCCGTCACCTTCACCGGACGCAATCCCGTGGCATGTACGATGGGTCCCATGGAGTGGGTGCAGTAGAAGGTGGAATACATACGGTTGCGCCAGTGATTGGGATCGCCGTAGGTGATGCTGGGCCAGATCGTCTCGCCGTTGTGGATATACTCGCACTCGGCGTATTCCAACTCGCCGATCTCGCCTGCTTCATAGAGGTGTTTCATCTCATACGTGCCGCCCATGTAGCAGTAGTTCTCGCCGTAGGCGTAGATCTTGCCGGTCTCCTCCACCGCCTCGATGAGCTCCACCGCCTCCTTCATGGTCTGCACGGGAACCACCTCGGAGAACACGTGCTTGCCTGCTTTCATCGCCGCAATGGCAAACGGCGCATGCTCGTGGGCGTAGTTGGCAAGCACCACCGCGTCCATATCATGCTTGATAAAATCATCGAAATTATTGTAAAAAGTGATGGGCAGATCCTTGTGGAGTTCCTTCTGTATATCCAGGCTCTCCTGCCATTTATCGCAGATTGCCACCACTTCCGCGTTATCCGCGATGGCGCAATAATTGATCATACTGCTGCCGCGATACGCGCCCATTACACCAACTTTGATCTTGCTCATGGTTTCATTCCCTCGCATTTCCTTGAAATCTTGCCTGTGCTTCTTCTTCGCTTTTGTATTCTCCGACGCCGACTCCCGCGATTACCGCCGCGCCTACCGCGCCGGCAAAGGCACCGTGTACGACTTTTACTTCCAAATGGCACATCTGCCCGATCAGTTCCATCCAGTAGGGATCGGCGGACGGGCCGCCCACCATCACGGCGCGTTTTGCCGTGATACCGTGCTGTGCCAACGTGTCCAGCCGCTCCTTTAAAAGCCGCACCGCGCCCTCCATGATCGCTCTGGCAACGTCAGCTTTAGAATGGGCGGATAGCTGCGCGTCGTCCGGATCTGCCAGCAGGTCTACACAAGCGCCATTCGCGCCCGGCACACTCTGCCGTGCCAGCTCCGACAGCTTGCTGTACGCTTGATCGGAATCGTCAATATAGCGATGGACATACCGCTGCAGCTTTCCCGACAGCGACGCTACCGAGGACATCACGCCGTAACAGCCTTGCGGTGATAAAAACGGATCTACCAGCGCGCCGGCGGCAAAGCCTTTTTCTTTGTCCCTGACCGGGAGGAACGCCACCCACGACGTGCCGCAGGAGAGAAGCAGCTCTCCCTCGTGCAGTATGCCTGCGCCGCGCGCCGCCGAAGGGTGATCGAAACTGCCCAGCACCACCGGCGTCCCGGCAGGAAGTCCACACCGTGCCGCCAGTTCCTCTTTTACGCCGCCCAGTACCGTGCCGCAGGGCAGAATCGGCGGCAACTGTGCCTTGTGAAGTCCCAGCTTTTCAAGAAGCGGCTGTATGTATGTGCCTTTTTCCTGATCTATCAGGTAATAGGTAATGCCCGCCGAGGGGCTGACCCCCCATTTGCCGGTAAGTGCGTAGTACAGGTACTCCGTACTCATGGCAACCGTGCCGCACCGATCCAGCAGCTCGGGCGTGTGCTGTTTCATATAGCAAAGCTGAGAAAGCGGCATAAACCGGAAGCCGTACGGCCAGCCGATCTGGCGGTAGAAAGCGTCTTTATCTATGTCCGAAAGCAGCTCTCGCGCCTCATTTGTTACCCTTGCGTCCTGCCAGCCGATGATGTTGGTCAGCGGTTTATTCTCTTTATCCAGCAATAGGAGATTCCCGCTGGCTGATGAGGCGCACAGTCCTTTCACCGTGCCGCCTTCTGCGGCAGTCGCCAGTTCGCGGATCGTTTCTATGCAGACCGACAGGTATCCCTCCGGCTCCAGCTCTACCTGGCCGTCGGGCGTCAGGTGATAGGTGAATGTTCCTTTGGCGCTGTGTATTACCTGTCCTGCCGTCGTCATTAAAACGCCTTTAACAGAAGACGTGCCGATATCAAGTCCTAAAAGATATTCCAAAATGCATACACCTCGACACGTTTCATATTACCACTGTTTTCATCAAAAGCAGAGCGCCAAAGTATTCCAGTTCTTCCAATGTAGCGCCATACACAAAAGCGCTGTGATGGGTGGCGCCGTGTACGCTGATGGCTTTTAGAAACTCTGCCGTGGTCTTGCCATTGCCGGGCTTTAGCCAGCCGCGCATGGAACCTTCAAAGTTATCTTTTTCAAAAGGCAGCATCTGACACGGCGAAAGCACCAGCTTGTAATCGTCCCGATCGCGGCTTACATTGACAAACACGCCCTTGCCGCCCTTCATGCGGGCGTAGGCGGCGTAGGTATCTACAAATCCGCCCTTGTGCGCCACAGTTGGCTTGGTATCGGCAATGCGGTAATTCATCTCACCCATGTGACTCAAAAAGAGCATGTCGTTTTCCCAGTCGGGGCAGAATATCTCCACAAAGTTTGTCTCCGGATACCCTTGCAGCAATGCGCCCACAAAGGCGGAGGTCAAGCCATCCCCCTCGCCGGCGTAGCCGATGCCCCGCTCCATGGCTTTACAGCACTCCATGAACGGCATCTCCCGCACCGTGCGGAAGTTGACGGAAAACGCGTTCAATCCTTTCTCCTCTACACACTTGCGAAGCCCAAGACCGACCGCGACGCTTCTCTTATAGGCGTCCACGTCGATCTCCTCCGGGAAAGCGAACCGCTCCCGGTCGAGCTTGTACTCCGCGTCGATCTCCGCATCGCTCACCTTGACGGCATACTGTGTCAGCGCCTCCGGCGCAAACTCTTCCACGGTGATGCCGAACCTCTCTTGCAGCTCTTTCGGCTCCACCGCAAAGTCGCCCATGCTCTCAAACGCGCCGCCGATGAGACCTACGTGTGCGCCGGAAACCGCCTGCGCCGCTACCGCCGCACGGACAAGACCGCACGCCTCGTCAATCACATCGGACTGCTCATAATGCCCCGCCGCGATGGCGTAGGGCTTTCCATAGCGTTTGAGCATACTGCATAGATCCATCACGCCGTGGATACCGTGGTTGTACATGATCTCGCCGGGGCTTTGCTCATTGGTAAACGTCAACGTCTCCGTGGTGTCCAGCACAATGATAGGCAGCTTTGTGCCCGCCAGCGTGTCGATAGCTTCCAGCGACGGCGAATATGCCATGTGCAGCGTCACGATGGCGTCCACCTTCGCCGCTTCAAAGGACGCCACCGCCTTTTCAAACTCCGGTTTCAAGCGGCAAAAGTCCTCCGCCTGTTCTACCGCCACACCGCGTGCTTCAAAGTCCGACGCGATCTTCTCATAAAACGCCTTCATGCGGGGTCTTACGTGGGGACTGCTGATGTCGTAAATATCTATGTATAAAGGAAGTAACCCGATTTTCATATTTCTATGCCCTGTCCTTTTTTCTTTCTTACTCTCCGATCACCATGACCTGCACCGTCCGCTGACGCGCTCTGGTGTTGTCGAAATCAATGAAGTGGATGAAGCCGAACTCGCCCAGATCCAACGCGCCGTCTTCGATCACAATTGTTTCGCTTCTGCCGATAATGGACGAGCGCAGGTGCGCGTCCGTATTGTGACAGCCCCATGCGTCCTCGTCATGCTCCAGCGCGAACGCCAGCGCCTTGGGACCGGGGTGGAGGTACATGCCCTCATACCGGCACTCGGGAATGATCTTCTCCATCACGTTCACCAGATCCTGCTGCAGCGTCTCCAGACCCGTCATGGACGTATCAAACGCACACTCCTGGGTGATGACACAGCAGGTGGTGTGGTGGGAATAGACCACCGCGATGCCCTCTTTGACACCTGATCTTTTCACGATCTCTTTCGTCTGTGCCGTCACGTCGTGGAACGTATAGGCTCTGTCTTTGGACTGTACTTTGAATGATTCTCTATATACCATGTTGTCAGACCTCTCTTAATTCTGTTTTTTCAAATCATCGGCTGCACGCCGGGTCGCCGCGATCATCTCGTCGATCATGGCAAGGGGATCTTCGGCGTTCATGATACCGGATGCCGCGCCTGCCGCCTCGGAGCCTGCCATGATGAAGTCGTACACCTGCTGACCGTTGGTGATGCCGGCCGCCTGCTCCACCAAAATAGACGGGTCGATGGCTTTGATGACGGCGATGGAATCTTTCACATAGTCCATGGGGCTCACACCGTTGCCGCCGCCGATGATCGCTGACGGCTCCGGGTTGATGATGTCCGGGTGCAGATTGGCAATGGCCTTTGCCTCGTCCAGCGTGTCGGCGCAGGCGAACACCAGCATGTCAAGCTCCCGCGCCCGGTCGATGGTCGCCTTCATCTGGGGAAGGCTCATGGGCTTTTCGCAGTGGTTGATCACCACACCCACCGCGCCGGCGGCTTTCAAGCCCTCCGGCAGAATATCCGCCATGCCGCGACCCGGACGCAGTGTGTCCATATACGGCGCCAGTACGATGAGGTGTTTCGTGTGCTCCGCCACCTGCCGGATCTCTACCGCCGGGCAGATAAACAGCACGTCGATGTCATATTTCTCCGCCGCCGCGTCCGCCGCCAGCGCGTATTCCAACACCTTGTCGCCGTAGATATAGTTCTTCGTGCCGATCTCAAAATACGGCGTTCTGATTTGTCGTTTCATGCTGTAAGAGATTCCTTTCCACGCTATAGTACATTGTGCCTTTATTGTAAAAAAATTTTTTCTTTCATATCATGTACAAATGCAATAATATTTGCTATACTTGCTTTGTAAGTTCTGACAAAGGCAGCTATGTGCATGGGCGAAACGCGAGGTGAGGTACCGTATGAACAACAATAGCAGCATTGCTGACATTGCCAAAAAACTGAATGTAAGCGCCGCCATGGTCAGTCGCGTGCTGCGTCATTGCGGCGGGGTGGATTCTCAAATGCGCCAACGCATCTTTGCCGAAGCCGAACACCTTGTACGTGCCGATTGGGGTGAATGTGCCGTTTACACCATTTTGCCGGACGTGCCGCGCTATTTTTGGCAGCCGTTGCGAGAAGGTCTGTCGGACGAGCTGCAAGCCTCGGAAATCCCTTTTAAGTCCAACATCTACACCAGGGTAAGAGATGAGTCCATTGTCCTGCGGTATCTCGATGAGGCGGAACGGTTGAACGCGTGGGTCATTATTCTCGCTGCCGATGTAACGCCTGCTATTCATCAGAGGTTAGAAAGTATAATCAAAAAGAATCGCCTGATTATTCTGGTTTCCGAATACCATGGACTGATCAATTCCTTCTACGTAGGCAGCGACTCCTATCAGGACGGCTATACGTTGGGATCGTACTATGCCTCACACTTTGCGGACAGATCGCTTCTCATGTTTACCTGTCCGGGACACAGCATCTCGGAACAACGGCTCGAGGGCTTTTCCGATGCAGTGCGCCGGTCCTGCCCGGAGATGTTAAACGGAGCGGTGCGTATCAAGCTGGAAAAACAGATTTTCAGTGACTTGAAGCTGCTCCCCTCCAAGCTGGCGCCGTTGCTGATGGAGGCAGCCAAGCCATATGAACAGTTATGCATCTACTCTCCCTTGGGGATCCCGCAGTTTCCGCTGGCGATTGTGAAAGCAAAGCTGACAAATCGGGTTGTCTGCTTGTGCCAGGATAGCTACACCAATCCGGACGACACGCGGAGCGCCGTCCCGATGATCAGCTGTAATCAGGATAACTATGCGCAAGGAAAGATCGCTGCGAAACTGGCGGTGGATTTTTGCCGGATCGGACAATATCCGGATCGAAAGACAATTTATGTTCCCTCCCGGTTGCACGAGCTTTTCTAAACAGGACGAAGCGTGATTCTCCCAATATAAAAGCAGGAGCAGCATCAAAGCCGCTCCTGCTTTTATATTGGGCTGTGTTTCTCACTTTCCGTCCGGAAAACCGGTAGATGCGCCGTGTTTACCGCTGTAAAACGGTTCTATGCGGGTGTCACGGGTAATACCGAGGTATTCACAGACCTCGTTCATCGAGTACCCGCGCTCTGATCTTTCGTTTATCATATCCATATCAATCCTCACTTCTACGGGTGGGTATAATAATTCAATGTATGATACAGAAGCAAAAGCGATCAGGCAGTTTGGTTCGTCTGAGAATTATTGCGTTGATTAAATGCGTAATTTGGGCAGTTTTTGATGCGGTATATAATAGAAAAATTCGCATAAACACCGGGTGTACACAAGAAAATGCCCCTCAAAAGAACGCGAATGATTCAAACTTGAGGGGCAACCACTTAGGCAAGAGAATGCTTTTTGAGAAGATCAATCCACACCGGCTCGCTCCACATCCTCATACTTTGACAACGTATATCGGGCTATGCGCCGCTTTTCATTTTTGCAAATGCCGCGCGGATAAAGCCCTCAAACAGCGGATGCGGTTTATTGGGACGGGATTTGAATTCAGGATGATACTGCACGCCGACAAAGAAATCGCGGCCGGTAAGCTCCACCGTTTCCACAAGCCGTCCGTCCGGCGACATGCCGCTGATCGTAAGCCCGTGCTCTTGCAATATGGCGCGGTAGTCGTTATTGAACTCATACCGGTGGCGGTGCCGCTCACTGATGCGAAGCGTCCCGTAGCAGTTCTCCATCGTGGTGCCGGGCGTGATCTCACATGGATACGCGCCGAGGCGAAGCGTGCCGCCTTTGTTCACTTCATCACTCTGTCCGGGCATGAAGTCGATGACCTTATTTTGGCACTGCTCGTCAAATTCACCGGAATTGGCGTCACGGATACCGGCAACGTCTCTGGCGTATTCAATGACGGCGATCTGCATCCCGAGACAGATTCCGAAATACGGAATGTCATGCTCCCTTGCGTACTGTGCGGCGAGGATCATGCCCTCGATCCCGCGGCTGCCAAATCCGCCGGGTACGATGATCCCATTCAGGCCGGACAGCGTTTCGTCGACATTTTCAGTTGTAATCGTTTCCGAATCAATCCAGTGTATCTTGATATGGGTATTTTGATGATACCCCGCGTGGCGAAGCGCCTCCGCCACCGAGAGATAGGCGTCGTGCAGTGCCACGTATTTGCCCACCAGACCGATATGCACCGTATAGGGACGCGCTTTGATCCGCTCCACCATTGCCGTCCATTCGGCGAGGTCCGGTTCCGGCGCGTCGATGCCCAGCTCCCGGCAGACCACCGAGGAAAACGCGGATTTTTCCAGCATCAGCGGCGCTTCGTACAGATTCGGCAGCGTGATATTTTCGATTACGCAGTCCCGTTTCACGTTGCAAAAGAGGGCGATTTTATCAAATATTGCCTCTTCAAGCGGCTCGTCACAGCGCAGGATAATAATATTCGGATTGACGCCCATTCCCTGCAATTCTTTCACCGAATGCTGGGTGGGCTTTGTTTTATGCTCCTCCGAGCCGTGCAGATACGGAACAAGCGTCACGTGGATAAAGAGGCTGTTCTCCCGCCCCACTTCCAGAGCGACCTGCCGCGCCGCCTCAATAAACGGCTGGGACTCGATATCGCCAATGGTGCCGCCGATCTCGGTGATGACCACGTCCGCGTCGGAATGCTTGCCCACGTTATACACGAAATGCTTGATCTCATTGGTGATGTGGGGGATGATCTGCACGGTGGAACCCAGATATTCCCCACGCCGCTCCTTATTGAGCACATTCCAGTACACCTTGCCGGTGGTAAGGTTGGAGTATTTATTCAGATCCTCGTCGATAAAGCGCTCGTAGTGACCCAGATCCAGATCTGTTTCGGCGCCGTCCTCGGTCACATAGACTTCGCCGTGCTGATACGGGCTCATGGTGCCGGGATCCACATTGATGTACGGATCAAGCTTCTGCGCGGCGACCTTTAACCCTCGCGCTTTGAGAAGCCGCCCCAGCGACGCGGCGGTGATTCCTTTTCCAAGCCCCGACACGACCCCTCCGGTCACAAAAATATACTTCGTCATATATATCCCTCCTATTCCCACTCCACCGTTGCCGGCGGCTTGGAGGTTATATCGTACACCACGCGGTTGATCGCCGGCACCTCGTTTGTGATGCGGCGGGATGCGGCTTCCAGTACGTCGTACGGTATTCTCGTCCAGTCCGCAGTCATAAAATCGTCCGTTGTTACGGCGCGCAGCGCCACCGTGCGACCGTATGTGCGGGCGTCACCCATGACGCCCACGCTCTGCGTGTCCGTCAGCACGGCAAAATACTGGCTCGGTATGACGCCCGCCGTCTCCAGCTCTTGCCGGAAGATCGCGTCCGCCTCGCGCAATGCGTCCGCTTTCTCCTTTGTGATCTCGCCGATGATCCGCACGGCAAGACCGGGGCCGGGGAACGGCTGACGCATCACCAGATGCTCCGGTATACCCAACGCCAGTCCGACGGCGCGCACCTCGTCCTTAAAAAGCTCCCGCAGCGGCTCGACAATACCCTCAAAATCCATGACCGACGGCAGACCGCCCACATTGTGGTGGCTTTTAATCGTGGAGGCGTCACCCTTGCCGCTCTCCACCACATCCGGATAGATCGTACCCTGTACGAGAACGTCCATCCTGCCAAGAACACGGCTTTGCTCCTCAAAGACCCGGATAAACTGTTCTCCAATTATTTTTCGCTTTTCTTCCGGCTCACGTACGCCGGCGAGCTTTGATAAAAACCGTTCCTGCGCGTTCACCCGCACCAAGTTCATATGGAGTTTGCCGCGGAAAACTTGCTCCACCTCGTCTCCCTCATTTTTACGCAAAAGCCCGTGATCGACAAAAACGCAGGTAAGTCTGTCGCCGACGGCGCGGTGCATCAGCGCCGCCGCCACGGACGAATCGACGCCGCCGGACAAGGCGCACAAAACCCGCTTGCCCGCAAGCTCTTTGCGGTACTTTTCAACCGTCCGCTCTATGAAATCCTCCATCTTCCAGTCGCCGGAGCAGCCGCAGATACCAAACACAAAGTTTTGCAGCACCGTCTTTCCGTATTCCGTATGCGTGACCTCCGGGTGAAACTGCACACCGTATATCCCCCGCTTTTCATCTGCCATGGCGGCGCACGGACAGTGATCAGTCACTGCCGTGACCGCAAAGCCCTCCGGTACTTCATTGACGTAATCCGTATGGCTCATCCAGCAGACGCTTCTTTCCGGCACGTCCGTAAAAAGCGCGCAGGGCTTCACGGTCAGCTCTGTTTTCCCGTATTCGCTGATGCTTCCGGCAGAGCGTATCAAGCCACCTGCCATATAGGCGATCAGTTGATGACCGTAGCAGATACCGAGGATCTTTATGTCTGCGTTCAGGATCTCCTTATCGAAGTGCGGTGAGGATGCATCGTATACGCTGTTGGGACCGCCGGTAAAGATAATCCCCTTATAGCCGCTTTCTTTGATCTGATCGAGCGTTATTTTGTCGTACGGCATGATCTCGGCATAGACGCCCAACTCACGCACACGCCGCGCGATCAGCAGATCGTACTGCCCGCCGAAATCGAGAACCAGTATCTTTTCCATATATGCCGCCCCCCGTTACTTTCCGCTGTCGCCGTAGTTGGAAAGTACGCGCGCCGACGGATCGTTGACGTCGCAGCCTTTCCACGATTTGTTCGGCATCCAGAAATCGACCACCATATCCGACTGACCGGGATAATACTTTTCAAATACCTCCCTGTAAAGGAGCGATTCTTTCGTAAACGGGCAGGCGTGGGAATAGGCACGGCTTCGCTGTGCCAATTCTTCGTCCGTATAGAGGCTTTCGGCATATTCCTTGATATGATCCACCATGGAATGTCCCACCGCGTCGGAAAACGCCGCCTTTTCCCGCCAGAGAATGTCGTCGGGAAGATAGCCCATTCCCTCAAAGGCGCGGCGCAGAAGATACTTGCCTTTGCCGTATTTGTTCATCTTCATTTCAGGTGCGATGGACATTACGTATTCCACAAATGCAAGATCGCCGAACGGAACTCTTGCCTCCAGCGAGTTGACGGAGATGCACCGGTCGGCGCGCAGTACGTCATACATATGGATCTCGGCAATGCGCTTTTCGGCTTCCCTTTGAAAGGCATCGGCGTCGGGCGCAAAATCGGTATACTTATAGCCGAACAGCTCGTCCGATATTTCGCCGGTCAGAATCACGCGAACATCGGTATTTTCATGGATCCATTTGCACACCAGATACATTCCCACGCTGGCGCGTATGGTGGTGATATCATATGTGCCGAGAAGACGGATCAGCGCATCGAGCGTATCAAGCACCTGCTGTCGCGTCATGATGACTTCGGTGTGATCGCTGCCAATATAGTCCGCCACCTGCCTGGCGTATTTTAGGTCAATGGCGTCGCCCTCCATGCCGATGGCGAAGGTGCGAATGGGAACGCCGAGCTTTTTGGCGGCGACCGCGCATACAAGAGAAGAATCCAGTCCGCCTGAAAGCAGAAAACCGATCTTGGCATCCGAAACAAGCCTTTTTTCGATGCCCGCCGTCAGCTTGAGGCGGATATTCTCACAAACCGTGTCCATGCTGTCGCGGCATACTTCCTTGACCTCGGTCATGTTCCTGTAGCAAACGAAACGCCCGTCTTTATAATAATGTCCCGGCGGGAACGGCAGGATCTTTTTGCAAAGTCCCGTGAGGTTTTTCGCCTCGCTGGCAAATACGATGACGCCGTTTTCGTCATAGCCGTAGTAGAGAGGTCTGATGCCGATGGGATCTCGTGCAGCTATGTATTCGCCGCTCCCTCCATCGTAGAGGATCAGGGCAAATTCGGCGTCGAGCATCGCAAACATATCGGTTCCGTACTCCCGGTACATGGGGAGCAATACCTCACAGTCCGAGCCGCTTTGAAACCGGTATTTCCCCGAAAGCTTTTCCCGGATCGCCTCATAGCCGTATATTTCGCCGTTGCAGACCACGTAGCTGCCGTCCAGCTCAAAGGGCTGCATCCCCTCGGGCGACAGCCCCATGATCGACAGCCGATGAAATGCCAGTAAGCCGTTTCCGGTATCAACGATACGGCTGTCGTCCGGTCCGCGCGATTTCGTCCTGGCAAAGCCGAGCTTACACTTTTCAAGCGGAACAGGTCGTCCGCAAAATCCCATAATGGAGCACATACGCTGTCACGTCCTCTTTTTTTATTCGTCCGATTCTCCAACACCGTCCATGCCAACGGTTTTTTCATCGCTTTGTTCCAAAATATCGGTGGTAAATTCTTCTCTTTGATTGATATAGAACATCGGTTCTTCCCTATCAAATTCGTTCTTTTTCATGTGATGTTCCTTCCAAATCCGCGGTGCGGGAGCACCGATTATTTCACGCTGAAAAGAATGTCGCCGTAGGTCGGGAAGGGCCAGTAGCTCTTCGCCGTGAGCAGCTCCGCTCTGTCACACGGAATGCGCAGCTCGCTCATTTTCGGCAGCACCGTATCGCGGATCAGTGATGACTCCGAAACGACGTCCTCCGCCTGATGCAATCCGATCACAGCATCTTCCAGCTCATCACACTTTTCCGCAATGCTGTCGGAGAGATCCGAAAGCTTCTTCACCAGCTCCGATTCATAGGCGCAGGCAAGCTCCGGAATGACCGCTTTCTTTTCGAAAATCTGTTTTGCCAAATCGGCGGTAAACCGGGTGATCGCCGGCGCAATGCGCTTGTGTACCATGTTGATCATGGTATTCGCCTCGATCACAACGCTCTTGCAGTAGTTTTCCAGCATGATGTCACGCCTGGATCGCAGCTCATCCTCCGTGAAAACGCCCAGCGATGTGAGCATGGTTACGTTCTTTTCGTCCAATAGATGCGGCATGCAGTCCGCCGT
Source organism: Oscillospiraceae bacterium (assembly GCA_017619715.1). Classification (GTDB taxonomy): domain Bacteria; phylum Bacillota; class Clostridia; order Oscillospirales; family Oscillospiraceae; genus Vescimonas. The sequence continues at coordinate 28,727 of JAFZRS010000014.1, read as the reverse complement.
CGTGCGGTAGTTTAGAAGTCCGCGCTTCTCCGTCGCCTCGGTGATCCACGCGTCGTCATAGCCGTTGCCGTTGAAAATGATGCGGCGGTGATCCTTGATTGTCTTTTGGATTATCTCATGCAGCGCCGTTTCAAAGTCTTCCGCGCCTTCCAGACGGTCGGCGTAGATCCGCAGGGTTTCCGCCACAGCGGCGTTGAGCATAATGTTGGCGCAGGCGATGCTGTTGGAAGAGCCCAGCATACGGAACTCAAACTTGTTGCCGGTAAACGCGAAAGGCGACGTACGGTTGCGGTCGGTGGTATCACGGCTGAACTGAGGCAGCACGTCCACCCCCAGCTTCATCAGCGTTTTTTCCGCGCCCTGATAGGGCGTATCGTTCTCGATCGCCTCCAGCACGGCGTCCAGCTCATCGCCGAGGAAAATGGAGATCACGGCGGGCGGTGCTTCGTTGGCGCCGAGCCGGTGGTCGTTGCCGGCGGTCGCCACGGAGATGCGCAGCAGATCCTGATAATCGTCCACCGCTTTGATCACCGCGCAAAGAAACAGCAGAAACTGCGCGTTTTCATAGGGCGTGTCGCCGGGAGCGAGCAGGTTTTGTCCGTCGTCCGTTGCGATGGACCAGTTGTTGTGCTTGCCGCTGCCGTTCACGCCGGCAAAGGGCTTCTCGTGGAGCAAGCACACCAGTCCATGCTTTGCCGCGACCTTTTGCATGATTTCCATGGTAAGCTGATTGTGGTCGGTGGAGACGTTGGTGGTGGTATAGATCGGGGCAAGCTCGTGCTGGGCGGGCGCGACCTCGTTGTGCTCCGTCTTCGCCAGGATACCCAACTCCCAAAGCTCGTTGTTCAGATCCTCCATAAATGCCGCAACACTTGGCTTGATCACGCCGAAATAATGGTCGTCCATCTCCTGCCCCTTCGGCGGCTTCGCTCCGAAAAGCGTACGGCCGGTGAACCGCAGATCGGGTCTTGCATCATACATCTCTCTCGTAATCAGGAAATATTCCTGTTCCGGACCGACAGAGGAAACGACACGCTTGGCTGTATCGTTGCCGAAAAGCCGCAGAATGCGAAGTGCCTGTTTATTGAGCGCCTCCATGGAGCGCAGAAGCGGTGTTTTCTTATCCAGCGCGTGTCCGCCATAGGAACAAAACGCCGTCGGAATGCACAGCGTTTTCCCTTTTATGAACGCATAGGAGGTGGGATCCCACGCCGTATAACCCCGCGCCTCGAATGTTGCGCGCAGTCCGCCGGATGGGAAGGAGGATGCGTCCGGCTCTCCCTTAATGAGCTCCTTGCCGGAAAACTCCATAATCACGCTTCCGTCCGGGGAGGGCGTAATAAAGCTGTCGTGCTTTTCGGCGGTGATGCCGGTCAGCGGCTGAAACCAGTGGGTAAAATGCGTTGCGCCTTTGGAAACTGCCCAGTTTTTCATTGCCTCCGCCACCGCATTGGCAACGCTGATATCCAGCTCCGTCCCCTCATCAATCGTCTTGCGAAGTGATGCATAGACCTCCGCTGAAAGAGTGGCGCGCATCACGCGGTCATCAAAGACCTTGCTTGCAAAGGTATCCGATACGGTTTTCATCATAAACTCTCCCTTTCCGGTTACTAAAAATAGAAAAGACGCCTCTCATGCTGTAAAACATGAAAGACGCCTTTGCCTTCCCGTATAAAAATGTGTAAAAAATGCGAAAAAGCGTCTGTGAACCCGTGAGTTCAAAGACGCCTTTGCCTTCATCACATGCCGCATGATACACCGCCCACGCCATTGTGTCAAGCCTTTTTTACAATTTTTTACATTTGCATAAATAGCCGCACGAGTAAATATTATCGGATATTTTCCTGTAATTAAAAATTTAAAGCAAATATGTGGAAATTGCCTTTCATACGCAGTATAATCATTGTCGAAAGCATTATTTCCCACGGCGAATCGAACGGAAGAAAGCAGGAAAACGACATGAAATATTCAAAGGAAGAGGTCATGCAGTACGTTGTTGAGGAGGACGTGAAGTTTATCCGCCTCGCTTTCTGCGACGTATTCGGCAAGCAAAAGAATATCTCTATCACACCGGAGGAGCTGCCGCGCGCATTTGAATACGGTATTGCATTTGACGCGTCGGCGATCAAGGGCTTCGGGGATGAAACACACTCCGATCTCTTTCTCCGTCCCGAACCGGATACTCTCACCTGGCTCCCGTGGCGGCCGGAACACGGAAAGGTCGTGCGTATGTTTTGCAGCATCACCTATGCTGACGGAAGACCCTTTGCCTGCGATACAAGAGCTCTCCTGAAAAAGGCGGTGCAGGACGCGGAAGCAGCGGGACTGACCTTTTATTTCGGCGCGGAGCAGGAGTTTTATCTCTTCAATCTCGATGAAAAGAATATGCCCACCAAGACGCCGTACGACAATGCCGGCTATATGGACATTGCACCGGAGGACAAGGGTGAAAACGTCCGTCGCGAGATCTGCCTGACGCTTGAACAAATGGGGATACGCACGGAAAGCTCCCATCACGAGGAAGGACCCGGGCAGAATGAGATCGATTTCCGCTACACAGAGGCGCTTGCCGCCGCCGATAACGTGATGACGTTTCAAACGGTCGTCAAAACGGTGGCTCGCCGCAACGGACTGTGCGCCGACTTTTCACCGAAACCGCTGGATAACGCGCCGGGCAACGGATTTCACATCAACTGCTCCGTGCAGCCCGACACATCCTCTGAGCTGCTCTGCCGGATGATTGCCGGCGTACTCGACAAAGTTATTCCGTCTACGCTTTTCTTTAATCCGTCCGCCGATTCATATGTGCGGCTTGGGCAGATGAAAGCGCCCCTGTACGTCTCATGGTCGGCAGAAAACCGCTCACAGCTCATCCGCGTTCCCGCAGCGGCGGGAGAGTATCGGCGAGCAGAGCTCCGTTCTCCCGATCCGACGGCGAATCCGTATATTGCCTTCGCACTGATGATTTGGGCGGGAATCTACGGGATCGAAAATTGCATCGATCTGCCAAAGCCTCTTGATATCAATTTATATAAGGCCGGTGCAGATACCCTGTCCACGCTGAAAAAGATTCCCTCAAGCCTGGACAGTGCGCGCTGTGCAGCGGCGGACGATGCATTTATCAAAAAGCATATACCGGCTGAAATATTAGATATCTACTGCGAATAATCGATTTTTGCGTTAGCGGACAGGAGGGGTGAGATTGCGCCTGAAAGAGCGAGTATACAGTGTTCTCGTCGTATCGGCGTCGGAAGGATTGAATCAGGCTCTGCCTGAGATGTTTCCGCCTCCCTCCTTTTCGCCGATTCATGTTGTAAGCGACGTCAGCGCCGCAAAACGCGCTCTGTCGGAGCGTACTTTTGATTTTGTAGTCGTGAATTCCCCTCTTTTTGATGACAGCGGAATTCGATTTGCTATTGACGCTACGTCCTCCTCCGGCACCGTTGTTTTGTTTCTGGCACGAGCTGAACAGTACTGCGACGCATACGATAAGCTCGTGGCGCACGGGGTGTTTCTGATGCAAAAGCCCATCCCCAAAACACTGTTCCAGACAGCGTCCGGGTGGCTGATCAGCGCCCGTGAGCAAATCAGAAAAACTGAAAAAAAGACGCTTTCCATAGAGGAAAAGATGAACGAAATCCGCCTCGTAAACCGCGCGAAATGGCTGCTCATCAGCGAGCTGAAAATGACCGAACCGGACGCCCATCGCCTGATCGAAAAACAGGCTATGGATCGCTGTATTGCCAAGCGTCAGGTGGCGGAGGAGATCATAAGAACGTATGGGTAGAACAATTCGCAATCCTCCTCCCGTTGTGTTCGGATGTATTCTGCTATGATCTTTTATTGCGCCCTGCAGTACCCTTTGAGAAACCTCATAAGCTGTGCTGCACCTCCGCTTCTTTCTTTATCTGCATAAAAAACTCCTGTTGCTTTTGGTAATGCGGTCGCCAAACCGTTACCATTTTACCGCAACAGGAGTTTTTTCTCATGCGAAAGCTCTTTTTCCCGCGGTAGAACTGGAAAATTTCCTCCACGTCTAAAGACGCCATACAAAAACAGGCGGCAAATATAGCCGCCTGTCTACCCATACTTATCCGATGAACATTTGCGTCCAATAATTGCCGTTTGCCACATATCCCACACCAATTTGTGTGTAAGAAGAATTTAGAATATTCGCCCTGTGACCGCTGGAATTCATCCATGCGTTCACAACCTCTTGAGGAGTTCTTTGACCGTAGGCGATATTTTCGCCTGCCGCGCGGTAGGTGATTCCAAAGGATTTCATCATTTGGAATGGGGTACCGTAGGTTGGACTGGTGTGTGAAAAGTAATGCTTAGTCGCCATATCCTGCGATTTATACCGTGCTACACGGCACAGCTCCCAGTTTTTTGTTAATGCTTTCAGCCCGTTTCTTACACGAATGTCGTTCACCAAACGAATTACTTCATCTTCATAATTTAAAATGGCGGTATCTTTACCGGGAATGTTCAGCTTATCGCCGGGATAAATCAAATCCGGATTTTTAATTTGCGGATTGGCGGCAATGATTTCGCTTATGCCTATTTCATATTTCACGGCAATTCTCCACATTGTATCGCCTCGCACAACCGTATAGGTCGTCCCGGGAGCTGCCGCAGCCGAAACAGGAATTATCAGCAGAACAAAAAGCAATGCCGCAATGCATGCACAAAGAGTTTTCTTCATATCATACCTCCAAAAAATCGGCAGCCCTGTCAAAACAGGGCTGCCTAAATACAATCGAGGGATCTTAACCTCGTGGGTCTTGATTAGCAACCCCAGCCAAACAGCGAACAAAGAAGTTGCCATACAGAATTGCAATTAAATTTGAAATTGCACATATACATACCTCCTTATAAGTATTCGTCTCGCGAGGACAAGTACACTGTAACAAATTGTAACCTTATTTGCAAATGTAATGATTTCCAACAAAATTTTCGCCATTCTACAATAAAAATGAAAACCCTGCCGCGCAAGCGGCAGAATTTTCATTTTGTATGCGGTCTTATTCTTTTAGATTGCCATTGGCGGGATTATCGAGCAATTTTCCGTTTTCAGAAAAGCGTGAGCCGTGACAAGAGCAATCCCACGACCGTTCCGCATTATTCCAATGGAGCGCGCAGCCCAGATGCGGGCAACGTTTGACAGTCGGCGTCAGCAGACCGACGACCGATTCCAAACCGTTCAGAAAGAGCTGCGGTGTGAGCATACTCCTGGCAGGAGAAAACAGCGTCGCATATTCGTTTTTTTGATCCAGAACAAGATCCTTCAAGATCATGGCGGCGGTCATAGAACCGGTGACGCCCCATTTATTGAAGCCGCTTGCCACATATAAATGCGGCGTTCTTTTCGCGTAGCGGCCGATATAGGGCATCTCGTCCAAGCTCATGCAGTCCTGCGCCGCCCACCGGCACTGCTCCGCCGCTGCCGGGTAATGCGTTTGTGCAAATTGCAACAGCTCGTTCCAGTTGCCGCCCTTCTTTCCTGTTCGGTGGTCGCCGCCGCCCAACAAAAGCAGATCGCCCTGATTACGGAACGACAGCCCCTTTTTACTGTCGTCCACGTACATTCCGCCCACATTCTGCGCATTTTTCAGCGCAAGGACATAGGATCGATGCTGGTAGAGCTTGAGAAAAAAGGCGCCGTGATTGTTGATAAACGGAAAATGCGAAGCAACGACTACCTTGTCCGCATATATTTTCCCATTGTCCGTTACGGCGGTTTTTCCCTCCATTGCCCGCACGAAGGTGTGTTCCCGAATATCCAGCCGACGCGCAATGTCGGCAATGAATTTCACCGGGTGAAATTGCGCCTGATCGGGAAAGCACACCGCGCCCGCCGTTGGGATCGGCAGTGCAAGCGACTGGCAAAACCGGGCGGAAAAGCCCATCTTTTGCAAAACGGTCATTTCTTTTTCCAGCGCCACCGGGTCGTCAACGGTATAGACGAAATTATCTTTCACCGCGTAGTCACAATCCATCTCCGCGCACAGCTCTTTATATGCCTCAAAGGCGGCGCGGTTGGCTTCCAGATATTGTTTCGCCGCTTCTACGGAGAGACGCTTTGCGATTCTATGGTACACAAGCCCGTGCTGATACGTGATCTTCGCCGTCGTTTTGCCGCTCTCGCCCGAAAAGATCCGTCCCTTCTCCGCAACGGTCACGCGGACGCCTTTTTGCTGCAGCATAAAGGCGGTCAGAAGTCCAGCAAGTCCGCCGCCGATTACCAGCACGTCTGTGTGAAGCTCACCCTCCGCCCGGGGAAACTGCGGCAGCGACGCTGTTTTCTGCCAATAGGATTCCATGAGTTCTCCTCCTCCATCAGTGTGAATGTATAGAAGCCGCGCACAGGGTAACCGCAGGCATATCTTTCTTGCGTGCTTTCCCCACATCAAGTATTGCCGGAATACGCCGCATTTATCTGCTGTTTACACATGTGATATAATGGTGCAAGGGAAATCGCGTCCTCCCCACGGGCAGGGTCGGCGCAAGTACATTTCACATCACCACGAGGTTTTGGCACATGAACAACAAATATCCCATCCGCCCCGTTAACGGCGGCGCGGAGAGTGAAGCCTATCTGACGGAGCAGATCATCACCTATCTGGGAAACAAGCGTTCCCTGCTGTCTTTTATCGGGACTGCCGTCTCCGCCGTGAAGGAGCAATTGGGGAAGGACAAGCTGGATATCGTGGATATGTTTTCCGGCTCCGGCGTCGTGTCGCGTTTTTTTAAGCAGCACGCCAGCACATTGTACGCCAACGATTTAGAGGATTACTGCCGCACGATCAACCGGTGCTATCTATCCAACAGAGGCGATATTGATTTCGACACGCTGCGCGCGCACTATACCTTTCTTGTTGATACTCTACGCACAAAACCGCTGCGCAGCGGGTTCATCGCGGAGATGTACGCGCCGACGGACGACCAGAACATTCAAAAAGGCGAGCGGGTCTTTTTTACCACCCGGAACGCCCGGTATCTGGACACGGCGAGGCAGCTCATGGAAACAATCCCCGAGCCGTATAAAACGTTTCTTTTAGCGCCGCTTCTCTACGAAGCCTCCGTACACAACAACACCGGCGGCGTATTCAAAGGGTTCTATAAAAACTCCAAAACCGGGATCGGGCAATACGGCGGAGATGGACAAAACGCGCTGCAAAGGATCCGATCCGATATGCATTTGAAGCTGCCGGTTTTCAGTAACTTCCAGTGCAAAACAGTGGTGCTGCAAAAGGACGCCAATGCGCTTGCCGCTGAACTGCCGCGCGTGGATCTGGTATATATGGACCCTCCGTACAACCAGCACCCGTACGGCTCCAATTACTTCATGCTGAACCTGATCAACAACTATCAAAGACCGGACGAGGTGAGCCGGGTCTCCGGGATCCCGACCGCATGGAACAAATCCTCATACAATAAAAAGCAAACGGCGCGAAGCAGTATGTTTGACCTTTGCAGTGCTCTCAACACCAAATACCTGCTCATCTCCTTCAGTTCGGACGGGTTTATCGGCAAAGACGAGATGATCGAGATGCTCTCCTCCCTGGGTAAAGTACAAATACTTGACAGAGCCTACAACACCTTTCGCGCCTGCCGAAATTTGAGCGGTCGGGATATCCACGTAAAAGAATACCTGTACTTGGTGGAAAAAGACCTCCGTTTTGTCTGAAACGCCGTGCGGTACACACGAATCGCGTCTCCGTCGACAAAACAACCCCTTTCTACTGCATAAAAATCCATTGGGAGGTATTGACAGCCCGGTTATTTCGTGGTATCCTATCAAAGCTGACGATTTCTGCGGAGGGAAATGTGCGGGTGTAGCACAATGGCCAGGGCACCAGCCTTCCAAGCTGGGGATGCGGGTTCGATTCCCGTCACCCGCTCCAACTGTTTATCTATGCGCCAATAGCTCAGTTGGATAGAGCAACTGCCTTCTAAGCAGTAGGCCGGGGGTTCGAGTCCCTCTTGGCGTGCCATTTTTGCCGGTCTTGTCAGCCATTTTTCCCATGCCGGTATATGTGGTGGGTGTAGCTCAGTTGGTTAGAGCACCGGATTGTGGTTCCGGGTGTCGAGGGTTCGAGTCCCTTTACCCACCCCACAGAAGATCAGGGATTGGGAGCGATCCCAATCCCTCATTTCTTCTCCACGTTAGGGGTGTAGCCAAGTGGTAAGGCAAGGGACTTTGACTCCCTCATCCGCTGGTTCGAGTCCAGCCATCCCTGCCAGATTCATTTGGGTTATACCCTACGATGATATACTTCCCCTGCCCCGTTAGCTCAGTCGGTAGAGCACCTGCCTTTTAAGCAGGGTGTCCGGAGTTCGAATCTCCGACGGAGCACCAACAACAAAAAAGACCGCCAACAGGCGGTCTTTTTTGTTGTATTATCTCTCAATCCAATGCGTCGTGGCTTTCAAAGGCGTCGGAAATCGTGCCGTAACGGTCAAACTCTGCCTCCGCTCCCGGCTCATCGCCGATGCGCTTCATTTGCATCTCCTGCCACTGGGCTTTGGTGATGAGGAGCTGACGCGGCTTGGAGCCTTCAAAGGGTCCCACGATGCCGCGCTCCTCCATCTGATCCACCAGACGCGCCGCGCGGGAGTAACCCAGTTTCAAGCGGCGCTGGAGCATGGAAACGGACGCCTGCCCCACCTCCAGTACCACGTCCACCGCGGCGGGCAGCAGCTCGTCGCCGTCTTCGCCGGTATCCTCGCTGTCGCCGGGTGCGCTCTTGCTTCCCTTCTCCTCTTTTTTCAGCGCCGTCTCGATCTGGTCGATCACGCTCTGATCGTAATGGACCTCGCCGCTCTCCTTGACAAACGTCACCACGCGCTCGATCTCCTCGGGCGTGATAAAACAGCCCTGTACGCGCAATGGCTTTTGCATGCCCAGCGGAAAATAGAGCATATCGCCCTTACCCACCAGCTTCTCCGCGCCGGTGGTATCCAGAATAATGCGGCTTTCCAGTGACGACGCTACCGCAAAGGCGATGCGGCTGGGAATATTGGCCTTCATTAGACCCGTAATGACGTCCGCCGACGGACGTTGGGTGGCGATCACCAGATGCATGCCCGCGGCACGTCCCATCTGCGCCACGCGGCAGATGGATTCCTCCACCTCTTTCGCCGCCACCAGCATCAGATCCGCCAGCTCGTCGATCACCACCACCACGGTAGGCAATTTCTTAAGCTCCGGGTCGCTTTGTGCCAGCGCATTGAAGCCTGCCAAATCCTTGACGCCTTTTTCCGAGAACATCTTGTAGCGCTTCATCATCTCGAATACCGCCCACTGCAGTGCGCCGGCCGCCTTCTTCGGGTCGGTGACCACAGGGATCAGCAGGTGCGGGATCCCGTTATACGGCGCAAGCTCCACCATTTTAGGGTCTACCATGATGAAACGCACCTCATCGGGCGTGGACTTATAGAGTAAGCTGACAATGAGCGAATTGGTGCAGACGGATTTACCCGAGCCGGTGGTGCCGGCAATCAGCACATGGGGCAGTCGGGATATATCGCCCACAATATGATTGCCGCCGATGTCCTTGCCGATGGCAAACGCCACCCGGGAACCGTGATCCACAAAGGCACGGGACTCGATCACATCGCGGATACGCACCGCCGTCACCACGCGGTTGGGTACTTCGATGCCCACCACCGAGATCTTATCGGGAATGGGTGCGATGCGCACACCGCTGGCGCCCAGCGCCAACGCAATATCATCAGAGAGATTCGTGATCTTGCTGAGCTTGACGCCCTGATCCAGCGTAAACTCGTAGCGGGTAACACTCGGACCGTGTACCACCTCGCCGGCGGTGGCGTCCACGCCGAAGGAGCGCAGTGTCTCCGCCAGACGCCGGGAATTGTTCCTCAGCTCTGCGCCCACCTCGGTATAGTTGCCGGGAGCGTTCTTCTCCAACAGGGTAACCGGCGGATACTGATAGCTTTCCTCGCCTGTCTCCAGCTCCTCCTCAATCTCCTGCGTCACCTGCTCCGCGGCGGCTTTCACATCTTCCCGGGACAGCTCTTTCTCCCGGCGGCGGCGCGGTTTCTTTGCCTCCGGATCCGCCTGCGGCGGGGGAACAAGGGTGGGATCGAGCACCTCCGCCGGCGTACGGATATCCGCAGGGCGGTCAGCAAACAAGCGTTTCTTCTCCGGTCGGGGCAGGGAGGAACTGTCCGCTGCCATACGGGACGGTTCTTCGCCGTCCAGAGGGATATCTATGCTCTGACGCCGACGGCGCTGCGGTTCCGGCTGTGTCTGGCGGGGCGGAGGCAAAAAACCGTCGTCCTCCGGCTCCCACTCGTCCTCCTCATCTGTCTCCTCGTCTTTATAAGCCGCCCGTTCCCGAACGGCAGCGGCCAACTCGCCGGGGGTTATATGAAGAAATACCAGCAGTGCCGCAGCCAACAGCACCAACAGTAAAACCATGGAGATAATCTTACCGAATACGGTGGAAAGCGCCGCCGCCAGCCAGCCGGAAACAGCGCCGCCGCCCAACAGCGCCGCGCCGTCGCGCCACATGGATTTCACATCGCTCAAAGAACCGTAGGCGGCGCGGCTCAAAAGAAGGTGCATGAGACAGCCCATCAGCACGACCAACGCCAGAGCCGCAACGGTGCGAAGCGCAACAGGACGGTCTTTATGGGCGATAAGCACCACGCCGGCGGCCGCCAGCGCCGCCGCCGCCAGATAGTAGCCGTATCCAAACAGTCCTTTGAGGATTCCGGCAAAAAATGCCACAAACAGCGCGTCTGCGCTGAAATAGCTGACCAGCGTACAAAGCGCCAACAGCAAACACACCAGTCCGCCTACCAGCCGCGCCGTTAGGTTATAGGCGGGCTTAGGCGGCGGAGCGCTGCGCTTGCGGGGTGCGCTTTTCCCCTGTGTACCTTTTTCCCCTGTGGTTTTTTTCTTCTGTGTTGTTGCCATATCGACCTCACTCAATGGTACGCAAAACCGCGTTGAGTATCAGCGTTGCCAGACCGATTGCCCAGCAATAGTAAGAGAATGCGCCGAATTTGCCCTTTTCCGCAATCATCCGCAGCAGGCGAATGCAGAGGTAGCCTGATACCGCCGCCACCGCTACACCTGCCAGATATACGGGGATTTGCGAACCGTCTACGCCGACTTCCAGCGCGTCCTTCAAGCTGAGAATATTCGCGCCCAACACCGCCGGAATAGACAGCAGGAACGAAAAACGTACGGCAAAACGCCGCTCAAAGCCCACAAAACAGCCGGCGGTGATGGTCATGCCGGAGCGGGAAATACCCGGCAGCGTGGCGATCGCCTGTCCCGCGCCCACGATCAGCACGTCTATCCACGTTGCGGTGCGCTCGTTCTTGTGCCCCTTGCGAACCAGATCGCAGGCAAAAAGGAGGAAACCGGTAACGATCAGCGCCACACCGATAAACATCATATTGTTTCCCAGCGCCTGTACCTTTTTATGAATGGGCAGCAGTGCAAAAAGCGGCAGTGTGCCCAGTATAATCAGCACAATGAGCCGACGTGCCGGCGGCACCGGCGTGGGGGTGCTGCCGTGGGCAATATCACGCACGCCGCCGATCAGCTCACGCACCATGTCGCAAATATCCGACCAGTAGGCGGCAAAGATCGCCAACAGCGTGCCCAAATGCAGCAACACATCGTAAAACTCCGGGATCTCCGTCTGCAGACCCAGCAGGTTCTGGGCAATCGCCAGATGACCGGAGCTGGATATGGGCAAAAACTCCGCTACGCCCTGTACCAGTCCCAATAAAACGGCTGTAAAAAATGTCATAGCTCTTTCCAATCCTCCCAAAATACCCGATAGAAATATGACTCCATTGTTATTTACATGATTATACCACAGCCCGGAAAAAAATGCCACAGAAAATTCCCCACCCATACACCGAAAAAGGCGGACGCTTCCTTTGAAGCGTCCGCCTTTTCTCTATTTCTGCTCCGTCAGGCGTTCCAACGCCGCGCGCGCCGCCGCCTGCTCCGCCTCTTTTTTGCTGTGACCGCTGCCGCTGCCGATATTCTCACCGTTGAGCAGCACATGAAAGGTGAACACCTTGGCATGATCCGGACCGGCGGCGTCCGCCATCTCGTAGCGCAGTACTTGTCCCGCCTTGCGCTGTACCAGCTCCTGCAGGGCGGTTTTATAGTCCCGCCGCCGCTGTTCCACCGCCGCCTCATGCTCCCGGTTGAGCAGCACGCGGTCAATAAGCTCACGCGCCGCCTCCATGCCGCCGTCCAGATACACCGCCGCAAACACCGACTCGGTGGCGTCCGCCAAGATGGAGGGACGGGCGCGGCCGCCGCCGCTCTCTTCGCCCTTGCCCAATTTCAAATACGCGCCCAAACCCAGGCTTTGCGCCACCTCATAGAGACTCTCCTCACACACCAGCGCCGCCCGCAGACGGGTCAGATCACCCTCCGGCGCGTCCGGGTGCATGTGGTACAGGTATTCGCCTGACACCAGTCCCAGCACCGCGTCGCCTAAAAACTCCATGCGTTCGTTGCTGGCAATCCCGCTAACGCGATGTTCATTGGCATAGGAGCTGTGGATCATCGCGCCGCGCAGCAGTTCCCGATTGCGAAAGGTATAGCCTAAACGCTGTTCCAATGTGTCCATACTCTCTCCTTTTCCACACCTGAAAAAGAAAACCCGCCGGAGCGGCGGGATTCCTTTTTCAACTGTTGATCCGATATTATCAGTCGCTGAGCTTTCCGCCGAGATAGCGCACACAGTCGCCGACTGTTTTGAGCGCCGTCAGATCCTCTTCGTTGATCTCGCCGATGTCGAACTCTTCCTCCATCGCCATGACCAGCTCTACCAGATCCACGCTGTCAGCACCCAGATCGTCGACAAAGGAGCTTTCCATGCTGATCTCTTCCGCTTCCAGGGCAAACTGCTCCGCGATCAAATCCTGCAATGTCTTAAAGATTTCGTCTGCCGTCATACAGGTTCCCTCCTTTCGAGCCGTTTGTCTTGAAAAATAATACGGCAATTCCCATTGTGTGTCAATAGCTATTTTTCCTTTTCCTCTTTTTCCACATGCATCAACTCCACGTTCGCCTCTATATCCGCTATGAGACCGCTTTGGGCAAAGCGAATCGCCTGTCCCACCGCGTTTTCAATCGCCTCGGCGTTGGACGAGCCATGCGCTTTGATTACCGGCTTGGAAATGCCGATAAACGCCGTGCCGCCTACCTTATTGGGATCCAGGCGGTCTTTGAACGCCTGCAGACCCGGCATCACCAACAGCGCCGCCAGCTTCGTCAGTAAATTCTTCTTGAAAATCTCCTTCATGGCGCCGCCGGCAAGAGAGCCGGTACCCTCCATGCTCTTAAGCATGATATTCCCCGAAAAGCCGTCCGATACGATCACGTCACAGCCGCCCTTGATCGCCTCTTTCGCCTCAATGTTGCCGATGAAATGCAGGTGTCCTTCCTCGTCCGCGCAGCGAAGCCAGTGGAGCGTCTCTTTTTGTAATGCCGTCCCTTTGCTGTCCTCGGCGCCGATGTTCAACAGTCCCACCCGGGGCTGTTCCAGTCCCAGCACGCGCTTGGCATAGAAGCTGCCCAGATACGCAAACTGCACCAGATATTCCGGCGTACACTCGGCGTTGGCGCCGCAGTCGATCAGCACCGCTTTCCCTGTGGATGTGGGAATCACAGGCGCCATCGCCGCCCGGCGGATACCGCGCACGCGCTTAACGATCAGCGTAGCGCCGGTAAGCAATGCGCCGGTAGATCCTGCCGACACCACCGCATCGCCTTTTCCCTCATGCAAAAGCTGTAAGGCTACGCCCATGGAGCTGTCCTTCTTGCGGCGAAACACCGTGGCGGGATCGTCGCACATCTCCACCGTCTGCGTGGTATGGACAATCTCCATGCCCTTTGGTACAGTGCTCTCACCGCAGCTTTCCAAAGCGCGCAGGATCGCCTCCGCATCACCCGTGAGAATCAGCTCCGCACCCCAGCGCTTTTGCGATTGCACCGCGCCTTTGACGATTTCCAGCGGCGCGTAATCGCCGCCCATGGCGTCTATGATGATCTTCATATCCCCAGTCCTTCCGCTTTTCGTTTCTCTATCAGTTCCAGTGACCGCCGGGAAAGCTCCGCGTTCTTGTTCCGCTTTCCCTTGACCCGATGGTCCAGCGGCGGTATGATGCCGAAGTTTATGTTCATGGGTTGGAACTGCCCTACGCTCTCATTGCTCACGTACAGCGCCAGCGCACCGATCGCCGTCTCCGCCGGGAAATCCGCCGGCGGCTGACGGAGCAGGCGGCGCGCCGTCTCTACGCCTGCCAGAAATCCGCTGGCGCAGGATTCCACGTACCCCTCTACGCCGGTCATCTGCCCGGCGAAGGCGATGCGCGGCTCACTCTTGAGCCGGTAATACCGATCCAGCAGGCTCGGCGAATCCAGATACGTATTGCGGTGCATCACGCCGTAGCGCAAAAACTCCGCCTGACGCAGCGCCGGAATCATGCTGAACACACGCCGCTGTTCTCCCCATTTCAAATGGGTCTGGAATCCCACCAGATTGTAGATGGAACCGTCGGCATTGTCCCGGCGAAGCTGCACCACCGCATACGGCTCACGCCCCGTCCGCGGATCGGGTAGTCCGCGGGGCTTGAGCGGTCCGTAGCGCAGCGTGTCCTCCCCTCGCCGTGCCATGACCTCCACCGGCATACAGCCTTCAAACACCTGCCCGTCCTCAAAGCCGTGTACCTCCGCCTCCTGCGCGTCTTTCAGCGCCGCCCAGAATGCACGGTATTCCTCCTGATCCATGGGGCAGTTTACATAATCCGGTTCGCCCTTCCCGTAGCGGCTGGCAAAATACGCGTTGGACATATCCACGCTCTCAAAGCTCACCAACGGCGCGGCGGCATCGAAAAAGTGCAAGGTATTCTCGGTGCCGAGCAGCTTGGTGATCTCCTGTGCCAAAGCATCGGAAGTGAGCGGTCCGGAGGCAATGACCACGTCGCCTTCCGGGATTTCACGCACCTCGCCGGGCAGCACCGTGATGAGAGGGTGGCTGCAGATCTCCTCAGTCACCATTCGGGCGAAGCCGTGGCGATCCACCGCCAGTGCGCCGCCGGCGCCCACACGTGTGGCGTCTGCACAGCGGATAATGAGGCTGCCCAGACGGCGCAGTTCCTCCTTTAGTAGACCCACCGCGTTTTCCAACTGATCCGAGCGCAGGGAGTTGGAACAGCACAGCTCGGCAAAATATGCCGTTGTATGCGCCGGAGTGGTCTTTTCCGGCTTCATCTCGCACAGCGTGACCGCAATACCCCGCTGTGCCAGCTGCCAGGCGCACTCACTGCCTGCCAATCCCGCGCCGATAACTGTTACCCGGCTCATTTCTTTTTCGTTCCCCCGGCGGTCTTTTTCTTCGTCGGCTTTTTATCGCCCTGCTCCGCCGGCTCATCGGGCTTTTTATAATAGCCGCGCTTATCCTCCGGCAGGAAATGAGAGCAGGCGGGATTGATGCAGAAGGGGCGCTTGAAGCCGCGTCCGGCACGCTTAAACATGGTCTGACCGCAGGCGGGACAATCGTCCTTCACCGGCACGTCCCACGTCATAAAGTCGCACGGCTCACCGCCGGAGTGGTTATTGGTAAACTCACAGCAGTAATAGGTGTACTGCTTGCCCGTCTTTTTGCTGACGCCGGTGCGCTTCATCAGCCTGCCGCCGCACTTGGGACACCGACCGGGCATCTGTACCACCAGCGGCATGGTGAAACTGCACTCCGGAAAACCGGGGCAGGCGAGAAACGGACCAAACCGCCCCTCCTTCTCTACCAGATGGCGGCCGCAGACGGGACACAGCTCCTCGCTGACCGTGTCCGGCACTTTCACATACTCACCCTGCTCCGCCTCCTGCAAACGGTCGGCAAAGCCGTCGTAAAACTCACGCAGCACAGCTTTCCAGGGGGTTTTCCCCTCCTCCACGCTGTCCAGGAGCTGTTCCATATGGGCGGTAAAACGCGTATCCGCCACATCGGAAAAATGCAGTTTCATCCAGTCGGTAACCGTTCGGCCTAAATTGGTGATAAAAAGATACTTTCCGTTCTTTTTCACGTAGCCGCGATCAAGAATCGTGGATACGGTGGGCGCATACGTGGAGGGTCGTCCGATACCCTGCTCTTCCATGGCGCGGATCAGTGTCGCCTCGGTGTAATGGGCGGGAGGTTGGGTAAAGTGCTGGAGCGGCTCAAACCCGTCCAGTTCTACGCTCTCACCCTCATGAAGCTCCGGCAGGGGCAGTTCCTTTTCCTCTTTTTCCTCGTCCCGGCTCTCTTCATACACCGCGGTATAGCCGGCAAATTTCAGCGTGCCGGCGGTGGCACGGAAGGTATGCTCCCCGGCGGACACCTCTACGCTGACACTGTCATAGACGGCGTTCGCCATCTGACTTGCCAGAAAACGTCCCCAGATCAGGCGATAGAGCCGGTACTGCTCCGCCGTCAGATCGCCTTTGACCTGCTCGGGCGTCAGCGTCACGCTGCTGGGGCGGATCGCCTCATGGGCGTCCTGCGCGCCGGTTTTCGCCTTATACTGGCGGTAGCTGTTCGGGCGGTACGCCGCACCGTAACGACTGTCAATAAAACTGCGCGCCTCCCTCTGTGCCTCCGCGGAAATACGCAGAGAATCCGTACGCATATAGGTGATCAGACCCACGGTGCCCTCGCCGGTGATATCCACGCCCTCATAGAGCTGCTGGGCAATCGCCATGGTGCGGCGCGGGGTCATATTCAGTTTGCGGGACGCCTCCTGCTGCAAGGTAGAGGTGGTAAAGGGCGGTGCGGGAGAACGCTGTTTATCAGCCCGTTTCACGCCGCTGACGGTAAAGGGAAGCTGGCACAGTTCCTGCTGTAAGCTATCCACTTCCGACTGACAGGCCGGTTCATACTTCTTGCCGTTTCGTCCGTAATAGCGCGCCCTGAACGACACGCCTGCCGCGTTTTTCAACAGCGCGTCCAGTGTCCAGTACTCCTGCTCCACAAACGCATCGATCTCCCGGTCCCGGTCGTCCACCATGCGGGTCGCCACGCTCTGCACACGTCCGGCGCTGAGTCCGCGGCGGATCTTTTTCCACATGACGGGGGAGATCTGATATCCCACGATACGATCCTGCAAGCGCCGCGCCTGCTGGGCGTCCACCAGATCCTGATCGATGGCGCGGGGTGCGCTGATGCTGTCCGTAACCACCTTTTTCGTGATCTCGTTAAAGGTGACGCGGCGTGTCTTATCCGCCT
Organism: Oscillospiraceae bacterium; assembly: GCA_017619715.1. Taxonomy (GTDB): domain Bacteria; phylum Bacillota; class Clostridia; order Oscillospirales; family Oscillospiraceae; genus Vescimonas. Next base: position 11,454 of record JAFZRS010000014.1, on the reverse strand, counting down.
CCAGTTCCAAGAGCTGTTGCAGATGCCATGAGATCGCCTCGCCTTCCCGGTCCGGGTCGGTCGCAAGATACACCATGCTGCTGCTGTCCGCCGCCTGCTTCAAGTCGCGAATGATCTCCTCTTTGCCTTTGATGGGGCGGTAATCCGGCTCAAAGTCCCCCTCGATATCCACGCCTATGCTGCTTTTGGGCAGATCGCGCAGATGACCCATACAGGCTTTCACCACATAGTCCGGTCCCAAATATTTCCCGATCGTTTTCGCCTTGGCAGGGGACTCCACGATCACCAGTTTTTTCTCCGCTTTCTTCGTCATAGCCTCTTACTCCTCTCCGTTCAACCGTACCGCAAGGGTAAAATACCGCCCACCTTCGCTGCGGACACAGCCCTCAATCTCCAATACCGTTAACGCCGACAGCACGCGCCGCACAGGCAGTTCGGCGGCATCGGCAATGTCGTCCGTCAGCATGGGTGCGGTCTGCATCGTGCGCAGAATACGGCGCTGGTCATCGTCCAATGCCTGCCAGCGCGTACCGTCTATGAGCGGTAACTCCTCTGTCGTCTCGCCCGGCAGTACAATCGCCGGTTCTTCCTGAAAGACCGAGGTCAGCTTTTCCTCTTTCAGATGCAGTTTGTGGGGAAAATGCCCCTCATATTCGCTCAAAAGATCCCACGCATCGCTCACCAGTCCCGCGCCGCCGCGGATCAGCTGATGACAGCCCCAGCTATTGGGCGCGTCAATGGGACCGGGCACGGCAAACACGTCACGCCCCTGTTCCAGCGCCATGTTGGCTGTAATCAACGCGCCGCTGCCCTTCGGCGCTTCCACCACCAGTACACCTGCGCTCAAGCCGCTGATGATACGGTTGCGCGCCGGGAAGTGCCACCCGTCCGATCCGCTCCCCGGCGGATATTCCGACAGCAGTACGCCTGTGGCGGCAATATCCTCATAGATCCGGCGGTTTGCCTCCGGGTATACCATATCTACGCCGCAGCCCAGTACCGCCGCCGTAAAACCACCGGCACGCAGCGCGCCGCGGTGCGCCGCCGCATCAATCCCCAGCGCCATACCCGACACGATCAGCGCACCTTGGCGCGCCATCTGGCAGCTCAATTCCTCCGCCGCCTGCACGCCATAGGGCGTAGCCTTGCGCGTACCGACCACGCCGATCGCCGCTTCCTCATCAAAAAGCGGCATGGCGCCTTTACCATACAGCAGCAACGGCGGATCATAGATGTTCCGAAGACGCACCGGATAGGCCGCGTCCGCCATAGTCACCGCAAACAGCTCCTTTCGGGCACATTCCGAGAGAATCTGCTCCGTGCGGCGCAGGGACTTATCCCCTATCCGCTGTGCTTGCTCCCGGCTCAATCCCGCCCTTACCGCCAATTCCTCGTCGGCGTAATATACGTCCTCGGGTGAGGAAAAATGCTCCAAAAGCAACAGCTTACTGCGATTTGTCAGACCCGGCAGCGAGGCGAGCCAGATCCAGTATTTCAATGGCGCCACGGTTCGATCCTCCCCTTACCGATATGCTTCCCACAACAGTACCGTCGCCGCCGCCGCCGCGTTGAGCGACTCACAGCGCGGGCTCATGGGGATATAGACCGTTTCGTCGCACAGCTCCAGCACCTCCGCGCTTAACCCGCGGCCCTCTGAACCGATGGCGATCGCGCTGCGTTGCAGCGATACCTGACGGGCATCAAGCGCATCTTGCCGCAACGCCGCGCCATAGAGAGGCAAGACGCTGCGGCGGAGCAATGCACGCAGTTCCGACGGCGTACACTGCCACACCGGGCGGCGGAAAATCGCGCCCATAGAGGCGCGGATCGCCTTATGCCCAAAGGGATCAGCGCACCCCGACAGCAACAGCAGTCCGTCACCGTCGAAGGCGTCCAGCGTGCGCAGCACCGTACCCACGTTGCCGGGATCCTGTACGCCGTCGAGCACCACATACCGCTCGCCGGTGAGAAGCCGGGGAAGCTCCAAAGCGTCCATGCGGCAGGTAAACAATACGCCTTGCGGCGTTTTCATGGGGGAAACGGCTGCCATCAGTGTCTCCGGCACTTCTACACAGCGCACCGTGTCCGGCAGCGGCGGCAACGGTACGCCGGCGGTATAAACCACCGTCTCCACCGGTGCGCGCCACGCAAGCGCCTCGCCCAGCAGCTTGGGGCTGTCGCACAAAAACTGCCCCTGCTCACGCCGGTAACTACCCGACGCCGCCAGATGGCGGAGGTGTCCGATCAGCGGATTGGCGCGGCTGGTGATCGTCTCCGGCATTGCCGATCCCTCCCCTTTTTATACTTGTTTCGCATTGTAGCCTATTTTCCCCTCTTTTGCAAGAGTTTTTTATTTTAATATGTATAGAGACCGTGTCAGGGCGCTTCCCCGACACGGTCTTCATCTCTTTTGCCCGGACATCTCCGCCGTGGCGTCATTCCTCTTCCCAATCCTGCACGGCGGTGCCGCCGCCCAGTCCAAAATCCTCCGCCGCAGAGCCGTTGTCCCGGCGCAGCATGGTCTCCATAACACGGATATCGCTGTCCACATCCATGGCGTCCACCTGATAGAGCTCATCGAGCTGGCGGGCAAAGCCGGAGACAATATTGTCCATTGTCTTTTCGATCCGCGCTTTTGCCTGGCTCAAATTCGCGCCGCTGACGCCTGCCTCCTCAAAGTCGGCATAGCTATCGAGCAGTTTTTGCGTGGTGGGCAGATAGTAATGGAGAAAGGTGCTCGCCTTCTCCTTCTTGGCGGGAGATTCCTCAACGGCACGGAAAATACGCGCCGCGATCTCCTCCAATCGGTCAATCTTGGCGGACAACTCCGGATCGGCAATACGGTCATTTGCCCGGCGGATATTCCGCAGCATCCCGGAATACCCCTCCTCTGCCTGCGGGGGCGGCGCAGACTGTCTCCGGCGGTCATCAAAATACGCCGACGCTGCCTGCTGCGTGCGAAAGAGGATATCGCGGGTATTGTCCACGTACGCCTCCGGTCCCCACATCCCTTTTTCCACCATGATCTCCAAATCCCGTTCCGCCTTGGATTCCGATACCTCAGCCGCGTCGGCGAGGAACTGAACGGGAATTTTCTCCTTCTTGCCCGCCGCCGCCATATATTTGGCAAACCGGCGGCTGCGGCGGCGCATGGACGCACTGCCTGCCAGCAGACCCAATCCACCTGCCAAAACGCCAAATCCGAAGGACAGCTCACTGATCGCAAAGCGCCACAGATCGCTGTAATTGGCGACTTCACTCAGTCCTCCCAGCATTGCCACCGCACCGAGAATGGACAGCACAATGCCCACGATGCGCATGACGCGAATTCCCTTATCACCGTACTGGGGCGTTTGTGTCACCTTCTTGACGGTTTGTGCCGCACGGCTGTTCTGCCCCGCTTTCTCCGGTTCGTTAGACGCGGAAGCGCTCACCTTAGGCGTGCTGAAACCGGCTTTCTTCTTCCCATCGCTGCCAAATAACTTGACGAGCAATAAAACCAGTCCCACAGGCCACAGTCCCGTGATGAAAAATACCACAATAAGCCCCCAGGAGATGAAATCCCCGTTGTCGGGCTTTTGGGGCTGATTGGGGTCGGGGGAGAGGTTCGCGCCGCCATAGTAGTATTCCGCCATCTGTTCAACGTCCTCCTCTTCCCTTCAGCTTCCGCTTGTTGCCGTGCTCGTCCACCACCCAGGTGTGGTCCAGCTCCTGCCGCAAATTGCCCACCACGGCGTCTATATACTCCCGGCGCAGCGACGACTGCTCCGTACGTTCCTCCGCGGTCAGCCCCTCGGCGCTTTTCGCCTTGCGCGAGAGCTCATTGATCCGGTCAATCTTCTTTCGATCCATGCTTTTCCTCACAAATACCGCTCTACGGTAATAAAAATGCGTCCCTTCTTCGTTACGCCGCCCACAGCGGTTAACCTGCATTTGCCCAGTCCCCGCACGGTCAGCACGTCTCCTTCGCCCAGCAGACGGTCATTCTTTTGACAATCCTCCCAGTTCACCTGCACGCGCCCGCTTTCCACCGCCTCCGCTGCCTTGCCGCGGCTGACGGAAAAGCCCACAGACAGCACGCTGTCCAGCCGCAGGGAGGACACCGTATCCCGTAATTCCTTCACCTGCCGCGCCGGAGGACGCACCTCCCCGGACGCAATGCGCCGTACCTGCAGCGCCGTGCGTCCGGCGCTGTTCCAGTCGCGCTCCAGATGCTCCGCTACGGAGGCTGATATCAGGATATCGGCGCTGTCGGGTGAGACCAGTATATCCCCGATGCTCTCCCGGGTCAATCCCAGCCCCATAAGACTTCCCAGAAAATCCCGGTGGCTCAACGCATTCTCCTCATAAAAGGAACAGCGCAGACAGACCACCGCGTCGGCGATTGGCTCCGTCTGCCACTCGGGCAAGAAGTGAATCTGGCATCGCTCCGCGCCCGGATAGCCGCCCCATAACCCACCTCCGTCCTCCACACCCATGGCGTGCAACAGCCGCACCGCCGCCTGCTGCTCTTTGGGCGAGAGAAAGGGGGTACAGGCGGGAATATTCCGCCGCAGACACCGGTCATATTTGTCCCATATGCGTCCGAGCAGTATCCTCTCTTCGCCGTCAGACGCCACGCGATCCAGCAACGTGCGTTTGTCCATGCCTGTCGTTTCCTCCCTGATTCCGGTATGAGCCGCCCTTCGGCGGACACTGCCGCAATACTATGTTAGTATAACACGCAGCCCCTTGTAATACAAGATGAGCCTTGTTGGCAGCGCAAGAACGAAAAAAACAGATTTTAGGACTTGAAAAAACAAAACAGGTGTGGTATATTGAATAGGCTGATGAGGCAGATAGAATTTTATATCCGGGTGTGGCGAAGTTTGGTATCGCGCTTGAATGGGGTTCAAGAGGCCTCGAGTTCGAATCTCGACACTCGGACCAAAAACAGCAGACGCGCTGTGGCGCGGCTGCTGTTTTTCTATTTCTGCAAGCAGAGAAGGGGCATCTCACGGAATCGGTGAGGCGCCCCTTCTGTTAAGACAATCAGTCAAAAATCATCGTAATACGCGCTACATCGGTCACTTACGCCGCCTGTGATAAAACAAAACGGAAAAGATCCCGAACGCCGCGCCGTATACAACGGCGCACAGCCATGTACCGCCCAACACAAAGAACACAAAATAGTACAAACCCAACACACAGACAATATAAGCGAGATTCTTCCAAAAAGAAATGCGGTAGTTTTTCCAAAAGTAGATCCGGATGCCCAGAAGCCAGAGGAACAGCGTCACGATGGAAGCCCAGGAGATCGCCTCCGGCGAGCCTGCGACGGCATACGCTCCGGCGTTCAGCGCCGCGCCCGCAAGCAAGGCGGACAGACCGAACAGGAAATAATGAAAGTTCCGATCCAGAACCTTAAAATACGTAAAACCGACCACGGAAATGGAAGTGGTGAGTAAAAGCGAAGGGAAGACAATACGCAAATAGTTCAGCGAATCACTGTATTCCGGGAGAAACCGCGTAATGATCTCCTGCAACGGGTAAAAGCAGATGAGTGCGGCGCCGGAGATCATCGCAATCATCTCCGACATGGCAGGATAATGACGCATGACGTTCTCCTTCGTCAGCGATTTGAGCATGGGGAACAAAACAGTGGAGATCGTCGCCACCATCGTGGCGAAAAGGGATATGATACTATATGCGAACGAGTAGACAGAATACGTTTCTCTTGAAAAGAGAAGCGACACAAACTGCCGATCCAGCACAAAAACCAGATGTCCTACCTGATACGCGACAGTGAGAATGATGCCTGTTTTGAAAAGCCGCACAATCGTTGTTTTTTCATCGGAAAGGGAATGTCTGCTGCCGAAAATGATATCCCGGTAGGTTCTGACATACCACAGCAGCATAGCGCTGTCCACCAAAAAGAGCAGGGTTAAGTACAGTTTATAAGACACGTACGCACCAGTGCGCCAATACATCGCCAGCAGCACAAGGCAGATGACTATTTTAGCGGAGGAGACGAGGCTGTTGCGCAGGGAAAACTCCGTAAAGCGCTGTGTCGCCTGGGAAATGAACTGAAAATACGTCATGGTGTTCGTCACGAAAAGATTGAGCCCCAGCATCATGCAGATGAAGCCGTAATCCGACGCGCCGATCCAAAAACCCGCCGCAACGAACAACACTCCCATGGCGGCTTGAAACACCATATAAAACAGGGAGAGCGTCCGCATCTGCGCCTTGTCCAGCTCCGTATAGGAACAGCCGGCATACCGAAGCAGCACCCCGTCCACGAAGCCGAAGTGCAGCAGCGAGGTATAGACGAAGTACATGGTGTAGAGCCGGTAAAAGCCGTATCCCGTGACGCCTAAAACCTTCGGAACGATGAATCCTACCAGAACGCCCGAGAAAACGGTCAGTCCCTGGCTGAACACCACTTTGGACAAATTACGGATAAATTCTCTTCGGTTTATTGCTTTTTCCATACGCGTATCACGTGATTTGAAACCTGCGTTTCCTTCGGTAAATCACGCCTGTAATCTCCATATAGTTTTGTAAGGTATGCGTTGTATCCAGCGCCCGGAAGAGAGCCGTTGGAGAGCCAATACCGCAAATGGTACGTATCACATACGGATTTGAGATGAACCAACGCTTCATTGGGCAGCAGTTGTTTTTATCTCACATTGGTGATTTCTTCCATTCCGCTCCCCGTTCAATGCGAACGGTTCAGAAACCGGATCGCCCAAAACCATTCCCTTTGCAGCAGCTCTTTCTTCATACGCAGGCGGCGGTCGGTAAACTGCGCCTGCCGCAAAATCTCACAAAAGCCTGTTTGCCGCGAAAAGCAGTCATATGCCGCGCGGATCTTCTTCCGCTCTCCCGAGCGCAGTACCTGCACACACGCGCTGTACGCCTGCTGTATGCAAAGACGCAAATACTGCGGGTACAAAACCGTTTCCGCAATGGGAAGGCACTGTTTCAAAAAACCCACCGTAGACGCACAGCGTACCAGCGCCTCCGGATCTGGCGATCTGGAAATAGAGCCGGGGACGATGCGGTAGAGATACACGGCGTCTGATATGACCGAGAGTGTGCGGATATCTGCAAACATGGAGATGACTCCGCACATATCCTCGCCCGTCTTGATGACGGCGGGCACGCGAGGCAGGTGTTTTAAAACAATCTCCCGGCGAATGGCCTTGGCACTTATAGCTCGTGGAAAGCACCGCCCGCTTTGATCCATCATTAAGCAGGGATAAACGGTTTGTTGAATTCTCTCGACATCGTAATACCCATCAGGAACGGGATTGTCCCAAACTTGAAGGCCGTTCGGATGACGGAGATCAAAAAAACTCAGCCTCCGGCACTGCACCATGTCGGCGGGCGCCTTGTCCAGCGTTTGCCGCACCCTCTCCAAAAAAAGCGGATCCAGCAGGTCATCGCTGTCCAAAAACACCACATAATCGCCTTTTGCCAGCTCCGCACCCTTTTGGCGTGCGGCGGTATGTCCCTGATTTTCCTGATGGAAAACGGTCACCGTGTCCGAGGCATACCGGTCGCACAGCGCACCGGATCGGTCCGTTGAACCGTCGTCTACCAGTATGACCTCATAATCCGGGCAGGTCTGGTGCAAAACGCTCTCTATACACTCTTCCAAATAGGAAGAGGCATTGTAAACCGGAACAACCACGGAAAACAGGGCGCGTGAATTCTCCGTTGTCAAGCAGTATCACTTCCCGAAAAATCTGAATATGCTTTCATGCTTTATGGCAGTTCAAAAAATTTCAGGCCGGACAGGGTACCTCTGCCGGCATTGGCAATAAGCAAAAGCAACGACCAAACGGCAAACCACTGCCGGAAAAAAGAGTTGGGGGTGTCGCTTGCATCGGGAGAAACGGAGACGGCGGCAAGCGGCAGTGCCATGAGCAACGCCGTTTCGACGCAAAACCGGTGGAAAATGGAAAATCTGGTGATAAACACCGCCGCGATCAAGACGCAAAACACCGTCATCATTTCAAAGAACCGGAGCCGGATCGACCCCTTTCTCACACGGAGCAAGAGGATAAGCTCAAAGAAAACGGAGATTAAGCCGATGATAAACTCCCAAATATCAAAGTATGTGTCCTCATACAGGTAAAAGCTCGCCTTTTCTTCCAGGAGTTGGGTCAAATCAACGAAACGGTTGAGTTCAAAGGCTGCCGCTATGAGAAAAAGCAAGAGGAGAATCTTGTAGCGCACCTTCGTAATTTTGCCAAACACCAGCGAAAAGAGTGCAACCGCAATCACGGCCACTGCCATAGCATGTATGGTAAGCGCCAACAGGTAGAGGACAATATGGATCAGGGTCACTTTTTTAAGGATATACGTCCGATAAAAGCAGAACAAAAGAATGCACAGGGACATCATCATGCGGATACCGCCGATGACGGGAATGTAGAACCCCGACGCCATCACAAAAAAGAGCAAGAGCGTGGTATTCTTCCGCTGGAGATGGAACCGTTCGGAACAGTCTGCAATCACGTAGAAAATGACGGAATAACACGTCACACAGCTAAACACCGGAAGCAAGTGCGCTATTTGCAGCCTGCCGAATACCCAATACATGATATCCGCCGTCGGCGATAAGGAACCTTTGACAGTGTTTTCAAAAAAGGTCTTCCAGCTCTGCCTGCCGTAATACCGGACGATCTCAAATATCCGATACAGGTCAGCCGTTTTATATGGCTTATAATATAAAGCCATCAAAGCAAGTCCCACCAGATAGAAGAACAGTATTTTAGATGTTTTAATGTTCGTGCCGCGCAGCAACAGCAGCACAAACAGCAGCACAAGGGTGTAGCACCCTATGCCTATCAGCCTTTCAAAGAAAAACATCAAATCTACCCGCCATACGCTAAAATGATACTTTGGTATTGATCTATCGTCGCCCGGGCAACCTGCCCGGTCAAAAACCGGTCTTGGATCAGCCGGATCGCACCTGCGGATTTTTCCCGCAGTATATCTCCGGAAGCAGAGAGAACCTCCGTCAGAAGCGCAGACAGGGCTGTCGGATCAGTTTTGCAAATCCAGCCGGCGTCATAATCGTCCAAATTCTCTTTCATCGACGTACCCTCTGTCAAAATGCAGGGCAAGCCGTAGGAAAGCGCCTCCAAAATTCCCATGGACATGCCCTCGGACCGGGAGGTTTGGATAAAGCAATCCGCCTCTGTGAGAATCCGCTCTTTCTCCGTGCCGGAAACAGGAGGGTACACGGCAACGATCTCATCTAAATCCATCTCACGGATCATCTGACGGATTGCCTCGTGGGCGCCGTCTTCATCGGGGCCGTACAGTGAAACGCGGCAGCCGCCGGCAAAAGAAGCCTTTGCTGTCCGGATTGCCTGCAGGAGAAGATCGATCCCCTTGATATAGATATCCAGTCTGCCGATATAGACAATTCGGGAAATGCGGTCATTCCATCGCTCTTTCGGGTGCACAGCATCTATGCCGTTCGTGCCCAGAAAGGCCTTTTCCTTAGGGCGGCTCTCCTGCCGTTCCCGCTCCGAAAGATACTGGATTCCTTCCGCACCACGCACAAAGCGGTTAAAGAGCAAATGATTGGCAACCCACTTTTTGACACGCTTGACGGACTGTGCTCGCCCGGTCAAGCCACCGTGGGGAATGATGATATACGGTATCTTCTCCTGCCGCGTCCGGCGGCAAATCTGCAAAAAAGCAGGTCGGTAGATCTCATGAAAAATCACCAGATCCGGACGGTCAAACGGGGCGGGGAGCTTTGTCAAGTCGTTGAACCGGTCATATAAAAACTCAGTTTCTACGCCTTGTGCATGGGTCGGTGCAAGATTCCAAAGAGCGCACCGGTTGCCTGCGCTTTGCGACCGGAGAAACGCTTTCACCGCCACATTCACACCGGCAAAAGGGTTTTCATCGATCATGGCCACATGCAATAAAACCATAAAACAGCCTACTTTCTAAAAACCACCCGGCGCTTTACTTCCTTAAAGCTCTCTTATATGCCCACTTCTTCAAGCCGGACGGCATGGTGGTGAACAGGAAAACATACACCATATTCGCCCATGCGGCGGGTCTGGAAATCATCTTGTGATCCAACATGAACCGCTGCAACGTCTTCCACCCTTTTATCCGCGCACTCCGGCGTCTCTTCTGCAAAAAGCCGTTCCCGATTCGCACATGGACCAGCGATTCGTGGATATTGGAAAATACACAGCCTTGCGAGAGCATTCTGAGCCAAAGGTAGTAGTCTTCCAGCAGGGGCAGGGATATGTATCCGCCGCAGCGCAGCAAAGCCTCTTTCTTTATTGCCGCCGATACGTGATTCACGGGGGTGCGGTGCTTTGCCATTTTCAAAATGCCGGCATGATCCGCAGGACAGACTCGCCGGCGTATATACGGCTCGTCCGCGGAGATTTGAAACTCCGCAATATCCGTGCCTACCACGTCGCACTCTGGGTGCTCCCGGATATACGCTATCTGCCGCTCAAACCGGCGGGCATCGCTGATGTCATCTGCGTCCATGCGAAAAATCCAGTCACCCGTACAATACCCCGTGCCGATCCGAAGCGCTTCGCCCAGCCCCACATTCTCCTCAAGCGGGCAGTAAAAAACAAACGATTCTTTCCCGGAACGAAACGCATCCAGCACGCTGTATAATTCCCCGGTCAAGGGGCCGTCAAATACGACTACGATCTCGTCGGGCTTCACCGTCTGATCGTCATAGACGCTTCGCAGCGCTAACTGCAAGTGCTCCGGACAATCCTTCCCATATACCGACATCAATACAGAAGTTTTTATTTCCACGGCTATGAAATCAACCTTTCATCTTTGATACGGTTGGGCGGCTCGGAGTGAGAGAGTGATCCAACATCGCGGGTCTCCTTCCCTGCAAAGACGTCCGTCAATTCATAAAAAGTTACCCATTCTGTCCCACTATCTACAATTTCACCTATTTTAATGATACGACCGACACGGTGAAAAGTCAATGTGTTTTTGGCTTTCGTGGCAAGGTTGTACACGTCATGCGGACGCCGTGCCATTTTTACTCTTGTCAAGCAAGCTGAAAACTGGTATAGTAAATGTGCTGTCCGCGACGGCGCGTTTTTTATATTGAAATCCGGGTGTAGCGCAACTGGCAGCGCGCCAGCTTTGGGAGCTGGATGCTGGGAGTTCGAGTCTCCCCACTCGGACCAAACTGGCAGATACGCTTTAGCGTGTCTGTCAGTTTCTTTCTGTGAAGGGAGACTCGAACAGGACACCCGCGCAGCGGGAGAAACAGCCCTGTGGGCTGTTTCGTTGTCCGCGTGCGTGCCGGCTGGCGACAGCGAGCCGGGCGAGTCTCCCCACTCGGACCAAAAAACCTCTGAAATCAAAGATTTTAGAGGTTTTTGCTATACAAAAAATTGGCGGCACAGGTTCTGTGCCGCCAATTTTTTATGTTGTTTACTTCTT
>JAFZRS010000013.1 GCA_017619715.1 Oscillospiraceae bacterium | reverse complement strand
ATATAGCGGCTGCATCCTCGCGTCGCCGCTGCCCTGGAGCATGACGTCGAACAGCTTTCTGTTCGGCTGCGTGTGCAGTTCGTCGAAGATGACGCCGTGGGTGTTGAAGCCGTGCTTGTTCGCAACGTCCGCCGAAAGCACCTGGTAGGAACTGTTGGTCGGTTTGTAGACCAGCTTCTTCTGCGACTCCAGTATCTTCACACGCTTGGAGAGCGCCGGACAGAACCGCACCATATCAACGGCAACATCGAATACGATCTTTGCCTGGTTGCGGTCGGCGGCGCATCCGTACACCTCGGCGCGTTCCTCACCGTCACCGCAGGTGAGAAGAAGCGCGATGGCGGCGGCAAGCTCCGACTTGCCCTGTTTCTTCGGTATCTCGATGTAGGCGGTATTGAACTGCCTGTATCCGTTTTCCTTCAGAATGCCGAACAGGTCGCGGACGATCTGCTCCTGCCAGTCGATGAGTTCAAACGGCTTTCCCGCCCACGTGCCTTTGGTGTGGCACAGGGACTCTATGAACATGACGGCATAGTCCGCCGCCTCCTTATCGTAACGGGAGGTCTCCGCCATAAACTTCGTGGGTGTGTACTTTTTCAGTTTTCTCACAGGCGTCCTCCTCTCAAAAAGCATAAAAAATGAGCCTCCGCCGTATTAGGCGTGACCCTTCATAACGAGGAACAGAGCCGCAAGGCTCATGTCCCGGGGGTATTCAGTTACCGTGGTTTACTGCCGCATTGCCCAGGCGATCGCGTGGCCGTCGTCCTCGAATTCGACCTCGCTTGCCGCGTAAAGCCCTACCGTGCCTTCGCAGGTATGGTCATCGTCAAGGAACTCGTAAACCGCGCCGAAAAAGCAGGGTCTGTTCTGTCCGTTGTAGTAGTGTCCGGCAAGCAGTACCTTGTCTCCGAAGGTCAGCACCTTGCTCCAGCGTGTCTCGAGGTCTTCCGGCGTCGAGGGGTTCGGCAGTCTGTACTTTCTCATGGCTTCGTTGATGGTCATCGGTTTGTCCTCCGTTCGTTTTGGTATGTACATATATCACTCTGAACGGCTAAAATATCAAGTCATTTCGGAGAAATACAGTACACAAATATCCGGCGCGGAAACTGTGTAATTTACTCCGTTTCGCCGGTGAGGATGAACCGCACATACGCGGCTTTCTCCTCCTCGATGAAGGTCACCAGTTCGTAGAAGTCCATCTCATACGCGATGCGCTGCACGGCGCGGAGATCAAACATATTCGTCAGTCCCGTTTCACGGACGGCGAGGATCTGTTCCTTTACCTTGTCAGTCATCTTCGCTCACCACCCTGCACACGTCTTCGCCGTAAGCCACCGACAGGCTGCTGCCCGTGTCCCAGCTCACCATGATCGAGCCGATGTCATCGACCCCGCGGACGGTTCCGCGCGTTCCCGGAGGCGGCGCCTGGAAATCATCCATCTTCACAAGTTCCACCCTTGTGCCGGGTTTGTAGATCTCGCGCAGCCGGAGCAGCGCAGACTTTGAAATGAAAGGCATCATTCCGCTTCACCGTCCTCTCCGTTGATGATCGCTCTGATCTCTGCCTGTACGGCGGGGTCCTGCAGTCTCCGTTTCGCTTCCTCGACGTCGAACGGCACCGTGTTCTCCGGTGTGGGGACCGGGTCAAGACCCGGCGCAGGCTGTCTCGCGCCGCTCTTGAACGCCGAGGAGCCGGAAAGGTTCTTCAGCAGGATCTTCCGTTCTGTTTTGTATTCCTCACCGATGAATCCGAGCCGGAGAAGGAAGCAGCGGAATGCGTATTTCTCGTTGTCAACTTCCTTTTCGGTGGCGGTCACGCGCTTCGCGTTTCTGCTCATCTCGCAGAGCGCCGCGATGAAATGCGTATAGGCTTTGATCTCGTCCGGCGAAGGAAGCTCTTTAAACCAGGGAAAGCCCACGCGGTCTTCCTTCATCTCGATGCGGATGTCCGTGACACCGAGCGCCTTGCGGATCAGGCCGCCCTTTGCTTCGAGCAGCCGCGTGAGGTTGCCGACGTTCACCTTGTCAAAGGGGATCTCGACAGTCAGCCCTGCGGCTTCCTCCGTGTACCCCTCGCAGGGTTCGCATTCAAAGCCCTCCGCTGCGATCGCGTCGAGAAGCCTTTCGACCTCTTCGCTGTCATTCCTGTCGCTGAAGGACAGGGTGCCGTCTCTGTCGACGGTATAGGTGTCTATCTCGTATGCCATGCTCGGCATTCCGAGATACTTTGCTTTGACCTCGAGGGTCTTTGCGATGGTCTGGACCAGGCGCTTGCGCTCCGATCCCGTTACGTTGTACCTGATTTCCATTTGGGAAAACCTCCTTGTTTTTTCGGTAGTACATATATCACTCTAAAGCCCTGAAATAGCAAGGGGTTTTCCCACATTCGCGGGTAGAATAACTGTAGAGAAATCAGCTCCGTAACTGGTTATAATACACGATCCCCGCGAGGACGAAACACACGCACGGAAGCGCCACACCGTTGCCCCACAGCTTGTATTCGGCGGAGTCCGCGTGAGGGTCTTTCAGCCACTTCACGATCTGCACTTCCGTCTTCGGTTTGGCTGCGGATCCCGTGACCGTCCGGTGCGTTTCAAAGACCTCGTGCCAGAAAGAAACGTCCTCTTCAGTCGGTTCTTCCGTTCCGAGGTCAGCGCACCACCAGTCCGGGAATCCCTGCAGACGGGCGCATTCGGTCGGCGTCAGTCTGCGGACGATGTAGTACGGCTCTTCGGTCACCGTGGGCGGGTCCTTGTAATCGGTCGCCACAAGCGTGTTGACGATATCCTCTTCAGCTGTGGTATGGTAGGAGTTCTTGCTCGTGGAGTAGACGGGATGCGCTACGGCTCCCGGTCCTCTTGCCACCATCGGCGGTTCGACCTCCGCATCGATGCAGGGAGCGAACTTTGCGTTCTGTCCCTGGTTGTAGGTTGCGCGGTCGATACCGTAAGCCACGCCGTGCTGTTCCGTTGCGTTCAGCGTGAAGCTGACGTCCTCCTCGGAGTAGCCTTTGCCCTGGTGGGACGGTCTTGCGCCGTTGCCCTCAAGCGCCACAACAGCCATGCCGCCCTGATTGCAGGAGGGATTGCCGCCGTTTCCGTCAAGGGTGCGCGTGGTCTCCGCCTCATAGAATCCGCTTTTCGGATTGTCCGATTTCATGGCGTTGGAATCTTTGGAGCAGATACCGAAAGCGGTCGGAACGAAAAGCGTCTGGTCATTGTTCGTGGCAAGGGTCGCGGACTTGTTTGTCTGAATGAGCGGACCCTTACCGCCGCCTTCGCATCCGCAGCGGATCTTCATGACAAGAGGCACATTGTTGCCGCCAGTCCCCATGCGTGAGGTCAGCGTCTGTACCTTCCCGTCATCCGATACGGTCACACGGCTGTCAGCCGAATGGTTTTCAATGGCAATTATGCCGTCTGTGCCGATGCCTGCCGGATGAGCGCCTTCTTCAGCAGTTCCGGCAGCTCCTTGCCACGAGCGGAAGCCCTGCGGAGAATACCCAGACAGGCCTTCTGACTCAAACAGTATTTTTCCGGCACATCCGCCTGCAAAATCTGCGACAAGGTAGATGCGTTTTCTGCGCTGGGGGACTCCCCAGTATTGAGCATCAAATACCCGCCATGCGATTGAGTAATCGTCTGCCAGGATGCATCCGGCATTCGGCCATTTCGCAGGTCGAGGAGTATCAGCTTCGGGATCTTTGACCCGGCGGATCGTGTCGAGGACGGCTTTGAAGTCCTCGCCGCCGTTCGAGGAGAATGCGCCGGGAACGTTCTCCCATACGATGTAGCGGGGTTTTTCTCCATTGGTAGCGTTCCTCATTTCTCTTACGATTCGGACGGCTTCATAGAAAAGGTTGGAACGGGAGCCGTCCAGTCCCGCTCTGCGTCCGGCCACGGACATATCCTGGCACGGGCTTCCGAAGGTGATGATGTCGACAGGCTCAAGCTCTGCGCCGTTCAGCTTCGACACGTCACCATAGTGTTTCATGAACGGCAGCCGCTTTGTGGTGACCCGGATGGGAAACGGTTCGATCTCGGATGCCCATACGGGAGTGATGCCGGAGATCAGACCGCCCAGCGGAAAGCCGCCTGAGCCGTCAAACAGACTGCCGAGGGTGAGGCTTTCACTCATTGGGGAGTTCCACCTCCTTCACAAGGTCGGAGTACGGAATCGTCTCTCCGCCGCGCTCCACAAAAATATCCTCCGGGGCAATGCCGTTTTCGACAGCCCTTCGGAGGATAACGGATGCGTATTTTTCATCAAGCTCCATCATGTAACAGGAGCGGTTCAGCTGTTCGCAGGCCATCATGGTGCTGCCGCTTCCGCCGAAGGTGTCCAGCACGATGGCATTCTCCTGTGTGGAGTTGCCGATGGGATACCCGAGCAGGTCAAGAGGCTTTGAAGTCGGATGGTTTTCGTTTCGCTTCGGCTTTGCGAACTGCCATACCGTGGTCTGCTTGCGGTCTGAGAACCAGGGATGCTTTCCGTTCTGAAGGAAGCCGTAAAGCACGGGTTCGTGCTGCCACTGATAATCCGAGCGTCCGAGGACAAGGCTGTCCTTGACCCAAATGCAGCATCCGGCAAGATGGAAGCCCGCGTCGGTGAACGCTCTGCGGAAGTTCAGACCTTCCGTGTCCGCATGGAACACGTAGGCCGCGCCGCCTTTTTCCATATGCTCCGCCGCAGCCTTGAAAGCCGACAGCAGGAACATGTAGAACTCTTCGTTCTTGAGGCTGTCGTTCTGAATGGTCAGACCGTCCGAGCTTTTGAAGGATACTCCGTAGGGAGGATCGGTCAGCAGAAGATTGGCGCGTTTGCCGTTCATAAGCAGAGCCACATCTTCTTCAGAGGTCGCGTCACCGCAGACCAGGCGGTGCTTTCCGACCGTCCACACGTCGCCGCGTTTTGCAAAGGAAGCCTTCTCCAATGCGGCGGTGAGGTCAAAGCCGTCATCCTTTACATCTTTTTCACTGCCGTCCGAAAACAGGTCGGCGAGTTCCGCTTCGTCAAAGCCTGTGAGGAGCGGGTCGAAATCCGCAGCCTGCAGAGCCTCGATCTCCACGCGGAGAAGCTCCTCGTCCCATCCCGCGTCCATTGCCATACGGTTGTCGGCAATGATGTACGCTTTCTTCTGCGCCTCGGTCAGATGGTCGGCGAAGACGCACGGCACCTCGGTGATGCCTTCCTCCTTCGCGGCGAGGATACGGCCGTGACCTGCGATGACGCCGTAGTCGCGGTCAATGATGACAGGGTTTATAAAACCGAACTCCCGCAGGGAAGACCTCAGTTTGAGGATTTGCTCCGGGGAGTGCGTTCTTGCGTTATTTACATACGGAACCAGTTTCGTGACCGGCACAAGCTGGAGTTCGGTCGTGGTCTTCATCGTACAAGCCCCCATTCCGCGAACTTTTCAAAACCGCCGAGAGCGCTGATATGGTTTCGGCAGATTTCGACAATTTCCGCATAGGGTCTGCCGTCCACGGTATCGTCGCCGATGGCGCAGACAAGTTATACGGGCTGTCCCGTTTCCTGCGCTTTCAGCCATGCGTACACGTTGACGGACACATCCGCCTTTGACAGATCCTTGCCGTGCAGACCGCCGCCCGTGACGGAGTCCGCCATATCGGAGCCGAGTTTGCGGTTGGTCGCGCCGGAGTCCACGTCCGTGCCGCCCGTCCAGTCGCCGAGCGGATTTACCTCCGCATCCGGGTATGTCTCCTTAAGATGAACGGTCTCCGCATTGCTCTGACAGATGATAAGCCGTTCGCCGTCCAGGATGTACTTGCCGTCGCAGCCGTACACGCCGTAGATGAACTTTGCGATATCCGTCAGCCGGCGCTGTTCCTCCGTGACGGGCATCCCTTTGAAGATGCCGTTGTCGCCGCAGTGAATGCCGTCCGTCTGATTGTCCGCAAGATGCGTGTCCTGCGGAACTTCGATATAATCCGACAAAATGCGATTGCCGGCAATACGGTGAACGATGGCGGCGGCTTCTTCATCAGTGATATGGACGGAGGTCTCCGCGATGATGTGGCAGACGCCGTGACCGATCAGGACCTCCACGGCGATCTTCGGATTGTTTTCTTTGGTATAAGCCAGGTCGACAAGAGCGCCGGCAATGCGGTCGGCCACCTTGTCGGGGTGCGAGGGATTTACTTTTTCAAACATATCTTTATCCTTTCCTTGCCCGAAGCAATCTTTCCATGAGGTCATCCTGCGGGGAGACCTCGCCGTAGTCCGTGGAGCAGTTTTCCTTCACGATCTGGAATATCTCGTTCCACAGCCGCACGGCCTGGTTCATGTAGTTGATGCCGATATTGATGAACGGAGACGGTATCGGTTTCTGCGTGGTGGGATGCTTTGAGAGGAAGCCCATCTTGTTGGTCATCTCCTCGCATTGGATCCACCTCGCGCTGCACATCGCATACCGCTCCAGAAGCTGAGGCGAGACCTTGGAAGCACAGCCGATCTTCTTCAGCCACTCCCAGGTCTCGGTATAGATCTCCTCGGCCTGCAGCTGACTGCCGTCACGCTGTTCAGCCGAAAGAAAATCGTGGGGCTTCGGCATATCGACACCCTCGACTTCGGGAATATCCAGGACTTCAAGCCGTCTGCCGCCGGGATTGCCGTTCTCGGCTTTCTCCTTGACAGCGGTTTTCTTCCTTCCCGCACCGGGTCTCGCACCGCCGCGCCCGCCTGTGTTGTTTGATTTTGTCGGCACTTTCTCACCGCCTTTCGTGCCGGGACCTTTAATTACCCTTTTGAAATCGCTTTTTTCGCGCACGTGACCCCAGGCCGCTGCCCGCGATACAGGTCCCGGAGATTTGAATCCCCCTACCGGTCTCCCAGTTCACGGTGGATCTTCGTGTGACAGGACTGGCAGAGGCTCATCAGATTGCTCTGCCTGTGGTCGCCGCCCTGTGAGATGGGAAGGATATGATGCACTTCCTCCACGGGCGTGTACCGTCCTTCCTTGAGGCACATCTCGCAGAGGGGGTGCGCCGCAGCGTAGCGGTCACGGATACGTTTCCACGCTCTGCCGTACTTCTTGTTGATGTCCGGTGCGCGTTCGTATCTGTTGTAGCGGTCGCGCTCCGTTTTCGTATGCTCCTCACAGTACTGACCGCCGGGGACGGCAAGCTTCGGACAGCCTGGGTGACCGCAGGGTCTGCGTGGTTTTCTCGGCATGGTCTCACCTCCGTCCGCGAAACAGTTCACGGAGCTTGTATCGGATGATGTACCAGCACTGTTCAAGCCAGCCGACTTTCCTGTAGCCCATAGCCTTCCTCCGTTTCCGCGCATGAGAAAAGCCCCACGGGGAAGACCCCCATGAGGCTCGTTTCATTCTGCTTTTCGCTGATTATATCATACCATAAAGGACAGTGTGGTTTCCTGTTGCAAAGTGTTGCAAACCGTGCAACCTTCAGATCTTTACGGGGTTTTCCGGCAGCGTCACATGGCGGAGCGCCGTGTTGTGCCATCTGTAGACCGTTGTTCTGTCGGCATGAAGCTCATCACCGATCTGCTCCCAGGTCATGTTGTGGATATAGCGGTATCTGAGGACCATCTGCTCGTCGGGATTCTCGACCTTTTCGATGACGCCCCGTATCTCGCTTTTCAGTTCGACATACAGGTCGATCTCGGCATTGATCTTTTCCTCCAGCTCCATGATCTTATATATGGAGCGCACGAACGGCGCTTCCGTGGAACGGCTCGTCTGGACCCGCTCCGTCAGCTGAGGAGAAGAGATGGATACCGACATTTCGCGAAGTCTGTTCAGTTCCTCGATGTCGCTGTTTATTCTGTGATCCAGGCGGTAAGCCTGGTGAAGGTATTCTTTCGGCGTCATATTTTTTCCTCCCGTAATTTCCGTATAAGCATCTCGCCGTCAACGTCGGTGAGCGCCTTGTACCAATCGGAACGGAAAAACGCCTCACAATCCGATATCATGAGCTTCGCGTCCTCGTTCTTCGGCCGTTTTTTGAGTTTCTTTCTCGCTTCGCGATAATCCTTGACAGCCTGCAGGATGATTGCGTTTGCGAGGTTTTCCCAGGGGTCGGTCATACAGAATCTCCCAGATTCGCCTTGACCGCGTCGATAAGCGCGTTCTGCGTCCGCTCCTTTTTGCGGAGCGCCTTCATGACGTCCTCATCGATCGTGCCGGCGGCAATGATATGATGGATAATTACCGTATCCTTCTGACCCTGGCGGTGAAGGCGGGCATTCGTCTGCTGATACAGTTCAAGGCTCCATGTAAGACCGAACCATATGAGCGTGGAACCGCCGGACTGGAGATTCAGCCCGTGACCTGCCGACGCAGGATGAATGACCGCCGCAGAAATCCTTCCCGCATTCCAGTCATCGATATCCCTTGAGGACTTGATCTCCCTTACTGGGAATCTCGCCTTTATCCGCTCCGCGTCATGCTGATACCAGTAGGCGATCAGCACAGGTTTGCCGTTTGCCCCTTCTATGAGGTCTTCCAGAGCGTCCAGTTTGCGGTCATGGATATAATGGCTTTTTTTATCCTCGTCATAGACCGCTCCGTTCGCCATCTGCAGGAGTTTGCCCGCAAGAACGGCGGCATTCGCAGCGTCGATCTCTTTGCCCCTGATCTTCGCCACCATGTCTTCACGGAAACCGTCATATACGGCCTGTTCCTGTTCGTTCATATACACGGGAACGGTGTTTATGACGCATTCCGGGAGTGTGAGGTAGTCGCAGGACTTCATGGAGATGGTGATATCCGATATCTGCTCATAGATCCGTTCCTCCGCGCCGGGGAGAGGCCTGTAACTGAACACCACCTCGCCGTTGCGTTTGTCCGGGGTGAAATAGGCATTCCGGTAATGCGTGATGTACCGTCCGAGCCGTTTGCCGAGATCGAGCAGACGGAACTGCGCCCACAGATCCATGAGTCCGTTAGAGGACGGAGTTCCCGTCAGCCCCACGATGCGTTTCACGAACGGTCTGACCTTCAGAAGGCTTTTGAACCTTTTTGCCTGCCATGACTTGAAGGAAGACAGCTCGTCGATGACGATCATGTCGAAATCGAACGGGATGCCGCTCTTGTTTACAAGCCAGTCCACGTTCTCGCGGTTGATGATGTAGACGGACGCTTTCCGCATGAGCGCTGCTTTCCGCTCAGCCTCCGTTCCGACCGCCACGGAATACGTCAGTCCCTCAAGGTGATCCCATTTCCGTATTTCCGAAGGCCAGGTGTCCCGCGCCACTCGCAGCGGCGCGATCACAAGCACTTTCCGTATAAGGAAGCTGTCGAGACAGAGGTCAAACAGCGCTGTCAGCGTGATCACGCTCTTGCCGAGACCCATTTCAAGCAGCACCGCCGCCACGGGATGCGACAGAATGAACTTTGTCGCGTATGTCTGATATTCATGGGGTTCGTATCGCATTCAGCACCTCCTCGATCTGTTCCGTCCCGTCCACGCAGAAGACCCTGAAGCCCAGACTCTCCATCTGCTTTTTCCTTCTGACCTGCAGGGGACGCATTGTTCCGCCGGGACTCTTCAGTTCCACAAAGCCGACACAGCCTCCGGGGAAGAGAACGATACGGTCCGGCACACCGTCAAAGCCGGGAGATACGAATTTCAGCGCGAGACCTCCCATATTTTTCGCGGTTTTTACGAGTTTTCTCTCGATTGTCTTCTCATTCACAGTCAGCCTCCGATCTGACACAGGAACACAAAATCACAACTTCTCCCTATATATTTGTTTGCGCGTGTGTGCGCTAACAGGTTCTGCTTCCCCTTTTGTAAAAGCTTGAACGAATATAAGGGGAAAAGTTGTGTTGTGTCGCGTTCTTGTGTCGCTTATATGGTTTTGCGGTAAAGACGCTGCCTGCCGTACAGGGGCTGACGCTTAATCTGCGTGGTGCGCTCCCAGCCGGGAATCTGCGCCATCATGGCCGCGATACCGTAGCTGTCGGAGGGCTTGAGTTCCTGCAGGTTTTTGCCGAAGCACTCGCACCAAATCTCCGCGTTGCTGACCTCCGTGCGGACAGTCTTTCCCGTATGCGCGGGAGTGCCAAATTCCATGCCGGAGAGGTAGTTGCGGCGGGCATACAGATCCATATCGTCCCAGCCGTCCGGCAGAGGCATTCCCAGGTATTCCTCGATCATGCCGACGCGCTCGTCAGCCTCCATTGCGCCGCGCTGCGCCTTTTCGGCTTCATCGAGATCGCCGCCCTCCAGATAGAGCGTTTCGCCGGACTTCCATATCTCCTTCGCCTCCGCCCAGAACTGCGCCCGGAAAGCCTCGTCGAAGTTCCACGCTTTTTTCTGCCTTTTCTGATGCACCTTGATGATCCAGAAGCGGCGGTTGCCGGTGATGTCGCGCAGATAGCCTCTCTCGCCGTTGACCGTCGCGATGATTATGCACTGCCTCGGATGGCTTTCGACCACCTTGCCGTAGGACGGGCGGTACTTGTCATCGGAAGTGGAAAGGAAGGCTTTGACCTTCTCGATGTCCGCCTTCTTCATGCCGGCAAGCTCACCGATCTCCACGACCCAGAATCCCTGCAGCTTTTCCGCGCCGGACTTGTCATCCATGTCGGTCAGCGAGAGGGTCTCGGAGTAGTATTCCGGGGTGACGAGGTCTTTGACGATGGTCGACTTGCCGATGCCCTGGTCGCCGTCAAGCACGGGAACGCAGTCGAACTTCGTGCCGGGGACATAGATACGCGCCACAGCAGCCGCGAAGGTCTTTCTGGTCACGGCTCGGACGTAGTCGGTGTCATCGGCTTTCAGATATCTGATGAAAAGGGTCTCCACGCGTTTGACCCCGTCCCAGGCGGGCAGACCGTTGAGGTAATCCCTTACGGGGTGGAAGTGCCTGTCATCCGCGATCTTCGTGAAAGCAACGTCATGGTTTCTTGTGGTGAACGGAAGATACCGCAGGTCGATGACAGACTTGAGCTGCGCCGTATCGGCGTCCCGCCAGAAGATGTTGCCCTTCGGACGCTCCCACGGCAAATGACCCGTGACCTGCACGCGGTTCGCCATCTCGTTGAAGGCGAAATTGCGGAAATCCGGGTCATTGGCAAGGATCAGATTGAGGTTGTACACGCTGTTTTCCAAAAGGCTCGTCCGCGGCTGATACTTGAGCCGTTTCTTCCAGTCGCCATCTTCGGCGGTGAAGTCAGCCTCCGCTTCGGCAAGACGCTCGTTAGCGACAAGCAACTTCACGTCCTCCTGCTGCATGGCAAAGTCGCACATGGCGCGGAAGGAAGCCTTGTCATCATCGTCGCCGAACCTGTGGATGCGGACGATATCAAACGCGTTGCATAGCTTGAGGTATGCCGGGTCCTTCGCATGGTGGGAATAGACGAACTTATCGTCCTTGATCTCCACACCGGCAATACTGCGGGACTCGATCAGATGCCAGCGGTTCGGATTGTCGGTCGGCTCGTATACGTCGGAGAGAAAAGCCTCCAGCGCCTTCGTCACAGGGAAGAAGACCCTGTTGAACAGACCGACCACACCTTCCTTTGACAGCGGATCCTGCACCTTCTGCTGCGTGACGGTATTCGCCTTGCTCTCGCGGGAGGATGTCGGAAGCCGTGTGGGGTCAGTCCATTCCGGGTGTGCGGACAGGATCGTGTCCGGGTCGAGCCACCCTTTATCAGTTTCCTTATATACGTACACCCCGTTTGCCGGAGTGGACGGCCAGTACATCAGCTGATTCGGCTGATAACTGCACTCGTCGAAGAAGTCGATGCCGAGCACCTGCGCCACGTAGCGGGATACCGCCACGAACTCCTCGGAAGTGACGTCCCTTGTCATGGGAAAGATAATGCGGACACGCGGAGTATCCTCCGTGCTGCTGTGGGTGGTGTACAGCACGGAGGTATACGGCGCGATGGTCTCATAGTTTTCAAGGAAATCTCTGTCGATGCGGTCGCCGTCCAGGGCGATCATGGAACGAAGCTCCACGGTGTCTATCTTGCGGCGGCCGCCTTTCAGCGTACCGCCCACAAAACCGCCGTGATCCTTTGCCGCGTCCCGCTGCGCCTTGGACATCTTCGCGTATTCTTCGGCGGACTCCGTGGTGCGGATGGTCGTTTTCAGCCGCTCTTTCAGCGCATCAAAGGAGATGGTCTTGTTCACCCACTTTTTCGCCTGCCGGCTGTTGCCGTAGGAAATGGCAAGATCTCTCATTATCTGCACCCCCTGACTCGCGGCGTCTCTCCGTATTCAAACCTTGCCTGCCGCGCCTGTTTGCGGGCATTGTAGATACGCTCCCTTACGAAATCCCGGTATTTATATGTGCCGTATTCCGCCGTAACCATCGGTATGGTCTCGCTGTCTTCCTCAACAAAAGTAGTCAGAAAACTGCGTTCACGGCGGTCATCGTATGCAAACAGATACGGTTTGAACGTTTCCGGATGAAGTCCGATGGTTACAGGACCCTCATAGCTGCCACCGCCGCTGTCATCGGTCTCCTGGCAGAAGATGATCATATCGTCATCCATCGGATCTCCAAAGCAGATGATGCCTGCCCAGGTATCGGTTGCCTGCCCGTTGGATATTTTTCTGATCGCCTGTTTTTCTTCAGCCGTCCCCTTGATGCTTTTACGCTTGACTTCAAAATAGCAGTGAAAATCCGGAAGAAAGAAATCCGGCAGATACTGTGTCCCGTCGCTCAAGACAATGCCTTCCGGTTCATATTCCCAATGCAGTCCTATGGCGTCGAAGAACACAGCCCATCTTGCTTCCAGCCGCGAACGGAAAAGATATCCTTTATACTCCGTATCGATTGCTTTGAATTCACTCACAGTGCGTCCACCTCCTCGCAGTTTTCGTTGAAATACCGTACCGGCTGTCTGCGGCGCTTTGCCGTTTCGATCTCCAAGCCCATGCCTTCGGAGATCACGTCGCCGAACACCCATACCTCCTGGCATTTGCCCATCAGCACGACATCCATGAACAGGGCAAGGTCGCGCTCTTCCGGGTCAGCATCATTTACGAACTGCGGAAACATAAGGTGCGGCGCAAGCGGGATCTGTCCGTTCTCCAGCGCAAAACGGCAGAACTGCCTGGTGCGTTCCGTGTTGCCCTCCACATCCCCGGAAAACGGGGAGCAGATGTAGACGAGCGGACGGAACGGCTTCTGATTTTTCGTATCGTTTCTCATTCAAACGACCTCCTTGTAAAGATTTGCCGAGGTCACCCTCTAACGGGTAGCCTCGGCAGGAGGTCAAAACTGACGGTTTTTATAATTTTCTCTCAACTTTTTTTCTGCACGGCGCAGCCAGTGCGTCACCGTGGTGGGGTCGACACCGAGGGAAGCCGCGTAATCCTTCGTAGGCACACCGTCCATATGTACCGCGATAAACGCTTCCGCCCATTTGGGCTTGTCCGCCAGAACCTTGCGGGCCCATTCGCAGACGGCCTCGTATTCCTCCTTCTCAGCGCGGGTAAGCTCGTCCTGCCGGAAGATACGGTCATCGGCCACCTCGCTCATCAACGGCTCAGAGGAGTCGATATCGTCTTCGGTCTCGTCTTTGCCGGGTTTCGCCTTCGACTCACCCCTGTGGCGGTTCAGCTTACGCCAGTTGTTGTATTCCGGGCGGTTGTACTTCGCGTCGAAGGCTTCCTGGATACGCTTCTCGCGCTCTTCCTGCGTGAGTCCCTCACCCTCAAGGTCAAGGGAGACCCACAGCTGCTCTGTTGCCTGCTCGTCCAGGTCAAGCACCTGGTAGGCTTCGTCATAACGGATTCTCAGTTTCATAATGTGTCCTTTCCGTCCGGGGCAAGGTACGGTGGGACACAAAGAGAGCCTGCGGTGAAGATGTCCACAGGCTCCGGCAGTCCGAAAAATGGGCGCAGGAAACTAACGGTGGGTGCATCCTCACTTCAGACACCGCCGTCATCGCGGTATCATAAGTTCGCTATGCGTCCCATCGTCCTAATGGCCATCTCGGACAATTGAGATTAATATTTGGGCTTTGAGCGCCCAGGTGACAGCGCGACATCCGTGCCGTCAGCTCGACGTTCAAACATATATAAGGTTGATTGGAGGAGGGTCTGTATCAGCGGTTACCCATCCTCGTCGATGAGCATAAGGTCGCCGAAGACCTCGCCGTAATAAACAGGGCCGAGATCCTCAAAGCAGGTCGCGTCGTATCGTCTGAACACCGACTCCGCCACCTCGCTTCCGTACTTCGCCGCGACGCTTGCGGCGACAGCTTCGATGTTGATTTCCCAATCCAGGTTCGTCATTTTTCAATCCTCCAAACGAGCGTTTTTCCTGTGACCCGAAGGTCTATAAACATTGTATTTGAAAGGCTTCTCTGACTAAATAAGCCCGTTTGGGAGCGGGTTGGGGCCGTTTTGGGAGAGTGTTGGGAAAATGATTTTTTCTTGAAAATGGGCAAAAAAAAAGACCTCCCGCACATGGCAGGAGGCCTCAATTAAGAATTGCTGATTAATCTACGAACAGTTCCGGGATATTAAATTGTATGTCTTGCGCCTCGGTTTCCACACCGATGTTGCCGCACTGAAGAATGCTTCGGCGGATTTTCTTTTCGCCGTCGACCTCTGTAACGTACTTGCTGAAATTGGACGGGGTCTGAATAAAGATGGATGCTTCTCTTGAGAACCCGTTCTGCTGCAGGAAGATGGTGTCGGGATTCGTAGTGCCGTACTCGACATATTCATACCAGTCGTTATCAAAATGTTCGACATTATGAAACGCCTTGTATTCAAGCGAAAACTTGCGGAAATAATTCGATATGCTGAACAGAAGCACGTTCTCGATAACGCTCAACGACTCAGCAATAACAAGGTTTTTGTGATATTTTGAATCCTTATTGTAATAGTCCGCTACTTTATACTGCCCGGACCATACACCTGTCTCGGGATGCTTCTCCTTATAATCTACAGCGCTATGAACAAGAGTACTCAATCCGTTTCCGCGGATCCACCGTAGCAGTATCGTCGAGTACCACCGAATGACCGAATCAAGCTGATATGTTCCGGGTCTGCCGATGGTCTGTTTTTCGTAAACATCCCACTTGAAGATTTTGCGGAGTTTCATCATGAATTCGACTAACTCCTCAAAATCGACCTCATCGTCTTCGCCGGTCAACTTCGGATAGCATAAACCGCCGGCAATAGCATCACGCAGACTTTCCGCTTGATCATATGAAAGCGTAATATCATCACTTGTTCTGTCAGACGGGAAATTGTCCATGATCCGCTGCTTCTGGCGGTCATCCACATACTGTTCAAAAGTGCGGGTTACCGGAGTATCATCCCCGGTCGCAAGATCGCGGGTGTATATCAGACCGAACTTCCGCAACGCCTCAAAGTCTGTTTCCGTCGCTGCGTCATGACAGGAACTCATTTCAATATCTCCATCGGCGAGATCTTTTACAAGTGCGCCTATGAATTTCGCGTTGGAGGGAATATCTATTGACAGTTCCTGCGGCGGGACGTCGTTGGTAAGCAGTTCCGTATAGCGCTTTTCCAACAGACTTTTTTCTTCCCGGATCAGAACTACATTGCCGTAAAGATTGTATTTTATTCTTCCGACGCGCCCGATAAGATTTCTGAATTCGACCTCGTCCATATTGCTGAGTCCGTTTTTGTAACTCGTAATGAACAGATTGTCCGCGGGCAGATTAACCCCTTCCACGAGAGTGCTTGTGCAGAAGATAGTACGCAAATCACCATCCTCGAAGCTGCGCTCAATGCGAAGACGTATATTCGCAGGCAGATATCCCACGTGATAAGCGACGCCCCGAACAATAAGATCCGCGAGGTAGCACTCGTCATGTACTTCTTTTCTGATTTCAGCAGCAAGAGCCTGCAATTTCGGATCGTTCTTCGGTTGGATATTCTTCGCGTATTTGACTGCATTCTCGAGGACAGACCGTCTCGAACTGCAATAAACAAGGTTCTGACCGTCTTTACCGACGGTACGAACGATGTCGCAAAGTTCGCTTCCTTCCGGAATCGTATAGCACCGTTCACGCTCTTTCGTGTAATCGTTGAAGAAATAGCCTTTACGGGAAGGCATGTCCAAATAATATTTGAACTGACACACTGGGGCAAAGCGCGATGCCAACTGACTCATCTCCCCGGAATTACCACCGGGTATGATTTTCAGATACACTTCGGGATTGGGGATATTCGGGGATGCAAGAACTACGGTCGGCAACTGCTGCATCTTTCGGATTTGCGTCATCACCTTGAAGTAGTAGGTGCTTCGGCCGCCACGTCCGGAAATCTTATGCGCCTCGTCTATGAACAGAAAGTCAATATGGATATTCTCACGTTCGATCATCATATGAAGGAGACGCTCCGGGGTCATGATAAACACGAAATGGTGATCCTGCTGCAGTACCAGGTCTCCGGCAGCGGTCACGATGCGGTAATTGCGTTCTTTCAGTTCAAGCTGCAACGCCCCTATAAGGTTACTTCTGACCTCATTTATTAGTGCCTTGGTCGGAACAAGAATAGCGAAATTCTCGGTGGAACCGTTTTTGATCTGCTCCTGGATATAGGTCTGGACCACAAACGATTTTCCCATAGACGTGGGGCCGGAATAACTGAAGAACTTCTTGTCCATGCCGCGATAAACAATCATCTGGTCATGGAAAAAATATTCTTCCTCTTTGCCGGGAATTTTGTGTTCCTCTTTATCGTACTCGTAAAAAATCTTATCGAGCAGATCAGCACTGTCAAACGCACCGACAGCCTTCGAGCGTAGTCCACGGAAATTTCCCACAGCGGAAAGAGATGAGCCGAGGTAATATCTTACAGACTCATCTTCCGGGTATAGCAGGCGCAGAAGGATCGCAATTTCCTGTCCCCACAGCCTGTCTCTGTCCGCAGTCGGCGGATAAGAGGATTTTGAAAGCAGGTCGGAAAAACGCAGTGCATCCTTTATAACTACATCTCTGGGCTTCCTGTCCGAGCCGAACAGTTTGATCGAGTAATTGTAAAGCAGATTTCCGTATATTTCGTTGAGATAATCGTTCTTATCGATATCACGATAGAGAGCCTCGGCGAGGGTGGCATTTCTCGGTGCTTGTATCACGTTACACGCCACCTCCGTTTAAGAGATCCCGGATGATACTTGTTTTTTCATTCGGGGCATCGTTGAAGGGCATTACATAAAAATA
The DNA here is from genome assembly GCA_017619715.1 of Oscillospiraceae bacterium. Taxonomy (GTDB): domain Bacteria; phylum Bacillota; class Clostridia; order Oscillospirales; family Oscillospiraceae; genus Vescimonas. The sequence continues at coordinate 30,418 of JAFZRS010000013.1, read as the reverse complement.
GAAACTGTACCCGTTCAAATTATGTTGCCGAATGAGTTCGATTATATGCGGCTGAACCGCCGAGATGTCTCGGATCAGCTGATCCTTTACCGCAGTCCTGTATTTTTGACTGTCCGTTTCGGGCTTGTCGAGCTTAATGGTATACCCGAGGAACGCACCGAAAGCCATATCGGGTTTCCCGGAACCGCCGCGTTTCGGCGTCATAAGATCGACCATGTATTTGGTTGCTTCCGGGTCGTAAATGGTCCACTGTGTGGTGCTTTCCACCATGCTCAGTTCATCTTCGCTGTTATCCTTGATTTTCACAATTTTATCAAAAGCACGATCTACGGCAGCGGTCAGATCTCCGATAATATCAGATGCTCCAAACACAAGCTGATGGAACGGCTGCCCGGAACGATCAACAGACAGGAGATGGATGCCGTCGCTCTTGCTTACAGTGTTCCGGTTGTACTCGTCAAGCTCAATACGGCTCATGATCTTGGGAGCGTCGAGTTCCTGCTCCATAAAGACATACAGAAGGATCTCGCCGAGTACTGTTTCCGCGCCCGAGCCGTATTTCTGAACAAACTTTAGCATCGCCCTCGAACCGATGGAGGACGGATTCTTTGTCGTATCAAGAATGCGCTTCGTTTGCGCCCGTGAAAAAACGTAGCTGCCGATATTGTTGATTATAAAATCCTTCAAATCGCGGAATCTGAACTGACAGTTACTCGGGTCGATATAAAAGACGCACGCCCTCGCCGGATTGCTCATGCCGGAAATGGTAATATCCGTAGCCTTTTTGAATATCCTGTCAAACATCGGATCCTTCAGCGTCCGCTTCAGTGGGGAATACTGGTCCTGGTCGACTACCGGGGTTAAGAAATGGATTTCCTCGTAAGAACCGACAAATCCATCAACATATCCCTTGCTAAGTTCCCTAATGTTCGCACTTAGTTTATCGTTCTCCGTACTTGTGATGGCGTATGTAACGACATTGGCAAGTAGTGCGGACTCATCAAAAGTATCACTGCCTAAGATGTTATCCTTTTCAAACCCGGATGTCCTACCCACAAGAGTAGTTCCCAGAATAGTAGTATCCTCACGAAGGACGGCCTTGATTGCCCGGAATAGAGCCTCGTGCTTATCATTGTGAATCAATGGCAGGACATACAGCTCAAAACCCTTATCGATTTGATCCATTGTCAGATCCCTGGCAGCTTCAATCAATCCGCCGGGAGCGGGGTCATGTCCACTTTTCAAATGGCTGGGCAGTTCTTTGTTGTAGTCACCAACCGCAAGTCCGTAGGCCGCAAAAATCCCGTCGCATATGGCTTTAATCGTATCCGTGTTACGAATACGGCTTTGATATATGAGCGTTATCATCGTTCCCAAGCATATACGCTTCATTCAGCGGCCTCCTTCCATCACTTCTTTATAGATTCGTACAGTTCGAGAACCACCCGATTCATGGTTTCATCGAACCTTTTCTTGATATCGCACTCCCACAGAGTGATAACATTCCACCCTGCAGCTTCGAGCGCCTCCCGGTGAATGCGATCGTTCTCGACATTCTTCTCGAACTTTTCAAGCCAAAACTCTGTCCTTGTTTTCGGCGTCGCAGCGTCTTTGCAGCCGGGATGTCTGTGCCAGAAACAGCCGTGGACGAATATAACTGTATGATACTTTGGCAGAACCACATCTGGTTTCCCCGGAAGCCGTTTGTCATTCTTTCTGTATCTGAACCCCTTTGAGAACAGATATTTTCTGACTTTGACCTCAATGGAAGTGTCCTTGCCCCTAATGCGGGACATATTCCAGCTTCGTTTTTCCGCCGTCAAACGATCTGCCATATCATCACCACTACTGTACGGTATCAGCCTCGGCACGATATGCCCGAATGGAATCCAGTATCATCTGCGACATATTCATAATCTCTCTTCCGTTGTGCCGGGTATAGGTTTGCATGATATGTCTTGTATCAAGCAGAATACCGAGAACATATTTGTAGTTTTCGGTTTCGGGCGAGTATTCAATCCAGTCTGCCGTACCGACGCTCACAAACTTCAGCGGTTCATCACCCTCGCGGGAGGCGTACGGCATAACGAAAGCATTGTAAATATCGCCGCTTTCTGCAAAATGCCGTGCAGCAATATAATCCCCATATGTAATCTGCTTTTGGATGGAAGACGTAGCAGGGAGATGCGCTGAAAGCCCCGTGATGCCGAACTTGTAGTATTTGGCATCCAGAATATAAAACTTTCCGTCGTGCTTCATAACCGTATCCGGCTCCAGGGCGCTGCTTTCGGTGCGGTCGCCGGCAATAATATGCCATTTTGCATGAGGAAAGTAGATATCCTTGTTGCTCTCACCGAAAACATAGTCAATGAGGTTCTCCCATACATATTCAAACCGGGATACGCCGAACTGGAAATCCTTAAGATCCGCCTGTTCCTCAACACAGTTGACTATCTCAATCATGCTTGAGAACAGGAGCTTCTTGTCGCTGTTGAAAGTGTTCTTGAGAGCATCGTTGAGGGTCGCAAGGAACATTTTCTTGTTGAAGCGCAGGGAAGGCTTTTTCGGCAGAAAAGCAGTTGAAAGATAAAGCCATCCGAGTTTTGAGAAGCTCTCGTATACACAGAACTCATGTATCCTTGTCAGAATATTCGCTTTGTTGATACTCCGCTTGGTTATGAAATTAAGATAGACAACATTCCCGTTATCAACTTGAGGCTGAACCTGCTGAATTGTACGTTTCCAGTTGATTTTTCCACGGTCATTCAGACGATGCTCGACCTCGTGTTCCGTATAGTAGCCATGAGCAATGAAGTCCTTTATGACATACTGATACGAGAGGATCGGAAACGCTGTCTGATCCTCGCCGTCACCTATTCTGTTTTGACCTTCACGCTGGTTACTGAACCTTTGCAGAACCGTAATCAGCCCCAGGATATCTTTTCTCACCGTGTCATCGTCGTCGGAAATTGTATAACCTCTCGGAAATGATACGTGAGGCAGCCCATCCTGGAACTGAATGCCTATGAAACCGTCATCCGCAAAGTTACAGACCGAGCAGCAATCTTTTAACATAGGCTCAATCCTTACTGTACTTTAAGTTGGTTATATGATTCCACGATTGCGTTCACAATCTGTTCTGTCTGTTCGGCATCGAAAATGATACGGAAATAGTGGTTGTGGTGATTGTCTACCGGAATCTGCTCACCGACCGCTCTTGCCGGTTCACTTGTCGGAATCTCACAGGAAATGACAATCCTGTTCCGCTGAATAACGATATCGGCAAAACTTGCTTTTCTGATATCGTTCGCCTTCCAGGCGGCATAAGTCAGCGAACCGACACTTGCATCATACGCATTCGGAACACGGGCGGTAACAGCCTCGAACAATGTACGGTATGCAGCAACAAGTTCAGGATTCTTGCCCTCCAGGTACTGTTCAGCCGTGGGGTTGTCCGTCTCTACGATGTCATCGGTTTCTTCTGCTATGGTTTCAAAGACAATGTCGTCACTGAAGACGGCAAAGCCGACGCGAACGAATCCGGCAATCAGTTCATCGAGGGTGCGGTATTCGGCTTTGAACACCTTGTCGTGATCGAACTTGAAAGCGTCGTTCCACAGATACATAAGTATCTTTTCTCCGAAATGCTCTGCATCGTTCAGATCCGCTTCCCGGACAAAATACGCTCCGAGGCGGTTGTCCTCATTACTGAGATTGTTCTCTCCGAGTTCTGTGATTTTCTGATTGATTGTTTTTGCGAATGTTCCCCAGGTAATACCCCACGCGCAAATCTGATGATCGGCATATTCACATGCGTCGATGTTGTTTTCTATCATCCGCATAGTCCAGCGGCGCTTGAAAGCCGTATCAAGCGTGAAAACATTCTGGTCCGACGTGTTCATCGTTGCCAAAACAAAGAGGTTTCCAGGGATTTTGATCTTTGTTACAGCATCCCCATAAACATATTGAGAGATGTTTTCGTTGCTGACGCCATACTCGCTGCAGCCGCTTTCGTCTCTGTCGAGGAGCTGGAAAACATCTCCGAAAATAGCGGGAGCATTGCCGCGGTTGATTTCCTCCACCACGAGATAGAAAATCTCATCCGGCGATTCCACAGCCTTTTTGAGAATGCGGGTAAAGGGACCCGGCTCAAAACGGTATTCGATGTGTCCTTCATCAACCCTTGGCAGGATCTGTCCTATGAAGTCTGAATATGTATAATCCGGGTGGAACACAGCGCGTTCCATGTGGTCGTCATCATCGCAATACTCGGTCTTAATGGTGTAGCTCTTACCGCAGCCGGGGACGCCGTAGAGAAGAATGTTGTCAGCAACTTGCGGAGCAATATATGGCTGCACGTTTCCGTCGCCGTCATTGTTGGTTAGCTCTGCAATGTCCACGCCTGTATTTGTCGGTCGGATAAACAGTTGATTGTTTATGGTCTGAAGATTGCCGTCGCCTTCAACGCCTCTATTTGGAATGACACCAAAGAAATCATAAAGCAACGTATTCTTCTTTTTCAGAATGATCATATAGGTTCCGATATGAAGTAACCTTCGGAACGTTACAAAGTCTGGACCATCGAAATTCAAAAGAGAAACCTGGATCTGGTCTGCTTGATCACGCCTCTTGCTGCGAATAATTGAAGTGTTCGTTCTGCGTTTCCCGTTTTGGAATACGATTCCCGCCGCGTTACCACCACTCAAATACCCAAGATTGCTTTCGTACAGATCAACAGGAATCTTGCCAACAAAGTATTTTTTCAAATCCTCATCCGGAACATCTTCGTTGCCTGTCAGATACCCCTCAGAACGGAGATACGGGAAAATATCCATCTGACTGCCAGTAATAGCAAGATGGGTTTGATTTGTAGTTCTGCCTTCATCGAGCGTATTGGAAGCGACCAGTTTCTTCACGGCAACGCCGTCGTAGTCGTCCGCAGAAACAGCCGTTCCCGTGGCTGCTAACGCGTTACAAACAATTTGTATTGCCTCGTTAAATTCCATTTTCATTCACCTCGCAAGTATTTCTTTATGACATGGGCAATGGCTCTGCCTAAAAGAGGAGGAACCGAATTCCCGATCTGCATATATGTTTTTGTGTACGCCCCACGGAAGAAATAATCATCCGGAAAGGACTGTACCCTTGCGGCTTCTCTTGGTGTTAAGCCGCGCGCCTGTGTAGGATGTATATACATATTACAGTCAAATTTCATATGCGCTGTAATGGTCTTACATACCTTTGTCGGCTCAAGCTTGAAATACTTGTCCTTGAATATGTCGTTTCGTCTTGCATAAGGCATAATATCAGCGATCTTGGGGTCATCTGACCGATCGCCAGGATTCAGTCTTCCAAATATTTCAATGTCTCTGTCATTGTTGTACCGAGCCTTGTGATTATAGACGATAGGCACACCGCGTCCCTGGTTAATCAAGTCAATGTAAGCGTTTGTTTCACCCGTACCACGCGCAATTCTTCCGCCAGAAGCATCTGAGGATTGTTCTGTTGTATTTCTGTCTCGCGATGCAACAAGAGGCTTTAACCCGTAAAGTGCGTCTTGTAAAACAAACATGCCAAGACCGTCAGCGCCAGCTATGATCTCTTCAAAAACCATATTGTTATCGACGCCAACTCTATTACCAATGTAAATCAATCGTTCTCTGTTCTGCGGCACCCCGAAATCTTTTGCATTAAGAATACGAGCTGAAACAGAATAACCGATACCTTCAAAGTCCTCGATTACCTGTCCGGCAACGCTCATCATTCCCTTAACATTCTCCATAACGAAGAACGGAGGCCGAACTCTCTTTACTACTTCAACATAACTCCTATAAAGGTGATTGCGTGGATCATCGATCAAACGCTGCCTGTTTGCCATACTAAACCCTTGACACGGCGGTCCTCCGACAATAATAGACACTTCCTCCGATCCCAGATATGAATCAAGATCCTTTATCATATCGTTAATATCACCCTTAACGATTTGAGACCTGGGGATTTCCGGGTGATTATGCGCATAGGTATCAACACAGCATTCTTCGATATCGTTTGCGAGTACTGCAACAAATCCCTCTTGCGAAAAACCCAATGACAAACCGCCCGCTCCACAGAACAGGTCAATCATTTTCAAAGAATCCGTATGAACAGCGTCACGCCTCTTTTTGATGAAATGATTGCAATACTTCCGTACAGGGCACATCTCGCAGTCGTCCGAACTGCATTTTCCGGTTAAATGTCCAAGTAGGTATGCAAACTGAGGGTTCGTTCTCGCCTCGGCAACTATTGCCGCACCTCTTTGTCTCAAGTAATCCTCGTCAACTGTTTCCGACATACGCTCAATCGGCAATGAAGAAGCCTCGTCATCAAGCAAATCACTGTATACCGTTAATGAATCTCTTATCTCTTCGATATCGACACTAAACCCTTTTTCTTTCATTCCCAATCACCAGCCTTCTCTAAAGCTGTCCTTATCTGATTCGCAACCGCATATGCTACATTAACTGTTACTGCATTTCCAAACTGTTTATATGCTTGCGAATCAGAGACAGGAATGATAAATGAATCTTGAAACCCCTGAAGACGTGCGCAGTCTCGCGGTGTAAGCCGCCTTACTCTGCCGTTTTGTGTAACATAGTTGTCTTGGCAGGCTCTGTGCATTTTCGCCATCGTAGCGCATAATGGTCTCGCTATTTTCAAATCAATCTCTGACTTCGCCTTATATCCCCCTGTTCCATCCGAAAGAATTGTGGGAAGGATTTTTTCTGACAGGAAATACTTATCATCGACGCCTTCTTCCAATAGATCCTGAAGCGTCAGTTTGAGTTCCTCCGGCTCGGGAAACGCAAACTCAACACCCGCATTGTCAAAGCAAACGATGTAGGTTCTGTTTCGGGTTTGGGGTATGCCATAGTCTGCTGAATTGAGAATCTTAAAGAACACTCGATATTTCAAGTCCTCTTCCAAAATACGTTTGATGGTCGCAAACGTTCTACCCTTGTCATGAGTCATCAAGGTCCTAACATTCTCTAATACTATGACCTTAGGCTTTTCGCCCATATCGATCTTGTGCTTTATGATTTCTGCAATCCTAAAGAATAGAGTCCCACGCGCATCATCGAAACCGCGTTCTTCACCCATCATGCTGAAGGGCTGACACGGAAATCCACCGATTAACATGTCAAAAGCAGGGAGGTCTTCAAGTTTAATCTTGAAGATATCACCCTCGATAACATGATTGCCAAAATTGGCGGCATATGTTTGACAGGCATAGTGATCAATATCATTTGCCCAGATTATATCGTAACCTGCATTTGCAAACCCCATATCGAGGCCACCGCAACCACAGAATAAAGACAATACTTTCATCGCTGATTCCTCACAGTCTTAAATTGCACTCTTGCCGCTTTTCACCCATTCATCCAGTTCAGAGCATTTGAATTTCCACTGTTTTCCAATTTTCTGCGCCGGGATACCCTTGCCTTTACGAATCCAGTCGCGAATGGTAGCGGGTTTTACCCCAAGGTACTCTGCAGCTTCCTCGATATTAATCCACTTATCATTAGTCATCTCATTAATCTTATCGGTCATGGGAGAACCTCCTTAATCGCAATCTAACCCATATAACCATATTAGTATAGCACAGTTTGATGCGATTTTCAATGTGTTTCTTGTGAACATTTATCGTTATATGTGGTTTCCTGTAATTTGCTGTTATCCATTTTCATATCTAACCTGTAGCCTCGCCATCGAATTATCTAACCCGTAGCCTCGCACTTCGGCTATTTCGGTGCATAGGTTAGATGATTGCAGATGCTTGAAAGGGATCCCGGGCCGCCGCCGGTTTTTGGGGCAAACCTCGGAATCCCTTTATTCTGTACACTTTCAGCCCTTTTCCGTGCCGGTTCTCGTCATCAATACTACTGTCTCCACATGCCGCGTGCGAGGGAACATGTCTATCGCGGCGGCGCGGGCAACGTCATAGCCGTATGCGCTGAAGCGCTTGACGTCCCGTCCCAGCGTGGCGGGATCGCAGGAGACGTATACCACCCGCGACGGCGCCATGGACGCCACCGATTCGATGACCTCCGGCGCCAGTCCCTTCCGGGGCGGATCGACGCACACCACGTCCGGCTTTGCGCCGCGCGCGGCAAAGTCCGCCGCCACCGCCGCCGCGTCGCCGCAGAAAAAGCGGACGTTCTCCACACCGTTGCGCCGCGCGCTCTCCCGGGCGTTTTCCACCGCCGCCGGGACGATCTCCGCGCCCACCGCCTCTTTTGCGTGCCGCGCCAGCACCTGCGTGATGGTGCCTGCGCCGCAGTAGAGATCCAGCACCGTCTCCTGCCCGGTGAGCGCGGCAAACTCCATCGCTTTTTCATAGAGCCGCTGCGCCTGATCGTGATGCACCTGATAAAATGACGGCACCGACAAGTGGAACGTAAGGCCGCACAGTGTGTCCTCCAGCGCGTCCGCGCCCCAGAGGGTGCGGTACGATTCGCCCAGCACCGCGTTGCCCTTCTCCCGGTGGACACCCAGCACCACGCCCACCGTGTCCGGCACCGCTTGGCGCAGCAATTCCGTCAATTCCTCCTCATGCGGCAGCGACGTTCCATTGGCAAAAACGCAGACAAGTATTTGTCCTTTACAGTTATTTCGCACCAGCAGATGCCGCAGCAGACCCTTGCCGGTTTTCTCGTCGTAGCAGGGTACGTCATATTGGCGGATATACGCGCGAAGCGCCTGTGCCGCTGCGTCCGCCGCCTCGCTTTGCAATAAGCATTGTTCCACGTCCACCACCTGATGAGAGCGGGCGCGGAAGAAGCCCGCCTCGCCTGTGGGGGATATTTCATACTGCGCCTTGTTGCGATAGCGCCGTACCGACGATGCGCCGAGGATCTCCTCCACCGCCGCGCCGCTGCCGCCCAGACGGCGCAGCGCTTCCTGCACCCGCTGCCGCTTTGCCCACAGCTCCTCGTCATAGTCCAAATGGCGGAAATCACAGCCGCCGCATTTGCCATAATAGGGGCAATCCGGCTCTACGCGGCGGGGAGACGGCGCGTGGACGGCAATCACCTTGCCGTAGGCGGTGTTTTTCAGCGTCTTCATCACCAGCACGTCGCATACTTCACCCCGCACGCCGCCGTGGACGAACACTACCTGTCCGTCAATCCGTGCTACGCCCAAGCCCTCGGCGCAATAGCCGTCTATGACAGCGGAATACACTTTGTTCTTCTCCAACATGGCTTAAAAATCGAACTTCTCCAGCAGCTTGCGGATCGCCTCGGCAAACGCTGCCAGCGTCTTGTTGTCACGGCCCTTGCTGCGAGTGATAAGCGCCGCGAGCATCTGACCCACCTGCACCAGACGCTGATACGCCGCCGACGTCTTGGGCGCGCCCTCAAACGTCCGGCTCTTGCGCTCGGGCAGGTAGCCCGCCGCCGTCTGACGGCAGGAGATAAGATCGTATTCCTCCGTATACTGGGGCGCGTGCGCTTCAAAGCCCATGGCGCTGACAGTCTGGGCAAAGGCGGGCGCTACCTCGCGGTCGCCGTGCACCACGAACACATGCCGGGGTTTGGGGTCGGTAAAGTGCCCGATCCAGTCGATCAGATGATCCCGGTCGGCATGAGAGCTCAGACCGGGGAAGTTGACGATCTTGGCACGCACTGCCACCTCCTCGCCGAAGAGCTTTACCGACGCCGCGCCATCGAGCAGATGCCGTCCCAGCGTGCCCTCCGCCTGATAGCCCACAAACAACACGGTGCTGTCCGCGCGCCAAAGATTATACTTCAGGTGGTGGCGGATCCGTCCCGCGTCGCACATGCCGCTGGCGGAGATGATGACCTTGGGCGTGGGATCGGCGTTGAGCAGTTTCGATTCATCGGTGGTCTCGGTCAGGCGCAAGCCCGGAAAGCTCAAAAGATTTACACCGTCCCGGATCAGCTCCTTCGCCTCGTCGTCGATATAGCCGCGCAGATCGCCGCAAAACACGGTGGTGGCGGCGCGCGCCAGAGGACTATCCACATACACCGGGAAGTCCGGCACCGCCGTGACAAGACCTCGTTCCTTTATCTCGCGGATAAAATACAGCAACTCCTGTGTGCGTCCCACCGCAAAGGAGGGAATCACCACGTTGCCGCCGCGGCGGAACGTATCCTCGATGATCTCCGCCAGAGGCTCGGTATAGTTCCACACCTCGGTATGGTTGCGATCGCCGTAGGTGCTCTCCATGACCACGTAATCCGCGCCGGTAAAGAACTGCGGATCGCAGATGATCGGCTGATCCACGTTGCCGATATCGCCGGAGAACACAATGGTACGGGTCTCACCGCCCTCCGTCAGCGTCAGGCGAATACTGGCGCTGCCCAGCAGGTGTCCGGCGTCGATAAACGTGACGCGCACGCCCGGACACAGCTCGATCTCCTCGCCGTATTCGCAGGTTCGCACGTAATCCGGCAAGCGCAGCGCGTCCTCCACGGTGTAGAGCGGCTCCTCCGCCGCACGTCCGGCGCGCTCGTTCTTGCGGTTTTTATACGCCGCATCGCTCTCCTGAATATGGGCGCTGTCCTGCAGCATGATATCCAGCAGCCGCGCCGTCAGACGGGTGGTGAGGATCTCACCGCCAAAACCCTGCTTGATGAGCAGCGGCACACGACCGGAGTGGTCGATATGGGCGTGCGTGATCAGCAGATAGTCCACGCTGCCGGGGTGGAAGGGCAGCTCACGGTTGTCCACCTCGTCCCGTCCCTGCTGTAAGCCGCAGTCAATGAGTATGGTCTTACCGCCCACCTCTAAACAGTGACAACTGCCGGTCACGCATCGGTCAGCGCCGTAGAAACGCAGTTTCATGGTGATCTCCTTTCGCTCGGTTCTTTTTCGCTGCTATTTTATCATCTTTTCCCACGGCGGGCAACAGCGTATTTCCCGCGCCGCACCTTTGTACGCAGAAAAAGGACTGCCGCAGCAGCCCTTTTTCTTATCGCATAACGGCGCCCAACGCGGCGCACAGAGCAAACACCGCGATATCCACCGCCACAATGGTAGAACCAACCGGCGTGCCGTATCCGATGGCGACCAGTATTCCCAACAGCGCACAGCACACACCCAACGCCGCCGAACAGATCGTAACGGAGCGGAAGCTCTTGAAAAGCCGCATGGCGGAGAGCGCCGGGAAGATCACCAGCGCGGAGATCAGCAGTGAACCCACCAGATGCATCGCCAGCACGATGATGACCGAAGTGGTAACGGCGATCAGCAGGTTATAGGCGTTCGCCTTGACACCGGTTGCTTTGGCAAACGTCTCGTCAAAGGTGACGCAGAAAATCTTGTTATAAAACAGGATAAATACCGCCACCACCACCGCCGACAAGATCACGCACAGCCACACCTCCCACCTCGTCAGTGTGAGGATAGATGTGGCGCCGAAGAGCGTCGAGCAGACGTCGCCGGAGACGTTGGCGGAGGTGGAAAACAGATGCATCATGAGATAGCCGATCGCCAGCGCCCCCACCGAGAGCATTGCCACCGCCGCGTCGCCCCGGATCTTCGTATTCTGTCCCGTGCGCAGCAGTAAAATGGCACACAGCGTGGTGATGACCAGGATCAGCGGCATCTCGCCGATTCTCTGCAAAAAGTCTCCTGCGGCGGTATTTTTCAACATCACGTCCAACACCGCGCTGAGCGCCATCGCGCCGAACGCCACGTGTGACAGTCCGTCCCCGATGAAAGAAAACCGTTTGAGTACCAGCGTAACGCCCAACAAGGACGCGCACAGCGCGATCAGCACGCCCACGATCAGTGCGTAGCGTACAAAGGCATAGCCGGCAATATAGGCGGCAAGCTTATCAAAGATCACAGCGCCGCCCCCTCTCCGCCGGCAAAGCCGCGTCCTGTCGCGCTTCGCAGGTACGATTCTTTCGTGCCGAAAAAGATCTCATCGCCGATATGCAGAATATGGTCGGCGCAGCGCAGCGCGGCGGATATGTCATGGGAGACCATGATGACGGTCGTCCCCTCTTTATTGATCTGTGCAATCAGGCGGTACAGCTCCGCCGTGACCTTGGGATCAAGTCCCGCGGCAGGCTCGTCCAGCAAGAGGAGCTTTCGGGTAGCGCACAGCGCACGCGCCAGCAGCACCCGCTGCTGCTGGCCGCCGGAGAGCTCCCGGTAACAGCGCCGCAACAGCGGCGTAATCTCCATCTTCTCCGCGTTCTCCCGCGCCAGTTTCTTCTCCTCCCGGGTATAAAACGGACGCGCTCCGCACCGGCTCTGACAGCCGGAGAGGACAATCTCCCACACCGAGGCGGGAAAGTCCCGCTGTACCTGCGTCTGCTGGGGAAGATAGCCGATCTCGTTGGGACGCAGACCGTCCTCGCGTATCACCTCGCCGCGCAGAGGGGTCTGCAGCCCCAACAGCGTACGCATCAGCGTACTCTTGCCGGAACCGTTCTCCCCCACCACGCACAGATAATCCCCGGCGTTCACTTCAAACGTCAGACCGCTGACGATCTCGCACCCGTCATACCCCAGCGCCAGATCGCGGCAGATAAGCTGTGCCATGTACTCCACTCCTTACTGCAGCGCCTCGCGGAGAACCGCCAGATTGCTCTCCATCACGCTCAAATACGTCTCGCCCTGCCCCGATTGCAGAGAGTTCAAAACCAGCACCTTTTGATCCTTGGCGGCTGTATTGCGCCGGATCGTATCGGCAAGGGAGCCGTCGGCGCTCTCCGTCTGCATGATACAGCGCAAGCCCAGCTCGTCCGCCTTTTCCGCTAAAAACACCACCGTCTCAAAGCTCGCCTCCGTCTCGGCGGAGCAACCTGCAAACGCCGCGTAGTAGGTAAGTCCGTAATCGTCCACCAGATACCGGAACGGAAACCGATCGGCAAACAACAGCGTCTTGACGGAAGAAGCCTCCACCGCCGCCCGATACCGGGCGTCCAATTCGTTGAGCTTTTGCATATACCCATCGGCATTTGCCTGATACACTCCGGCGCGATCGGGATCGACCTCGCCCAGCTTACCGGCAATATAGCCGCAAAAGAGCGCCGCGTTGCGAAGGGAAAGCCATACGTGTTCGTCGTATTCCGCACCTTCCCCGTCCTCGGGTGTCATGCCTTCCGCCAGTTCCTCTTCTTTTACTTCATCGCCCAACACGTCCAGAAGATTGATCACTATGCGATCCGGCTTGTCTGACGTCTTCAGCGCGTTTGTTACCCAATCGTCGGACGGACCGCCCACATAGATAAATACGTCCGCGCGCGCGATTTCCACCATATCGTCTACCGTGGGCTGATAGCTGTGCAGGTCCGTGCCGTTATCCAGCAGGAGCGTCAGCTCCACCTGCTCACTCCCCTCCCCGACGATTTGACGCACCCAGTCGTATACGGGAAAAACCGTCGCCACTATGCGGAGCTTGCCGCCGGGCTGTGTCTTTTCGCCGCAGCCTGCGACAACAGTCAATAAAAGCAGCACGCACAGTGCCGCCATCATGATTCTCTTCATACGCTGTCGCCTCCATGCTGTCGGCAGTTTCCGCACACGCCGTAGATCACTGTGTCCTCCCGGTCGATTTGGAAGTGCTCTTCCCGCTCCACGCTGTTCACCAGCGTGTCCGCCGCCAGCATACCCATGTGGAACGTCCTGCCGCATACCTTGCACGCCATGTGCAGACATGCGCGGCACCCCTCCGCCGCGGCGTACTGATAGTAGACCTCCCGACCGCCGCCTTTCACGCGGCGCACCTTGCCCTCGTTCTCCAGCTCCGTCAGGTTGCGATACACCGCGCTGACGCTGACGCCGCTATCAGACAGCGCCTCGGCAATCTGCTGTGCCGACAGACTCTCATCGGCGTGGCTTGCCAGATATCCTAACAGCGAACGCCGCTGTTTCGTCACGTATTTCGGCACGGTGGTCACTCCCTCAACTTGAATTTGCGAATGATTCGCAAATTATGGTAGCACAGCGGCGCGGGGAAGTCAAGACCCGGGTGGGAGAAAAGTTGGACGGCGTCTGCAAAGAAAAGAAGACCGCCGGAAGCGGTCTTCATCGTCCCATATAGAACCTCGCAATCATTATCTTGCCCAATTCCCGTTGCGGAACACCGGCACGACGCTGCCGCCGGAGCAGACGGCGTCGATATTCATATCCGGCGAACCGATCATAAAGTCCTCGTGTACCATGGATTCATTGACGCCCAAGGCGTGGATCTCCTCCATGGTGCGGCTGTGGAAGCCGTCGATGGTATCGGCAAAGCCCTTGCCCAGCGCCAGATGGCAGGCGGCGTTCTCGTCAAAGAGCGTGTTATAGAACAACAGCCCGCTGCGGCTGATGGGGGAATCGTACGGCACCAGCGCACACTCGCCCAGATAGGCGCTGCCCTCGTCCATGGTGATGATCTCGCCTAAGAGCTTTTCGTTCTTTTCAGCGTGCCACTCCGCCGCCTTGCCCTCGTGAAAACGGATCCAGAAGTTTTCGATGAGCTGACCCTGATAGCACAGCGGTTTGGTACCGTGGACAATGCCCTCCGCCGCGCCGCGCATGGGGGAGATAAAGCACTCCTCCGTGGGCAGATTGGGGTTGAAGACCACGTTGCCCAGCGTCTCCTCGCTGCCGCCGCAAAATCTCCCCTCGGGGATCATGCCCACGGTGAGATCGGTGCCGTTGGAGGCGGTATAGTGGAGCTTTTCAATGTGGAGGGAATTGAGCCAGTCGCAGTGCTGCTGCAAGGACGAGTTGTGCTTGTTCCACTCCGCCACGGGATCGTCCCGCACGCGGCAGGTGTCCAGAATCGCCTGCCACAGCTTCTCCACCGCCTGAGAGGTGCGAAGACCGGGAAACACCTTCTTCGCCCACGCCGCGCCGGGTACGGCGGCGATACACCACTGATGGCGGTTCTCCATCTTATCACGGTAGCCCTTGATGAGAGGGTAGCGCGATTGCTGAGATTTTGCCATCTTCACGGGATTGACGCCGCGCAGACCGTCCGGATCGTCGGATTCCAGATAGATCCGGCAGGGCAGTACCTCTGCCATGTGCGCCCAGCGAGCGATCTCGTACCCGTCCATCTGATTGAGGGTACGCTGTGTGCGATATCTATAGTGGAGCTTATCCAGCGGCTGATAGTTCCAGACGACTACCACCTTCTTCGCCTTACAGCGGTAGCACTCCTCCACCAGCATTTTCACAAACTCCGGCTGATCCAGTCCGGCAAATACAAATACCTCCTGCCCCGGCTGCACGTTGGCGCCCATATGGGCAATGAGTTGGGCGTATTGACGCAATACGGTCTTTTTCACGTTGACTCCTCCTCTATTCTCCGGCGCGTATGTTTCCCGCGCCTCTTATCCGACGGTGCCGAACAGCGACACGCCCAGCGCGCTGAGCGCGCCCATGATGCACCCGGCAAGCAGTACGCCGCCCATACATGCCAGCGTGCTTTTTTTCAGTCCCACGTTTAGAATACTGGCGCCCAGCGTACCCGTCCACGCGCCGGTGCCCGGCAAGGGAATGCCCACAAACAGCAGCAGCGCCCAAAAGAGTCCCCGACCCGCCTTGCTTTGGAGCTTCGCGCCGGCGGCTTCGCCTTTTTTCAGACAGAAGGTGAAAAACCGACCGACTACGGGCTTATCCTGTCCCCACTCCAGCACCTTGCGGGCAAAAAGATAGATAACCGGCACCGGCAGCATATTCCCCACGATCGCCACGGCAAACGTCAGCCACAGCGGCAGACCGTACATCACCCCGTAGGGGATGGCGCCCCGCAGCTCCACCAGCGGTATCATGGATACCAGGAACACGATCAGACAATGCTTTATCATATAACGCTCCCATTTTTGCAAAGATACGGTTGTATTATACATCACGCCGGCTTTTTCTGCAAGGGAGAGGCAGCTTTTTCACGTCCCCTCTCGACAAGCACGGCGGTATCGTATAGAATAGGATCGGACAGTATAGCAGAAAATGCTTCATAAGAGAGGATGGATCTGCATGGGTGTCAGCGACTGCATTGCCCTGTTGGGCGGCGTGGCTCTGTTTCTTTTCGGCATGGCCTTCATGGGGGAGAATCTGAAAAAAGTGGCAGGCAACCGACTGGAGCTGGTACTGTATCGGCTCAGCAGTACGCCCCTCCGGGGAATCCTGCTGGGCGCCGGCGTCACGGCTGTGATCCAGTCCTCCTCCGCCACCTCCGTGATGGTGGTGGGCTTTGTGAACTCCGGCATGATGAAGGTGCGTCAGGCTATCGGCGTGGTACTGGGTGCGATTTTAGGCACCAGTGTCACAGGTTGGATCGTGGCGCTGAGCAGCTTGAGCGGCAGCGGCTGGGTACAGCTTCTCTCCACCGCCACCATCACCGGCGTAGTCGCCGTGGCGGGGATCATCTTGCGCATGACGGGGAAAAAGCAGTCTACGGTGCATCTGGGTGATATTCTGCTTGGTTTTGCGGTGCTGATGTTCGGCATGACCGCCATGAGCGGCGCGGTGGCGCCGCTGCGGCAGGACGAGGGCTTTTTGCAGATGCTCACCGCCTTTTCCAATCCCCTTCTGGGTATTCTGGCGGGAATCGTTATCACCAGCGTGCTGCAAAGCGCCTCCGCGTCTATCGGTATTTTGCAGGCGCTTGCCGTCACGGGAGCAGTCACGTTCCGGACGGCGCTGCCCATCGTGATGGGCGTGGCAATCGGCGCGGCGGTGCCGGTGCTGTTGAGCGCGCCGGGGGCGGGCAGCGCCGGTAAGCGCACGGCGTTTGCGTATCTTATCATCGACGTGATGGGTGTGATCATCTGCGGCACGGTATTCTACGGTCTCAACGCCGCGGTGCGTTTTCCCTTCCTCTCCATGACTATGACCGCAGGTTCTATCGCCCTTGTCAATACGCTATTTCGCCTCGCCACCGTGCTGGCGCTGGCGCCGCTCATCGGCGCGGTGGAGCGTCTGACCGCGCTGGTGATCCCGGACGCAGCCGATCAGGACGCGCAGGATATGGACCGGCTGGAGGATCGGTTCTTGCTGCACCCGGCGCTGGCACTGGAGCAGATCCGGTTGGTCACCAACTCCATGGTGCAAAAGGCGCAAAAAAATCTGAAGGACGCCGTTGCCTTACGCACCGCCTATTCCGACAAGGGATTCCGGGAAGTGGAGGATCTGGAGAGTACCATCGACCGGTATGAAGATAAGCTGGGGACGTACTTGATGAAGGTTACCGGCAGTGCGCTCTCCGATACCCAGGGCGAGGAGGTCAGCAAGTACTTTCACATTATCTCCGACTTTGAGCGCATCTCCGACCACGCTTTGAATCTGGCGGAATCCGCCCGGGAGATCCATGAGCGGCAACTGCACTTCTCGCCGGAGGGTGAAAAGGAGATCCGCACGCTGGAGAGCGCCGTAACGGAGGTTCTGCGTATGGCAACGGAATCATTTTTAAGCAGCAGTACCGACCTTGCCGAGCGGGTGGAGCCGCTGGAGGAGGTCATCGACGAGCTGTGCGCCGAGATGAAACTGCGCCACGTGGAGCGGCTCAAGCGCGGTGGCGGCACGATGCTCCACAGCTTTGTGTTCAACGACCTGCTCACCAACTACGAGCGCGTCGCTGACCACTGCTCTAACGTCGCCGTGGCGCTTATTGAGCTGCGCGCCGAAACGCTCGATACCCACGAATATCTCCAGGACATCAAGGCGCGCCGGGACAGCACTTTTATCCGGTATTTTGACGCATACCGCCAGTTGTATAAGCTGTAAAGTATTATCCATTTACAATCCGACGGGCGCACCGTTTTTACGGTGCGCCCGTCGGATTTTATTGTGCGAAGGGAATACCCGTCAGACCCGTGCGGGGATCAGCGAAGAGCGGTATGGCAGGCGGATAAAACGTCCAAAGGATTGTGACAAACCACACGATCAACAGCACGGCAACCCCTACACGTTGCCAGATCTTACCCGACAGCAGGCAGTGCTTCTGCACCTCATAGCTCACGCAGCAGGCAAGCAGCACCGCCACCTGAAAGATCAGCACGTTCACCAGTGTCGCGTTCTGCCCGGTGGCGCCGCGATAGGTGTAATACAGCACTGGGATCGCCGTCATACCCGTCAGCAGACCCAATGCACGGGCGGCGGCGACCGGACGGTCACTTCCGCGCTGAAACAGCAGTGATACCAGCGACCAGATGATCCACGGCGTAATGAGCAGTTTCATATGCTCCCAGGTGGATTCGTTCACGGCGGCAAGCGCCGCTATCACCGGATTGCCGCCGCTCCAACCGTAGACGAAGTGCATCAGGTTGCCCGCGATCAGCACCGCGTATAAGCCTGCCGTTTCCCACGTGCGCCACCGCGTATCCTCCATGATGCTGTCCCTCCCGCGATTGTTATCCCTTCATTGTACGCGGGAGGAAAAGTGATTATGTGCCGTAATGCGGCGCGACCGCGCCGCGTTTCACCCGGGTGGTGTTGAAAGAGCTGTCAAGTAATTCTACTTTCCGGACTTGCTGTTTACTTCCTCATGCAGCCGCGCGGCAAAGTCGTCCAATGTCATGGCGCCCAAATCGCCGTCCGCGCGATGGCGCGGCGACACCGTGCCGTTTTCCATGTCCCGGTCGCCCACGACCACCATGTAGGGAACTTTCTCCATCTGCGCGTCGCGGATCTTCCTGCCGATCTTCTCGTTGCGATCGTCCACCTCCACGCGGAAGCCCTCGTCTGTAAGACGCGCGGCAAGGCGCGCGGCGTACTCGTCCGCCCGGTCGGTGACGGTGAGCATCTTCACCTGCACCGGCGCCAGCCACAAGGGGAACGCGCCCATGGTCTCCTCGATGAGATACGCCATAAAGCGATCGAGAGAACCAAGAATCGCCCGGTGAAGTACCACCGGGGTCTTCTCTGTACCGTCGCGGTCCACATACGTCAAATGGAACCGGGCAGGCAGGCAGAAGTCAAGCTGGCAGGTGGAAAGCGTATACTCCGCGCCTACCGCCGGACGCACGTTCACGTCCAGCTTGGGACCGTAGAACGCCGCCTCGCCGATCTCCTCGGTAAAGTCGATTTGGAGATCCGTCAGCACTTCCCGCAGCGCTGTCTCCGCCTTGTTCCACATTTCATCGTCGTCGTGATATTTTTCCTTGTCAGCCGGATCGCGCAGCGACAGCACACAGCGGTAGTCGGTGATACCGAAGTCCTTATACGCCTCGAAAATGAGGTCGCAGACCTTGGCAAACTCCTCCTTGATCTGTTCGGGCGTGACGAACAGGTGCGCGTCGTTCTGGCAGAAGTGGCGGCCGCGCTCGATGCCCTTGAGCGTGCCGGACGCCTCGTAGCGGAAATCGTGGGCGATCTCTCCGATGCGAATGGGCAAATCCCGGTAGGAGTGGGCGCGGTTGGCGTAGATACGCATATGGTGGGGACAGTTCATGGGGCGCAGGACGTAACTCTCGTCGTCTACCTCCATGGCGGGGAACATATTTTGCTGATAGTGATCCCAGTGACCGGAGGTGCGGTAGAGATTCACCGTGCCGATGCAGGGGGTGAGTACGTGGAGGTAGCCCAGACGCCGCTCCTTGTCGCGGATATAATTCTCCAACTGCTGCCAAAGAGTATAGCCCTTGGGCAGGAACATGGGCAGTCCCCGACCCACCAGATCGTCGGTCATAAAGAGCTGCAGCTCCCTGCCGATCTTGCGGTGATCGCGCAGCTTCGCCTCCTCCAGACGGCGCAGATACTCGTCCAGCTCGTCCTTCTTGGGAAAGGCAATGCCGTAGATCCTCTGCAACGATTCCCGCTTGGCGTCGCCCCGCCAGTAGGAGGCGTTGCAAGCCAGGAGTTTAACGGCGTTACCCTTGATGCGCCCGGTGGAATCCAGATGGGGTCCGGCGCACAGGTCGGTGAACTCGCCCTGCCTATAAAAACTGATGGTCGCGTCCTCGGGAAGATCGTGGATCAGCTCTACCTTGAAGGGTTCTTCCTTTTCCTCCATGAAACGCACCGCCTCGGCACGGGGCAGCTCAAAGCGCTCCAGCGGCAGCTTCTCCTTGCAGATCTTCCGCATCTCCGTCTCCAGCGCGTCCAGATGCTCCTGGGTAAAGCTGAAGGGTGCGTAGAAATCGTAATAGAAACCGTTTTCAATGCTCGGTCCGATGGTCAGCTTGACCTCCGGGTACAGACGCTTAACCGCCTGCGCCAGCACATGGGAGCAGGTGTGCCAGTAGGTGCGGCGGTACTGCTCATTTTCAAACGTGTACAGGTTTTCCTCGGACATCTTTTGTTCCTCCTTTATGTACGGGGATCGGCAAAATAATACCTCACCCCCGATCGGTTCAGGGGTGAGGTAAAGGTTTGCTTTACGCCACGGTTCCACCCTGCTTATGGCTTGCACCATCGCTCGTGTTCTCTGTAACGGGAGAACCCGTCCCCGCCTACCGGAAACCTCCGTTCGAGGGGGCGGCTCGGAGGCGGTGGCCGCATCGGTGCGAGGCGGAGACTCTCACAGCAAAACGAGCCTCTCTCTGTCGTCTTTTCCCGGCGGCGTCCTCTTCTACGCCTTTTCATTATACGATGACAATATAGCACGCGCAGACGTGTCTGTCAACCGATCACAATAGTTTTTCCAATAATTCCTCCGCGGTGTCCAGCACCTCGGTGATGCCGCTTTGCAGCAGAAAATCCTTATCCCGAAAGCCCCAGCCGACGATGTAGCCGTCTATGCCGGCATTGTGCGCCGTGGTCCCGTCCACCTCGCTGTCGCCCACATAGGCGGTTCGCTCCGCCGGCACACCCAACGCTTCCAGCGCGCGGTAGACGTTATCCGGCGCAGGCTTGCGGGGGTGGACTCCATCGTCCCCCACCGTGAGCATACCGGGGAAAAACCGCTCGCCCAACGCCTTGGCAGTGGCATCGGGTTTATTCGACACAATCGCCGTCTTTACACCCCGGGCTTCCAGACGCGCCACCAGCTCCGCCATACCCGGATACGCACAGGTCACCACGCACGGGTGCGCCAGATAATACGCCTGATACTCCCGCAGTATCCGCTCTACCTCCTCCGGCGCCGTACCCTCCGGCAACGAAAGACGGATCAGTACCCGGGCGCCGTTGCCGATAAAGGCGCGCACCTCCTCCGCCGTGCGCTTGGGGTAGCCGTTCGCCTCCAGCGTGTGGTTGACCGCGCCGGTCAGATCGCCCAGCGTATCGAGCAGTGTGCCGTCCATATCAAATATGACCGCTTGGTATTTCATCTTACTCTCCTCATTACACATTGAAACGGAAATAGATCATATCGCCGTCCTTGACCACGTAGTCCTTGCCCTCCGAGCGCAGCAGACCCTTCTCTTTCGCCGCCGCCACGCTGCCGCAGGCGATCATCTCGGAGAAGTTGATGGTCTCAGCGCGGATAAAACCGCGCTCAATGTCGGAATGGATCTTGCCTGCCGCCTGCGGCGCTTTTGTCCCCTTGCGGATCGTCCAGGCGCGGCACTCGTCCTTGCCGTAGGTCAAAAAGGAGATCAGACCCAACAGCTCATAGGAGCATTGAATCAGCCGGTCAAGGCCGGAACGCTCAATGCCCAGATCCGCCAAAAACATCGCGCGCTCCTCCGGATCGTCCAGCTCGGCGATGTCCTGTTCCAGCTTGGCGCAGATGGGCAGCACCTGCGCGCCTTCCTGCGCCGCCAGCTCCGCCACCTGCCGGTAGTAGCTGTTTTCCCCATAGGCGGCAAAACCCGCCTCGTCCATATTGGCGGCGTAGATCACCGGCTTGAGGCTCAAAAGATCCGCGTTCGCCAGCAGCGCCGCGTCCTCGTCATCACACGCGAAGGTGCGCGCGGAGTGTCCGGCGTCCAGATGGGACGCCAGTGCGCGGAACACCTCCGCCTCGTGCAGAAATTTTTTATCGCCCTTTGCCGCCTTGGTCGCCTTCTCGATCCGGCGGTTCACCAGCTCCAGATCCGCCATGACCAGCTCCAGGTCGATGGTCTCGATATCGCCCAGAGGGTCTACCGGCACGTTCTGCGACGCATCCGCCACCACGTGCATGATGTTCTCATCGTCAAAACAGCGCACCACGTGGACAATGGCGTCCGTGCGGCGGATATTCTCCAAAAAGCGGTTGCCCAGACCTGCGCCGCTTGAAGCGCCTTTCACCAGACCCGCAATATCCACGAACTCGATGACTGCCGGGGTCTTCTTGTCCGGCTCATACATTTCCGCCAGCTTGTCCAGCCGTGCGTCCGGTACGGCGACCACACCCACGTTGGGCTCGATGGTGCAAAACGGATAGTTGGCGCTCTCCGCGCCGGCGTTGGTGATGGCGTTGAACAGCGTGGATTTTCCCACGTTGGGCAGTCCCACGATTCCCAGTTTCATATATGCTCTATCTCCTTGTCTCCCGGATTTTATGCCCTACAGTTAATTTACAAAGGACGGCTCTATTCGATACTTGATCTGTTCATGGTCGCTTATCATATAGAATACCGCGTCGCTGTCGTAATTCTCCCGCTTAATCGTTAACGTGTAAATGCTGTGACCGGCATCGTCCGTACCTTTTTGAAGCTCGTATTCCTCCCCATGGGATACCATGTAGCCATTATCACACTCAAATGCCAAACCACTGACCGTTACTGTGACCAGTTGTTCACCTGCTTTGGCGGAAACAACCGCATCTATATTGCATACGGCGTATTCTTCATATATCGCAAGGGGCGGAGGCAGCGTAAAGTCCACCATGCCGTCGTAGTCAAAATACGTGCTGCTGAAGGTGTATTCCGCCGCGTCAAATATAATGCACTGCGGTTTGAAGATGTTTACATAATATTGAAAATTCAGTATATTTTGATAGTCATGCACGGATATATATTCGCCGAAAGCATTTTGCAGGAACTTATAGCCCATGCCGTTGATATAACTGCCCTGGAACACAAGCGCTCTATCACAGCCTTCTTCCATTCGCGCGGTGTTCTTACAATAGCCAAACGCCCTGTACTGGTCATTACGGATCACTTCGCCATCGTACTGTTTTGTTGCTGATTCAATCGCATCTGCATGTAACAGGCTGTATATGGGTTCGTATTCGTTTATGGGAAATTCCGAAACCAGCAGTGTTGTATTTAATCGTTGGTCGACACGGTATTCATCAAGCTGATTGATGTGAACATTCGCCCCCTGCTCCGACAAAGCGGCAAGCGCCGCGTTCATGCCGTAAAAAGCGCCTGTGTCGTTCCAATGTCCCGCGTTGTATTTTACATTAAAGACCTCGATCCCCTGATGCCGGCATTCCCTTAGAACAGCGGTATTATCTACATAATGGACACTCTCTTCTTCCAGTCTTTGCACAAAGCAGGACACCCACTCGTTGCTGTAATGATAGCCCGCCATCAGCTTTTCTGATAAGACAGATGCCTTGCTGGGCTCAAAGAGAAACACAAAAGCGATATCTCTTTCCCGGCAATACTGCTGGATCTGCGACAGCATATGGACAAACGCTTCTTGATAATCTCCATAAGCTACATTCGTGCCCGGTTTGAAGAAAACATAGCCCTCTTTGCCGTATGCATAAGTAGGGTGCACCATTGCCCCGAATAGTTTATCATTCGCCACGGTATACCAGAGAATCTCCTCATCTCGAAAACCGATCCGTTCTGATAAATAGGTCTCAATACTACTTGTCAGATCGCCCCCGTCAGGCGAGGAAAAAGGGTTTGCAGCCAGCACTTTGTTATCTATTTCAGAAACCGCGTTTTCTTCGGTATTCAAGCACAAAACCGGCACTATGACCATGGCTAAAAACAGCGCTATAAATATAGCCTTGACCGCCTTCATATGTCGCCTCTCCCATCCTAATACTCTAATACTGGAAATAAATAAACGGACTGTAAGTCGTATTCGTTATGCAGATCAAAGTTACTGCAAAAAGGCACAGTGACAATACCATCTGTATGACTTGAAATGACTTGCTCCGTTGATGTTCTTTCCTTTGTATCAGATCCTGTATCCACCGGAAGACCGTAGACCCGACAAAAGCAATCACAAGCATTGCAATCAGCTTCGGGGTCACGTAATACTGCCATGTAAATGTCAGCTCTGCGGACGTGCCTATGTTAAACATCCTTCCCACATGGGTAATTGCATCGGAGAGCGAATTCGCCCGGAAGAACTGCCAGCCGACCATAACGATAAACATCGTGACCAACCATTTCACGCAGGACGGTATCTTTTTATACCACTTTTTATCACGCACGATCCGCTCTATGACCATACATGCGCCGTGCATGGCGCCCCATGCCAAATATCCCAAACCGGCGCCGTGCCATACGCCCGAAACGAGCATCACGATAAACAGGTTGATCAAAGTTCTTCTCTTGCCTTTTCGGTTGCCGCCCAGCGGTATATACACATATTCCCTCAGCCATGCGCCCAAAGAAATGTGCCACCTTTTCCAAAATTCCGTTATCGACACGGAACTGTACGGGAAGTTGAAATTTTCCTCAAAGCGCAAGCCGACATACCGGGCGATCCCGATCGCAATATCGGAATAACCTGAAAAATCAAAATAGATCTGAAAGGTATACAAAATGCTGATCAGCCACGCAGATTGCCAGTCATAATTGGTGGCATGGATCACCGAACCGAAATAATCCGCCAGTATGACTTTTTTTGCCAATCCCACTACGATCCTCTCAACGCCCGCGCAGGCGTTGTCAACGGACATCTGGCAAGTCTCGCCGATCCCCTGCCACTGTTTCCATGTTACGATCGGTCCGGAGATGATCTTGGGAAAAAAACTGATATATACCGCAACGTCCAAAAAGTCGCCGGCATGACAGCCTCTATATACATCCACCAAATAGGAAATGACAGAAAATACTAAAAAGGACAGTCCCAAAGGCGTTATAACCGGTATGACATGAATGTCCCATACGTTCATTTTCCACGTGCCCGCATATTTGTAGTGATACAAAACCGCTAACAGAAATACCGTCATCAAGCCGCACAGAAAAGCGCCCGGTGTAACGGCACGCAGCCTGTCTTCCGGCGCGGCAGACGGCTCTCCGGCGCGTGCGTCCTGCCACCGGCGTATCAGTTGTCCGGCTGCGTAGGTGGCAACGATGATAATAAGCAGGAAGAAAACATTATCAAAGCAAGCCCACGCGTAAAAACCCAAGCTGAAAAGGACCGTTACGATCTCCGGTATTCTCATTCTTTGCAGTCTGGCGTTCTTTTTACCGAGCCGGTCGGCAACCGGGTATAACAATAAAAACAACGGTAAAAAAATATAAATAAATGTGCTGCTGGAAAAATTCATACAATCCTCCACATATACTGCATTGCCGTTATTTCGACCCTCTCTGACGAGTGTAATAATAGCAGTTGGTTCGTGGGCGTGTCAAGCAATAATCAGTTAAATGCACAGGGATCATTTTTGCGCGCACATGCCTTTCCGAGGCTTGACAGACGGTGCATTTTGTTATAAAGTGATACCGTAATTTCATATCCGGTAGGTAAGGCTACCGCAGGGATACGGACTGCTGCCGCAAAGTGGTGGAGACACCATGAGAGGGTTTGAACAGGCGATATCGAAACCAAGGTATCATCTAACGCAGTTTCATTGCCCGGCGATGCTAAAGCTTGTAACGGTGCTCACCGCGTCTTACGCGGTCGGGGCGGAAAAATCCCGCGGCGCCGTTTTCCGGACGCCGGGGGCTTTTTTGCGCCCTGCATCACGCGCAGGAAGGGAGAGTGGATCACGTGTTTGAAACAGAAACCTATCTGGAAAAAATCGAGCAACTCATACAAACCAAACAGTACGCGGCGCTGCGTGATCTGTTCTTGCCCATGGAGCCTGCCGACATCGCCGCGCTGTTGGAGGAGTGCGGCGAGGAGACGATGCCGCTATTGTACCGGTTGCTCCCCAAGGAGCTTGCCGCCGAGGTATTCGTGGAGTTGGAGAGCGACAGTCAGGAGATGCTCATCAACGGCTTTTCCAACACGGAGCTGCGGGAAGTGCTGGATGAGCTCTATTTGGACGACGCGGTGGATATCGTAGAGGAAATGCCCGCCTCCGTGGTGATCCGTATCCTCGATAAAGCCGCGCCGGATATGCGTAAATCCATCAACGAGATGCTCAAATACCCGGAGGATTCCGCCGGCTCCATCATGAACGTGGAGTATCTGTCGCTCAAGGCGGATATGACAGTGGAGGACGCTTTCAAGCGTATCCGACGCATCGGCAGCGACATGGAGACCATTAACATTCTGTACGTCACCGACGCTACCCGCCGTCTGGTGGGCGTGCTGACCGTGCGGGATCTGCTGTTGGCCGAGACGGAGGATCTGATCGGCGATCTGATGGACACCAACGTGGTGTCCGTGACCACCATGACCGATAAAGAGGACGTGGCACAGGCAATGAGCAAGTACGACTTTCTTGCCATGCCCGTGGTAGATCAGGAGAACCGGCTGCTGGGTATCGTCACCGTGGACGACGCCATGGACGTTATGGAAGAGGAGGCCACCGAGGATATCGAAAAGATGGCAGCCATCACCCCCACCGACAAGCCGTATCTGAAAACCTCCGCCTTTGAGACATTCAAGGCGCGTATTCCGTGGCTTTTACTGCTGATGGTGTCCGCCACCTTCACGGGGCTCATCATCACCAGCTTTGAAAACTCGCTGGCGGTGGTGCCGGTGCTGACCGCCTATATCCCCATGCTGATGGATACCGGCGGGAACTGCGGCTCGCAGGCAAGTGTTACCGTGATCCGGGCTTTAAGCCTGGACGAGGTGGATTTTACCGATCTGCTGGCGGTGATCTGGAAGGAAATCCGGGTAGCCGTTTTGTGCGGTGTGGTGCTTGCCGCCGCCAATTTTGCGAAAATGATGCTGGTGGATCGAATGCTGTTGGGCAATATAAGCCTATCGCCCCTCATTGCCGGCGTGGTGTGTATGACGCTGGTGTGCGCCGTGGCGGTCGCCAAGTTTGTAGGCTGTACACTGCCGCTGCTGGCGAAAAAGATCGGGCTGGACCCGGCGGTGATGGCATCGCCCTTTATTACCACCATCGTGGACGCGCTTTCGCTGCTGATTTATTTTCAATTTGCCATTCATCTGCTGGGAATTTGATCCCATGCGCCGCTTCTCATAGCATAATTGCCGCGTCTGCGGACAAAATAAAGTCAGGCATTGTGCCTGACTTTATTTTTTATCAGGAGGAAACACCGCCATGAACAACACCTATACCAACGACGGATGTCCCTGCACACCCAATGATTCCATCAGCTGCACTGTGACAAGCTGCGCCCATCACTGCAAGGATATCAACCGCTGCGGTCTGCACGCGATCCAGGTGGGTACTCACGAAACCAACCCCTCCATGGATCAATGCACCGATTGCCAGAGCTTTGAAAAGCACGCCTGAATCGGCGCGGCAAAAGCAGCTCCGTGAGGCGGGAACTCGCTCCCGCCTCCCTACATACTCGGAGGTGTGACATGGGCAAACGAGTGAAAATCGCGCTCTCCGGCGGCGCCGCAGGACTTATAAACGGCTTCTTCGGCGGCGGTGGCGGCATGGTGCTGCTGCCGCTTTTGACGCGCCGGTGCGGCGTGGAGGAGCGGCGCGCCTTTGCCAACTGCGTGGCGGTGATCCTGCCGCTATCCGCGCTGTCAGCGGCTATCTACTGGTGGAAGGCGGGGATCGACCTCTATGCCGCGCTCCCCTATCTCATCGGCGGTCTGGCGGGCGGCGCGTTGGGCGGCAAGTTATTTAATAAAGTGCCGGTGGTGTGGCTGCGGCGGATTTTTGCGGCATTTCTCCTGTACGGCGGCGTGCGGTATCTTATATGAAAACCTTTCTTCTCCCTCTGCTGGCAGGCTTTGCCACAGGGGTCCTCTCCGCCTGGGGTGTGGGCGGCGGCACGCTGCTGCTCATCATCATGACGCTCTTTCTCGGAGTGGACCAGACCGCCGCGCAAGGGATCAATCTGCTCTATTTCCTGCCCACCGCCGCGCTGGGTCTGCTCTCCCACCGCAAAAACGGACTCTTGGATCGAAAGCTGATCCGTTCCGCCGTGCCTTCCGGTATGATCTGCGCCGCCGCCGGCGCATGGCTTGCCACACACATAGACGCAGATCTGCTGCGCCGCCCTTTCGGCGTTTTTCTCCTGCTGACCGGTATTCTTACCCTGCTGCAAAAACCGCCGGATCAAAATGCCTCATAATAGAAAAGATGGGACGCTGTATGAACAGTGTCCCGTGTGCTTATTATTCTGCCGCTGCTTCCCCACGGCGCAGCTTCTCCTGCGCCCAGTAGTGCTGATACAGTTCCTCCGTGGCAAGCGCCAGCTTCGTCACGGAAAAATCCCGTCCCTCCGGGTAGGTATAGAGCGTATCCTCGGCGGTGTTCAGATCCACGCAGTCGCCGTACTTGCCCAGATAGTCATACTCAATATGGCAGGAATAAAGTCCCGACGCCGGAATCACCACCTCGTAATCCTCCCCCCGATAGCTGCCGCGCAGGGTAAAGCCGGTCATATCATGTATAAGCTCCGCCGCACCCAGATCCATATAGCCTCGGGCGTTAGGCAGTGCGTCGACCCGCGCGCGGCAACGGAAATGATACGTGCCGCCCGCCACCTCGCGGCGGACGTTTTGCCGCTCCCACTCGTACCAGTCCGGGATATGGGAAAACTCCGTCTCCCCTTCCCGGGCGCACAGCTCGCCCAGCTCCGTCATCTCCCAGCGCTTGCCGCACGACTGGCACCACAGCTCTGTACCGGCGCTTGCCATGCGGTATTCTACGCCGCAACGGGGACATTGATAGAGCACCTTGTGCAGTCCCTTGGCGCGGTCGGGATAGGTGATACGGATCCCGTTTTCCTTCTGCCAGCGGAAATCGTCGTATTGAAACGCACGCTCAATAGCGGCGGCGATCTCCTCGTGGGAGGCATTTCCCACCTCCTCCGCCGTGTAAAGACACGTCATGGTGGCGGTGGTGCCTTTAACGTGGTGATCGGGCAGGTTCCAGAATGGTGAATTGACGTGGTGACCGTTGCAGATCAGCGTCACCACCGGCACCTTCAAGAGCTTGGCAAGCTTACCCAGCGACTCGGGCAGCACGGCGGTGGTGCCGCACAGGGAATAGCGCGCCTCCGGGTAGATGGCGGCAATATCGCCGTTTTCCACCACCCGGCGCAGCTGGCGGATCAGCACCGTATCGCGGGTGAATTTCCGCTTGCAGATACAGCCGATCAGACGCAGCAGCCATTCCCGCTTCAAAAAGCCGTCGATCGCCACCACAAAATTCGTCCTGTGCGGCCACGTTGCCTTGACCGCCACCGTAAAATCCATAAATGAATTGTGGTTGCAAAGCAGCAGATACGGCGGCTTGATCCCCTCCATACGAACCTTCGTCAGCTTGTTCCTGTGGCTGATGAGAGACGGCAGCACCAGCAGGCGCATCAAAAGGCGCAAATGCTGACGCATGGGCGGGCGTTTCATATCAAAGCGTTCCACCTGTTCCAGCATGGGCTTGTCCCCCGTTTCGTGATATAGGATAAAAGAATGCCCCAAAGGCGGTGCTTTGGGGCGTTTGGAGGTGACACCCAGATTTGAACTGGGGAATGAGGGTTTTGCAGACCCTTGCCTTACCACTTGGCTATGTCACCGTATGGGATTTTCCACAGCAGGTACGGGTGATATTATACCATGTCTCGCGGTTTCGCGAAGCGGGAGCGAGACGGTATATATTGAATCAAATGTATAATAGCCACCGCGGGGCTATTATAATATAGCGCCGCCGTCTTTGTCAAGGGGCGAAATTGTTTTTTCAGGCGGTCTTGTCAAGTTAGAATACGCCCTTTAATCCGCCGCCAGAACGAAGACCATATCCTCGCTCCAGTCCGTTCTGCCTGCCGGTATGCTTGATTTGCCCGGCTCGAATCGCAGCGTGTTGTCGCCGGTCAGAAGAAACACCCACGTGTAGTCCTCCCCCGCGTATTTCGTTGCCAGAATCGCCTCGTTGCCGTTTCTCACAAGGTTGCCGGACGGCTGATAAGATATAGCTGCCTCCTGCACAACGGTAAACTTTCCTTCATGCAGCAAAAGGAACGGCGCCGTCACGTCCTCGGCTGCGGAGGAGAGCATATACCGTCCGTCCTCTAAAGTATATGCCTGACGGGCGCAGCCGGTCAGCAATATAAGCAGTGCAAATGCCAGCGCGATCAACTTTTTCATGGTGCACACCTCTGCAGATCCATCATTCATATTTACTATTATATCATATAACCGCGGTTCTTGCAAGTTACGGCTATCGCCGCCGACACGCACACGACCTTCTCAACCGTCCCCCGGACGGTTGAGATTCCGGCTATCGCCGGAACCGGTCTGTTCGAGCCTCTGCCCTCTTGGCAAAAAAACAGGACACCCAAATGGGTGTCCTGTTTTT
>JAFZRS010000012.1 GCA_017619715.1 Oscillospiraceae bacterium | reverse complement strand
GTCGATACTGCGCAGCAGCACGTCGGTCACATCACGCAGATAGATTGGCGCGGCTGATTTGATACGCTCTTTCAGGAAGCCCATTCCCTCGATAGAGCCGTCAAACTTGATGCTCTCAAAATCCTTCTTCGTGAAGCTGTCGTCCGTGTTGATCGGGAAATAGTTTTCTACTTCCGCCACCGGGTACCCCAGCAGCTTCTCGCTGACGGCGTTGACCTCTTCCTTGCTCATGGTATTAAAGTAATCGAACACCGCGTCGGCAAACCGCCGCTCCTCCGCCGTCAGGTTGGCGGCGATCTTCTTGACCTCTCCCGCCTCCAGCTTTACGACCGTTCCGCGGGCGTACGCTTCCGCCACCTTCCCCTGCCGGTACAGTGCGGCGTCAGGGACGCGGATACCGCCGCCGGCGATATGCGTCAAGCTTTGGTTGTTTTTGCTGTGGAGATACAGGGATATCTTCATGGCAGGCGTAATCTGTACCTCGGTCGGATCGTTCTCGCCGATCCCTCGAATGGTCATCAGCTCCGCGTGCTTGCCGGCAATGCGATCCATGAACGCCCTGTCGTCCACATACTTCTGGAACCGCGCTTGGGCGCGCATCTTGTAGTCAAAGCTCCTGCGCTGTCCGTCTGCCAGCTCCCGCGTGGCGGTCAAAAGCGGGTCGTTTTCTACATACCCTACCATACGCCGCACCTGTCGCAGCGGGGACAATGTTTCCGTTACGATGAATCGGTCAAGGAAGTTGCCAACGCCGCTTGCCTTGCTTCCCGGGCTGTTCTTGATATCCCGCATGATGGCGACGCCGGCTTCTCGCAGATCTCGCTTTTCCGCGCTGTCGATCAGATGCTTCGCGTTCCGTATCTCGTTTTCAATATTCAGCAGAACGTATGTCAGCTCCACCACGTCCTGGTGCGTCAAGCTGTCGATCTGCAGCTTGGAAAGGCGTTTGATCCGCTCCTGTGTGGCGGGGTCCGGTATAAAGTTGGGATCCGTTGCTTCCAGAAACTCGTACTGATCCCGAAGCCATGTAAGACCTTCTCTTGTGGAGCTTCGCATGCTTCTGCTTTCCGTATCGAGCCGTGAAAAAATATCCCGCTGTGCCTCGGTCAGTATCTGTTCCGTGTATTGGTGCAGCAGCGCACGGGACACCGTAGGCAGCTTTTTATTCTTCAGCCGCTTCGCAACGTTCAAAAGCCTTTGCCGCAGCTCGCTGTCCTGCCTGCCTTCGATCTCCCTGGCTCTTTGCTCCTGCCAGTGTTTTTTCAGCGCCCGTATCTGCTCATCACTGTGCGCCCGTTCCTTTTCCAGCAGTTTTTCCGTGTATTTCCGGCTTTGATACAGCTTTTCCTCCAGTTGCCCCGTATAGGTTGCCATATACCCGCGCGACACTTCCTTCATGACCATGTCCACAAGATCGTTGGCACAGTGTTCAGTCGCCATGGCGAGGTTCAAGCTGTACGGATTTTCAAAAACAGGTTGCAAATTGTCGTATACCTCTGCGATCCGCCGGAGCTGATCTGCCGGGTGCGCGATACGCTCCGGGAAATACGCCTCGCCGAACCGCTCGCGCAGTTCGTCGTAGGCGGCGTCTACGCTGATCCCGTCCTTGCCCGTTACAAGATTCAGCCGCCTGCCGTTTCTGCGCCAGAAGTCGCCCCACTCGTCGATATCGTGTACCACTTCACGGCTTACCTTGATATGTCCGGCACGCAGATGCTTCTTTAGGTCGCTCCACGTCTGCGCCTCCTCGTCATTCATCACCGCCGACGCGGACTTCACCACCTGCGCGGCAACGGGTGTTGCCAGGTTCTTCATCGCCTCATAGGTGATCCCATCTTTTCGCGCCGCATAGTAAGTCAGCTTTTTGATTCCGTCATGGATATCCTCTTCTCTGACTGTGCCGTTGTACGCTTTAATGATCTCCCGGCATACCCGCTCTGTATGGAAGGTCGCCCTGTCACGCCACTGATCCCTGCTTTCTCTTGCGCCTTGTATTCTTCTTTCCGCCGACCGCAGCGCCTTTTGAAATTCCTTTACCTGTTCGCGCAGCTCCCGGTTCTCCTCCTGCAGTTGTTCCAGCCCGTCCGCCACGCGGCTGGTTTTGCCGTCAATGGTAGCGGTTGTTTTTTGTCCGGGTCGCGTATACCTGCCGCCCTTTTGCATATACTGTTCATACGGCACGCTTTCTATCTTGACTTTTCCGTCAAGATATGTTATTCTGCCGATGGAACCGAAAATGGTTGTATCCGCGGGCAATTGGAGCCCAACGCTCTGCATCCATTTTTCGGTTCTGTTTTTGTTCTCGTCCAGATAGACGAGACCGCTGCTTCGCACAAATTGCGCCGCGTTTCTGCTTTTCCCGTATGCGCTGGCGATTACATTCATATCCATCAGCTCGCCGCCCCGAGTGGTGGGCTGTAATTCGAGAATAGCCGTCACCGGGTCTCTCTGCGCGTCGTACACGGTTCCGAACAGCACCAGTCTGCTGTCGCTCTGCTTGGATTCCAGTACCGCTACGGGGTGTTCCAATATCTCCGGCACCTGCTTGATGATCTCTCGCGTCATAGCAGGGTGTTTTTGCATGATGTCTGAAATCTTTCCGCCGCGCCAGATAATATTGCGACTCTCTACTCCAAGCGATTGGAGGGTTTCAGACGTTGTTCCTATGTGGAACACTCGCTTGCTTTTTCCGTTCCATGCATCTAATTCCGCTCCGAACTCCACCCGTAAGCTCGCCTTGCCGCCGGTGTCGGCAGATTTTTTGTTTCCGTTGTTGGCGTTCTCTTTGGCGTTTTGCTGTGCCTCTTCCTTGGTGCTGTGCAAAAAGTCTTCCACCAGCTCCGTCACCGCCGAAAGATCGGAAAAGACATTCATATCCGCCAGACTGTCGCACAGGATCTCCTCCCACACTTCGTCCGCTGATAGATTGGCATTTTCGTACAGTTCGCTGTACAGCGCCATGATCCGTTCCATATTTTTTTCACCGTACCGTTTTGCCAACCGATCATATACCGTTCCCGGATCAATCTCGCCTTTTGCTACGGCCTCGTGTCCCAGCTCGTGCCGCATGATCTGCTCGGCGCTGTACTGCGGATCGTCCGCGCGCACCCACACCTTACCGTGTTTCAGGTCGATATATCCGCGCGCGGTGACACCGCTTGCCAACGTCAATTCTCCGCCGGTGAAGAACACGGCGTCCACACCGCGCTGCCGCGCAATTTTGGCGGCTGCCGCGGTATCCTCCGAATAGTGCTCGACGACAGTGTAAACGCGGCCGCCGCGCTCGCTTCCGGCTTCTCCGATCAGCGCCCGCGTGCTGCTTTGGCTTGCGCCAGTTTCTCCATCAGTGCCGCTTTGAGCTTCTGCGCCTCCTCGCCGGGCGCTTTGTTCTTGCCGGACGCCTGACCCTCGCTCCATTCCTTTACTCTGTCCACCGGCACTCTCGCCACCATTCCGTTGGCTGCCGTCACGTACGCGTACGCCTGTTCTTTCATTATTTTGTTCCCCCTTCATGATTTGTTGCGCGTTGCCGTTGACCGCCGCGCGCCCGTGTGAAAATGCCAGGTTGATTTCATCTTCGTTCAACCCCATGGCGCGCAGGTCAGCCCGGTCGCTCGCTTGTAGCTTCCCCGTCGTACCGTAGAGATATGCCACCCGGAACGCCGTGGCGATCTCCCCCAGCGCTTCCTCATCGGCGCCCTTTCGCCGGTGGTCCTGCTCTATCGCCACCAGATCCTTGGCCGCTTCGCCGGTCATATTTCTGCCGTTGCTTTTTCCTTGACTTTTTGCGCCCGTTTGGGGTATACTGTTGGTGGGAGTTGTAACAACGGGTGCGGTTCGGCCGTTGGGCTGGGGTGTATAAACATCAGCCGTCTGTTGAGCAGCTCCTTTATTGTTTTTTCCGACAGGTGTTTTCCCGTCTGCCAGCATATATGCTGAAACGACATTGACCGCCCTTGCATTAGTATTTGGTACAGCTTCTACCACAAAATAGGTGCCGTTTACCTTTTTAGAGAACCGCACACTCTTTGCCGGGCTGTTTCCACCCTTTGCATTCTTTTCAAAATATGCCCTTGTTCTCCCGCCGTCCTCAACGGTGTCATAATTGTCCAGTACATACTGCATTCGCCCCACATCGTTGGCGTCCGCCATGGTGTGATCGGCGCGTCCGTTTTCCCCGTGGTCAAGATAGATGTGGTTTGCCTGCCGCACATCGAACAGCGTCCGGAATCCGGCTGTATTTACCCCGGTCAACCTCTTAATGTCCTCTACTGCTCTGTCACTTACAGGCTGCATCTCAAAAGCCTTTGCTTCCTTTTTGGCCGTGGTCTCGCTCTTTGCCTTCTCATAAAACTCCACCAGCGCCGGGTCTACCGCATCCTTGTATTCCTCGATCACCCGCTGTTCCCCCGGCGTATGCTCCGCCGGATCGTCGTTCACCGCCGTCGTGTCGTCTGCCGCGGCGGTGTCTTCATTGTGTCCTGCCTCGGCGATCTTCGCTTGATTCTGCTCCACCAAAAGTCGAAGATCACCGCCGGATAACTGTTTACCCTGCTCCAGTTTTGCCTCGGCCTTTTGCGCGGTTTTGTTATTAGGATCAATCTCCAGCGCCTCGTCCACCAATGCCTGTGGATCAACACCGTAAACCGCCTTCGCCTGCTCGTTGGCGCCGGCCGTCTGGATGATCTGCATGCCGCCGCTCGTCACCTCACCGGAAATAAATCCTCCGACGTAGGACGTGCCCACCTGTATGGCAAAATCCCGCGTTGCCGCCTCGTATGCCTCCTCCTCGCTCATGCCGGAGAGCTGATAGCGCCGCACGTTCGCGTTGAACTCGCTTTGTCCGCCATTGATCCACCTGTCGGTCATGGCGTTTGCAAGGTCGGTGAACACCTCCTCGGTGCCCTCGGTGAAGCTCTGCACGCCCAGATTACGCAGAACCTGCAGGACCTTTTTCCTCATCGTAGATCCGTCCACCGCGCCGGGTTTAAGCAGCATTTCCAGCGATATTTTTTCAAACACCGTCTCTGCGATACCCGCCATCAATCCTGTAGTAAACGCTTTGCTGTCGCTTATGCCTCTTTCATGGGCGTCAATGGCGGCTTGCGTACCAGCCATCGTACCCAGCGCGGCGGTACCCAACCATGCGGGAATGCCCATTGCCGTCATTCCGGCGATAACAGCGCTGTCCCCCATGCTGATTCCTGTCTGATAGAGGAACGCCGCCACGTTCTGTCCAGCAATCTCCGCATCATACTTTTTTGCCAGCTCGCCCGATACCGTGTTTACAATGTCGCTTTCTATCCGATTGGCGGCAATACCGGGCGAATACCAGTCCACAGGCTTTTCTGACGCGCGCTGCGCCGCCAGATCTAGGGCACCGGCCACGCCCATTGGAATACCCGACATCAGGCGCACGCCTGTAGCCACCGTTCTGCCGAGAAAGCCTTTTTCCGCAAGTCCGGTAAGGCTCGCGCTTTCCGATTCATACTTATCCCTGTTCTGCTCTCTCTTGCGGTATTCCACCAGCTCCTCAATCTCATCATCGGAGTATCCCAGATTTCGCAGGGTGTTCCGCGCAGTCTGCCCCTGGTGTTCCTCCCATGACTGTCTCGCCAACTGTCTCTCGTGTCCTTTTAGACCAGTCGTGTCCGCACCCTTTACCAGTGTATCCAGCGCCGCAGTTCCGACTTTGTCTTTTTCTCGCAGTGCCGTCAATGTTTCGCTACCGGCGCGGTCGTACTGCACGCTTTTTGCCAGCTCAATGTCGTTGGACAAACCTTCCATCTCATTCTGCAAGCGTGCCACGTCTTCCAACGTGGTGGGCGCTTTTTGCATTTTCGACGGTTTTTCTAACGGTCGGAACGTCCCCTCCGGATTCAGCTGTACAGCCTTGCCGAATATTCCGTCCTCATAGTCTGCTTTGGCCTCGTAAAAAGCGTTCGCCGTTTCCTCACTACGCCGCTTTGTCGCGTCCACGTCGAGGGCTGCATAGTAGTCCTGCACATATTGCTTGTACGCACTCTCGATCTCGTCCTGCGTCCATGTAGCGTGCGGGTTTGCGCTACGTATGTCCGCCAACCTCTGCAGGAAATCCCCCAGCAGCCGATCCGCCGTGGAGCGGTACGGCTCTGCGCTCTCCTGCGCCGCCGCCACCGCCGCCCGCCGGGATCCGCCTGTATTCGCCAAGACTTCTCCCTTGGCGGTACGGCTTTGTTCGGCGCCGGATGAGGCGTCCCCCGCCGTATACGAAGGCAGCGGCGTCCGCCGCCCGCCGCCGATGCCACTCAGATGCGCCCCGGCCTGCCTGTTCTGAGTGATCGTCTTTGGTTGGGTGGTCGCCGGTTGCCAGTTACTGTACTTCTCAACCCACGATTTTGGTTTTTCCGCTGCCTGCTGTACCATGACAGGTGACGTGTATGTCCTATTTGCCGCCCTCGTTTGCGCCGCCTCGTATGCGCGTAGCTGTGCAGTGGCAGATTCTTCCTGCTTGCGCTGCTGCAACTGCCGTTGCTGTTCTTCATAGGCGCGAAGTTGCATAGCGGCATTCGCTTTTTTGCTGCTCACAATGATGTACCTCCTTTATCTGCCCCCGCCGCCTTGCTTATTCTTATACTTTCCGTCATTTGGGTCATAGTAAACCTTTCCTTGTTTCACAAGCTCTAACAGCTTCGTTACCGTATAACTGCCAAGACCCTCTACCGTGATTTTTTCGTTTTCGTAGGTATCCGCCGCAGTGTCGCCGTCTTTTTTGCTGCTTACGCCGGTGGACTTTGCCGCGCTCAAAGCGTACTGTTTTGCCCACTGCTCGTCCGCTACCGCGTCCCGCTCTTTCTGATAGTCGTACTGCGTCTGCGTCCAGTAGTCGCTGTTCTCCTGCGCCGCCTTCTGCCGGTAGTAGTCCAGCATATCGCCGTATTGCCCGTAGTCAAAATTCCGCTCGTTTTGGAACTGCTGGTACGCCGTCGCCAGATCGTCCCGGTAGTCTCCCACCTCGTCTCTGTGGCGTCCGTAGGCGGTGTTCTCCCGGTCGGCCAGCATGGCGTAGTTTTGCCGCTGCACTTCTCCCTCCGCCTCATACCGTGCCAGTGCCTCCCGGTACAGCTCCGGTACCCGGTCGTTGAGCTGCTGTAAATATGTCTGGTACGCCTGCTGTCCCGCCTGCTGGGCGTAGCTGCTGCCGTAGCCGCCGGTCAGACCTGCCGCCTGCCCTATGGTGTCCTGCATAGCACGCCGTCCCAGTCCCATGTACTGCTCACGATACTGGCGATACAGCGGATCGCTCCCCACGTCGTAGGAGAAGTCCTTGCGTCCCACAATGGCGTCGTACATCTCGTTGAGCTGCGCCTCGTAGGGCGAGCTGTACGCCCCCGGCTTTGCCTTTTGCAACTCTTGTAGATATCTCTCCGCCGCCTGCACCGCCGCGCTGGGTGTGTATCCCTTTTCATATTCCGTCACCTTGCCCGCTGTGGCGTCGCTCACGCCACGCAGTGTATTATCGGGTGCCGCGGTATTTGTTGCCGCTGAAACACTGCCTGCGGTCTTCTGTGCGCCGCCGGCAAGGCTTCCCCACGTCTGATTGCCCACTATGCCGTCCACAGACAGGTTATTCTTTGTCTGATAGTCCTTCACCGCTGTTAATGTTTTGTTGCCAAATATACCGTCCACGTCCAGCGTGTAACCGTTGCTGTTCAGCTGCCGCTGCAGCTCCTTTACGCTATCGCCCCTCGATCCCATTGAGAGGGTGGTGTAATTTGCCATGTCCGTCTCCTTTCTCAGCGCCGCGATACGTCGCTGCCTTTTTCTATGTATTTAGCAATGGAATAGATGCGGCACGCTCCTGTACCGCTGATGCGGATACGCAGATGGTCGCACCGCCGGGGGCTTACCGGCAGTACGAAAGAGCGCAGGCCGTCTCCGTACCACGTACCCTTATCTTCCCACGGGCTTTCGTCGTAGCGCAGTTCCAGGTGGATACGCCCCTCCGTCTCCGCCCGGATCACAAACCGCCGCACGTACTTGTTCTCCGTCGTTTCATAGCCGATCACGCCGCTCTCCGCGCTCCATTCCGTTTCGTCCATATCCTCCGCCGTACCGGTTCCGTACCAGTTCAGGTCGGTATCTGTGTCGTCTGCGCAGATGATCCTGCGCGTCGTCTCGTCGATCCAGTACATTCGTCCGTCCATGGCGGCAAAGCACAGCGCGCAGGTATCGTCCTCCCGGTGCCAGATGCCCCGCCGGGTGTCACAGGTGAAAAGGTGCCATCTGCTGTCGCCGTCGCACATGGACAGATAGTACAACTCCCCCACCGCTCCGGCGCGGGCATCGCTGTACGGGCGGTCGCCCAACACCTGTCCAACCGAGGCGGGCAGGGATCCGGTATAGGCACACACGCCGTCCCGGCTCTTGTAGTAAAGCGTCTCCCCCACGATGGCAAGGGATCGGTAACACCCCTTCTGTACGCCCCGCGCCGCCACGGTCACGATCTGATGGGCGCCGGAGGCGGAAGGATACAACTTTTCGATGCAGTCCTCCCGGAAAAACAGCGGGTGTCCCAGATAGGTGATCGCCCCGGTAAATACGCCGTCACTGCCGCGGGCGGCGGCATAACTGTCTGTGGAAAGTCCCATGAAGCAGTTCCAGTTTTTGAAATCCCCCAGCTTGCTGGCGTATATTTCGTTCAGCGCCTCGCCGTTCACCACACCGTACTTACAGCCCCACAGCCGGTTGTCGCACTCGATCACATAATCCATTACCGGCGCCTTGCGCGATACCGTTACCGCCTCGC
Source organism: Oscillospiraceae bacterium (assembly GCA_017619715.1). Classification (GTDB taxonomy): domain Bacteria; phylum Bacillota; class Clostridia; order Oscillospirales; family Oscillospiraceae; genus Vescimonas. Next base: position 23,151 of record JAFZRS010000012.1, on the reverse strand, counting down.
TCACCGTTGCCGCGCCGCCGGTAATTAGTCCCACCGTGATGATATAGTCGTTTCCCGGCGTCTCGGCGTCGTGGTGTGCGCCGTAGATCACGCGGTTTCCGTTCAGTACCTCCGCGCCGCCGGTCAGTCCTGCAAGCTGCACTCCGTCATATTGTGAAAAGCCGGCGGCAATGTTGGTACCCGACAGCTTCACATAGACCGTCACTATGGTGTACCACGTTTGGTTGCTCTCGCTCCACTCCTTCAAGGTCACTTCCTCGCCGCCGGTATCCAGCCACCGCGCCCCGTCCTGCGGTTCCAGTGGTGCGATAGCGCCTTCTGTGTAGGTATAAGCCTGAGCGGTGGCGTCACACAGGCACACTCTTACGCCGCCGGATACCGTCACGGCGTTGTCAATGTTCCCCGTCTCCGTCAGCTTCTGGGTGTTGATCCATTTCCCGTCCGGGAAAATCAGCAGATACGCGCCCATGCTCACCAGATGCTTTTCACCCGTGGACAGACCGTCCAACACCTCCGTGCCGTTGTAGTAGAGTTTTCCGTCGTCCACCCACGCCACGGCGTCCTTGGCCGTCATGCCGCCGGGCGCCGTCAGTGTTCCCAGATATCGCCTGGGTGACCGCGTAGCCAGCGCCGGGTAGTCCCGTGCCGTTAGATTGGTTTCCTCTCGCCATGTTCCCTCCCGCGCCTCCGCGGTGCGGTCGATCCCGCCGAACACGTCCAGGCGCACCGCCGTGCCGCCGCTTAATTTCAGATTCGGTAGCAGTGCCATTACAGGACACCTCCCGTCAATCGCAGTCCACCGGCGCGGCGCAGCGGCATATGTGTCCGGTTGTACTGGCGCCGGTAGCTCTCATACGCCGCATTGAACGCCGCAGCCGCCGCGGTATAGGCGTCGCTCTCCTGATTATAATAGGCGATCTGTGCGTCCATCCACAGTCCGTAGAGCCTGCTGTACGGATCCTCCGCCAGTAGTGCCGTCTCTGCGTCCGGGTCTGTGTGTGCGGGCATTGCTCTATCGCTGCCGTCCGCATGGGTCTGTACGATCTCCCTATAAATCGTCTGCTCTATCTCGTTGAGCCAGCGCAGCTTCTCCGTCGCGCCGAACTGGTTTGGGTAAAGTCTCTCCGTTGCGTCCATCAACTCCCGTACCGTCATGCTGTTCTCTCCTTCCATGCCGAAAAGGGGCGGGCAGCTCGCCCGCCCCTTTTCGGCGTCCTTGTCAAACCGTTTCCATTGCGTCTTTCCGATCGGCGGCGTAGCGCCGCAACTCGTCGCTGTTGGTCAGCGCCTCGTAGACCGGCAGCGGTACCTGTACCGGATCGCCGCTGCGGGGTACCTGGAACGTGCGACCATTTACCGCCACAAAGCAGAAGTTCTGCTCGTTCTTGCCGTGACGGGGCAGCGTCACCGTCCGCATTTCCCGCCATGGGTCGGGCTGTGCCGCCTCGGTCTGCACCTGCGCCGCCTCGGTCTGCACCTGCGCCGCCTCGGTCTGTACCTGCGCCTCCTCGGTCTGTACCTGCGCCGCCTCAATAGCATTTGCTGATCTTCTCGCCATAGTTTGTTCCTCCTTCACGCATTCTCCCACGCCATCAGTTCTCCACGTCTACCTCAGAATAGCTGCTTCCGCTCTCCACCCGGAGCATACGATCTTCATAGAGAATCTTCGCCCCGTTGCTGGTCAGCTTATAGCCCACGGTGCTGAACTGGTTCAGCGGACCGCCGGTTCCGTCGTTCTTGCTGTGTGCGATCATTTCCAGCGCGCCGCCTTCCAGATCCACCGTACCGAAGGGTTCCTTGGCAAGGAACATGGTGCAAAATACCGCTGTTCCGCCTGCACCGCCCTCGCCGGGATAGATCACCGTGTTGTCGGTGATGCTGCCGAAATTGGTGCTGGCAAAAGTGATGGTGCTGTCGGTATTGGCTGTCACGGTGGCCTGTACGCCATTGATGAGGATCTTGCGTCCTACCAGCGCGCCGGCCGCCACGGTACCGCCGTCAAAGGCGACAGAGGTAATGGCGCCGGAATACCCGCTGACGTAGTTGATGGAAAGCGTCCGGCTGTCGGAGGCCAGATCTGCGCCCTTGATGATCTTCGCCTGGGTGGTTTCCACGAACCGCACGCCGTACAGCTTGCCGATCTCGCCTTCAAAGATGGTCTTGGCGTCGCTGTACTTGTGTACCTCTACCCAATCCTTGCTGGACGTCAGGTCGTAGACAACGCTGGGATGTACGATAGCCACATAGTCGCCGTCAACGGTGGGCGCATTCATCTTTTTGAGGATGGTGCGCGCCCGGTTTACCATGTCCGGCGTCAGCTTGGCGGTGGCGTCCAGAGCGTAGCGGCTGGTCACGTCCGTCAGCGCGCTGTCCACCACCTTCTGGGCGTACAGCACGTTGGTACCTGCCACAATGTCGTTGCGCACCAGCTCGTCCACCGTGTTGCCCGCCGAGTTTACCAGCTCCTCCTGCGCTTCCATCACCACCGGATCAATGGCGGTCAGTTCCAGCACGTCGGAAATCGCCACGTACATGCCGTACTGTCCTACCTCGTCGGTCAGGTAGCTCACGCCCAACTTCTGCCCCGTGGGGATCACGCCCTCGGTCAGAGCGGTGGCGTTGGGCAGTGTGTTGAACTTGCGCCACTCAATGGTTTTGCCCCGTCCCTTGGGGATACTCTGCTTGCGCCCGAACTGGGCGTGGATCAACAGAGGTCGGCTGTTTTCCAGCAGGCTCTTGTCGTAAAATGTCTTCATTTCCGGCGACAGTGTGTTATTGCCGGAGAAAGGCGTGGTATCGCCCGTATAGGCGTTCACGTAGTTACCTGTGGCGTTTACCAGCGCGCCGCCGCCGTCCGCGAACAGCTGGAGGCTGAAAATCAGCGCTATCATGCTGTAAAGATTGCTGTTCTTAGTTTTCATATTTCTTTCTTCCCTTCTTTATCGAAATGTGATCTTTGCCCCGCGCTTTGCCATCTCGGCATACTCCTGTATCTGCTGCCGGGTGAGCTTGCCGGGGTCTATTTTTGCCTCCGATGCGGCGGAGGCGCCGTTTTCCGCCGGGCGCATGGCGCCGGTGGAGATAGCGTTTGCCACCTGTTCCTTTGTCTGCTGTACAGCGGCGCGCACCGCGCCGTTCATCAGCTCCTCCCGGTGTACGCTTTCATAGGCGGTGCGCAATGGTGACGGAAATCCATTCTGTTGCAAGCTGACTAACAGGCGCACGAACTGCTGATTCTGCATCTCGCTTTCCAGTGAAAAGGACGGGTATATTTGTTTAAGCCCCGTACCCTCCTCGGTGATCTGCTTCCAGGCGCGCTGTGATTCTACCTCCTGCTCCTCGCTGCGCCGGTCCGCTACGATCCGCCGCGCCTCTTTCACGGTTTTCCAGTCGTCCACGGTATACCCTGCGTCGGCCGCCTCCGTTTCCAGTCGGCTCTCGTCCTCGGCGTAGGCCTTCACCAGTGCTTTTAGGTCGAGGTTGTCCAGATCGGACACGTCCATGCCGTACTGCTGGCCGATCCCCTCCAGCAGCGGTGCCAGCGTCTTGCGTTGGCTGCGCATCCGTTTCTTTACCGCCCGGCTCACGCTCTCGTCGAACTCCCGCCGGTACTCCTCGTCCTGTAAGATTTCCCGGAAACTTTTGCGAGAAATATCTGTCGTTTCTGTGTTCGACGCGCCGTCGGTCGCTCCCGCGCCGCTTTCGGCCGCTGCCGACACATCACTCCCGCTTCCGGTCTCCTGTGCTGTCGCTCCGACGGTTTCCGTCGCCGTCTGTGCCGTGCCCTGTGCGCCTTCCTCTGCGAACAGTTGCAAACTCCATGTGTTTTTTGCCTCTTTGTCGAACATATCCGTTCTCCCTTCTTCTGGTTGTGCGACCCCAGAGCAGCCGTTTTCTACCCTTTTCCGGCAAGGGCGCGCCGTTTCCATCGGTATTGTATCAAATGCGATCCCCGCCATGTCACACCCCCCTCTCTAAAAAAAGCGGACGTGTCACCACGCCCGCTTTGCTGAAATGAAATCCGGATACTTTTCGGCAAGGAGGAGGATACCTCGCCAGATCATCTGAAAACTCCGCTCCATGTCAGCCTCACTATCCCTATTGCAGGAAAGCTTACCGCGCTCGATGCACGCACCCTCTCCCCGCAGCGCCAGATCCGCCGCCAGTGTACCCCACAAAGCGCTTATCCCCGCGCATACAATATCCTGCCCCACTGCGGCATATCCCGCGTGACCGGAAAAGGTCATGCGGCACGGCGCTTCATACCTCACTTGTATCATCGCACTTTTGCCGCCTCTTGTGTCTGTGCCCGCGCTTTGGCTGTCACATAGCTCTCCTGTGTGTCCAGCCGTTCACTCTGCGGTACTTCTGCGACACCGGGCGTAGGTATTGCCACCGGCTGTCCGGTAAACTCCGCCGCCGCGCTGTCCGCTATACGGCTGCCGTGTTCAGCGTCTATAATCTGGCTCAACCGCAGCACCGTCTGCTGTAAAGCCGCCACCTGCTGCAACAGCGTTCCGTTCTCCCGCACTGAAGAACGCACCGCGTCAATGCCCTTGAAGTCCATCATACTCAGACAGCTGATCGCCTGGTCCGCCATCTGGGGATTGAACAGTCCCGCTCCGTAAAGCCGCAGTGCCAACTCGTTGTATTCCGCCTTGTTGTATCGGCTTTCGTCCTGCGCAGTCACCTCAATATCTATCACCGGGCTGATGTACATTGTCTCCTCGTCCGCCTCCTCTCCCTGCGGTCTGGGACGAAGTCCTGCATTGTCGTAGCTGACAAACTCCTGCCGCCCCATCTCACCGGTGATGCGAAATTGACGCGGCAGCTCATAGAATTGACGTATGAGGTCAATGAGCATCAGGCATATTTCCTCAAACGCGCGGTATGTAGCGTTCACCATATCCCTGCTCAGTTTTCCGCTTGCCTCCTGTAAAGCGGCAATGGCACTGGCGGCCGTTACCGACGATGGCACTGATCCGGTATTTGCCTCCACGTTTCCGCTTGTCTCCCGCAGCTCCTGCGTTTTCATCTGCAAAAATGTCAGATATGCGCCCCCAAGCGGTGTAGATTGAATTGGCAGTATGCTGTCCTCTCCGAGGCTTCCCTCCGTGTGTACGAAAGGACGCGACCAATCGGCAAACTCCGCCTCGTTCACACTGCCGTCCGATCGTACAAAGAAGCGGGGCGTCGAGGCGGCCAACGTGTTCTTCAGCATTGCCTGATTCATCAGATCAATCTGTTTTTGCGGATCCTTGCAGATGTCAATATACCCAAACCCGCAAGGTGTCCCTTCCTCCGGAAAAAGCACATCGAACACAAAAGGATACTTTCCGTGATCGTACCAACCCCGTTGTGCCATATCCAGCTGGTTTTCCGTGGCAAACAGCACCGTCTCTCCGCAAAACTTGCAGTAGTGGAGAACGTCTCGCCCGCCGGCGCGGCGCTTATAATACCAGTCTATCACCGGCGTTTTTTCAGTCGTGTCCACCGTGTCATCGTAGAAATAGTGGCTCACTGTGCCGGTGCTTGGCTGCAGTTTCCCTTTCAGCTGTGGATAGGTTTCCTCCAACACCTCGTTGTCCACCAGCTCCACGTGAAAGAGATTCCGGCTCTTCTGTATGTCCGTAATCCCCGGCTGCCAAAATAGGTTGAGAATGTCGCATTTGCGAATGGTAACGTCTCCCATTCCGTTTAGCTTGGCCTGATCCCAGAACACGCCGTATACCCCGGTGCCTGTTTTCAGCTTGTACCACCAGCAGTCGGAATACACCTGTGCAAATCCGTTTTGCCGCAGGATCACCGGTAATATCTTGGTCAGTTTCCGCGCCTCCGCCTCATCGTCCACTGCCCGTGGCAGGCAATTCGGCTCCGGATAGTTGTCAATGGCGTCGGCGTGACGGTTGAGGATTACGTTCAAAAGCCAGCCACTGGCCGGCTGTGGATCACCCGGACTTCCCGTCGGGCGCATCTGCTCCCAGTGCCGCAGTTTCCAAAACTGCTCGTTCTCGATGATGCGCCGTTCCAGATTTCGTTTGCCCGCCCTGTATTTTTCCAGTATCACCATGGCGCGGCGCACCTCCTCCGCGCCGATGGGCAGCGCGGCACGCTCTGCCGTCTGTTTCCCGTCTGCCGCCTGTACCGCGCCCGGTTTTATCTCGTCCATGCTTTTATCCTCCTCTATTGCTTTTTGAACTGATCCAGCGGATCGCTCAATATCACCTTTGTTTCCGGCTCCACCGCCGGTCGAATGGGACGTGACATACAGAAATAGCGCACCTCGTCCGCCACGTGATCCTCCATGCTTGTATCCAGATCCTCCGGCTTGTGCTCGTCGTACATCAAAAGCGGCATCGTCCGGATAAACGCGCGGCAGTTGTGAAAAACGTACATCTGCGGATATCCGTCCTTGTCAAAGGTCAACCTGTAATGCACCTGCATCCAGCCCGGCATTCGTTCGTTGTCGCCCTTCTCAAAGTACACGCCGGCTCGCGCCGCCGTCTCGTAGATGCTCTCACCCCGGCTGGTGTCCCAGATAGATGGGACCGCCACACCCCGGAACGAGCGCCCACGCAGACATTTATGCTCCCGCTCGATCCGCGCGATCTCCCGGAACTTCTGCTCCTGGGTCCACTACACGCCCTCGTTTGGAATATCCTCTCCTGTTTTTGATTCCTTCCTACACCCGTACAGCTCCATGATGCGGTATAATACGCCGTCATAGTCCACTGCCCACCAGCCGCAGGAGAAGGGTCGGTTGTAGCCGAAGTCGTAGCTGCGGTAGATGTTCCAGCCCCGCGGTATGCCGAATGGCTCAATCACATGTGTCCAGCGCCTATCCTCATAGTGTGCCGGATCGTTACGCAGCTCCTCGAAGAATTGTCCCGCGTATATGTCCCAACTTCCGTCCAACCACATAGCGCGGATATGCGGCGGCTGCATTCGCAGGTTTTCAATGTATTCCGGTTGTGCCGTCATCAGCGGCAGATTGTCCGTCACCTTCGCCTGAATGAAGCTGTAATCCTCCGGACGCTCCGGGTCCCGGAAATCCCGGTCAACGAACACCCTCTTGAAGTAGGCATGACTTGGTCCCCCGGGGTTAAGTGTGTAGTAGGTACGCTTGGGAAAGCGGTTCACACCGCGCACACAGGCGTTGATCTTGCGAATCCACTCCTCCATGAGCTGCCCCGCCTCGTCAATGAAGATCACGTCATACTCCACGCCCTGGTACTGATCCAGATCCCCGTCCTTGGCGCAGTACCCCAGCTTGATGGTACTGCCGTTGGCGAAGGTAAACTCTTTTTCTGTCTTGTTGTACCGGGCTACGCGCCCCAGCGCCGCTTTAAGCTGTGGTACATGGTTGTTGATCAGCTCCTGGTACGTCCGCCGCACGATCAGAATACGGATACCCGGCCAACGCAGTCCCAACAGCACCGCCTTCATGCGTGCCGCTTCGCTCTTGCCGCCGCCTCGTGCGCCGCCGTAAGCCACGTGCCGGTGCGTGTCCCGCAAAAACTGTTCCTGCTTCGGTGTGGGACGGTAGAGATGTATCTGCTCCGTGCCCGTCATTGCGCCAACTCCTTATCCAGCTCCACCCTGATTGTTGCGCCGTCGCCGCGGCGTTCTTTCACGCCCAGCAGCTCCGCAAGCAGTTCCGTGGCGCGTATGGCGCCCTTGGCGTCAAACTGATATTCGCCCGTCTCCCGGTATGCGTGCGCCACCTTGTCCCACTCTACCACCGGCGTTACCTGCATACACTTGTCACGGATATCAAGAAGATCCGTACAAAGGCTTTCCAGTGTAATCCCCAGCTGGTTAAACGTCTCTCTTTTTACTGCCAGGAGGTAGGCGTGTACCGCCGGATCTTTCAAAAGCCGCGCCGCCTGCGTCGCCGCCGCGTGGTTTTCCTTTCCTGCTCGGTATCCTGCACGGATCGCCGCCTGCGTGCCGTTGTGATCGAGACAGTATTGACGCACGAATAGCTGCTGTTTGTCCGTCAGCAGCTGTTCCAGCTCTGCCACTGTCAGCTCTGCCAGCTCTTCGGTCGTGTAATCTGCCCGTTTCTTTGTCATGCCGTCCTCCCTGTCCCGTCTTTTGAGCCTATCTTACCACCGCGCTCCGACGCCATGTCACACCCCCCCTCTTGTTCAGCTTCATAAAAACAGCAGCACGAGCAGACCCGCGTTCGCGGATCTGCTCGTAACTGGTTCTCTATCTGCTACTCTTCCGGATACTTTGCCTCCACCACCATGCGGTAGACCTCGCATTTCTCGTAATGATGACAGCAAAAAGTTTCCATGTGCCGCCGCTGCCGCCCATGGCTTTCAAAGGTAAGCTGTACGCCGCTTCCGTCAAAAGGACCTTCACACCCGACGACCTCTTGTCGGTCGCCGCGCCAGAAGGGACACCTCACCCACCGTCTCGCCCACAGTGATTTTTCCACGCTCTGCGCCTTCCTTCTTTTTCGTTTTCACTCCGTCCCCCTTTGTCTTGCCGTATGTATCGCACATAGTTGATCCCTCGCTCCGGATCGTAGATCTTTTCTGTCACAACCGAGCCCGCCGGTGCGCGCAGCTCACTGTCTGTCATAACTACGCTTTCTTCCACAACCGACTTTTCCATGTTCCGACTACTGTGCCATTTCTGCCGGTTCTCGTCTTTCCCCGCCTGCCGCACCAGATACAGAGCCAGCGGTGTGTAATCGCTCATCTGCCGCAGAGGTTCTGCATATACGCCGCCCAACCCCCATATATCGTCCAGCGTCCGCTTGCCGCACCACCAGTGTCCGTCCCGGAACTGTATCGAGCCGCCGGTCACGATCACATGTACGTGCGGCCGCACTGGTTCTCCTGTTGTCGCACTCACCTCGGAGCAGACGCTGATCCACTTTACATCACCGCCGCCGGCGCTTCGGATCGCTCGTTTCAATCGTTGCATGAAGTTGGCTGTTTCTCTTTCCTGTCCCCGCCAATCCTCTGGCAGCGTCGTATAGCTCAACTTAACGAACAGATCCCTTTCCGTGAAGTTTGTGTTGAGGATCCTGGCCAGCCGTTTCACAGCTCCGCGAAGGTTGGCTTCCGCCTTTTTTGGCAGTACCCCGCCTTTTACCCGTTTTCTCCGCACGGTGGGCGTTGTTCCGCTCCTCCACACCTTGATGCGTTCCACCACGCTCCCGCTTGTGATCTTGTATACCACCCAGCAACCCCTCATTTCCTCGATCCAATCCTCTCGCATTATTTCTCTTGCGGTTCTTTTGTTGCGCTTGTCTGTTCTTTGCCTTTAGATCATAGTCACACGCACACACACGCACGTTCGCGCGCCGCATCAGCATTCCTCACATACCGCCTCCGCGGATGCCCAAAGCCTGCGTATCGGCTTTACTCCTCCGCATGGTCGTAACGTTAGACTTTTAAGAGCCGCGCAAAGAACGCGCGCGCACGCGATATATAATTGGTGCTTGTCCGCGTTCTTTTCCGCTCCGAGAAACGCCGCACCCTCGTTTTGTCTCCGGCGCTTCTCGCGGCGAAAAGGTTTCACCGCTTATACCGTTACAGTTCGTTTCCGCCGGCATATGCTTCTGCCGCGGCTCTCGCCCAGAACATAGCCAGCTCCTCAGCGATCTTTCCGAGTTCCCGCAGCTCAATGCCGGCTTCGTCCTCGTTTTTCTCTACAATGGCTTTCCAGATTTCCTTGTGGAGCTTCGCGGCGTTCTTTTCTTCTTTCTCCGCCAGCTCCAGGCATTCCTTCAAGCGTCCCCATACCTCGTGCCCGGAGGCGCACAGCCGTCCCATCTCCTGTTCTCGTGTTTCTACACACGTTTCGATCAAGCTTTTTGCTTTTGCACTGACCTCTTTGCTAAATAGTTCCATGGTTTACCTCCTATATTGTTTTTTCATTCTGAAAAGCTCTCGCAAAAGCTCCCGCCCGGCAAGTCGAACCGCAGCACGTAGAACCGTCCCTTCGGGTGGATCCATATCACCGTTCCCTCCAAGAGCTTGTCCTTTCCGTTTTCTCGCAGCGCGTACGGCGTCTTCCACACTCTGTCACCCAATCGTATCTTCATACCTCGGCACCCACCCTTCTATTTTTTCTCCTTCTGATTGTTCAGCACGTTCAAGAAACAGATCTTCCTTTGCGGTTGATAAAAGCCACTTTTCTAAGCACATACAACAATCCAACATTGTGGGCATCGTCTGAAGATAGCATTTGCTCTTGTCCTCCCTGCGGCACATTCCTTTCAGCCATAGCACTCCGCCTACGATATGTACCGCCCAGCGTGCAGTTGCCGCCTCATCTGCCGTCAAGCCCGTCTCCTCATATTCCGCCAGCCGCTCTAATGCAAGGTTGATCTTTTCCCCCAGCGTAGCTCCCTTCATCCATTTGGGCGACAGCCCCACAACTCCGTCGTCGCGGCGCGCAGTCATTCGCTCCTCATTCATACCGTACTGTCCTCCTTTTCCCGGTGTCCCGTCAGCCAAAAGTTTTCCAGGTGTAGCCGCCGGTTTTCTTCTCGCAGCGTCGCCATCTCTCGCCGGAGCGCTTCTGTTTCCGCCTCCGTTTCATCTTGGCGTTCACCAAGTCCGCAGAAAAACCGTTTATCCACTGGTCGTTCAAGCTGTCGGCAATAGTCAACGCTTTTCCCGTGGCATGGCTCTTGAATCCACCCCCTGTGCTTGCACTCGGAACATCTAACCACAGGCACAGCGTCAACCGTAGGAGCGGACTCAATAACCCCATCAACTCCATACACATTTACAAGCTCATGCAAAGGATCTGCTCTCAATTTCCATAACAAAGCATCTGCATCAATCTGCCTCATCTTGTACCTCCTGTTTCAGCCAATCGAGCCAGCAGGCATCACACTCCCTATGAATAGCGCAAAACCTCTCGATTGTACAAGCAGTACAATCTATAAGCCATTGCGCCAACTCCTCATCCGTCATCGCACGGATTTTATCGCCGTTTGTCATCGTCCGCCCTCCTGTTCCATGCTTCCGCGGCTTCTGCCTCTGTCCTATACTTCTTTTGAGATCGTCCAATACAAGCCGTGTCTGTGCATTGAGCCGTATATGCCGCTCTGCGAAACTCTGTGTTCCATTCCTTTGATCCGGGGCATCTCCACTCCCTAATAATTTTTACATTTTTTGGCAGAGCACCATTGCCCTGCATATATTCAGACTTAAAAGCCGAAATATGTATCTTTGCCTCTCCCCCACAAAACGGGCACGTTTTTAGCTCAATCATTTATCCCACCTCCGTCCATCTTTGCCCCGCATTTGGGGCAATATGGCGGCGTTTGTCTCTTACTTCCTATGCCACTATGCTTTTTACACACAGAACAAAAGGTCTGCGTCTGTCCATACGCTCCAGAATTGCGGATAATCCACTTCCCATGCCTCACCTCCACCACATCAGCAGCAGGGACTTTCTTAATGCGGTCGTAGCAATAAAGAACGGCAACTTTTTCCTCGTCTGTGCGTTTCAAATCGTCTTTGGCAAGCGTATCAAGCACAGCTTCTCGTTCAATGTACTCTTTCATTCGTTATACCTCCGTCCATCTTTGCCCCGCAGTTGGGGCAAAAATCAGTCATGACATGTCCTTGTGGCTCTCGGCGGCAAGCCAAACAGTACGGGTAATAACCATCGGGATTTATCTCCCATCTGGAATGCCTAACCTCCACGACATCGGCGGTGGGAGTGGCAAAAATGTGCGTAAGAATTGCAACGGCATCGTAGCCAAAGGCATCTTCCTTGATTGGGTTATTCAAGCCATCGGTAATAAACCATTCTAACGGCTCGCGTTCAATGTACCTTTTCATGTTCAGTCCTCCCATCTCGGTCTCTCTGCCAGCCATCGGCGCCACCGCCGCAGCGACGGCAACAGCCTGAACAGAATCTTGTTTACCAACAGCTTCGGCTCGTGGCTTTCCCACTTTTCAAACGCCGCTATGTACTCCAGCCGCCGGTTGTATCGCTTCTTGTGTTCCTGTCGTTCACTCACAGTAATCCTCCTTCTCAATTGACAAAATTCTCATTTACCACTCCTCCGCAACCTGCGTCCGCAACTTGTCCAGCACCGCCGTTGCTGCCGTTTTCAGTTTCCCTGCCTTCTCAGTGTCGGCTGTCAGGATTCTCATATAGCACTGCTCCAGCGCTTCAAAGGCGCGCTGCACCGCGTCAAACCGCTCCCGGAACACCGCCGTGTTCGGATCCGCCGCGGCCAACTGCCGCCTCAATTCCTCGGCGCGTTTCTCTGCCTCTTTTATTTCTCCGTTTGCCGCTGCCCGTGCCTGTTCCCTGATCTTCTCCAGCTCATCCGGAGACAGTGTCTTTCTGTCAGTTTCCAGCTTTTTCAGCTTATCTTCTGCTGCCGCCGCTCGCGCCTTTGCCTTCTCTACATCAGTTTCTGCTTTCACCAACTGTTTCCGGAGATCTTCTTCCTTTGCAAGCGCCTCTTCCTTTGCCTCATCAAACTGTTCGCGGGCGTCGTTCAGCTCCGTCTTCGCCGCATCAACTTCCATCTTCGCTTCACTGACTCTGATCTCCATTTCCGCCACATGCGTCCGCAACTCGTTTCGCTCTGCAATAGCCTTTTCCAGCTCACGGCTGCTCATTTCGCCCACGTCGTGGCTTTCCACAAACGCCTCTCTTTCGCTCTCATCTTCGATCGTGAGAAGCCTCAATGCCTTGGTATAGCTCAAATTCGCAAGCGCTTGCGATTTTAATTCGCCAAAGAAAGACGCCTGATCCGCACCGTATTCTTCATAGATTCGCATGAAGTTTCCGGCTGTGGACTGTGAAAACGGCAGTTCATTCTTGACCCACTGTCCCCACTCGCCGTGTTCCAGCATCTCTTTGGCTTCCTTCAACCTCCGCCCGATCTCCACGCTGTACCGCAGCGCCATTTCCTGCCCCTGCCTATGTAGCTGATGGATCTCTACCGTCACCGTCTTGATGTCTCTTTGTGCGCTCATCGGCACATTTACAATCTCACTCATGCTGTTTTTTCTCCCTTCATTGCTTTTCTTGCCGGTCGTACCACGTCACGAAGCCATGCGTTCACAAAGGTATCCACGCTCTTTCCCGGCCAACTGTCACCTTTTCCATAGCACTGTATCTTGTGCCAGCCCGTCAGGCTCAACTCCAGTGTCACGTATGGTATATCCGGCTTTTTTTCCCGCCGTATGAAGAAGATGGCCGTCTTTCCCTCTGCCATGCTCATTGCGTAGTGTTTTCGTCCAACGCAATGGCTTAGCTTCTTCCCTTCCTCGAACAGTTCCATGTGTGATCTTGCCGGACGGATCAGCAAGCCGTATTTCTCCCAGTGTAAATCGTCCAGATCTTCCGCTGTTTTTCGGATCCCTTTATCAATTTCGGCATTTTCTCGTATTTCAATAATTTTTGCCGCTTCATCGTGAGCCGTCCGTAGCTTCCGTGGAAAAAGACGCATTCCGTCCGAAAGATTGATCCCGATTTCTTTTGCCATACCTACATAGTCACTCCAAAGATTTAGTACATCATCGGCGTCTGTATTTGCGTTTGTCTGTTGTGTAACATATCGAATTGCTTTATGTGCAGAGCTTGCTTTTGCCATTTTAAGTAAGCTGATTGTGCGATACTTGATTTTCAGCCGGTCTAAAGCAGAAATATCCTCTGTAGCTAACGTGACGCCGTTTTTATGAAACTCTCTTACCAGCCGCAGCGCATCACCGTCTACATCGGTCTGTCGAAGCTTCTGCACTGTGAGCTTGTCCACACCCAGAATGTCGGTAACACTCACTCCCTTCAGCAGTGATGTGCTGTTTCCTTGCGCCATCTCCCAGTTTGTCAGCGCATACAGACCCATCTTTGCCAGGTATTCCAACTCCGGTCTTTTCTTCAGTTGATTCAAAAGCCCCTCCGCATTACAGCAGAGCCCTCGCTTTGCCAATTCCTCCACCGGTGTCCAGATGCCCAGCTTCCGTCTGATCTCTTCCAGCCCGATGGGACATACATAAGCTTCCAAATAGCCGTAGTCCTCTCCGCACTCATTGAATCCGCCCACGCTGATACTTTTTTTCCCGTATCTGTCCGAATAGGCGGCTTTAATGATATGTAAAGCTGCCGGATCAAGGAAATAGCGGTATGTTTCCACTCGGGTCAGCTTCCGTTTTACAACTCCTGTCAGATCATCGTGTTTAATTCTCATTGTCGCCCTGTATGCTCGCACAACGATCTCGCTGCCGGCGTATTGGTAAAGGGCTACTTTTTCCTCTTCCCATATTCCATACCTCGGCAGCCTCTTCCAACTCCTGCAATGCAACTTGCTGCCGCACCCGGGGCAAATAACATCAGTTCCTGTTTTTACACCGTCCAGCTCACTGCTCTTTCCGCAGTGTGTACATACACCGCTTTGCTTTTTCTTCCCGGTGTATGTGTATAAGAACCACCTGTATGACAGCATCGGACCGTCACAGATCCATGTATCAAAATCCTCCGGTTCCCGAGGAATAAACGAAAACCTCTTTTGGATCGCTTCTCTTTGTTTCGCTCTCGTTCTCTCTCGCGCTGTGTCTCTTTGCATACGCTGAAACGCTGCGATCATTTCCCCGATGCCTTTGATGCTTCCTTTCGTAAATTGCCGAACTGTTTTTCTGTCCTCTCTGGTTCCAATCAGACAGTCTCGCGTCTCATACCAATAGAGACCGACACGCAGTTCCGTGTCGATAGCCGCTTCATACAGTCGCCCTGGTTGTCTGTTATACTGATGGTTGAATTTGTCCTTCACCGTCTGGAAACTTTGCATAGCGCTCTGCGTTTGTGTCAGCCACCAGCGTCGCATCGGCTGTTTGTCTCTACCATATACAGTCACGCCTAAGAATTCTTCACCATGTAACACTATTGTTTGCGCGGTAAAGTATAAGTTTCGGATTCCGGTATGTGCGGACAATCTTGTATCTTCCGGCAGTTCTACCGCCGGACAGATCGGTACCGGCAGCGCCAGCAGTTCTTTTGTATTTTTCATCGCGGCACCTCACAAAAAGGCCGTCAGGTCGATCAGCGTCGCCTTGCGCGGCGCTTCCTGATCCGCCTGTTCTGCTTTCGCTGCCGCTTTTTCTACGATCTCCATCTGGAATTTCACGTCCCAGCCCTGTGCGTAATACTTTACCGCCCAGCAATACGCTTCCAGATCAGATAGCATATGATTCTTTACTTTCTCCCCCACAGATTTCATGCACTCTTCAAAGGAGCCGCCGCATGCCACTTTTTCCGCGAATGTTTCACTCTGCCGGCAAAATTCTTGAAGCGCCCGTGCCACATAAGGAGCCATCAGTTCTCCTTCTCGGGAACACGCTTTTACGTCCTTTTCCGCTTTGAGTTTTTTTATTGCATCTTCATACCAGCTCATTCTCTTTTTCCTCCTTGTATTTTCTTTGTATTTGTGTTATCATAGGAGGGCAAAAGTTCCCCGCTTTTGCCGTATGCGGAAAGTCGCCGCGCTTTACAGCGCGTCGGCTTTCTCTTTTTTGTCTCGTATAAGTCCCCTCCGCTTTAGTTCCATTACGCTTCTTCACTCCACATCCTCCGGGTCTTCCCGCATACCACGCTCTCCGTCCTTGCACCACCAGTCCTCCGGCAAGAGCTTCCCAGAGCAGAAGACTCCTTCCATCAAAGGATTCGGCGTTCCCCACTTGCAATCCCGACACCGCACCGGTTCCTTCTCGTTTCTCTTTTTTCTCTCTTCTCTCTTTTTGCCGACATGATCCGCCGTGAGTAGTCCCAACGTGAATCCAAGCAACAAGTCCGATAGTGCGATCCATAGTAAAAAACAAACGCTGATCACGTTTCGTCCCCTCCTTCGTCTGTCTCCTTCTCATTCAGCCCGTACAGTTCCCGCAGCGTTCCTTCGATCTCATACTGCGTCACGCCTGCCGCGCCTCGCTTTGCGGTCTCCCGTACCGCCCGCCGGAGCGGCATGTCCGCCGTCACGCGCTGTAAAATTCTTTCTGCGCTTTCCGGTTCCTGCTCGCATATTTTCCGAAGGATTCCCGCCGCTGTAATGCGGAGTGCGGCGTAGGGTCCCTGATCCGGTCTCCCCTGCTGCGCCGCAACAGCCGCCATAGCCACCTTCTGTATACTGACCAAAACCATGTTGTATCCTCCCTTGTGTTCTCCACTTATTTGTGCTATAATAACGGCAGCAAAAGTTCCCCGCTTTTGCCGTATGCGGAAAGTCGCCGCGCTTTACAGCGCGTCGGCTTTCTCTTTTTTGTCTCGTATAAGCTCCCTTCGTTTTAGCTCTATGGCCTCCTCCCGATAAAAACGCCGTTTTGCAATGGCGATCCTACGTTCCTCGTCACGCACAAACTGCCTGCACTTGGCGCACAGATCCTCCTCGTCGTAGTGAAATGTTCCGCACCTCGCGCACAGGTGCTTGCACGCCTCTCCTCTTTTTTCTACGTCACAGTCTGCTGCTATCGTGCGCCACGGCACGCCCCACAGCGCCGATGCCGCCACCGTTGCCATATCCCTGTTTTCCGCCACCACCGGCGCAAGGCAATGCTCCGGGTGATGCACAAACCACAGCCACTTTGCTTTCCCCGGTTCTTTTCTCCGTTTGGTCGGCATATCCTCACCTCTTTTCTTTCTTTCCCGGATTGTCCACCGCATCGATCAGCTCCGTAATCCACCGCGCCGCCGTTGCCACACCCAGTACGATCATGATGTAACTCAGAATATCCATTTGAATGCCCCTTCCTTTGTAAAATAGTCCGGCTTGTCCACCTTTCTTGTGGGCCTTCCCGTTAGCGGAAAGGCTTTTCTATTTGCCTGATGACGTGTGTACCGATCACCGGTCTTTCATCGGATCCTCCGCGTAAAATACCGCCTGCCCCGCGAACAGTCCGTTCAGCCAGCCGACGGCCAGCGCATTGGCAAGCCGCCGTTTCTGTTCTTCGTTTAGATCGTCGGTGTTTACCAGCTTGTCGCCCACGTGTACGTAGGAGACTACCTTGATATCCTCCGGCTTCAGTCCGCGTTTCGCCATACGCCCACCTCCTTTGCATTACCCTATGTCCTCTCCGGCACGTCCTATGTGCTGTGCCGTTTTCTGCGTTTACGCAGAAAACGCTGTAAAAAAAATATCATCCGGCCGCACTTCATAAAACCGACAGAACGCCTCGATTTCTTTACGGTAGAAATCGCTTTTCCCTGTCGTTTTCTTGAAAAGTGTTGCCGGATTCATGTTCATGACATGTGCCGCCTCTCTTCTTGTGCTCCCTTTTCTGGCGATAGCAGCGTTAAAAGCGTTAGGATCAAACATGTGTCGCCCTCCTTTCTGCGTTTACGCAGAAATGCTACCACATAAATTTTACCATGTCAATACGAAAACGCAAATTTTTATTGCTTTTTTGCAATTCGTGTGCTATGATTGCCAAAAAGCAATGCATGGAAAGGTGTTTTCATATGGAATTTAAAGATAGAATTAAAGCTCGCAGGCTGGATCTCGGTCTTACATTGGACGATGTTGCAAAGCTTGTTGGCGTCAGCAACCCTACAATAAGTCGTTGGGAAAGCGGTGCGATTGTAAACCAGCGCAGGGACAAGATCGAGCTGCTGGCAAAGGCGCTTCGTATGACGCCCGGCGAGCTGATGGGGTGGGCTTCCGAGTTGCCGGCTGTCAATAATACTGTTTCGGTCTTTCTCTCCCCTGCTGAAAAGTCTTTGGTTGAGAGTTATCGTCACGCTCCGTTAGAGATCCGGGCGATTGTTGACACTGCCCTTGCCCCCTACTCCCCCCAAAACGCGAGTACCACCGACAAGGCAATGTGATTTACGTGGATTTCAAGCGAAAACTATAATGCATGTAAAATTTCTGAAAGGAGTATTTAGCATGAAAGATAAATTGCAAACTCTGTTTGGTGGCTTTGGTTTTGTTCTGTATTTTATTGCTATTTGGTTATTAAGTTTTTACCCTCTTTTATTTTGTGAGTTCCCGTGGTGGGGAGATGTTCTTTACATTGCCGTAATTTGCTTTTTTAGTGAATCGCTTATTACCTCCATTCTAAGCACAGTTATATATATCATTGCTTTTGTAAATGCTTTGCACTCTCCCGTAGATTTTTGGACGATTATTTTCTTCGTTCTCTTTGCTCTCAACGCTCTCTATGCAGGTTCTGTGCTTCTTTCTTCCGCAAAACGCAGGTACAGCTGACAAGGCAATGTGATCTACATAGAGTTCAAAAAAAGGAGTGTAAATAGCATGGGGTTTTTTTCAGCTCTATTTCAGAGCATGAAGGCCGGTGGCGATTTTGGTTATATTGCTCAGAACGTTGCCACGATCTACTACTGCATTTGTAACTTTGCAGATGAAAACGGTGAGCTTACCGAGGATCAGCGCATATATGCATCTCTGCTGATCGACGCTGCCGCACATTTGAAAAACGGCTCGATTGATCCAGAAGAGTTACAAACCAGTGTTCAAATGGCGAACGCATATGAGATTGGCGGCAACTTCTTTTGTCTGCACCATGTCTATAATCTATTTGGTACAGACGCGCCCGATAAATATGCGGAGCTAATTTGTGCTACCGCAGATTTAGAGGTTCTCACATTATCTGCTTCATCTAAAATTGGATATCGCGCTGTTATTGATCAGGTAATGAAGAACATTCCTAAAATCGAAGCCATGGTAATAAAGACCATCGAGCAGGGCGTTCTTTCGCCTCTGTTCGAAAACCTTCGTCCCTCCGTTCTATGGTATTTCCACCAACCATCTTTTTTGGAAGATGTAAAATCATTGAGATCAGTAGCGCCGAATTATCCGCCGGAAGGTTCTTCTTCCGATGATGTGCCTTTTTAATCAAACGTTGCTCGTATGAAACGTTTTACATGCGCCCTCTGTGCGTGTCTGATCCTCATCTTCTCTATCGCGCCTGCCTATGCAGCATCGTATAACGGAGACACCACCGTGTATGTCACACGCACCGGCGAGTGCTATCACCGTGGTTCCTGCTCTTACCTTTCTCAAAGCAAGTATTCCATCTCCCTGCAAAGTGCTGTATCGCAGGGCTACCGCGCCTGTTCTCGTTGCAATCCGCCGGTCTTGCATGTTTCCTCCGCTTCCACAAGTTCCTCCGGATCCTCGGCACTTACGACGGTCGGGATCATTGCGATCTCCGGTACCGCCGGATACCTTCTCGGCCGCCGAAAGCGCCGATAATTTTTATCCCAAAGAAAGGAGCCGCCCATGTCTAATCCCAACCGTGATGTGCGCATTGCCGCCGCCTATATTCGTGTATCTACGGACGATCAGTTGGAGTATTCCCCCGATAGCCAGTTGCAGATCATCCGCGACTACGCCGCCAAGAACGGTTATATCCTCCCGGACGAATACATTTTTACGGAAGAGGAAGGCCGCAGCGGTCGCAGCGCCGTACGCCGGGAAAAGTTTCAGCAGCTCATTGCGCTTGCCAAATCGCCGGACCACCCCTTTGACGCGATCCTTCTCTGGAAGTTTTCCCGCTTTGCCCGCAACCAGGAAGAGGCGATTGTTTATAAATCGCGCCTGCAAAAGAACGGCGTTTCCGTTGTCAGTATTTCCGAGCCGTTGCCGGAAGGTCCCTTTGGCTCGTTGATCGAGCGGATCATCGAATGGGAGGACGAATATTACTCCATCAATCTGGCACAGGAAGTCCGCCGCGGCATGACAGAGAAAGCTCGGCGCGGGCAGTTACAGTCAACCCCGTCTTACGGATACCGTGTAGAGAATAATCTTCTTCTTCCTGTCGAAGAAGAGGCGGAATATGTCCGCGAAATATTCCGGCGCTTTGCAGCCGGCGAAGGGCTGTTCCCTATTGCCAAGTGGCTCAATGCTTCCGGGCAGCGGACACACCGGGGAAATCTGTTTGAAAACCGGACGGTGGAATATATCCTCCGCAATCCGGTGTACATCGGCAAGCTCCGCTGGACGCCCACCGGTCGTGCCCGTCGGAACTTCGACCACCCTGATACAATGATCGTCGATGCCGCGCATCAGCCTCTTATCGACAACGCAACGTGGGAAGCGGCGCAGACACAAATGCGGCTTGTGAAAGAAAAATGGCGCTACCACGGCCGCCCTGCCGGCGAGCGCAAGCATTGGATGGCCGGTATTGTCCGGTGTGCGTCCTGCGGTGGTACGCTGATCTTCTCTGCCCCCCACTATTTTAAGTGCAATAATTTTGTGCGTGGCAGATGCCTCCATTCACAGCATATTGCCATGGAAACGCTGGAATCCTCTTTGCTGGAAAAACTCCATCAAGATATGACAAATATAGGCTCGCTTCATTATACGCTTACACAAGCTTCTGACGGTACCGCTTCGGAGCTTATCGCCGTTCAGCGCCAGATCGCACAGACAAAGAAGAAGCTCGATCGTCTGAGGGAAGCGTACCTTGGCGGCGTGGAAAGCGTTGAAGACTACAAAGTATTCAAAGACGCTCTATCTGAACAGCTCACAGAACTAACAAAGAAAGAATCCGATCTTTCCGCCGGAAGCGTAGAAAAAACGCCCCAGCTACTCAGTGAGAAACTGGCGGCGGCGCTGGCAGTCCTCGATTCTCCCACGGCCACTATCGCAGAAAAATACACCGCGGCAGATAATGTGATTGCCCGCTGCACCTTTGACAAGTCTGCCGGCACACTCTCCATTACCTACCGCGTGATTCTCTGATTGCCGCCGTACCACCCTTCCCGCACTGGCGGCAATGTATTATTGACAAAATAATAGTCTATTGGTATATCGCCCGCCGTATTGACTGATAATGACTGCTGCCAGCTTCGGATTGGGCGTGGCAATCTTCACCGGATACTGCAATTTCTTCTCATAAACAAACATCAGTCATTGCCTCCTTTCTCCCAGGGCCACGGATCGTCCAGCCAGCGATAAGCGCCGGGAGTCAGATCCGTTTGCAGCAGCGGACCGTACATGGCAACATACTTCTGCCGTCCCTCGTTGGCGAGGCGGATATACGACCAGAACAGTTCCAGCGCGTCCTCGTCATTGCGATGCGTATTCAGATACAATCCCAACTCATCAATGGCAAAGTCAAGCGCCATCAGCTCGGAAAGCGCCGTGTTGACCGCCGGAAAGCGAGTTTTCAGCTCCCGGTGGAACGGAAGATTCAGTCCGGGAAAAAGTGTTCCCTCCTGCAGCGCCTCCTGCTGTCCGTAGCGTTGGGCATTCTCGCCCTGCATCGGCACATAGGGAAATACCATTGGGGCGCAAACTCCGGGCAGACGGCCGTCTCCGTTATCGCAGGAAGGTCTCCTCTCCATGGTGACGGCGGCGCCGGCTTCCATTTCTTCCATGGTAGTATCCTGTGCGGCGGTTTGCATATTGACGGGACGTCTCATATTCCCCGCCGCTCTTCTGTTTTCTGCATACAAAGTGCGTTCCTCCTTTGAATCGCTTGCCGCGTTCGCGGCTATCCCATTGTATGCATATAGGCGGTAATTGGGGACCTGACGCTATGCAAAGAAAAGGAGCGCCCCAAGGGCGCTCCCGGCAATCTATAGTGAAATGAATCAATCGTTGTCCCAGTTGTGCCAGACGTTTTGCACGTCCTCGTTGTCGTCCAGCATATCCAGCAGCTTTTCCATATTTTTGACGTCGTCCGGATCGGTCATGGTAACGTACGTCTGGGGCACCATCTCGATATCGGCGCTGACGAAGCAATAGCCCTTTCCTTCCAGCGCGGCGACCACATCGTTGAAGCTGTCGGGATCGGTGGTAATCTCGAATACGGGACCGTCAGGCTCAAAATCAGCGGCACCGGCTTCCAGCGCGTCCATCATGACGGTATCCTCGTCCAGATCGCCGTCCTCGTTGTTGATAACAATGACGCCCTTGCGGTCAAAAGACCAGCTCACGCAGCCTTGGGCGCCCATGCCCTTTCCGTACTTATCAAAGTAGTGGCGCACTTCCGGAGCGGTGCGCTGACGGTTGTCGGTCAGCGCCTCCACAATCACGGCGACGCCGGAAGGACCGTACCCCTCATAGGTGACGGACTCATAGTTGTCAGTATTGCCGGCGCCCAGTGCCTTATCGATAGTGCGCTTAATATTGTCGTTGGGCATATTGGCGGCTTTTGCTTTAGCTACCACCGTGGCAAGGCGGGAATTATTGGCGGGATCACCGCTGCCCCCCTGCTTGACCGCCACAATAATCTCTTTGGCGATCTTGGTAAAGGCGGCGGAACGCTTGGCGTCAGCCGCGCCTTTCGTCTTTTGGATATTGTGCCACTTGGAATGTCCGGACATAGTCTTAATTCTCCTTTATGCAGTATTGAATGATCTCACGGCAATGTCGCCTCGACGTTGCAATGGTGATATCCGGAAACGCCGCGCCGAGCCGATCCACAATCGCCTCACATATACCGTTTTCCGTGGGGAAATGACCTGCGTCGATCAAGTTCAGCTCCCGGTGATCTAAAAACTGATGGTATTTCAGATCCGACGTCACAAACGTGTCGCAGCCCATCTCTATTGCCCGGGAAATAAAATCACCGCAGGCGCCGCCGCCTACAGCCACGCGCCGGACGGGTTTTCCGCAGTCGGTATAGCGTAGACCGTTGCATCTTAATGATTCTACCACAAAGCGGGTGAATTCCACAAGGGGTATTTCAGATTTTAGTGTGCCGATCCGCCCGATTTTTTCCTCGGTGAAAGATGCAATATTTTCCAAACCCAGCCGCTGTGCCAAAATATCATTTACGCCGCCCTCTGCCGCGTCCAGATTCGTGTGCATGCAGATGGCGGATACACCGCCGCGCAACAGCGCGGTCAGAATACGTCCCTGCCGGGTGTCGGTGCGAACGGACTGCACCTGCTCCCACGTGCAGTTCATGACCGGGTGGTGGGCAACAATAAGATCAGCACCCATTTCCAGCGCCTCTTCCGCCACCGCCTCAGTAATATCCAGCGACACCAGGATCTTCCGAACCGGCGCACCGGGATCACCCACCAGTTGCCCTACGTTATCGCCGCTCATCGCCAGCTCCGCAGGCGCCCAGGCAAAGAGCGCGCGTTCCATATCTCGCACGGTGTTCATTGGAGTTCCTCCCTCTTTTTTACAAGCGCCGAGCGCAGCGCACTCCACTTTTCCATTTCTGATGCGTTATCACTGCG
>JAFZRS010000011.1 GCA_017619715.1 Oscillospiraceae bacterium | reverse complement strand
CCTTCGACAAGGCGCTCACGCCTTTGACGGAGGGTGTGACCCCCGATGGCAGCGGGATCACCGTCAGCTACATTACCAAGGACTTGGCGCAGTACGGCGACTACACCACCGTATCCGACATGCTGGATCTGACCGCCATCGACGACGTGGTGCTGGAGATCACCGACCGTCACGGCGCCAACATGGGTCTGACGCTGGACACCGTCACCCGCAACGAGATTCAGCAGGGCAATCAGGTGATTTACGCACCCGACGCCCAGGGCAACGCCATTACCAGCCGCTATGCCCTCACCGGCGGCTGCAAGATCACCAGCGAGCTGGTGGCAAAGGCCGCCACGGCGCTCAAAAAAATGAACGCGCCTACCTTCGACGGCAAGTACGTCTGCATTATCCACCCCAGCGTTGCCTACGATCTGCGCCAGGACAGCGCCTGGATCGCCGCACACCAGTATGCCGGCAGCCGGGAGCTCTTCTCCGGTGAGATCGGTGAGCTGCACGGCGTGCGGTTCGTGGAGACCACCGAGGCAAAGATCTTCCGCGGCGACGATCTGGCGTCCGACAGCCGCACGCTGGCGGTCAATAACGCTGTGACCGCGTCCACCTCCGTCGCCTTTGACGGCGGTACGGTGGAATCCGGTGCGCTGGTGGGACGCTACGTCCTTATCGGCAGCAAACGGGTGAAGATCACCGCCAATACCGCCTCCTCCATGACGGTATCCGAGGCGGTTACCGCCGCCGACAACGCCGTAATCTATCCCGGCGAGGGCGGCAAGGACGGCTGTGCCGTATACGGCTGCCTGTTCCTGGGCAAGGGCGCTTACGGCGTGGTAGATCTGAGCGAGGGAACAGAGGTGATCGTTAAGCCTCGCGGATCTTCCGGTACGGCAGATCCTCTGGATCAGCGATCCAGTGTGGGCTGGAAGGGCGTGCATGCCGCCGCCATTCTCTACGATGAGTACATCGTACGAGTGGAATGCGGCAGCTCCTACTCCGATCAGGATAAAGCCAACTGATCGCTGCAGGCAAGAGTAAAAATGCGCTGCACGCACTGATATATTAAGCGGGAAAGGAGCAGGGAAATGAAAAAAGGCGAGCAGGAGACCAGAAAGGTCTTTATCCCCAGAGGACGGAAAAACGAGGAAAACTTCGTGATCGTATCCGTCAACGGAAACAGCTGGAAGATTATGAAGGGCGTAGATGTGGAAGTGCCTGCCTACGTGGCGGAGGTGCTGGAAAACGGCCGCATGATGGAGCGCACCGCCCGCAGCTACGTGGACAAGATGGCAAACTGAGGAGGGCAACATGGAAAATCTGACCGCAACGGACGTGCTGCGGCAGGTGGACGACCTGCTGCCCAATCAGTACGCCGGAGAGGAAAAGCTCCGGTGGCTGATGCAGGCGGAGGGCTTTGTGGTACAGGAGGTTTTGCGTCCCTGCGGGGCGGACGGGGAGACGGAAATGTCCGGCGACCACGTGATGCTGGTGCCGCCGCCCTACGACGAGCTATACCGCCACTATGTGGAAAGCCAGATCCACTACGCCAACGGCGAGATGGATCGCTACAACAACGCCGCCGCCGCATGGAACAGCACACTGCTGACCTACCGGGACTGGTATTTCAGAAACCATATGCCCCAACAGGCGGTAAAAGCGCTGCGCCTGTGCTGACAGGAGGAATGAAACATGTTTTTTCCCAAAATGATCCAGCCTAACACCAAACGCAAAAGCGTGTGCGCCTTTTCCGGCTATGATCGGCAGGGATCCGCTGATACCGGCGCTCTTTTCCACACCGTAAACATGGACTCCGACGGCTGGCCTGCGTTGGAGGTCAGAACACGGCGGGGTGTGGCGGCAATCGCCGCCGCACCCCACGCGCTGATCGCCAAGGATTGCCTGATCTGGGTGGACGGCAATACCTTGTACATCAACGGTGAGGCGGTCAATCTGCCTTTGGTGAGCGGAGAGAAGCAACTGGTGAGTATGGGCGCATACCTCTTAATCTGGCCGGATAAGGTATACATCAATACCGCCCAATGGACGGACTGCGGATATCTGGAACACACTGTTTCCGCCACGGGACAGGTAAGTTACGGACTATGCGCCGCCGGCGGAGGAGCAATCAGCTATGTGACCGGCAACGCGCCGCCTATGGAACCGGCAGAAAACACCCTGTGGCTGGACACCGGCGGAGACAGTCCGATCCTGCGCCGTTATGAGGGCGACGGCTGGCGGGAGGAGGAAGCATATACCGCCATTCGCGCCGTGGGGATCGGACAGGGCTTTCAAACCGAAGATGCGGTGGACATCAGCGGCTGCACCGAAGGACGGCTGAACGGACGGTTTATCCTTCAGGCGGTGCAAAGCGACCTGCTGGTGGTGCGTACCGCTGTCACCGCAGGTGAGCAGGAGGGGGGCGTGTCTATATCGCGTACCGTGCCGGACATGGATTTCATAGTGGAATGCGGCAACCGCCTATGGGGCTGCAAGTACGGTCTCGTAAACGGCGAGAGCGTCAATGAGATCTACGCCTGTAAACTGGGGGATTTCAAAAACTGGCACTCCTTTGCCGGACTTTCCACCGACAGCTACGCCGCCTCACGCGGCAGCGACGGATCCTTTACCGGCGCGGCAGTTTATCTGGGCAGTCCCATCTTCTTCAAGGAGCAATGCATGGAGCGGGTCTATCCCGCTTCCTCCGGGGCGCACCAGATCGTGACGATCCAATGTCAAGGCGTGGCGAAGGGCAGTCACAAAAGCATTGGGACGGTAGAGGGAACACTCTACTATCACGGCGAGGGAGGTATCTACGCTTTCGCCGGGAGTATGCCGCGCCTTCTGTCCCAGCCGTTGGGCGCGGAGAAATACCACAATGCCTGCGCCGGCGCGCTGGCGGGGAAATACTACGTATCCATGGCGGACGGAGAGGGTAAGTGGCATCTCTTTTGCTACGATACCGACCACCGAATCTGGTACCGGCAGGACAACACGCACGCCCTTTCCTTTGCCGCCACGGACGGGGAACTGTTTTGCATGGAAGCGGATACGGGGAAAATCCTGGCGCTCCACGGCGCTACGGGTACGCCTGAGAGCGAAGAGATCCGGTGGAGCGCAGAGAGCAACGAGTTGGGACGAAATGATCCGGAGAGCGGCTATCTGCAACGACTGACGGTGTACGCCGCATTGGAGCCGGGCGCGGTCATGACCGCCGCCGTCAGCTATGACGGCGGACGTACATGGCTCCCCCAGAGCACCGTGACCGGTAACGGCGCGGCTATGCAGCGGCAGACGCTCCACGTTCGTCCGCATCGGTGTGAACACCTCCGGCTGCGGCTGAGCGGGGCGGGACGGGCAAAGATCTACTCCGTATCCGCCGTATACGGGAAGGGAAGTGACGGACCGTGAATCAGCTTATGATGCCGCCGGAGCCGACAGGTTCTGTACAACAGCAGCTTGCCGAGCAATATGCCTATCTCTTCCAGATGGCGCAGCAGCTCAATCTGGCGCTGGAGCAGTGGGACGCTACGGCACAGCTCGGACGGGCGGCACAGCAAACCGCTCGGGCAGTTGCCGCTGACGCGGAGGCAGTCGCGTCCGGCTACGACAAGCTGCGCAGCCTGATCGTGAAAACGGCGGACGCCGTGGAGCGGAAAATGGACGCGCTTCGGACGGAGCTTTCCGGCGAGTACATGGCAATCTCCGATTTCGGTACCTATGTGGAAAAGCTCAACGCGGTGATCGAAGCAGATCCCTCCGCCCTGACCCAATACTACCGGTACTTTGCCCGGCTGCAGGCGGCGGTAGACGCGGTGGACGCGGATTTCACCGCTTACCGTACCGCCACCGAGGGCTACATTAAAACCGGAATCGTGGACTACGACGGAGCTGTGCCTGTCTACGGTGTTGCCGTGGGGCAGAATCTGGAAACTGCTGTGGACGCCAATACCGGTGAGACTGTTATTGAAAAGAAACACTTTCGCGCCATTTTTACCGCCAGACGGTTGGGATTCTGGGAGGACGGCGTGGAGGTGGCGTATGTGAGCGATCATAGACTCTACATCACGCGCGTGGAGGCACTGGAATCCCTGACAGTGGGGGAATGGCGCATCGGCGCCGCGCCTGCGGAAGACGGTTTGACCATCAAGTGGATCGGAGGGTGAGAACAGATGGCTACATCAGGTCGAATCAACGGCACGTACGCCGTATCCAGTTATAAGCCCTATTTAAAATGGAGCGTGACGCAGGATACAGCAAACAACCGATCCGTCATGTCGGTGACGTTCGGCATGACAAAGGTGTCTAACAACAATCAGTCATACAGCAATCTCAATACAGCACTGACGCTAACGGTGAACGGACAGAGATATACACGCCAGATCACCTTCGATTACCGCAATGCGTCCTATCCCACCGACCACGACATCGTCACAATCTCCGGCATCTCCATCAACCACGAGGCGGACGGCAGTAAATCCGTGACGCTGTCAGCCTCCCACGAGACGGGGATCAGCCTTGCCACAGGCAGCGTAAACGGAACGGCAGAACTGACGACGATCCCGCGGGCGTCTACTATGACGGTGCCGGAGACCATCAACATGGGAACGGCATATACGTTCCCCATCAAAACGGCATCCTCTGCTTTCTCCCACCAGATCAGTTGGCAGTTCGCGGGGGTAAGCGGCACGCTGAGCGGGAACGTCTGGACACCGCCGGAGACACTGGCACAGCAAATCCCCAACGCCGAAAGCGGTGCCGGGATACTTACGCTGACAACTTACAACGGAAGCAGCACCGTGGGCAGCAACAGCTATCCCTTTACGCTGCGCTGTCCGGAAAGTATGGCGCCTACGGCTGCGCTGACACAGCTTTCGCTGGTACAGGACGCGGCAATCCCCAGCGGGTGGAATGTAGCGGTGAAAGGGTTTACCGCACTTTCTTATCAGGTGAGTGCGTCCGGCGTACAGGGGTCGTCTGTCAGCGCGGTTCGGTTTACCTGTGGCGGCGCCACGGCTTCCGGCACTTCGGGGACGACAGGAGCGCTCACCGCAGCCGGGACATATACCCCCACCGTGACGGTAACAGACAGCCGGGGACGCTCGGTCACCGTTACCGGTGAGCCGATTGAAGTGTACGATTACGCGCCGCCTGCGTTAGCAGTCGGCGAGGCATACCGGTGCAATGCGCAGGGAGAAGCCTCCGGGGAAGGCGTGTATCTGGCAGTACGAGCCGCCGGACAGACCGCCAGCTCCATCGGCGGACGAAACACGGTGTCCGTGGGGTGCCGACTGCGTGCCGCCGGAGGTACGTTCGGCGCGGAAACGACGCTGGCGGACAATACGCTGACGATCCTGCACCCACCATTGGCGGTCCATACGTCCTACGAGGTGGAACTGTTTGCCCGGGACGCGCTGGGCGGACGGAAAACGGTGCTCTACTCCATTCCCACGGCAACGGTAGCGTTCCATCTGCGCCGGGGCGGCAACGGCGCCGCATTCGGAAAATACGCCGAGCGGCAAAACGCTCTGGAAGTATCGGGAACGTGGGATATCCGATGGGGAAATCGGTCGCTGTTGGAAGCGATCTATCCGGTGGGCAGCGTATACCTCAACGTGACGGACGCCGATCCCGCTGCGTTGCTGGGCGGTACGTGGCAGCGGCTCGGGGAAACGATACCTGCGGGTGTATACGCCTGGAAGAGAACGGCGTAAGAAGAGAGGAGCGACAATGGCATCTACTTATCAATTACTATCCTACGGCAGTCGCGGCGACGCGGTGCGCCGACTCCAGACAACGCTGAACGGCAAAGGCTACAATCTGGAGGTGGACGGCGTATACGGGAATCTGACCCGCGCCGCCGTCATGGACTATCAAAAGAAGAACGGCTTGCAACTGGACGGCGTGGTCGGAGACGAGACGTGGGGACATCTGCTGTCCTCAGCGGATACCGCACAGCAGTTTACCACCAGTAGACAGGTACTCTCGGGCGTGTCAGATGAGACGGCAGACCGCCTGGCGGCGCTGGAAAAGGGCATGCAGCCATCCGAAGAAGCCCGTGCCGCCCATGCCCGGTATGACAGCGTGGCGGCCATGGAGCCGCAGCCGTACCAATCAAGCTTTGCCGCGCAGTTGGCACAGATGTATCAGGAAATCATCGACCGACCGGCGTTTTCCTACGATCCGGAAACGGACAGCACCTATCAGCACGCCGCCCGGTTGGCAGTGCGGCAGGGCAAGGCGGCCATGGAGGATACCATGGGACGCGCCGCAGCGTTGACAGGCGGCTACGGATCCACCTATGCCGAAAGCGCCGCCCAACAGTCCTACGGACGGTATTTGGAGGAACTGGCGGAGCAGATCCCCACACTGGAACAGTCCGCCCGAGCCAGATACGAAGCGGAAGGAAAAGCGGCCTTGCAGCGCTATGAGCTGCTCCGGGATCAGGACACGTCGGCATACAGTCGCTGGAAGGACAGCTACAACGTGTGGAAGGAAGCGAGGAACGCTGCCCGTCAGGAGGCGGAGGACGCCGACAGCCGGGATCTGACAATCTATCGCAAGCTGCTGGATTACTACGCCGATAAGGCCGACGCCGAGCAGAAAGCATCTCTTTCCAATGCGACTGCAACGACCGTCAAGACCAGCGGCGTAAGTAAAAAAACGTCCTCGGCTAAAGCAAGCGGCACTGCGGAGGCAGAGGCTTTTACGAGTGCGGTGGACAAGTATATCAAAGAGAACAATACCGAGGCGGCAAGGGCATTGATACGGGAAAACGGTTCCCGCCTGACCGATGAACAACGGGAAAAGCTGTTCAAAATGCTGTTGCATTACTACGGATCAAATCGGTAATCAAAGCGGCTTTCGCGGCGCGGAGGTACATTCGGAAGAGTGTCCCTCCGCGCCGCACTATATAAATATGTATAGCACTATGCTTCCGGGGACAGACGCAGGCGATAAGAACAGCTAATGTCTCCTATTTTGTATTAAAAACGAAAAAACTTTCAAAAAGTATTGACAGGGATCGGGGAGCGTGCTATGATGCAGTAAACCTGCCGGGAGGCAGAAAAACGGAGACAGGAGGAAGCATCGGTGAAGCACAGTGTGGCTATGATGATGTACGAGATGTGCATGGGCATGTCCATGCGCATGCTGCGTTGCGCCCCTCAATACCGGATGCTTTCCCGAATCTGACCGAAATCACTTCGGAAAAATGTGCCAGACGGCGGAAAGTCCTATTGACTTTCCGCGTTTTTTATTCTACAATAAGGAGGTTGACGGCATGGCAAGCTGTTATGAACGGCGAATGTGTCCGTCGGACACTTGCAGGAGATGACCCGCCGGCGGAAGGTGAGCCGGAACGTATGGTGATGAATAGCATCATGAATAAAAATGCAAATGCAATAAATATTTTTTAGGAGGAAAAAACATGAAAAAGACACTTCGCATCGGTGCGCTGCTTCTGGCTCTGGTACTGACCGCTACGTTGGTACTGGTCGGCTGCGGCGAAAAGAACACGGACACGCAGGACACCGACACCCCGAAAGCCACGATTCAGATCGCCGTTCCCAATGACA
The DNA here is from genome assembly GCA_017619715.1 of Oscillospiraceae bacterium. Lineage (GTDB taxonomy): Bacteria > Bacillota > Clostridia > Oscillospirales > Oscillospiraceae > Vescimonas. Next base: position 51,706 of record JAFZRS010000011.1, on the reverse strand, counting down.
CCACCAACGAAGCGCGTGCGCTGCTGCTGCTGGAAGCCAACGGCATCATCAAGCTCAAAGAGGGCGCCGGCATCACCGCCACCAAGAACGACATCGCGGAGAATCCTTTTAACGTAGAGATCGTAGAGGTCGAGGCTGCGCAGATCCCCAATGTTCTCAAGGACGTGGATTTCGCTGTGATCAACTCCAACTACGCCATCGGCGCCGGGATCAATCCCGTTGAGGATTCTCTGCTCATTGAAGGCAGCTCTTCTGCCTACGCCAACATCCTGGCTGTGAAGGAAGGCAACGAGGAAACCGACGCCACGAAGGCTCTGATCGCCGCTCTGGAGAGCAAGGCCGTGGCGGACTTTATCGCCGAGAAGTATGAAGGCGGCGTGGTCAGCACCATCGAGAACCCCGGCGACGGCTATGACGATACCGTGGATTACGACGCGCTTGCCGGCACCACCATCAGCGTAGCCGCGTCCCCCACGCCCCACGCCGAGATCCTGGCGGTTGCCAAGGAGATCCTTGCCGCCAAGGACATCACGCTGGATATCCAGGAGTTCAATGACTATGTCGTACCCAACACTGTGGTAGAGGACGGCACTGTAAACGCCAACTACTTCCAGCACGTTCCCTATCTGGATGACTTCAACGCCGAGCAGGGTACGCACATCGTCTCCGTCAGCGCGCCTCACGTGGAGCCGATGGGTCTCTACGGCGGCAAGCAGAGCGATCTGAGCGTACTGGGCAAATAATCCGTCGATTTTAGACTTTATCCGCAGCCGGGGCGCAGATCGCGCTCCGGGCTGCGGCTTATATGAGCAAAAATACGCCATCCCTCCGAAAGGGGTCATTCCATGATCGAGATCAAGAACCTATATAAAACCTTTTCCTCAGGCGACGACCGGGTGGACGCGCTGCGTGACATCAGCCTGACCATTGCCGACGGAGACGTATACGGCATCATCGGTATGTCCGGCGCGGGTAAAAGCACATTGGTGCGGTGCATCAATATGCTGGAACGTCCCACGTCCGGCGCCGTCATCGTGGACGGGAAAGACATGGGGACGCTGTCTACATCGCAGCTGCGCGATGCCCGGCGGGAGATCACCATGATCTTTCAGCAGTTCAACTTGTTGATGCAGCGGACGTGCCTGCAAAACGTATGCTTTCCCATGGAGCTGTCGGGCGTGAAAAAAGCCGCGGCGAGAAAGCGGGCGATGGAGCTAATGGAACTGGTGGGACTGCCGGATAAAGCCGGCGCGTATCCGGCTCAGCTATCCGGCGGACAGCAACAGCGCGTAGCCATTGCCCGGGCGCTGGCTACCGATCCAAAGGTGCTGCTGTGCGATGAGGCGACTTCGGCGCTGGATCCCAACACCACTCATCAGATTCTGTCCCTGATCCGTGACATCAATGCGAAGATGGGCATCACCGTGGTGGTCATCACCCACCAGATGAGCGTGGTAAAAGAGATCTGCAAGCACGTGGCGATCCTCGATCACGGCACGGTGGCGGAGGAAGGTCTCGTGAGCGCGGTATTCGCCGCGCCGAAGAGCGAAGCCGCCCGGCGTCTGGTATTCCCCGACAGGGTGGACGAACAGGTAAGCAATCCCCACAGTGAAGGACAGCTTCGCGTGATCTTCCGTGACGCCAAAACCACCTCCATTCCGCTGGTGGCGCGCATGGCACGGGAGCTGGGGATTATGGCGAACGTGATCTCCGCCACCACTCAACCCATTGACGGCGAGACATACGGCAGTATGCTCCTGGGTGTACCTCACGACCAAATGGAGTCGGCGCTTGCGTTTCTGGGCAGCATTCCCAACATGACCGTGGAGGAGGTAACCGACCTTGTATGATAATCTTTTTTCCCCTGCATCTGTGGAGCAGGCATTGACCTGCCTGCGAAATGAGATTCCCTTTGCCATCTGGGAGACGTTCTATGTGACGGTGCTCTCCACGGCTCTTGCGGTGGTACTGGGTCTGCCGCTGGGCGTTTTGCTGGTGGTGGGAGAAAAGGGCGGCGTATTGCCCCTGCCCGGCTGGCTGATGAAGATTCTCAATATTCTCATTAACCTGTTGCGCTCTATTCCTTTTTTGATCCTGATGATCATGGTATTCCCGCTGAGCCGCTTGCTTATCGGCACCACCGTCGGCACGACGGCGACCATCGTACCGCTGGTGGTAGCGGCGTTCCCGTTCATTGCCCGTCTGGTGGAGAGCAGTCTGAGGGAGGTTGACCCCAATATCATCGAAGCGGCGCAGTCCATGGGCGCCACGCCTATGCAGATCATCTGCAAAGTCATGATCCCGGAGAGTGTGCCGTCGCTCATGAGCAACGTGACCATCGCGCTGACCACCATTTTAGGCTACAGCGCTATGAGCGGTATCATCGGCGGCGGCGGACTGGGAAAGATCGCCATCAACTACGGCTATTACCGCTATAAGTATCTGGTGATGCTGGTGGCGGTGATATTGCTGATTATACTGGTGCAGATCTTCCAGAGCGTGGGTACGCGTCTGGCGGTCAAGAGCGATAAGCGGCTCAAGCATTGAAAAGGGTAAAATACATAGAGGAGGGCGGTTGCCCTCCTCTATTACTTTCGTTTGGCGTCTCAGCGGTGGACGGCTCGATCCTCCGTCCGTCCGGTCAAATAATCCAGCGAAACGTGAAAACAATCGGCAATACGCACCAGAATCTCCAACCGCGGCTCCCGCGCCATTCGTTCGTAATTCTGGTACGCCTTCTCTGTAATATCGCAGTATACGGCAACTTCCCATTGAGTCAGTCCTGCCGCTTTTCGGCAAGAGCGCAGACGCCGGGATAAAATCGTTTGCATAGCTTATCACCTACATTCGTTCTTGACAAGCCAAGTATGCGGGATTAGGATACCAAATATACCAACATTTGTTGGTGAACAGTAAAATGTTGGCAGAGAAGGAAGGCGAGGCGGAAATTATGCAGGCAGATAGAGAACGGTGTTCAATCAGCGTTGATAGTCGCTATTTCGTAGAGATGGTTAAGGCGACAAGAGCGGCAATCCGGGCGATGCGTCAAGACCTTGACGAATGGGAAAGACAATGCGACAACATATGCGACCGTGCTGTGCCGGAATTGGTGGCAGAAGCAGATGAAGTTCTCCGAGCCGAGAAATCTGGACCCTGTCCGGGCAGGGAAGTTGCGTCTTTACACCCGGAGGAAAATACAGTATAATAGCCGCATAGCGGCTATTATTTATGGAGAAAGGGGGGCGGCGCTGTGGGCAAGCGTCCGGCGGTCAATCAGATCCGGGTAGGTGCAATACTGTCGTACGTGTCCATGGGATTGAGTACGCTGATCTCCCTCGTCTACACGCCTGTGATGATCTCCCGGCTGGGCGACAGCGAATACGGCGTGTACCAGTCGGTACTGCCCATCGTCTCCTATCTGAACCTTTTAAGTCTGGGACTGGGCAGCGCCTACGTGCGCTACTACTCCCGTGCCAAGGTCGCCGACGACCGCAAGCTGATGGCGCGGTTGAACGGTATGTTCCTTGTAACTTTCTCGGTGCTGGGGCTTTTGTGTCTGGTGATCGGCTTTACATTGTCGTTTCACGGCGATGTGATCTTCGGCAGTAAGGTGACGGCGGAGGAAGTGGCGCTGGGCGAAAAGCTGCTGCGGATCATGACGGTGAACTCCGCCATCTACCTGCCGCTGAGCGTATTCAACTCCCATATCACGATCCACGAACGGTATCTGTTCCAGAAAATTGTGGCGATGGGCAAGCAGGTGCTCAATCCCTTGCTGATGATCCCGCTGCTCATTCTGGGCTTTCGCTCCGTCACACTGACGGTGCTGACGCTGACATTTACCGTCGCCACCGGGATCGTGGATATCTATTACTGCTTCGTTCGCTTGAGAATGCGCGTATCCTTCCGAAAGTATGATTTTGGGCTGATGCGCCAGATGTTCGGTTTTACGGCGTACGTGTTTCTGGGCATTGTGGTGGACAATTTCAACTGGGCGATTGACCGTCTCTTGCTGCTGTGGTTCCACGGCTCGGCGGCGGTGACAATCTATACCGTGGCGGCGCAGTTGAACGTGTATTATCAATCCTTCTCCGCGGCGGTCACCAACGTGCTGACGCCGCGTGTTCACCGGATCGTGGCGGAGAAACGTCCCGACTGGGAGCTGGACTCTCTGTTTATCCGCGCGGCACGGCTTCAATTCATGCTTTTGTCGGGCATTTTACTTGGTTTCGTAGCGGTGGGTCAGACCTTCGTGGTGCGCTGGGCAGGCGGCGAACGTTTCGCTGTGGACTACTATACCACGATTATGCTGTTTTTGGCGTCCATCTGGACGAACACCCAGCTGGTAGGTTATGAGATTCTGCGCGCCAAAGGACTGCATAAGTTCAGTTCTCTATTGTGTCTTATTGTGGCGGTGGGCAACGTCATCATTTCCATTCCGCTGTGTATCCGCTGGCAGGGATTAGGCGCGGCGGTAGGCACCATGCTTTCCAGCACCATCGGGTCTGTGATCCTCAACCGGTATTTCTATCGCCGGGCGGGATTAAATATCCCGCGCTTCTGGCGCAGGATCAGTCATCTGCTGCCCGGTATGGCTGTGCCGTTGATCGTGGCGGTGCTGATCGCCGTGTTTGCGCCGATCAGCGGCTATCCGGGCGTGGTGTTCTGGGGCATCGTGTTCATGGCGGTATATGTCGGCTCTTTGTGGCTGTTCGGCATGAGCCGCTATGAGCGGGAGATGGTGTCCGGTCCCGTGCGCCGTATATGGCGCCAAATCAAAAGATAAGGAGGGGAGCATATGGGCAAGAAGAGCAACACCAAGGCGCGGATCGTTTCCGCCGCATGGAAGCTCTTTTATGAGCAGGGGTATGAGGATACCACCGTGGAGGATATCGTCGCCGCCTCGGATACGTCCAAAGGCTCTTTCTACCACTACTTTGAGGGAAAAGACGCGCTGTTGAGCGCGTTGAGCGTGCTGTTTGACGAGGAATACGAGATGCTGCGCCATCAGATGCCGGCGGAGATGGACGCGGTGGACAAACTGGTGTTTTTGAATAGGGAGCTGTTCACCATGATCGACAACACCGTTTCTCCGGAGCTGATGGGCAAGCTCTTTTCCTCCCAACTGGTCACCCGGGGTGATAAGCACCTGCTCAACCGGGAGCGCACCTACTTCAAGCTGCTCCAGCAGATCACCCGGGAAGGTCAGCAGCGCGGGCAACTGCGCACCGATCTGTCCGCCAACGAGATCGTTAAGGCGTACGCCATGTTTGAGCGTGGATTGATGTATGACTGGTGCCTGTGCAACGGGGAATATGCGCTGGCACGCTACGCCGGGCAGATGATGCCCATGTTTTTACAGGGGTATCGTCCTGCAAAAAAGTAAAACAGTAAAAAATTCATTTTTCGATATTTTTTTAGTCTGTTTTTTATATACTGATTATATTGCTGATATAAATGGATTTTTTTAGAATATTACAGAACAGAGTATAGATATTCGTCTATACTCTGTTCTGTATTTACGTTTAGGAAAATGTGTGGTATACTGTGCCTCGTTTAAGAGAAAAGGAGAGAATGACCATGTTTTTTTTAACATCAAATGTCTGGATTCTTATCGCCATCGTGGCGTATCTCGCCTTGACGGTGGCAGTGGGTATCCACTTCAGCCGTCGGGGCGGCGGCGCGGATTCCAACTCGTTTTTCCTGGGCGGACGCAAGTTGGGACCGCTGGTCACCGCCATGAGCGCCGAAGCCAGCGATATGAGCTCGTGGCTTCTGATGGGTCTGCCGGGTCTTGCGTACCTGTGCGGCGTAGCCGAGGTGAGCTGGACGGTCATCGGTCTGGCGGTGGGTACATACCTGAACTTCCTGCTGGTGGCGAAGCGTCTGCGTGTCTATTCGGTCAAACTGGATGCTATCACGGTGCCGGACTTTTTCTCCCGCCGCTACGGCGATCAGCGACACGCACTCTCATGTATTGCCGCGCTGGTGATCCTGGTGTTCTTCGTTCCCTATACCGCCTCCGGCTTTAAAGCGGTGGGTACGCTGTTCAACAGCCTTTTCGGTTGGGACTACCACATCGCCATGCTGGTAGGCGCGGCGGTCATCGTGGGCTACACGGTGCTGGGCGGTTTCCTCGCTGTGTCCACCACCGACCTGATCCAGTCCGTTGTGATGACGGTGGCGCTCATCACCATTGTGATCTTCGGCGTGTATCAGGCGGGCGGTATCGGCGCGGTGATGGAAAACGCCAAGGCGCTGCCCGGTTACCTGAACGTAATGCAAGGCTACGATCCTGCCTCCGGCACTGCCGGCAGCTATGGCGTGTTGCCCATTGCTTCCACGCTGGCATGGGGTCTGGGCTACTTCGGCATGCCCCACATTCTGCTGCGGTTCATGGCGATCCGCAACGAGAAGGAGATCAAGACCTCTCGCCGCATTGCCGCGGTGTGGGTGGTCATCTCCATGGCGGTGGCGGTGGCTATCGGCGTGATCGGCTACAGCGTGTCCGTCGCAGGGAAGATTCCTTTCCTCACCACCAGCTCCGATTCCGAAACGATTATCGTCAAACTGGCGGATCTTTTGAGCAGCTTCGGCGTACTGCCTGCACTGCTGGCAGGCGTGATTCTGGCGGGTATTCTGGCGGCGACCATGTCCACGGCTGACTCTCAGCTGTTGGCGGCGGCGAGCAGTATGTCTCAGGATCTTCTGCAGGATTTCTTCGGCATCAAGATCAGCCGGAAAGCCTCCATGCTGGTGGCGCGCGGCACGGTGGTACTGGTGGCGGCGGTCGGCGTGGTGCTGGCATGGGATCCCGCCAGCAGTGTATTCCGCGTAGTGTCCTTTGCATGGGCGGGCTTCGGCGCCGCCTTCGGACCGACCATGCTGCTGGCGCTGTTTTGGAAACGTTCCAATCGCAATGGCGCGTTGTGCGGTATGATCGCAGGCGGCGCCATGGTGTTCATCTGGAAATACGTCATCGCCCCCATCGGCGGCGTTTGGAGCATCTACGAGCTGCTGCCCGCGTTCCTGGTAGCGCTGATCGTGAACGTGATCGTATCGCTGATCACCCCTGCACCCGCTGTCTCCGTGACCGATACCTTCGAGCAGGTGGGTAGCGAGTGCCGTAAGTAAGCGGCGCAAAACGACAATCAAAATGCCCCGGGCGCGGATCTCTTGCCGCACCCGGGGCCGTTTTCTTGCCGATCAGTTCTTTTCCTCTTTGCCTTTCTTTTCTGCCGGCGGGGGAGGGGGGATCAGTTGCCCGGAGAGGATCCTGGCAAAGGAGGAGAGCAAAATGCTCTCCAGCGCCAGGCGGTTCACAGTGTCCTTTCCGCTTTCCTCCGACTCGACTTGCTCCGCCAGCGCGTGAATCTGCTCATTGAAATACTGCGCCGTTTTGCGGAATTGTGCGGTATAGCTCTCATAAGCCGCGCGGATAGCGTCGCTGTCCGCCTCCGGCGGGAGAATTCGGGATATGTCCGCAATTCCCACCGTCTGTTTCATCGGCAGAATCATTAAAAGATACGCCAGATGCACCCGGTAGTATTTGCGCTTCACCGGGGCAGGCATGATCTTCAAGCGCACGTAGTTGTTGATGGCGGAGGCGGAAACGATGTGCTCGTCCTTATCGGAGGGGAGGAAGTGGAGATACTGTTCGAGCAGCGTCACCACCTGATCCATATACAGTCCGAAATCCGGCAGCGCGTCCCACGCCGGCAGATACGTCTCCTCTGCCAGCGACTCCCACATGACCATTTTTTCCGTCAGCGCCTGCTTTCCACTCTCCATTTGCTTCTGCGCTCCTTTCGGCGGTGTCTTTTGATGTTATTATATCAAAAAACGACGAAGACCGCAACATGATATTAACAAAAAGTTCATTGACATAGTTTTACTAATATGCTATATTAGATATAGCGAGGTGATATATCATGTCGATCGGTGTCTATATTTACGGAGATTCTCTGATGAAGGCGACCATGCCGGATCGAGCGTTTCACTATCATTTTCATCTGGAGGAGCTGCTGCCCCGCTACGTGAAAGAGGGCGTGGAGCTGGTGAACCGCGCCAAGATGGGCGCTACGGTCCGCAAGGGTCGGGCGCTGGTGGAGCATGACGTGGAGCGTGGACTTGCCGCCAACTACGCGCTGGTGGCGTACGGCGGCAACGACAGCGATTTTGACTGGGCGGCGATATCGGCGGAGCCGGAGAAGGATCACCGTCCCCGCACGGAGCTGATTGCCTTTCGGCAGCTCTTGGGGGAGACGGTGGACGCGCTGCGCGGCGCAGGCGTACAGCCGGTGCTGATGACGCTGCCGCCGGTGGACGCCCGGCGGTATCTGGATTTCATCTGCCGGGGCGGCTTGAGCCGGGAGAATATCCTCCGTTGGTTGGGCGATGAGCAGCGGATCTACCGCTATCAGGAGGCGTATTCAGACACGGTGGCGAACTTTGCCGCCGAGCGGCGATTGCCGCTGGTGGACGTGCGCCGTCCGTTCCTGCTGGATCGCCAGTTGCCCCGATTGATTGCAGAGGACGGCATACACCTGACGTTGCCGGGATACACGAAGCTATATGATATTCTGACCGGCTGGTTCCGGCAGGAGCTGAAGGGAGCCACGGTGTGATCCGGGTATTAGCTGATGCCACCGGGAAAAAGGTATAACAAAAGGACTGCTGTTTCATCAGCAGTCCTTTTGTCATATATCACTTTCGCCAGTCTTTACTCCGCCAGACCTGCCACCCACTTGCCGTACTTGTCCAGATTGGCGTCGCGCTCGGCGGCGTCGGCGCCGATGGTGAGTACGTAGACCTTGATCTTCGGCTCGGTACCGCTGGGACGCACCAGAATGGTGGTGCCGTCGGCGAGCTCATAGCGCAGTACGTTGGAGCCGCGCAGCTCCATCTCGCTCACCGCACCGCCGGTGCAGTCCACCACGGTGCCGTCGGTGTAATCCTTGCGTACGACTACCTGCACCCCGGCGATCTCGGCAGGGGGATTTTGCCGCAGATCCGCCATCAGTGTCTTCATCTTCGCCACGCCGTCCAGACCCGGCATGACCAGATTGTGGGTCTTTTCGCCGTACCAGCCGTATTTCTCATAGAGGGCGTTGATGGCGTCGTAAAGTGTCATGCCCTTCGTGGCGTACCACGCCGCCATCTCAGTGAGCATCATGGAGGCGGTCACCGCGTCCTTATCCCGCACGAAGTCGCCTAACATGTAGCCGTAGCTCTCCTCAAAGGAGAAGATCACCTTGCCCTCGCCGCTGCATTCCAAGGCGTTTTTCTTCTCCGCCATAAACTTGAAGCCGGTGAAGGTATCGAAGCATGCAACGCCGTTTTCCTCGGCGACCTTGCGCGCCATTTCGGTGGAGACTATAGTCTTGAGCAGCACGGGATTTGCCGGCAGCTTTCCGGCGCGGCGCAGCGCGCCGATAAGATAGTCCGCCAGCAGCACGCCGGTCTGGTTGCCGGTGACGGGGATGAACCTGCCGTCCCCGGCGCGCACCATAATGCCTACCCGGTCGCTGTCCGGATCGGTGCCGAGAATGAAATCCGCGCCCACCTTGTCTGCCAGCTCCACGGCGAGATAGAAGCCCTCGGGATTCTCCGGGTTGGGGGATACCACCGTGGGAAAGTTGCCGTCGAGTACCATCTGCTCCGGTACGCAGTAGAGATGCTTTACACCCAGCGCCGTAAGCGCCTGGGGCACCAGCTTGTGCCCGCAGCCGTGGAAGGGGGTGTAGACCATCTTAAAATCGTCCGCTACGGCGGCCATGGAGGTGCGGTCGTTGATCATGGCGGTTACTTCCGCCATAAACGCCTTGTCCGTCTCCTCGCCCAGCCACTCGATGAGACCCTGGGCTACGGCTTCATCGAAATCCATATACTTCACGCCGTCAAAGATGTCGATATTCTCCAGCGCCTTGGCAATGGCATCGGCGTGGGCAGGGGGAAGCTGTGCGCCGTCCTCCCAGTAGACCTTGTAGCCGTTGTACTCCTTGGGGTTGTGGCTGGCGGTGACGTTGATACCTGCCTGACAGCCGTAATAGCGCACGGCAAAGCTCAGCTCCGGCGTGGGGCGCAGGCTCTCAAAGAGGCGCACGTGGATACCGTTGGCGGCGCACACCTCGGCGGCGGCGCGGGCAAAATCCATGGAGTGATTGCGGCAGTCCATGCAGATGGCGACGCCGCGGCGCCTCGCCTCCGCGCCTTCAGCGGCGATCACCCGGGCAAAGCCCTGGGTTGCCCAGCGGATCACGTATACGTTCATCTGATGAAGACCCATCTTCATAGTGCCGCGCAGTCCGGCGGTACCGAACTCCAGCGGCGCGTAGAACCGACTTTCGATCTCTTTCTCGTCGGCGGAAATAGCGCGCAGTTCGTCACGCTCGGCCTCGGTGATGACGGGGCTATGCAGCCATTTTTCGTATTCTCTGCGGTAATCCATTATGCGTCCTCCCCCTCTTTTATCTCTTCCTCAACGGGCTGCGCCGCCAAGAGCGCAACGGCGTTTTGCAGCATGCTTTCAGGGACGTACAGCGACACGCCGAAGCCGGAAAAACCACTGATAATCTTTCCGGCGCCGCCCTCGCCGGCGTAATAGGGAAAACTGGGGATTCCGTAGGCGGACAAAAGCGAGACGGTCATGTCCGCCTCGGCGGGAGAGTCAAAGGTGTGGCGCAGCAGCACGGCGCGCTCCTTTTGACCCTGCGTATCCGTAGGCCAGTCGGGGTTGTCGGGAGAAAATGCCCAATAAGTCGTATCCATACGTATGCCTCCTTGCTTGATACGGGAAAACGCGTATCATTTGTGATACCTGGTTCCGGTCTGAATCTGATAGGCGCGATAGATCTGCTCGAGCAGCATGATGCGCGCCATGTGGTGGGGAAACGTCATGGGTGACATGCTCAAGAGCCAGTCGGCGGAGCGTTTGAGTTCCTCGTCCAATCCGAAGCTGCCGCCGATGAGGAAGGTTACCGGCGCTTTGCCGGACACGGCGAAGTCAGCAAGGCGCCGTGCCAGCGCCTCGCTGGAACAGCTCCCACCCTCGATGGCAAGCGCGACTACCGCGCCGCCTCGGGGCAGCTTATCCCGGATCGCCGTCGCTTCCGTCGCCAGCGCCCGGCGGATCCGGGCAGGGGAGGGGTTCTCGTCTAACCGCTGTTCCGGAAGCTCCGTGATCTCCAACGAGCAGAGGCGGCGCAGACGCTTCTCATATTCGGCGGCCGCCTGCGCGTAGAACGGCTCTTTCAGTTTTCCCACGCAAATCAGATGGACTTTCTGCATACCGCACCCTCCGCCACATAGGCGCGACTGAGTTGACCCCGGGGCGCCACATCCACCGTGGCGTCCGTGCCGCGCAGCGTTTGCTGCATGGCGTCGAGCGCCAGCGCGGGGGTGTTGTTCTCCCGGCTCAAATGCGCCAAAACGAACTGCCGCGTGCCGGTATCGGCAAGCTGGGCGGCAAAAGCGGCGGCGTCCGCGTTGGAAAGATGTCCGCGCTCGCTCAAAATCCGCGCCTTGAGAAAATAGGGGTAGGGGCCGCTGCGCAGCCGCTCCATATCGTGATTGCTCTCCAGTACCATCAGCTCCACACCCTGCAGCGTCTTCGCGGCATCAGGCGTGACGTATCCGCTGTCGGTGAGAACGCCCACAGAGGCGCCGCCATAGTCAAAGCGATAATCCACAGCGCCGGGGGCGTCGTGGGACAGGGAAAATACCTGCACTGCCACCTCGCCCGCCGTAAAATCCGCACCCGGCTCTACGGTGACGATCCGATGGTCTATACCCGCCAGTCGATACGTAAGCTGCCGCGCGGCGCCGGCGCTGGCATACAGAGGAAACTCGGACTGCTTGCACAGCGTCTCCAAGCCCTGTATGTGGTCGCTGTGGGTATGGGTAATAAGTACGGCGCTGATATCACGCAGCGAAAGTCCCAACTGCCGCAGATCGCCGCAGATCCGCCGGCAGGAGATGCCACAATCCAGTAAAAGATGGGTATTTCCGGCGGACAGGAGCAGACAGTTCCCCTCCGAACCGCTGGCAAGGGTATGTAAAGCGATCAAAGAAAAGGCACCTCACAAAACCGTAGTGCGGCGTTCGCCCGGTGAGACCGAACGAACGCCGTATGGAAACAGTATTCTATGTGTCAAACGATGTGTTTTTCAGGCTCGATTTGATCGGGAATATCCACTACTTCGATATTGGCGCCCAGCGCACGCAGTTTTCCCACCATGTTTTCATAGCCGCGCTCAATATACTGCACCTGATCGAGCTGCGTTTCGCCCTGCGCCGCCAAACCTGCAATTACCAATGCCGCTCCGGCACGCAGATCGCAGGCGTGAATAGGCGCGCCTGTCAGTTGTGCCACGCCGGTGATAGCGGCGGTTTTGCCGTCCACTTTTATGTCAGCGCCCATGCGCTGTAATTCCGCCACGTATTTGAAACGGTTGTCCCATACACCCTCGGTGACGCGGCTTACGCCGTCTGCCAGCGAGAGAACCACCGCGATCTGCGGCTGCATATCGGTAGGAAAGCCCGGGTAGGGCAGCGTCTTGACACTGGTAGGCAGCAACGGATCACTGCGGCGCACCAGCAGCGTATCGTCCTCCTCCGTGATGTGTACGCCCATCTCTACGAGCTTGGAGGAAATGCAGTCCATATGCTTGGGAATGACGTTTTGGATCAACACCTGTCCGCCGGTAGCGGCAACAGCCGCCATATACGTTCCCGCCTCGATCTGGTCGGGGATAATGCAATACGTGCCGCCTTTAAGCTGCTCTACGCCGCGGATTTTAATGGTATCCGTACCGGCGCCCTTGATATCGGCGCCCATGGAGTTGAGGAAGTTGGCCAGATCCACGATATGAGGTTCTTTGGCGGCGTTGTCGATGGTAGTCACGCCGTCGGCGAGTGCGGCTGCCATCATAATGTTCATCGTCGCGCCCACACTGACCTGATCCATGTAGATATTGGCGCCGTGGAGCCGTTTTGTTTCCACGGTGGCGCGGATAAAGCCGCCCTCGGTGACCACGTCTGCACCCATAGCCGTAAAGCCTTTTTCGTGCAGATCAATGGGGCGCACGCCAAAATCACAGCCGCCGGGCATGGAAACGGACGCTTCGCCGAAACGTCCCAACAGCGCGCCCAGCAGATAATAGCTGGCGCGAATCCGGTGTGTCAGCTCATAGGGCGGCTGGGTGGAACAGATGGAACGGCAGTCGATCTCCACCGTCTGACGGTTTAAAAGACGCACCTTAGCGCCCAACTCCTCCAAGATGGAGAAGAGCAGCGTCACGTCGCTGATTTCCGGTACATTTTCAATGCGGCACACACCGTCCACCAACAGCGCGGCGGGGATAATGGCAACGGCGGCATTTTTCGCACCGCTGACGGTCACCTTACCAAACAGCTCCCGTCCGCCGTGAATAATATATTGCGTCAAAATCGCTACCTCCCTTTAAGAGCATCGGGATTCGAAAAACATCGGACTTATCTTGCCCGGGTCAAAACACTTCATGCATGGAAAAAAGTACGCTTGCGCTGTGTATGAGCGTCTGCCGTAAACCATGCAGGCACCGATACATTTTCATTATACCATGTCTCGCGGTTCCGCGCAGCGGGAGCGAGACGGTATATATTAAATCAAATGCGTAATAGCTGCCTTGTGGCTATTATACCACATTTTTCCGGAAAAGCAATGAAAAACTGCCATTTTCAGAAAGTTCATGTGTGGCAAAAGGCGCAGGGTGTGCCCGCGTGTGCCGCACTTGACACCGGCTTATTTCCGGCGGTATAATGACCGCATCGGAAAGGGGTTTATCATGAATATTCGCTTAATCTTTAAGGTTTTGGGATATGTACTGCTGGTGGAGGCGGGATGCTTGCTGCTTCCGCTGTTGATATCGCTGTATCTGGGCGAATCGTCGTGGCACAGTTTTGCGTTGGTGGCGCTGTTGTGTGCGCTGTCCGGTTTATGTCTGTCGCGTCTGCGGGTCGGGGCGGCGGTCATGCAGGGGCGGGACGGTTATGCCGCCGTGGCGCTGGCGTGGATCGGACTTTCGCTGATGGGCGCGCTGCCTTACGTGATTTCAGGAGCTATTCCGCGGTATATCGACGCGCTCTTTGAAACGGTATCGGGTTTCACCACCACCGGCGCTACCATTTTGGAGGATATTGAGCGATTGCCCGGCGGCATACTGTTTTGGCGTTCTGAGACCCAGTGGATGGGCGGCATGGGCGTACTGGTAATGTTTCTGGCGCTGATGCCCAAGCTGGGCAGCGGCGCGGTTCATCTGATGCGGGCGGAGAGTCCCGGTCCCATTAAGAGCAAGCTGGTGCCCAAGTTAGGGCATTCGGCAAAGATCCTGTACGGGATTTATATCGCCCTGACAGCGGCGGAGCTGTTGGCGCTGCGCATTGCCGGCATGAGCTGGTATGACGCGGTGAACCACGCCTTTACCACCATGGCAACCGGCGGCTTCTCCGTGAAAAACGACAGTATTGCCGCCTATGCCCATCTCCCGGCGGTGGCGTGGATCATCACAGTATTCACGGCGCTGGCAGGCGTGAATTTTTCTCTTATGTTCCTGCTGTTGCGCGGACGGGTACGGCAGGTGCTGCGCAGCAGTGAGTTGTGGCTGTACATGGCGATTCTGGCGGTGGCGACGGCGCTGGTGGGCGTGAATCTGTGGCTGGAGCATGGCGCTACGCCGGGTGGCGCGCTGTCGGACGCAGTGTTCCAGGTGGTCACGGTAATGACCACTACCGGCTATGCCACTCGCAACTTTGCCCTCTGGCCCACGTTCAGCCGACTGATACTGGCAGCGCTGATGCTGATCGGCGGCTGTGCCGGATCCACCGCAGGCGGCGTGAAGGTGTCCCGGGTGGTGATCTGGATGAAGAGCCTGCGGCGGGATTTGGTGCGTATTATCCACCCCAAGCACGTGTCTGTCATCACGGTGGACGATCAGGCGGTGGACGAGAACGTCATATCCTCCTGCCACGGATTTCTGGTGGCGTACGTACTGGTGATGATCGTGGGCGCACTGGTGGTCGGTTGGGATAATACGGGCTTTGAGAGCTCTTTCTCCGCATCGCTGACGTGTATCAGCAACGTCGGACCGGCGTTGGGCTCATTGGGCGAGGCAGGCAATTTCAGCACGCTGTCGGTGCTGAGCAAGGGCGTGCTGTCACTGGAAATGCTGATGGGTCGTCTGGAGCTGATGCCCATACTGGTACTGCTGGCGCCCTCCACGTGGCGCAATAAGTAATAAAAGATACCGGACGGATTGTTCCGCCCGGTATCTCTTTTGCCCGTTTTCAGGTTCTTTCGGATATAAAAGATTCGTACCGTTCCTGCAGCCATGCTTTCAGCGCTTCTACGCCCGTGTCCGTCCAGGGAAAGTCCCGCTCGGTCACGTCGTGCGCCTTTTCATAGCACAAATCGGTGTAGACGGCGGCGTGGAGCGTTTGAGAGTCGCTATGGGCAAAGCGGTAGCGAAAAGCGCCGATACTGCCGGTATATACGTGTGAGCGCAGAAAAAAGCGGGTGTTGAGGATTGCAAATTGGGGGTGCACGGTGGATCACGCCTTTCCAAACGAATTATACCATTGCCGCTATTATAACACGCCTTGCGCCGCTTGTCACGCCAAAACGGGAAACCTCTTGCCTGCGCCGGGGAAATGTGGTACGTTATAGGTGAAAGAAAACGGGACTGTCCGCAGTCCGGAAAGCGGAGGTAAGGAAGATGGAACAGGTGCATGCGGCGCGCCGCATCGGCGTACTGACCAGCGGAGGAGACGCACCCGGCATGAACGCCGCTATCCGCGCGGTGGTTCGCTCGGCGCTGGCGCGGGATATAGAATGTGTGGGCATTCGGCGCGGCTACGCGGGACTCATCGGCGGCGATATTTTTCCCATGACCGGCAAGGACGTCAGCCGTATTATCAACCGCGGCGGTACAATCCTCTACACCGCCCGCAGCGAGGAATTCCGCAGCGAGGAGGGACTGCGTAAAGCCGCCGGCACTTGCAGGCTTTTGGGTCTGGACGGTATTGTCGCCATCGGAGGCGACGGTACGTTCCGCGGCGCACGCGCACTGTCCCGGTACGGGATCAGCGTGGTAGGCATACCCGGCACGATCGATAACGACATTGTCTGCACCGATTATACGATCGGTTTCGATACCGCCGCCAACACCGCCGTGGAGTGCATCGACCGTCTGCGCGATAATATGCAGTCCCATGAGCGCTGCGCCGTGGTGGAGGTGATGGGTCCCCATGCCGGATATCTTGCGCTGCATGTGGGTGTGGCGGTGTGAGCTACCGCCGTACTGGTGCCGGAACAGCCCTACGATTTCGCCGCCCAGGTGGCGGAGAAGATCCGCCGCGCCCGGCTGAGCGGCAAGACCAATTTCATCATTGTGGTGGCGGAAGGCGCCGCCGGCGCCGTAGACGTGGGCAATGAGATCCGCGCCAAGCTGGGTCTTGATCCCCGCGTGACCATTCTCGGTCATATCCAGCGCGGCGGTGCGCCCACGGTGAAAGACCGCGTCATGGCGACCCGCATGGGTTATGAGGCGGTGCGTCTGCTGGCGGAGGGAAAGACCAACCGCGTTGTCTGCGCCCGGGGCGAGAAGATCATCAACCGGGATATTGAGGAGGGTCTGGCGATGGAAAAGACGCTGAATCCGGAGGAGTTCGAGGTCATGACCGTCATGACCGGTACATGAGATACCCTCAAATACAGAACACCGGCATACGCATGATTTGCGTATGCCGGTGTTTTGCCTCTTTCGCGCTATGCGTCGTATACGCCCAAGACAACGATACCCGCGAGTACCAGACCGATCATCAGATAGTGCTTCCAGGAGAGCCGTTCCTTCAAGAACAGCCAGCTCCACACCACCGATACCACGCAGTACGCGCCGATAATGGATACCGACAACGCTACGTGCGCCGTGTCGGCGAGGGCGTAGATGTAGGCGAACTGTCCCGCCGTCTCGAAGATGGCGCCTAAATACTTGGGACCTTCCCGACGGGGGATCAGCCGTGAGCGGCGGATCAGCACCACGTAGATAAAGCACACGATACCGGCGGCGAGGAACGTCAGCTCATAGGCGACGTTGGCGCTGTCGGGCGACAGCTTGTCTCCCACCCAGCCCAACAGGCGGAACGTGGTCTCCCCGGGCATCTCCTCGTCAAAAAGTACCAGCGCGTCGACATACGTGCCGGCGGCGTCCAGCAGTGCGTAAATCACAGGCAGTCCCAGCGCCAGCCACGATTTGGCGTAGCGCCGGTTGCCCCGCAGCTGCCGCGCCTGACGCAGCGCGTCGTCCTCCCGCGCCTCTACGATACCCAGACCCACCGTGCCGATACACACCACCGCCGTGGCGGCAATCTGCGCCGGAGCAATCTCGTTCATACCCACGGTGAAAAGCGCCATGATCACCACCAGCGCGCTGGAGGAGTTGCAGACAGGGGAGGAGATGGACAGCTCGATGTATTTAAGCCCGGCGTAACCGATGGTCATGGAGAGGATATACAGGGCGGATACGGGCAGATACGTCACGATTACGTGCCAGTTGATCTCCACGCCGCCGAAAAAGATCTCGTAGGCGGCGTGCAGACCCATCACCACGCCCACGGCGATGACCATTTTCAAATGATTATACTTGTCGTCCTCATGCTGACAGCCGATCTTGCTGAATAGATCCGATCCGCTCCAGCACAGCATGGCGACAAGGGAAAGAATAAACCACATGGATTGCTTTTGCCTCCTTTAACTGTAAATGTAAATTACTTTACAGACACTCGGGCGGCGGTCTCCGGCGAAATGAATGGTTGGGAATATTCATAGCGTGATCTCTCCTGCGTCCATCATTTTCTGCAAGCTCATCATCACGCCTAACTTGGCGTGATACCAGGTAAGTCCGCCCTGGAAATACACGGCGTAGGGCGGACGGATCGGACCGTCGGCGCTTAATTCAATGGAGGAACCCTGATTGAACGCACCTGCCGCCATGATGATCTCGCTGTCGTAGCCTGCCATGGGGGAGGGTACGGGGGTGGCGTAGCTGTCCACCGGCGCGGCGGACTGAATTCCGCGGCAGAAAGCGATCATCGCGTCCCGGGAGCCGAGTTCGATGGCTTGAATGATGTCACAGCGCGGCGTATCCCACGAAGGTATCACCCGGAAGCCCAAGCGCTCATAACAGGCGGCGGCGAAGATGGCGCCTTTCACAGCGCTTTGCACCACCGTAGGAGCGAGGAAGAGCCCCTGGTAGTAGGACGGCAGTACGCCCATGTTGGCGCCCACCTCCCGTCCCATGCCGGGTGAGCTGAGCCGGAACGCACAGCGATCCACCAGATCCTTGCGTCCGCAGATGTAGCCGCCGGTAACGGCGAGACCGCCGCCGGGATTCTTAATAAGACTGCCCACGATCATATCCGCGCCCACGTCGGTGGGATCGCGCGTTTCGGTGAACTCGCCGTAGCAGTTGTCCACCATGCAGATCACGTCCGGCTTGCACTGCTTGCAAAAGGCGATCAGCTCGCCCACCTGTGCCACCGAGAGACTGGGTCTCGTAGCGTAGCCCTTGCTGCGCTGAATGGTGACGAGCTTCGTCTTTTCATTGATGGCGGCGCGGATCCCCTCATAGTCAAAGCCGCCATCCGGCAGAAGATCCACCTGCCGGTAGCTGACGCCGTACTCGGCGAGGGAGACAGGGGAGGGTCGGATACCGATAACCTCCTCCAGCGTGTCGTAAGGTGCGCCCACGGGGGACAAAAGCTCATCGCCCGGCAGGAGATTGGCGCTCAGCGCCACATAGAGCGCATGGGTGCCGCAGGCAATCTGGGGACGCACCAGCGCGCTCTCGGCATGGAAACAGTCGGCATAGACACGCTCCAGCGTCTCCCGCCCCTGATCGTCATTGCCGTAGCCGGTGGAGGGGTTGAAGTGGGTCACGTTCACGCCGTTTTTCTGCATGGCGGCAATGACCCGCGTTTGATTGTATTCGGCAATAGCGTCTACCCGGTCAAATGCGCCGCTGATCTCGTCCAGAATTGAGTCTGTAAAGGATAATACCTTGTCAGATATACCCAACGCCCGATACCCGGCGCCGCGGTCAATGGTTTCCATAGTGAATCGCCCTCGCTTTCTCCTGTCAAACTCTACCATATCCTACTTGCCAATGCAAGGGAGAAAATGTATAATGCCGGTAGTTTGAGTAGAAAAAGGGGGGCGTACCGTGTATTACGTCTATGTGCTACGCTGTGCGGGCGATACCCTCTATACCGGCATTACGCCCGATATGCACCGCCGCATGACGGCGCACATGACAGGACGCGGCGCCAAATATACCCGCTCCCACCCGCCGCGTTCTCTGGCGGCGCTGTGGGAAGCGGAAGATCGCACTGCGGCGGCGCGGCTGGAATATGCTGTGAAGAAGCGTCTCGACCGCGCCGGGAAGGAGGAGCTGATTGCCGCGCCGGAGCGATGGAGCACGCTGCTGCCGCAGTTGGCGGCACTGTCCTTTACACCGGTCTCGGGTGTGACGCTGGAATCATGTTTGGAGGGGGAGAGGAATGTATAAGCAGTACGCCGCTCCCATGGAGGGACTGACCACGTGGCTATGGCGCAGGGTACACCGTGAAGTTTTCGGCGGCGCGGACAAGTATTTTACGCCGTTCCTCTCACCCAACGCCAACCTTTCTTTCCAAAAGAAGGAACTGCGGGAGGTGGAAAACAACGCGGGGCTAACGGTGGTGCCGCAGCTGTTGACCGCCCGGGCGGAGCATTTTATCTGGGCGGCGCGCACCCTCTCGGATATGGGGTATCGGGAGATTAACCTCAACGCAGGCTGTCCTGCCGGAACGGTGACGGCAAAGCACAAGGGAGCGGGTCTGCTCCGATCCCCGGCGGAGTTGGATCGTCTGCTGGACGGCATCTTTGGCGCATTGAGCGACCTTCGTATTTCCGTCAAGACTCGCATCGGCTGTCACGCCGACGGAGAGTGGGACGCGCTGGTGGAGGTGTACCGCCGCTATCCCATCTATGAGCTGATCGTTCACCCCCGGGTACAAAAGGATTTTTACGGCGGCGTCGCCCGGCGGGAAGTGTTTACCCGGACGGCGGAGAAGACGGCGTTGCCGCTGGTCTATAACGGCGACGTAACCGCGCCGGACGATCCGGCGTTTTTAGGCGGCGCGGTGATGGTGGGTCGTGGACTTTTGTCTGACCCGGCGCTGCTGCGCCGCTCACGCGGCGGCGCGGCAGCTTCCCGGGAGGAACTGCACCGCTATCACGACGCATTGGCGCAAGGGTACGCCGCCGCACTGGGCGATGAGGCGGCGCTCCACCGCATGTGGGAGCTGTGGGCGTATCTGATAGACGCCTTTCCGGGCGGTGCGCCCTATCTGAAAAGAATACGCAAATGCCGCTCGCTGACGGAGTATCGCCCGCTGGCGGAGACGATATGGAACAGTCTGCCCCTGCGGTGGGAGAGATAAAGGGTATTTGCAGTAAAAATAAAGAGGGACAGACAAGCGTCTGTCCCTCTTGTGCCGCGCTGCAAAATGATTTGTCAGTTGAGAATATACACAGTGCAATTCCGCCGACCCCAGCGGTAGCAGGTGGCGAGATCCTCAAACCACAGATCGATGATGTTGCCTTTCACCGCGCTGCCGCAGTCCCGCGCCACCGCCATGCCGTAGACCCAACTGCCGTTGGTCGTCTGGATATACATGCGCGTGCCGTAGGGGATCACCTTGGGATCTACGGCGATGTTGCCCACCTGCGTGGGATAGCCGGTAGCGCCGTAGCCGTGAATCGCGTAGGCGGTGGCGCTGCAGATCATCACCTTGGAATAGCTCAGTGTTTCGCCGGAGGCAAAGGTCAGATATCCGCCGCCCGTGCCGTCCGGGTGATCCTCGCTGATACGGTCATCACGCGATACGCTGTCCACCCTTGTGCCGCAGGCGACGACCTCCGCTACGCTGGTATCGTCCGTGCGGTTGATGAAGCTCGTTTGCCGCAGCTCACCGTCCATGTAGAGATCCAGATACGTCTCCACGTAGGAGCCGTTTTGTCCCTCCTGCACTACCTTTTCCGTGCCTTTATAGAGCAGGGGATCCTCCACGCGCTCTGTGCTGTAACCCGTCTCCACGGTCTTTTCCCAGGAGTAGAGCCAGTAATCGGTCACGGAGATCTTTAGCGTCTCCCCGGTCATGTCCAGCGCCACCATGTCGCGCTCGCCGGGCTTGATATGGAGCCGCCGCAGTAGATTTTCCACCGTCTCGTGCCGTGCGGTGACGGTCTTCGTTTCACCGTTTGCCGTGACAGTGACCGTTTGCCCCTTTTCCAGCACCAGCTGCGCGTCGCCCAGTGTTTTGCTGTCGGCGCGTACGTGCAGGAGCTTGTAGTCCGCGTCCTCTTCGGGCGTGCCGAATATGGCGGTAGGCGCCGCGCTGTGCTGTTCCTGCAGCAGATACGTGTAGCGCACCGGCTTGACTTCCTGTATCGACAGAGGGATCAGCACGGCAGCCGCCAACAGGATTCCCGCCGCCGGAAGATGTCCTTTCAGCGCCCGGGCGATGTTTTGTAAAAGCTTTTTCATAATGACCTCAATCGTATTCTTTGATCATGTGTGATTTACTATATATGACACCAAAATGTAATATTTGTTACTTTTTGAAATCTTTTGTGCAGTATAACACCAATGAGCAAATCTGTCAAGTTTTTGCCGTTTTATGGGAAAGCATGCAGAAAAGAGGAGGAAAAGCCTCCAAAGGAGGCGATACGCTGCACACAACCCGTTAGAGATCATTATACCGGGAGGCGGCAGTTGAAAGAGGCGGAACATCTATGCTATAATAACAAGAAGGCTATCTCATTCTATGCATCAGGCGGTTCGTATAGAACCGGACGGAGGAGATTATCCATGAAAAGCGAGTACATTACCGTGGGAACGGTGGTCAACGCCCACGGCATACGGGGCGAGGTAAAGGTGAATCCGGCGGGAGTGGAGCCTTTCTTCATCGCCAAATGTAAAAAGCTTAATATCGGCGGCAAAGAGACGGCGGTACGGTCGGCGCGGGTGCATAAGAGCGCCGTACTGCTGACGCTGCCGGGCGTGGAGGATATGGACGCGGCGCTGGCGCTGAAGGGGCAGGAGGTGTCTGTTCGCCGCGCCGATGTACAGTTGCCGGCGGGGGAGTATTTCGACGCCGAGCTGGAGGGACTCACCGTATTGGACGATGCCACCGGCGAGACGTTGGGTACATTGGACCGAGTGCTTCACTACCCGGCGCATAAGATCTATCAAGTGCGCGGCGGCGGGCGGGAATATCTGATTCCTGCCGTGCCGGAAGTGTTTATTGCTTCGGTGGACGTAGACGGCGGCGTGATGCGGATTCATCGAATGAAAGGACTTGCCGGCGATGAGAATTGATATTATGACGTTGTTTCCCGACGCGGTGGAGGCGATGATGGGACAATCCATCATCGGCAGAGCGCGTGATCGTGGTCATGTGACTATTATGACCCATCAGATCCGGGATTATACCACCAATAAGCAGATGCAGGTGGACGACTATCCCTACGGCGGCGGGAGGGGGGCGGTCATGCAGGCGGATCCGCTGTACCGTTGCTGGAAGCATATTGTGGACGAGGCGGCGGAGCCGGTGCATACGGTGTTTCTCTCACCCTGCGGACGCACCTTCACTCAGCAGGTGGCAAAGGAACTGTACGGGCAATATGAGCGTTTGATTCTGGTGTGCGGACACTATGAAGGGGTGGATCAGCGGTTCATCGACGAGTGCGTGGACGAGGAACTGTCCCTGGGTGATTTCGTACTTACCGGCGGCGAGATCCCCGCCATGGCGGTAGCGGACTGCCTGTGCCGCATGGCGCCGGGTGTGTTGCCGGAGGAGAGCTGTTATACAGAGGAGAGCCACTGGGACGGTCTGCTGGAATATCCTCAGTATTCCCGTCCCGAAGTGTGGCATGACCGAGCCGTGCCGGAGGTGCTTTTGTCCGGTCACCACGGCAACGTGGCGGACTGGCGGAAGAAGGAGAGCTACAAACGTACCATGCTTCGCCGTCCCGATCTCTTTGCCCGGTTCGATGAGAGCAAGCTCACCACCAAGCACGACCGGAAGGTGTTGGAGCAGGCGAGAGAAGAACTGATTGCCGAGGCAGAGGACACGGAAAAATAAGCGCGCCGTTTTTGTCTTTCGACGATTTTCACCTTGACATTTCCGGGCAACTCGTGTATGATATTTGTGTTGTAAAGGCATATAACTTTACAGAAGGAGGAATGACCGTGAAAAACCAGGCTTTTCGCATGACCATGCTCTATGATTTTTACGGCGAGATCCTCACGGAGCGGCAGAGGGAGTTTTACGATCTGTACTACAATGAGGATTTGTCTCTGAGCGAGATCGCGGAGAACTACGGCATTTCCCGGCAGGGTGTGCGGGACGTGATCGTGCGGGCAGAGGCGGTCATGACGGAGATTGAGGACAAGACCGGTATTGTGAAGCGGTTTATGGGCCTGCGCGATAAGCTCGACGCCATTGAGAGCGCCGCGGTAGAACTGCGGGAGTTGAATTACCGCCGGTATGAGAATCCCGATCTGGATCGTCTGGCGAATGTGATCGCCGAAAACGCCGCGGCGTTGAAGGAGTAGACAGATGGCAGCGTTTGAGGGCTTGAGCGAAAAACTCAACGCCACATTTCGCCGCCTGCGCGGAAAAGGTCGGCTGACGGAGGAGGACGTCCGCGCGGGAATGCGCGAGGTGCGTCTGGCGCTGTTGGAGGCGGACGTCAGCTACAAGGTGGTCAAGGACTTTGTTGCCCGGCTCACCGAGCGGTGCGTAGGCAGCGACGTGTTGGAGAGCCTCACACCGGGACAGCAGGTGGTCAAGCTGGTCAACGAGGAGCTGACGGCGCTGATGGGCGGCACAGGCGCCCGGTTGACCATGGCTTCCAAACCGCCTACCGTGGTGATGATGGTGGGCTTGCAGGGCGCCGGTAAAACCACCAACGGCGCCAAGCTGGCAGGTCTGTATCATCGGCAATTCGGCAAGCGTCCGCTGTTGGTAGCGTGCGACGTGTACCGTCCCGCTGCGATCCGGCAGCTGCAGGTGGTAGGGGAACAGCTCCAGATCCCGGTTTTTGAGATGGGACAGGGTGACCCGGTAAAGATCGCCGAAGAATCCATCCGCTACGCCCGTGATCACGGCTATGATATGGTGTTTCTGGACACCGCCGGCCGGCTGCATATTGACGAGGCGCTGATGGACGAGCTCAAAGCCATCAAGCGCGCCGTCACACCCACGGAGATATTGCTGGTAGTAGACGCCATGACAGGACAGGACGCGGTGAACGCCGCCTCCGCCTTTGACGAGGCGTTGGGGATCGACGGCGTGCTGCTCACCAAGCTGGACGGCGACGCCCGCGGCGGCGCGGCGCTGTCCATCCGGGCGGCGACAGGCAAGCCCATCAAGTTTGTAGGCACGGGCGAAAAGCTGGATATGATCGAGCTCTTTCACCCGGATCGCATGGCGTCACGCATTTTGGGCATGGGCGACATGCTCTCCTTCATTGAAAAGGCGGAGCGGCAGTATGACGAAAAGCAGGCTGCCAAGCTGGAAGAAAAGCTGCGCAAAAACCGCTTTACTTTGACGGACTATTTAGAGCAGATGGAGCAGCTGCAGGGCATGGGCGATTTGAGCCAGCTGGCAGGCATGTTGCCCGGCGGTATGGCAAAGGGCTTCGATGCCAGTCAAATTGACACGCGGCAATTTGCCCGCAATAAGGCGATTATCCAATCCATGACGCCTCAGGAGCGTGAGAATCCCCGCATTCTCAATGCCAGCCGCAAGCGTCGCATTGCCGCCGGCTGCGGACTGGAAGTGGTGGACGTGAACCGCCTGCTCAAATCCTTTGAGATGCTCCAACAGCTTACGAAGTCTCTGTCCCGGGGGCGCATGCCGGACTTAGGCGGCATGATGGGCAACCGGAACAGCGCTTTGCGGAGTTTTGGACGCAAGAAACGTTGGAAATAAGTGCAAAGGCATTTATGATAGAGAAATACATATTTTAATTGGAGGAAAGAACAATGGTCAAAATTCGTTTGAGAAGAATGGGCGCGAAGAAAGCTCCCTTCTACCGTGTCGTTGTGGCGGATTCCCGTTATCCCCGGGACGGTCGCTTCATTGAGGAGTTGGGTACATACAATCCCTGCGTCTCGCCCGCCGAGATCAAGATCGACGCCGAGCGCGCTAAGGAATGGATTGCCACCGGCGCCCAGCCTACCGACACCGTCCGTGCGCTGCTGAAGAAAGTGGACGTTCTGTAAAGCGGGGGCGCGGACATGAAAGATCTGCTGCTCTATATCGCCAGAAATCTCGTCTCCCAGCCTGATCAGGTTTCCGTGACCGAGGTGGGAGAGGGCGACGATCTGACGCTGGAGCTGCGCGTGGCACCCGAGGACATGGGGAAGGTGATCGGCCGTCAGGGTCGCATTGCCAAAGAGATACGCACCGTGGTGCGTTCCTATGCCCAGCGCAAAGGCGTCAAGGTCACCGTGGATATCGTGGACTGAATGATGAAAAAACAGCACTCCGCAGGCATTTAGCCTGCGGAGTGCTGTTTGTGTGCAATACTTTATAGTTCCAGCTTCAAATCGCCTTCCTTGATCCAGCCTCGCTTGCGCAGGGGCAGGGCAATGAGCCACGTCAACACAGCGGGCAATACAAAGGAGATCAGGATCAATCCTGCCCAGTCAAAGGCGGTGATGGCGTTCTTTGCACCGGAGAGCACGTCGTTGACCCAACCGGTGTAGACGCCGATCTGTCCCACGAAGCCGCAGGTACCCATACCGCTGGATACCGGCGCGCCGTTCATCTCCAGACGGAAAAGACACGTGGCAATAGGACCGGTGATGGCGGACGCCAGCGTGGGCGGAATCCAGACCCGCACGTTTTTGAGAATGTTGGGCATCTGCAGCATACTGGTCCCTACACCCTGCGCCACCAGACCGCCCCAGCGGTTTTCCCGGAAACTCATCACCGCGAAGCCTATCATCTGGGCACAGCAGCCTGCCACAGCGGCGCCGCCTGCAAGACCTGCTAAACCGAAGGCGGCGCAAATGGCGGCGGAGGAGATGGGCAGTGTCAGCGCCACACCCACCGCCACGGATACCAGAATACCCATGAAGAAGGGCTGCAGCTCCGTCGCCCACATGATAAACTGTCCCACGGCACGCGCCGCCGTACCGATAGGCGCGGCAATCAAGGCGGCGATGCCGATGCCAGAGAGCGTGGTGACGATAGGCGTTACCAGAATGTCGATCCGGGTCTCCTTGCTGACGAGCTTACCGATCTCGGCGGCGAGGATCGCCACAAAGAACACCGCCAGCGGTCCGCCGGCGCCGCCCATGTAGTTGGTGGCGAAGCCCACGCCGATCAGGGAATAGAGCACTAGCGGCGGCGCTTGCAGCGCCGAGCCGATGGCGACCGCCATTGCCGGTCCCACCATAGCGGAGGCAAGAGAGCCGATGGTGTAGGACATAGCGCCTTCGCCTGCGCCGATGGTAACCACAGCGACGTTGAGGAATCCGATGTGGAACTGCTGACCGATGGTGTTGAGGATCGTGCCCACCAACAGTGTGCAGAACAGACCCTGCGCCATGGCGCTCATACCGTCGATAAAATACCGCTTGGCGGAGAAAACCACGTTTTTTCGCCGCAGAAACTCCCGAATCTTTTTCATGCCAAAACTCCTTTGCGCGCAAAATGAAAACGACGAATAAACCCCGTGCATGCCGCAGGCGCTTATTCATCGATTGGCGCTATTATACTCCTGCTGAAAAAAATGTCAACAGGCAATTTGGTTTTTCTTTCCAAGGGGCAAGATTTGGTATATAATATAGCTTGATATGTTGTAACAATAGACGAAATCGGAAGTGATGACAATGCAGATTGACCGCCGGGAAATCATGCCGCAGGTGTATTTGACCCATTTGCGCGCCGGGCAGTTCAAAACCGGGCTGATCAGCGCCCAACTGGTGACGCCGCTCTCGCGTGATACCGCCGCCGCCAATGCGTTACTGCCGGCGGTGCTCTACCGAGGCACCACGCGCTTTCCGGATATGGAACAGCTTTGCGCACAGCTCGACCGTATGTACGGCGCGGAGGTCAGCCCCACGGTACGCAAGCGCGGCGAGAGCCAGTGCGTTGGTTTTGTGATGAGCTTTGTGGACGATGCACTGGTAGGCCGCGGCGAACGGTTACTGGAGCGAGGCGCGTCACTGTTGGGGGAACTGCTGCTTGATCCGGTTACCCGCAGCGGTCGGTTTTTAAATGAGTATGTGGACGGGGAGAAGGCAAACCTGATTGACGCCATTCGCGCCGCCCGAAACGATAAGCGGGAGTGGGCGGAGCTGCGGCTCATGCAGGAGATGTGCGCCTCCGAACCCTACGGTATCAACCGCTGGGGCGATGAGGATTCGGTTCGTTCGCTCAACAACCGCAAGCTCTTTGAGCGGTATCGCGATCTGCTTGCCACCTCGCGGCTGGAACTTTTATACTGCGGCGCCGCCGAGCCTGCGCAGGTACAGGAGGCGCTGCAGGAATCGTTTGCATCGCTGCCTCGCGGCGCAGTACCGCCGTTGTGCGCGGTGGTGCGGCGAACCGCTCCGGCGGAGCCGCGCTTGATTGAGGAGACGATGGACGTGGGACAGGGAAAGCTGTCCATGGGCTTTCGTTGCGGAAGCGACGACGTGCCGGCGCTGATACTGGCAAATTTACTCTTCGGCGGATCGAGCAATTCAAAGCTCTTTATGAACGTGCGGGAGAAGCTGTCTCTATGCTACTACGCCTCCTCTGTCTATGCCCGCGCCAAGGGGATCATCACGGTATCCTCCGGCGTGGAGAGCCGAAACGCACAGCGCGCGCAAAGCGAGATACTGACGCAGCTTCGCGCCGTGCAGGAAGGGCAGTGGGAGGACTGGGAGCTGGCGGCGGCGCTGGCGGCGGCACGCAGCGCGCTGCAATCTCTGGGGGATTCCCAAGGCGCACTGGAGAATTATTATCTCGGACAAAACGCCACCGGGCAGTTTGAATCAGCGGAGGAGCTGATCGGGCGGCTTGACGCGGTGACGCCGGAGCGAATCCGCGCGGCGGCGGAAAGCGTCGCACTGGATACGGTGTATTTCCTGCACGGAAAGGAGGATACGTAATGGAACTGACGTGCTATCCCCGTTTAGGGGAGGAGGTCGTACGTCATATACTTCCAAACGGGCTTACCGTCTGCGTAGTGAAGAAGCCCGGCTTTCGGCAAAAATACGCCCTCCTTGCCACCCGCTACGGCGGCATGGATCTGCGTTTCCGGCAGGGTGGGACGTGGGTGGATACGCCGGCAGGCATTGCCCACTATCTCGAGCATAAGATGTTCGACACCGCCGAGGGGAACGCCCTGCAGGAGCTGGCGCTGCGGGGAGCCGAACCCAACGCCTTTACCTCCAACGCCATGACCGCCTACTATTTCGATTCCACCGAGCATTTTATCCCCAATCTTAAAACGTTGCTCTCCTTTGTGTCCGTTCCGTATTTTACGGCCGAATCCGTGGCGAAGGAACAGGGGATCATTGCCCAGGAGATCGGTATGATCGAGGACGATCCCGGTTGGCAGGTCTATAAGAATTTGGTGCGGGCGCTGTATCCGGACAGCCCGGCGGCTATCCCCGTAGCAGGCAGCGTGGAGAGCATTCGCCACATCACAGCGGATACGCTCTATGCTTGTCACCGCGCCTTTTATACACCGTCCAATATGTGTCTGGTGGCGGTAGGCGATGTGGACTCGTCGGACATTATCGCCGCGGCGCAGGAGATCTTGCCCGCAGAGGGCGGCACACCGATTGAACGCGATTACGGCGGCGGCAGCGGATCAGTCACGCCGCTGACGGAACGCACCATGGAGGTGGCACAGCCTCAGTTTCTGGCGGGCTTTCGCTGCCCGGACGCGCCGGAGGGATTGGAGCGCCTGCGCACCAATGTAATCGGCGATCTGGCGGTGGATATGCTGATGGGCGAATCCAGTCCGCTCTATAGCCGGCTCTATGCGGCGGGGCTGATCAACGCGTCCTTTGAGTGCGGTTTCGATCTCCTGCCGGGTGTGGCGTACGTCTATGCCGGCGGCGAGAGCGCCGATAGCGCCGCTGTGCTCGACGCCGTTCGTCAGGAGGCGGCGCGCGTGGTGTCAGAGGGTGTGGACGAGGATTACTATCAGCGTTTGCGCCGCGCCATGTTCGGCGCCAGCTTGAAAGGTCTCAATTCCTTTGAGTCCATCGCGTTAAGCATGGTGGAGGGTTGCTTCCACGGCTTTGACGCCTACCGTTTCCCTGAGATATTTGATACCGTGTGTAAAGAGGACGTGCTCCGTTTTATCCGGCAGAATATATGTGACGCACCTGCGGCACTGTCCGTGGTACAACCGAAGGAGGAATAAACCATGCATATCACGACTGACAGTCCCATTCGCTTTCCGGGCCTATTTGGAGATCGGGCATTCACCCTCTCTGCCAAGGCGTTGGATATTGGCAACGGCGTGTACTGGTACGGGATCTTGATCGCGCTGGGTCTATTGCTGGCGCTGTGGTTCTGCATGGCGCGGCGGGGGCAGTACGGTCTCCGGGAGGACGACGTACTGGACGCGTTGCTCTGGGGCGTTCCCTTCGGGATCGTAGGCGCACGGGTTTACTATGTGATCTTTTATCTCGACCTCTATAAGAATGCGGACGGATCCTTCAACTGGGGCAAGGCAGTTGCCATCTGGGACGGAGGGCTTGCCATCTACGGTGCGGTCATTGCCGTATTTCTGGTGGCGTGGGCGGTGTCCCGGCGGCGGAAGTTTTCATTCTGGGCGCTGATGGATCTGGTGGTTATGGGACTGCTGATCGGTCAGGCAGTGGGACGCTGGGGCAACTTCATGAACCGTGAGGCGTTCGGCGCGGAGACCACTCTGCCCTGGCGTATGCAGTTGACCACTACCACGGGCACATTGGTGGAGGTGCACCCCACCTTCCTCTATGAGAGCTTGTGGAACGTGATCGGTCTTATTCTGATCGCCACGGTGGTGTCCAAGGCGCGCCGCTTTGACGGGGAGAACACCTGTTTCTATCTCCTGTGGTACGGCGTGGGTCGTTTCTTCATTGAGGGACTGCGCACCGACAGCCTGTATCTTTTCAACTGGCGGATTTTCGGCCAGCCTGTACGGGTCAGTCAGGCGTTGAGCCTGGTGCTGATCCTGATCGCGCTGGGTATGCTGGTATATAACATCGCTATTCGTCACCGCACGAAAGAGGAACTGTATGTGAACGTCGCGGCATCTCGCGCCGCCGCCGATGAAAATGAGGAAGAGGCGGAACAAGCCGTTGCGGCACCGGAACAGTCGGAGGAGCAGATATGAGCGCAATTATGATGGACGGAAAGGCATTGGCAGCTTCCGTCAAAAGAGATGTAAAGGAAAAGGTCTTGACACTTACCCGCCAACCCACACTGGCGGTGATTCTGGTGGGTGACAATCCCGCCTCGTCTATCTACGTGCGCTATAAGGCGTCTGACTGCGCCGAATGCGGTATTCGCTGTCTGGATTACCGGCTGCGTGCCGACACCTCTGAAACGGAAGTGCTGGCACTGGTAGGAGAGCTGAACCGCCGCGACGACGTGGACGGGATTTTGATCCAGCTTCCGCTGCCGCCCCAGATCCGTGAGCAGGTGGTGCAGGAGGCGATCAATCCGGGGAAGGACGTGGACGCGTTCCACCCGGAGAACGTGGGGCGTAT
Source organism: Oscillospiraceae bacterium (assembly GCA_017619715.1). Lineage (GTDB taxonomy): Bacteria > Bacillota > Clostridia > Oscillospirales > Oscillospiraceae > Vescimonas. The sequence goes on along the minus strand of JAFZRS010000011.1, from coordinate 20,849 downwards.
TATGCAGTTTGCGCCGCGCTTTTTGCCCTGTACACCGGCAGGTGTGATGGCGCTGCTGCGGCGCTACGGGATTGATCCTGCCGGCAGGGAGTGCGTGGTGGTGGGACGCAGTAACATCGTGGGTAAGCCCATGGCGCTGCTGCTGCTTCAAGCCCACGGAACAGTCACCGTGTGCCACACCCGCACACCGGATCTGGCGTCTGTGTGCCGCCGGGCGGATATCCTGATTTCCGCCGCGGGTCTGCCGGGACTGATCCGCTCCGATATGGTGCGGCGCGGCGCGGCGGTAGTAGATGTGGCGATCAACCGTGGTGTGGACGGAAAACTCTGCGGTGACGTAGATGCCGCAGTTGCTGATAAGGCATCTTACTTGACGCCTGTACCCGGCGGCGTCGGACCCATGACACGCGCCATGCTGCTGGTAAATACTCTCCGCGCGGCGCAGATGCAACAGCTGTTAACGAGGTAAAAAAGCAATATAAAAGAGCTGCGTGAACCGTCGGTTCACGCAGCTCTTTGCGCTCTTTCCTGTTGTAAAGAAACGGGATCAGCCGAAGTGGCGTCCTCCCACATAGACGGTGCGGTAATAGCTGTCGTTCAAGCTGGACAGACGTACCCGACCGCCGTTGCTGGTGGCGTGGATAAACTGTCCGTCGCCGATATACAATCCCACATGGGAGGTAGGACCGGAGCCGTAGCGGTAATCCAGGAAGAACACCAGATCGCCTGCTACGAGGGACGCGCGATCCACCGGCGTTCCCAGACGGTACTGACCGTTGCTCCCGTGGGGCAGGGAGTAACCGAAGTGGCTATAAACGTACATGGTGAACCCGGAGCAGTCGAAGCCGCTGGGGGAAGCGCCGCCGTACCGGTACGGTACACCCAGAAATGACATGGCGTAGTCCACCATGCTGCCGTTACCGCTGCCGGAGTTGTTCACCTGCGCGGCTGTATCCGGTTGAGCCGTTGTCGCGGACTGGGCAGGCGCGGCAGCGGAGGAAGAAGCAGCGGCAGACGCGGAGGTTGCCGGCGCGGTCACTTTCGGCTGTGGCTTTTCGGCGACGGGGGTCAGATAGTCGCCGGACATATAGCCGCTGTAAATGGTGTAGGTGACGGCGTACCAACCGTCCCGGAAACCCGTAACGGTGATGTACATATCCTTGGCGATGGAACACACTTTTTCACTGGCGGCATTGGGCTCGGCACGCATATTGAGCACGTCAGTCTCCACCCGGACGTAGCCGGTCAGATTGTCGGCTGTTTCATGCGCCTCCACAAAGTCGGCGGACATATAGCCGTCCATGCCGTCGTAGTTGACCTTATACCAGCCGTTTTCCTTGCCCTTAATGGACACGACCGCACCTTGTCCCAGTGTGGCAAGTATAGCGGTATCGGTGCCGGCGCCTTCACGCAGCCGGACGTCCGGGACGGACACCGTGCCGACCGCGGACACGGAGGTGCCGGAAGAGGAGGGCTTGAAATCGGAGCCATCATCGGGGAACTCCTCCTCGGGATCGGGATCATCGGTGTTCGCGTCCGCTGTCTCGCTTGGATCTGTTTCATCGGGGGTGGAGACGGCGGCTTTTATTTTTTCCATGTCCGCTTTGCTCTCCAGGGGGCGAGCCGATATCTTGGCGACCCGTACCGCGATGACCGATGCTGTTTCGGCGTCCACCGAAATGCCGCCGGCGAAGATTGCCGACAGACAAAAGACCGACACCAGGGTGAGAGCCAGCGCCAGAGCCAGAATTTTCTTGCTCATCATCGTAAACTCCTTGTCATTGGTAGAGGGAACGTTACAGCTTGCCTGCCAGAGCGCGTTCCAACCAGATACAGCCCACGTCCATGGCGGCGTACAGGCTGTCCTTTTCCGATTTCTTTACCACACGATCCCGGGACTTGAGATCCGGATCGGTGAGCTGCAGCTGTACGCTGACCCGGGTGGCGACGTCCATATCCTGCTCTTTGCGGGAATCGAGGATCTGGAACATGACGATGTATTTATCCGCCATGCTGCCGTAGTAGATCAGATTGTCAATGCGGCGCAGAGGGTGGTTTTTATAGACAAGACCGGAGGTCTTCTTCGCTTCTGCCATGGAGCTTGCTCCTCCTTAAAATGGATTTGTAACCAAATTGTAACACATGTTATCCGATTTGTCAACGAAGAATATATTAAATAATATGTGTGCGTGAAGGCATAAAAAAACCGGGTCGCGCGTATGCGCGACCCGGCAAAGGACGTTCCGTCAAATATCCAGATAGTGTTTCACCAGCACCTGCAGCAGTTCATCTCTGTCGATTTTGCAAATCAGCGTTCGAGCGGATTTGTGGTTGGTGATATAGGTGGGATCGTCCGAGAGGATATAGCCCACGATCTGGTTAATGGGGTCATAGCCCTTTTCCTTGAGCGCCTCGTAGACGGTCGTCAAGACATAGTGGATCTGCTCGTTTTTATCCACAGCGGTATTGAATTTTCTGGTGAACTCTTCCACGGGATACCACCCCTTCATTGCTTGCTACGTAGTAGTATACGCTCAAAAAACGTCTCTGTAAAGAGGGAAAATTCACCGCAGCACGGCGCCGAGTGTTTGGCGCAGCGCGGTTAGAATGGCGGTTACGTCGGCGTCCGCTTCGGCGGAGGTGATGGAGCTGTCGTCGCTGCGCAGCGTCAGGTTGAAGGCAACGGATTTCATGCCGGAGAGGATACCGCTTCCCCGGTAGATGTCAAAGAGCGCCACGTCTTTGAGGAGCTTTCCGCCGGCGCTGCGGATACAATCCTCCAGTTCGCCCACGGTGACGGATTCGGCACATACCACGGCGATGTCGCGCATCACGGCGGGGAAACGGGGCAGCGGACGGTAGGCAGGCTCCGCACCCTGACAGCGCAGCAGCGCGGCAACGTCCAGCTCGGCGGCGTATAACGCACCGTCCACACCGTAGTTAGCGGCAACCCGTGGGTGGATTTGACCCAACGTACCCAACAGTGCATCGCCTGCGTACACTCTGGCGCACCGACCGGGGTGATAGCTGGGATTGTTGCTGTCGGCCGCGTAGCGGACATTTTCCACCCGAAGCGCCGAAAGCACTGCATCCACCGCGCCTTTGAGTGTGTAGAAATCCATGTCGTCGCCGTAAGCGCCCAACGTCAGCACGCGCCGCTCGTCCGCCAGCGGATCGTCCGCCTGCTTGTGATAGGTGCGTCCGATCTCATATAGCCGCACGTTGCGGTTGCGATAGCTGTCGTTGCGCGAGAGCACCTCCAGCATGGAGGGCAGAGTGGTGGTGCGCATGATGGACGTGCCTTCGCCCAGCGGGTTGAGAATCCGGAAGCTGTCACGGCGCGGATCGTCCGGCCGCCAGCAAATCTTATCGGAGTAGGTGGGGGAGATGAAAGAATAGGTGATGATTTCATCATATCCTGCGGCGCGGCATACGGCGCCCAGCGTCCGCTCCAGCGTCTGCGCGGCGGAGTAGCCGCCCCGGGTAGTCTGTCCACGCATGAGGGTGGTGGGAATGTTGTTGTAGCCGTGGAAACGCGCCACCTCCTCGGCAAGATCGGAGTAGTGCGCCACATCGCCGCGCCAGGAGGGGACCGTTACCGTCTCACCCACTACGGTGAAGTTCAGCTTGCGCAGGATCGACACCATCTCGGCGGTGGAAATGTCGGTACCCAGCAGGGCGTTGATCCGTTCGGGACGGAGCGCTAAAACAGAGGGTTGCGGGACATGATTGAGAATGTCGATCACACCGTCCACCACTTCACCCGCGCCCAGCAGCTCCACCAGCTCGCAGGCGCGGTTGACGGCAGGCAAGGTGTTCATGGGATCGAGACCCTTTTCAAACTTGGCGGACGCCTCCGTGCGCATACCCAGCGCCAGCGCGCCTTTGCGGATACAGGTGCCGTCGAAATTGGCGGACTCAAAGACCACGTCCACCGTATCCGGCACAATCTCGCTGTTCTCGCCGCCCATGATACCGGCAAGACCCACCGCCCGCGTCTGGTCTGCGATCACCAGATGGTTGGCGCTCAAGGTGCGCACTACGCCGTCCAGCGTGGTGAGCTGTTCGCCTTCCACGGCACGGCGGACAATGATCTTGCCGCCCTTTACGTAGCGGTAATCGAAGGCGTGCATGGGCTGGCCGTATTCCATCATCACGTAGTTGGTGATGTCCACAATATTGTTGATGGGGCGCACACCCATAGAGCGCAACCGCTGACGCATCCACTTGGGGGAGGGGGCAATTTTTACGTTGCGCACCATGCGGGCGGTGTAGCGCGGCACCAGATCGGCGTCGGGCGTCTCCACGTCTAAAAGCTTCGCAAGATCACCGTCCGCGCCGCCCTTGACCACCGGCTCATGAAGGCGCAGCTCTTTATCAAATGCGGCAGCCGCCTCCCGCGCAAGACCGATCACGCTCAAGCAGTCCGGGCGGTTGGGGGTGATCTCAAACTCCACCACGTGATCGTCCAGCCCCGTTACGGTTTTGATGTCGTCTCCGGGCACACAGTCCTCGTTCAGCACGAAGATCCCGTCGGGTATGCAGTGGGGGAACTCCTGCTGCTGGGCGTGAAGGTCATTTACTTTACAGATGCTGCTGCTCTTTACGTTGAAAGCAACCATATCGCCTTCGTGGAGGTTTTGGCAGTCGGTTTCAATGTGTATTTCTTCTTTGCCGGTATCCAGCGTCACGCCAAAGCGCCCATAGGCGACGGTTTGGCAACCAAGTACCCGCGCGGCGATCACAGGACCGTATATTTGATACCCGGGCTGTACATCGGCAGGGACAGAGGGCTTGGCGGGGTCAATGGGATGATAGTCGTTCAAAAGCGCGGCGGCTGTGATAACAGCGTAGGGGAAATCCCGCTCGTCCAGACCCAGCTCACTCAAGGAGCAGAGCATGCCGCAGGAGAGTACGCCGCGGAGCTTGCCTTTTTCAATGTGTTTGCCGCCGGGTAGCGTGGATTTATGGAGCGCCACAGGCACCAGATCGCCCGGGTGGACGTTCCACGCGCCGGTGACGATCTGCACCGTTTCGCTCTGTCCCGCGTCGATCTGGGTGATGAACATATGGTCGGAATCCGGGTGGCGCTCCATGGACACGATGCGTCCCACCACCACGTTGCAGATTTCCGCACCCGGCTCCGTTACCAGCTCCACTTTGGAGCCGCTGAGGGTCATCACCTCGGAAAAATCTCTGTCGTTGATCTCGTCCACGGACACGCCGGAGACAAACTCATTCAACCATGCACGGCTTAAGTTCATGATTTCAACCCCCTTTTAAAACTGCTCGAGGAAGCGCACGTCGTTTTCAAAGATCAGCCGCAGATCGGCGATCTTGAACTGCCGCATGGCGGTACGTTCCAGACCGAAACCGAATGCCCAGCCGGACCATTCCTCCGGGTCGATGCCTGCCATTTCCAGCACGCGGGGGTGGATCATTCCCGCGCCCAGCAGTTCGATCCAGCCCTCACCCTTGCAGGTGGGACAGCCCTTGCCGCCGCACTTGTGGCACTGCACGTCCAGCTCACAGCTCGGCTCTGTAAAGGGGAAGTGGTGGGGACGAAACCGCGTCTTGGTACCTGCGCCGTAGAGCTGTTCCACCACAGCGTTCAGCGTACCCTTCAGGTCTGCCATGGTGACGTTCTTGTCGATCACCATGCCCTCTACCTGATGGAACATGGGGCTGTGTGTAGCGTCCACCTCGTCCTTGCGGTATACGCGGCCGGGTGCGATCATGCGAATGGGCAGGGGCATGGTGTCCATGGCGCGCACCTGCATGGGACTGGTCTGGGAGCGCAGCATCACGCTGCTGTCCTCTTTGAAATAAAAGGTATCCGACCAATCCCGGGAGGGGTGTCCCTCACCGGCATTGAGCCGATCGAAGTTTAGCTCCGCCAGCTCGATCTCGGGACCGTCCAGTACGGTAAAGCCCATGCCCACGAAGATGTCCTTGATCTCGTCCAGCGCCAGATACATGGGGTGCTTGTGCCCCAACTTCACCGCCCGACCCGGTACGGTCACGTCCAGTGTCTCCGCTTCCAGCTTCGCCTCCAGCGCGGCGGCGGTCAGACGTGCACGGGCATTTTCGATCGCCTGTTCCATGGCGGCGCGCGCCTCGTTAGCCAACTGCCCCATGACGGGGCGCTCCTCGGGGGAGAGCTTGCCCATCTGCTTGAGCACGGCGGTCAGCTCACCTTTTTTGCCCATGAACTTTACCCGCACGTTTTCCAGCTCCTCCATGGCGCCGGCTTGTTCAATGGCGCGCAGCGCGGCGGCGCGGAGTTGTTCCAACTGCTGTTTCATATTGATACACTCCTCTTTTCTTCGGGAAGTTTTTGCCCGTGCCGGTACAAAAAAAGAGCCTTCCGTCCCTATACAGGGACGAAAGACAATTCTTCCGCGGTACCACCCGGTTTCGCCGCCCTGACGGGACGGCGCGCTTTCCGATCCGATAACGGAGATCGGACTCCGGCCGCGCCTTTCCTCGCGGCAGCTCCCGGGCGAACGCCGCGTCCCGCTCCGAGCCGGCTTGCAGCCATGGACCGGCTCTCTCTGTGGAAGGGGTGCTTCGCGGTACTTCCCGTTCTGCGCTTTTGATATGTCTATTTATAGCACAATTGCCGCTTTGTTGCAAGAAAAATTTGTGAAACGATCCCGTCTCGCGCTGTCAATGCGGGACGGGATCATTCATCGTCAAAAGCGGTTTCGTTCATCTCGGGGAAATCCAGCAGCTCCGACACGGTCATATCCAGCCCGACCGCGATTTTGTGCAGCGTTTTGAGCTTGGGGTTGCGGGTTTTTCCCGCCATCAGATTTTCCACGGTGCTCTGCGTGATTCCGCTCAAGGTGGCGAGCCTGTTGACGGTGATGTTTCGCTGCTTGCATAGCTGGCGCAGGCGCGCAATGACAGCGTCGGAATAGGTCATTCTCCGCGACTCCTCTCCGAGTAACTTCTTTGCACTAATTATAGGAAGAATCACAAAAAATATTAACGGTACACCATTGACTGAGGAATTTAATTTGCTAAAATAGGGAGGAGAGCATTTTAAGGAGGAAAACTCTATGAGATGGGAACAAGTCAATCCGCCGCCGGAGGAGTGCCGCTGTTGTACGGAGCCGGAATGTGGCGTGTGCGAATATTTTATGAAAGGCTGGTTTCCGATCCGTGAATTTGACAACGATAATGAATCGGATATACTATGGAAAATAATCTGTGCGGAAAAGGGGGGAGATGCCGTGGAACTGACAGGCGCCGTCATTCGTAGATGGCTGCCTTCGCGCGATCCGTGGGGACACAAGGGAATATTCGGAAAGGTCTACTGTCTGTGCGGCAGCGTGGGCTATACCGGCGCGCCGGTGTTTGCCGGACGCGCGGCGGTACGCGGCGGCAGCGGACTGGTCTACGTGGGCGTTCCGGAGAGCGTCTGGAGCGTGGTGGCAGCCAAAAGCGACGAGGCGATGGTGTTTCCGCTGCCGGACGCGGCAGGAAAGCTGTCGGCGGCGGCGGAGGAGACGATCCGCGCACAGGTCGCCGGGTGCGACGCCGTGCTGATCGGGTGCGGTCTGGGACGCGGTGAGGAGAGCGACGCGATGGTGCGGCGGCTTTTGGACCTGCCTCAGCCGCTGGTGCTGGACGCGGACGGCATAAACGCGCTGGCGGGACATATAGATGCACTAGAGCGTCGGCGCGGCGCTGTGACGGTGCTGACGCCCCATGAAGGGGAGTTTTCCCGGATCGGTACGCTCTCGTTATCCCGGGAGGCTGCGGCGTCCGATTTTGCCCGGCAAAACGGCGTATACGTCGTACTCAAAGGACACCGCACGGTGATCGCCGCGCCGGACGGACAGTTGGCGGTGAATCCCACCGGCAACAGCGGCATGGCAAAGGGCGGCAGCGGCGACGTGCTGGCGGGACTGGTGCTGTCGCTGCTGGGACAGGGTGCAAAGCCGTTTGAAGCCTGCTGTGCCGCCGTGTATCTCCACGGGCTTGCCGGCGATCTTGCCGCCCGTGACAAGACGGAGCGGGGCATGACGCCCACGGATCTGGTGGAGTATCTCCCCGCCGCATATAAAGAAATCGAGCGTTAAGTGGGAAAGGGAAAGCTTCCGGATAGGAGGCTTTGATGAAAAAATGGATCACACTGCTGCTGTGCCTGCCGTTACTGCTGACAGCATGCGGCGAAAAAAGAGGTGCGGAGGCGGCACTGCGGCGGTATTATGAAACGGTCACGTCGGCAGAGGTGACAGCGGACGTCACCTGCCATCTGCCGGACGAGGCGCGGACGTTTTCCCTGCAGTGCAACTACGCTGCCAACGGGGATTCCACCGTCACGCTCACCGCTCCGGCGGAGCTGGCGGGTCTGACCGCCGTCATCTCTGATGACGCGCTGACGCTGACCTACGCCGATTTGACGCTGTCGGCAGGACGGCTGATGGAGATCAGCCCCGCCAACTGCATCACGTGGTTGCTGCGTGCGGCGGTCAACGGGTACGTATTGGAAGCGGGTCATGAGACGCTGGAGGATACGGACTGTCTGCGTTTGAGCTACGATACGACTACACCCGGCGGAGGAAAAGTGCTGTGCGCCGCCTGGTTCAATGCCGACACGTTTGCCCCCTGCTACGGGGAGTTCAGCGTGGACGGTGAGCTGATTCTCTCGGTTCGGATCTGTTCTTTTGCCGCGCAGACGGCGGCGGAGAACACGGCAGGAGACTGATGGGGGACGCGCTGTCACGGTTTCGCTTTCGCTCGGTGCGGCATACCCTGTAATACGGGCAGTCAAAAAGTACAAAGGGATTTTCACGGATGAGTATAAATTCCGCGGCTGCGTGGGACAATGAAAGTGACCTTACGGAGTAATTCCGGAGGTACTACTTGGCGGCGGAGTGTGAACGTTGTGGATACGATTGTCAGGCGCGGTGATATATTCTATGCCGATCTCAGTCCCGTGGTCGGCAGTGAGCAGGGCGGTGTACGGCCGGTGCTGATCGTGCAGAACGATACCGGGAACCGCCACTCTCCCACGGTTATTGCGGCGGCTATCACCTCCCAGACAGGGAAGGCGAAGATGCCCACCCACATTGAGGTGGCGGCGTCTGACAGCGGTTTGCCTAAGGATTCCGTTATTTTGCTCGAACAGATCCGCACGCTGGATAAGCGTCGGCTGCGGGAGCGAATGGGCAGGGTGGATCGCGTGGTGATGGAGCAGGTGGACACAGCCATTGCGGTGAGCTTCGGTCTGCCGCGCAGCCGTCTGGTATAAAAACCGCCCGATACAATGACAGCAGCCCGCGTGTCTATGCGGCACGCGGGCTCAGCTTGTCAAAAAGCCTCGCAGAGTTCGCGCTGCGCACGGCGCGAAGAGTTCAGATCGTAATTTGCCGCGGCATGTACGTGGCAAATTACACCGCTCAGACTACGAAGTGTGCGAATTGTCCGCCAAAGGCAGACAATGAGTGCGCGTAGTAGGCTGCAATCCTTTTGTCAAAAAACGGCGTAGCCGTTTTTTGACAGTCTTAGCCCGCGTGTCTATGTGACACGCGGGCTAATTTTTGTGCCTGTGGTATCCGGTGCGGCGGGTGCATAATAATAGACGGATCAGCCTTTTTGGAAACGGAGGGACCGGGCGTGGAATACCCTTTTTTCTGGAACGGACAGCGCGCAGGTACGCTGTATACGGCGGCGGTGGGAGAGGATACCCTATTTTGCGTGGACGCCGCCGTACCGTCGGGGCTATACCGGATCTATGCCGAAGGAAGCGGCGAACGGCTTTTCCTGGGCGTATGGGAGGGAACTGCGCCGCTGCGCCGCCGCTTTTCCGCCGCCTTAACCGCACCGCTGGGAACGATTGTGCGCGCCGTAGCACAGAGCAGTCCCGGCGGCGACTTGGACGGCTGGCGCACCGCCGCGCCTGGTGAAGTGCCGCCGTGGAATACGGAAGGCGGACTCATTCGCCGCCGCGGACGAACGTGGGAACTGGCACTGCCGTTCGATCCCTCCGCGCCGTTCCCGCTGCCGACACTTTTTTGCCTGGCGCGGATCCGCCGGTTGCGAGGCGGAGAGTGGGCGGTATTCCGCTTTAGCGATGCAGGCGAGCCTCTGCCGGCGGAACGCACATAAAAATATGGAAAAACACAAAATAGGGCTACCATATCTTGCGGTTCTATGGTATAATCATACAGATATCTATGGCAGATCATTATGCACGTTGCAAGTTTGTACGTTTTTCAGGAGGATACGCCCTATGAAATGTCCCTATTGCGGCTATAAAGAAAGCAAAGTGGTGGATTCCCGTCCCGCCGACGAGGGCAGCAGTATTCGCCGCCGCCGGGAATGCCTGCAGTGCGAAAACCGGTTCACCACGTATGAGACGGTGGAGAGCTTGCCTATGGTCGTTATCAAGAAGGACGGCAGCCGTCAGAGCTTCGACCGCAGCAAGATCCTGCGCGGTATCCAGCGCTCCTGTGAGAAGCGTCCCGTTTCCGTGGCGGATATGGAGCGTATGGCGGCGGAGATCGAGCAGGAGATCCAGAACGCGCTGGAGCGGGAAGTGAGCACCGAGGCCATCGGGGAAAAGGTCATGGAGAAGCTGAAGGTGGCAGACGAGGTGGCATACGTCCGGTTTGCCTCCGTATACCGCCAGTTCAAGGACATCAACACCTTTATGAGCGAATTGAGTAAGCTCTTGCAAGATAAGTAAAGGGAATATACTTTACAGTATGTTCCCCCAGTTTACCTGACCGTCAGCGTCCATGCGGACGAATTGAGCGCGCAGTTCGATCAGCGCCACGTGCAGCTCCTCTCGCTGATGCAGCGCACACAGGAGTGAGCATTGCTCCAGCAGTTCGTCCGTATCACCCACAGCGGTGTGGGAGAGCGTGACGCGCAGCCAGAAGCGGCAGGGCTGCCAGTCCTGTCGCAACTGTTCCAGCGCTTGCTCCACGCCCTGCCAGTCCTCGTGAGACAGCGCCTCGATTGCCTGTGCGCTCCGTTCGTTCCAACGGGTACAGCGGCGGCTGACAGCGGCGCTGTCCGCCAGGCACAGCGCCAGCAGTACAAGAAGTATGGCGCAGGGAATACGCCAGGCTCTCATGCTTTCGCCTCCTTTGCGATGCACGTGACGGCGCCGCTTTGATCCACCGCCAGATAAAAGACGTCCTCAGGTGTTTTGGCGCGGTGGGCTCGCAGTTGCTTTTTGAGCCACGCATCGTTGAATCCAAGGCGAGTCATGTCCTGGCGCATGAGCCGTCCGTCGTTAATGATAACGGTGGGCAGGTATACGTCCTCCACGGTCATACCCATCTGGCGGGGCGTAACGGGCTGATCGGCGGCGTAGGGCAGAACCGACAGATGACCGCTGGTTTCCAGTATGGCGTATTTCACGCTTTGCGGGTCGCTGATCCCCTGTCCGCGCAGCTCCTCCAGCAGCTCGTCCAGCGTCAGACGGTTGCATCGCATGGCGTTTTGCAGAATTTTTCCCTCACTGATGATGAGCGTTGCCTCACCGCAGATCAGATTTCGCAGCCGGACGCTGCGCAAGCTGGCGTAACTGAGCAGGGTGGACAGGCACAGCAGCGTCACGATGGGGATCACGCCGTAGACCAGCGGAATGCCGAAATCCTGCATCGGCACGGAGGCGAGGTCGCTGAGCAGCATGGTCAGCACCAGTTCGATGGGTTCCAGCTCACCGATCTGCCGTTTGCCCGTGATGCGCAGTCCCACAATCAACAGCAGATAGAGAATGACGGTGCGAATAAACGCGGTCATCATTGCAATATACCCCCTTTTGTGGTAGTATGTTCTTCCCGGCGCCTTTTATGACCGGCGCGGGAATCACATTGTTTCGCAGAACGGAAAGGAGGCTCACAGGGAAAGCCTGTCACAAAGCGCCAGCGCCCGCATCAAAGAGAGCGGGACGACGAGGAGGAGAGAGTATCGAGCATTTCGGCGGAAGCTCTCCCGCGCGGGAACCCCGGGCGTGTTACGCGGCTGTAAATATGCAGGCGACTGCAAAACAGATCTGCCGCGACCGGGAAAAAGAGGGAATCCACTGCGAATTCGCTCTTTACTGTGCCATTATTATTATCTTATCAGGAGGAATTCTGACATGTGTGGAATAGTCGGATTTGTCGGACAGGAGCAGGCGGCGCCCATTTTACTGGACGGTCTGCGCCGTCTGGAATACCGCGGCTATGACTCTGCGGGCATTGCTGTGTGCGGCGACGGTGCCATTCAGGTCAGCAAAACGCGGGGCCGTTTGCAGGCGCTCAGCGATCTGACCCACGGCGGCGCCGATCTGACCGGCTCTCTGGGTATCGGACATACCCGCTGGGCGACCCACGGCGAGCCGAATGATATCAACGCCCACCCCCATTTGAGCCGCAGCGGCCGGATCGCGGTGGTACACAACGGCATTATCGAAAACTACATGGAGCTGAAGCTGCAGCTCATGGAAAAAGGCTATACATTCCGTTCCGAGACGGATACCGAGGTGGTAGCCCAGCTTCTGGATTACTATTACGCCGGCTGCGGCGACTTCTTTGAAGCGCTCACCTGCACCATCAACATCGTGGACGGCGCCTACGCGCTGGGGATCATCTGCGCCGACTATCCCGACCGTATTTTCGCCACCCGGAAGGACGCGCCGCTGCTGTTGGGCTACGGCAAGGACGGCAACTATCTTGCCTCGGACGTGACGGCGCTGATCCGCTATACCCGGGATATTGTGTATATGGACGACGGGGAGCTGGCGATCCTCAGCGACAAAGGCATTCGCATCTATGACCGAATGTTGCGTCCGATGGACAAGGAGCATCACCATATCGACTGGGAGATCGACGCGGCGGAAAAGGGCGGCTTTGCCCATTTCATGCTCAAAGAGATCATGGAGCAGCCCCGGGCGATCCGGGAGGCTACCGCCGCCCGTATCCAGGACGGCCGCGTGGTATTGAGCGACCTGACCATGACGCCCGAACAGATCCGTGGGATTCGCAAGCTCTACATTGTGGCGTGCGGCTCCAGCTACCACGTGGGCATGGTGGGCAAGTATAATCTGGAAAAGCTGCTGCGGCGCAACGTGGAGGTATGTCTCGCCTCCGAGTTCCGTTACAGCGATCCCGTGGTGGGCGAAGGCGATCTGGTCATCATTATCAGCCAGTCCGGCGAGACGCTGGATACCATGGCGGCGCTGCGTGAGGCGAAAAAGCGCGGTGCGCGGATTTTGTCGATTGTCAACGTGGTGGGATCCTCTATTGCCCGGGAGAGCGACGACGTGCTGTACACCTGGGCAGGTCCGGAGATCGCCGTGGCGACCACCAAGGCATACAGTACCCAGATGGCGGTTTTGAACCTGTTGGGGCTCTATTTCGGCGATGTGATGGGTACAACGGATTATGAAACCTACAGCAATGCCGTGAAGGGGATTCTGGCACTGCCGGAACAGATGGAGAAGATCCTCGCCGCCCACGATCAGATTCGGGAGCTGGCGCAGATGTGCGTCGATCACGACGACGTGTTCTTCATCGGACGCAATCTGGACTATGCCCTGTCGCTGGAAGGCAGTCTCAAGCTCAAGGAGATCAGCTATATCCACTCCGAGGCATATCCCTCGGGCGAACTGAAGCACGGCACCATCTCCCTGATTGAAGAGGGTACGCCGGTCATCGCGCTGGGCACGTATGCGCCGCTGTTCGATAAGGCGATGAGCAACGTAGTGGAGGTGCAGGCGCGCGGCGGACAGGTGCTGGCGCTGACCACCGAGAGTCATGCCGCCGCCATGTCCGAGCGTGTAGACGCGGTGATCGCCATTCCCGATACCGAGCCGATGCTGCTGCCGCAGTTGGGCGTCGTGCCGCTGCAGATGCTGGCGTATTACATCGCCCTGGCGCGCGGCTGTGATATCGACAAGCCCCGGAACCTTGCCAAGAGCGTCACGGTGGAATAAAAGATCGAATAAAGCAACCCGGGCGGAAAACGTACATTTCCCGCCCGGGCGTTTCTATGCGTTTTTTCTTATTCCGGAACGACCGGCGTCTCACCGGACAGCACCTGCCGGATCAGTGATTTGGCGGTATTCACGGAGGCAATATCCGGCGGCATGACCCATGCCATACCGGCGGTGTAGGTACGTTGGGTTGTGCTTCCGCTGCCCATGGCGGCGGCGTAGGTGGTGACGTTCCAGCTTCCGCCGTCGCGCTGCTGCATCTGCACCAATGCGGCGATCTCCTCATAGGACATGTTGGTGACGAAGGAGTCCGCCACGGCTTTCATCAGCTCGCCGTAGCCGGACAGAATTGCCGGTGAGGTAATTCTGGCGATGATGCCCTTGATGACCGCCATCTGGTTCAGACCCCGCTGGATATCGCCGTTGAAGAAGGCGTCCCGCTCCCGGGAAAAGGCAAGCGCCGACTGACCGTCCAGATGTACCTGCCCGGCGGGGAAGGAGAAGGAGCGCTGACTGAAACCGCCGCCGGCGGCGGGAATATCCATCACGGTGGTGGTAAACGCCCGGGGAGATTCCACGTCCACGCCGCCCAGCGCGTCCACCACTTTGATAAGACCGGTAAAGTTGACGCGTACATAGTATGCTATATCCACGTCATAGAGATCGGACAGCGTGCCGATGGACTCCTCGATCCCGTAGTTGCCCGCATGGGTCAGCTTGTCGTACTGTCCGTTCATGTGCAGGGGGACGTAGTAATCCCGCGGCGTATTGATTAGCAGGATCTGGCGGCTCTTCGGGTGCACCACCGCTAAAATGTTCACATCGGAATTGCTTTTGCCGGTGAGATTGCCGACGATCCGGCTGTCAATGCCGCTGCAATAGATCACGAACGGCTTGCTCGTTACGTCCTGACGGTCTGCATCGATCTGGATCTCCCGGGCAATCTCATGCTCATAGATGATGCGTACCTGACGGCTGAAATCATCATAGCCCGGCTGTTCTTCCAGCAGAGAAATATACCCTTTGTTAAGCACGATCGCGTCCACCTGATCATCGTAGAGCGCATCGGCAAGATCCGTCAATGAAGCGCAGGAGCGGCTTTGTATATCGGGTATGGATTGAGCAATATGATCGAGGAGTTCATCTGTATTGCTCTGATCCAGTCCCTCGGCGTAGCCGAAGGTGTAGCCTGCGGTATCAGCCAGCTCCTGTGCCGGATCGTCCACCGTCACCATTACGGCGATCACGTCCAACTGCAGGTATTGCCCGGTGATCCGCCCCAGCACACTCTGCACCGTTCCCAAGGCGGTCATGCCGAAAATCATCGCAACGGACAAGAGAACAGCGGCAATGCCTCCGATCAGCTTACCCAGCTTATTGCATCGCAGCGGAAGCTGCACATATACGTGGACGGCGTTGATCGCCAGCAAAATACCCATCGCCAAAAAGAGATACCCGTTGGTCAGCATGCCGGTGGACATGATTCTGGCAAACAGGATCAAACTGCACAGTAAAAGCAGTGCCATCGCTCCCGTGCCGAAATAATCCACCCCGGTGCGGCATACGCGGGAGGCGGATTCGGCAACGCGACGGTGATTGGTTTGACTCATAGAATTCTCCTCGTTATGTAAACGGATGTTTCCCGTTCTACCCGTCGTGATCCAACGGGTGCGGGATATCATTATAAACCAGTTGCCCCGTAAAATCCAGAGGAAAAACGGGAAAAAGAAAAAAATTTGGGAGAGCAGAGGAGAAGGGGAGCGGAAACGTCTTGCTCTGACGGGGGGGAATATGCTATAATAAAAACACGCCGATCCGGCGGCAAGCGGACGGCAGCAAAGGAGGAAATCAAAGATGAAAGCAGCCCTTGTAATTATGGCGGCAGGTCTCGGTTCCCGGTACGGCGGCAACAAGCAGGTGGACGGCGTGGGTCCCAACGGTGAGAGCTTGATGGAGTATTCCATCTACGACGCTGTTCGCGCGGGTTTTACCAAAATCGTATTTATTATCAAGCCGGAGATCCTGGATCTGGTGAAGCGTCTGTGCGGCGACCGGGCGTCCCGGTATAAGACCGCCGACGGAGAGAACGTGGAAGTCTGCTATGTCTTCCAGGATTTTTCCAGCGTGCCGTCTTTTTATCACATTCCCGCCGAGCGAACCAAGCCCTTCGGCACGACCCACGCGGTGCTTTGTGCCCGCGAGGCGGTGCAAGAGCCGTTTTGCGTCATCAATGCCGACGATTATTACGGCGTGGACGCCTATCGCACGATCTATGAGGAGCTGTGCCGCCTGCCGCAAAACGGCAAGGCGACCATGGTGGGTTACCTTTTGAAAAACACGGTCAGCCTCAACGGCACGGTGTCCCGCGGTGTGTGCCGGGTGGAGGACGGCTGCCTGCGCGGCATCAAGGAGACGTTGAAGATTCAGCTCTTCCCGGACGGTTCTATTGCCGACGTGGCGGACGGCGCGCATAAGGAACTGTCCGGTGAGACGGTGGTCTCCATGAACTTCTGGGGCTTTCACCCCAGTATCTTTGAGGAGATGGAGACGTATTTTGACAGTTTCCTCCGCAACATAGGGGACAATATCAAGGCCGAGTGCCTGCTGCCGAACATGGTGGGCGAGTTGGTGGCGGCGGATACGCTGTCCGTATCGGTGCTGCGCAGTGCGGACCGCTGGTTCGGCATGACATACCATGAGGATCGGCAGAACGTGGCGGACGAGCTGAAGCGTCTTCACGAAGGCGGCGTATATCCCCCGTCCTTGAAGGACTGAAAAAGAGAACTGCCATAAGCAGATGCCGCCCGAATACCGGGCGGCATCTGCGCTGTAAAGTGTTATTACTTTATCCCTTATTTACAATCCTTGGCATCTTTGCAATCCTTGCCGTTCTTTGCGGTTTTGCTGTTGGTGTTGTTGGTATTGTTGCTCATGTTTACACCTCCTTTTTACGTGTGTAGTTTGGCGCAAAGAGGAGCGATCTATACGCAAAGAGCAAAAAAACTGCCATCTTTTTCAAAAAGGTGTTGACAGATAGGCAAAAGCTGTATATAATGACCGGTGAAAACAAAGAAGGTCGGTGCATCCGCCTCACCTCGCGCCATCGGCAAAGAGGTCAACAGCGAAAGGAAAACCCCGGATCTGGGTTTGCGATGTTGCGCGGATGCTGTGTGCGTTCGCGTTTTTATTTTGGAATGGAGGTGCTTTCGCATTAGCAAAGTAACGCATGAACTCAACGAGGAGATCCGCGACAAGGAGATCCGCCTGATCAGCGATACGGGTGAGCAACTGGGTATTGTATCCAGTGAGGACGCGCTGCGTATCGCCGAGGAACGGGGACTGGATCTGGTGAAGATCTCGCCGCAGGCGGTACCGCCGGTGTGCAAGCTCATGAACTACGGCAAGTTCCGTTTTGAGCAGAGCAAGCGGGAGAAGGAAGCCAGAAAGAACCAGCACGTGGTGGAGATCAAGGAGATCCGTATGTCCCCGAGCATTGACGTGGGCGACTTCAACACCAAGCTGAAAAACGCCCAGAAGTTTTTGACCGAGGGCAACCGGGTGAAAGTGTCCGTGCGTTTTCGCGGCAGAGAGATGGCGCATACGGAGATCGGCAGGGATCTGCTGGTGAGATTTGCCGAAGCTTGCGGCGAAATGGCCAACATGGAAAAAGCTGCCAAACTGGAAGGACGGAACATGTCCATGTTCCTGGCTCCCAAGGCGGCAAAATAAAAGGTTTTTCTTCTGCCTGCGGGCAGAGGAATAGACGGAAGGAGAAGTATCTATGCCTAAACTGAAAACCCACAGCGGCGCGAAAAAGCGTTTCAATCTTACCAAGAGCGGTAAGATCAAAAGAGCCCATGCATTCAAGAGCCACATCCTGACCAAGAAGGACACCAAGCGTGGCCGCCGCCTGCGCAGCACCACGTACGCCGATGGCACCAATGAATCCGCCATCCGCAAGATGATCCCTTACAAATAATGCTGCGTTAGAATAGGAGGCAGAAGAAATGGCACGTGTAAAAGGCGCGATGATGACGCGCAAGAGAAGAAATAAGATGCTGAAGCTGGCGAAGGGCTATTGGGGCGCCAAGTCCAAGCACTTCAAGATGGCCAACGAGCAGGTCATGAAGTCCCTGACCTATGCCTATGTGAGCCGTCGGCTGAAGAAGAGAGATTTCCGTCAGCTTTGGATTACCCGCATCAGCGCCGCCTGCAAGATCAACGGCATGAACTATTCCACGTTCATGCACGGCTTGAAGGTGGCCGGCATCGCGATCAACCGCAAGATGCTCTCCGAGCTGGCGATCAACGACGCCGCGGCGTTCACCGCTCTGTGCGATATCGCCAAGAAGGCGTAACCACAACTGATTATAAAGAAAGAAGTACCGCAAACAGTTTGCAGTGCTTCTTTTTTTCTGTTTACCGCCGGGGGAATCACTTGTCCTTCGGCTCTGTCCACGGGATCATCGTGGCGACACAGCGGTTGATATTTTTCCCCAATGCGTGGAACTTCGCCTCGTAGTCGGTCATCACGCCCGATATACCCGCGCCGTGGAGATCGCGCGTCACCTCCGAGAGGGTGAAGCCGTAGGCGGGGATCTCCTCCAATGACCACTCAAAGAGCGCGTCGTTGTCGGTTTTGAAATGGATCTGTCCACCCGGGCGCAGAACCTGCCGGTACAGCCGCAGGAAATTGCCGTGTGTCAGCCGGCGCTTTTTCTGGTTGCTCTTGGGCCACGGGTCGCAGAAATTGATGTAGATGCGATCCACCTCACCGGGTGCAAACAGCTCCGGCAGCAGCGCCGCGTCCGCATCGATAAAGCGCACGTTGCGCGCCGCCGCGTCCCGGGCGCGTTCCATGGCGACGACCATGGCGTCCGGCACTTTCTCTACGGCGATCAGCAGTACGTCCTTCTCCGATTGCACCGTCTCCACAGTGAAGCGCCCTTTGCCGCAGCCCAGTTCCAACCGCAGCTCCCGCGCATCGGGAAAGAGCTCGCGCCACCGTCCCCGCAGCGCCGCGGGATCCCGGATCAGCCAGTCGCCGCATGCGTCCATTCGGGGAATGAGATTTTTCTTTTTTCGCATTCGCACGGTACGTTCCTCCCACGCTGTTTTTCGCTATCATAGCACAGAAGAACCGTTCATGCAAATAGCAATCCGATCGCACAAAGACTTTGACAAACCGCCTGTACATCTGGTATGCTACCAGATAAGAGAAAGAGCGCAAGCGAACAGATCAGACGGAGGGCATATGCTGACGTATACATTGGAAAAAGACGCAGGCGTCTTATATGAACAGCTATACCGCCATGTGAAGGAGGATATTCTGCAAGGCACACTGAAAAAAGGGGAGAAGCTGCCTTCCAAGCGAATGCTGGCACAGCACCTGCAAATCAGCGTGGTGACGGTGGAGAACGCCTACGAACAGCTCATGGCGGAGGGGTATATCTACGCCCGGGAGAAACGCGGCTATTTCGTGGCGGCGGTGGAACGGCATCTTCCGTCCCCGTCTGCGCCCGCCGTGTCGACAGAGGCAAAAGACGAACGGGAGCGCACATGGCTTTTGGATTTTGTGACGAACACCACGGCGGCGGAGTATTTCCCCTTTGCCACGTGGGCGCGGCTGATGCGCCGCACCATACTGGATCAAAACACGGCGTTGCTGCGCCCCACGCCGCCCACCGGCGCGCCGGAGCTGCGGCAGGCGATCGCGGAGTATCTGCGCGCCTTTCGGGGTATGAGGGTCCGTCCCGGTCAGATCATTCTGGGCGCGGGGACGGAGGTACTCTACAATCTTCTGATCCGCTTATTGGGACAGGAGAAGTGTTATGCGGTGGAGGATCCCGGTTACGGCAAGATTGCCCGGATCTACGAGAGCAACGGCGTGGTTGTGCGGCGGATCGCGGTAGATGAGGGCGGTTTGAGCGTTGCGGCGCTGCGGCGCAGTGACGCGGACGTGGTGCATATTTCCCCCAGCCACCACTATCCCACGGGGATCGTCATGCCCATCGGACGGCGGCAGGAGCTGCTGCGCTGGGCAGGTGAGCAGGAGGGGCGGTACGTGCTGGAGGATGATTACGACAGTGAGTTCCGCTTCGCAGGACGTCCCATTCCCACGCTGTTCTCCGCCGACAAGCACGCTCGTGTCATCTATCTGAATACCTTTTCCAAGACCATTGCACCGTCTATACGCATGAGCTATATGATCCTGCCGGAGCATCTGATGGAGGTCTACCGCCGCCGTCTGGGGTTCTACGCCTGCACGGTGTCCAGCTTTGAACAGTACACACTGGCGTCCTTTTTATCCGGCGGACACTATGAACAGCATTTACGGTGCATGAAAACCCGGTATCATCAAAAGCGTGACACGGTGATCGCCGCGATCCGCCAAGGACTGCCCGGCGCCCGGATCACGGAGCAGGACGCGGGACTGCATTTTCTGGTGCGGCTGGATACCGATTTAACGGACGATACGCTGCGCCGCCGTGCCGCCGATCAGGGGGTGCGCCTGGCGCTTTTGTCGGATTACTACGCCCGATCAGACGATGCGCCGCCCCACGTGCTGGTTGTGAACTATTCCGGTATCGACACGGCGAATCTTTCCGAGGGCTTGAGGAGGCTGAACGGTATTTTGGAGGGGACAAAGAGGAGTTGACCGCCCACAGCGAGACAGCGCGCCGGGACGCTTTCAAACGCCCGACGCGCTGATTTTATATTGTCCTTACAGCAGATCGCAAAAACTGCGGATTGTCCGCTCACACAGCTGCTGCATCTCCTCCCAGTAGAGGTTGAAGAAGTCGTCGTATACGCCCACCGTGTGCATACCGGCATCTTTGGCACTGCGGCAGGAGGCGATGGAATCGTCAAATACTGTACAGTCTTTTTCCTTTACACCCATGAT
>JAFZRS010000010.1 GCA_017619715.1 Oscillospiraceae bacterium | reverse complement strand
GCCACCTCCTTGAATACTTTGTAGAGTTCCAGTTTCACAGACATGGGTACACCTCATAAGCAATGATTATCTCAAAAAGAAAAATTGACCAGATAATTATATCAGATTATACCCGCTTTGCAATAGAAGGAATCAAAAAAACTTTCAATTCCATTAAAAACCACACTATGTAAAGCTATAATACTTTATATAGTGTGGTATCAAGGATATTGCAACACTCACTGGCAATGGAGCTGATTGGTCAAGGCGGCGTAATCTGCCAGCGTGAGACGCTCACCCCGTACATCGGGGGAAAGACCGCAATCCTCTACAATCTCCGCCAGCTGCGCCTTAGGCAGTGGGTAGCCGGTCTGCAGGGAGTTGACCAGCGTCTTGCGCCGCAGTGCAAAGCCCGCGCGCACGGTGCGCCACAGCGCCTCCTCGGAGATGACTTCCACGGGCGGCTGCGGGCGGGTAACGCAGCGTATCACGGCGGAGGTTACCTTGGGCGCAGGCAGGAAGCACGTATTGGGCACAGTGAACAGCAGCTCCGGCGCGGTGTAATACTGCATCAGCAGCGAAAAAGCGCCGTAGTCGGCAGTACCCGGCGCGGCACAGATCCGCTGCGCCACCTCTTTTTGAATGAGTACGGTTATACTCTCAAAGGCACGGCTTTGGGCGCATCGCGTCAATAGAGGGGTGGCAATGTTGTAGGGCAGATTGGCGCAGAGGATAGGACGAAGCGGCGCAAGCTCGGTTTTTGTCAGCCCTGGCAGATCCAGCTCCATCGCGTCGCCGGGGAGGAGGGTGAAGTTGCCAAACTCCGCCATGGTCTCCGCCAGCACATCGTACAGCCGCCGATCCAACTCCACCGACACAACCTTCCCCGCCCGTCGCGCCAGCTCCCGGCTCAAACAGCCCACACCGGGTCCGATCTCCAGCACCGCTGTTTGCGCGTCCGCGCCGCATGCATCGGCGATCTGCCGGGGTACCCAGTCTGCGATGAGGAAGTTTTGTCCCATAGCTTTGGAAAAGTGAAAGCCGTGGCGCTCCAACAGCTCCTGCAATTCCTTGCGATCACATAGATTCATAGCAAACTCCTTCTTGATCCTTCCACCATAGTATATCACCGTTTTCACTCGGTGTCGATAGCTGAAAAATCGCAGGGAGAAACCGTTGACTTTTACCAACACTTGTATTAGAGTATGAAAAGTAAGAAAAGTTATACCGCAATCATAAAGGGGGAGGAGTATGAAAGACAAAAAAGGAGAGAGGTTTCTCTCGGCGGTCAAGCTGGGTCCTAAAGGGCAGATCGTGATCCCCAAAGAGGTGCGGGAAATGTTTGCCCTGTCGCCGGGCGATACGCTGGTACTGATGGCGGACAAACGGCGCGGGATCGCGTTGCAGACGTCGGAGGTCATGCGGCGCATGGTGGATCAGGTGTTTGACGGACAGGACGTACTGCCGGAAGCGGGAGAGGCGGAACAGCGCGCCTTTGCGAAGCTGGTACAGCAAACGATTGAGGAGGGTGAGGCGTAATGGACATACTGCGTGTGGAAGGACTGACAAAGTGTTATCCGTCCTTCACGCTCGATCACGTATCCTTTGCCGTGCCGCAGGGGGCGGTGATGGGATTCATCGGGCGCAACGGCGCGGGAAAATCCACCACGCTCAAGTCCATATTGGGCATGGTGCACCCAGATGAGGGACACGTATTCTTTCAGGAGCGGGATACGGCTGATGACGAGCGGTACATGAAGGAGAATATCGGTGTGGTGCCGGGCGGCATGACCTTTTACCCCAAAAAGAAGCTGCGCACCGTCACAGAAGTGACGCGCCGTTTCTATCCCAACTGGGACGAAGCTAAATATCAGCACTATTGTAAAGTATTTCTACTTGACGAAGAAAAACGGGTGGATCAGCTATCTGACGGCATGCGGGTGAAGTATCTCATCGCGCTGGCACTGAGCCACGGTGCGACCCTCTTGATCATGGACGAGCCGACCAGCGGTTTGGATCCCGTGTCACGGGATGAACTGACGGGGCTATTTCGTTCCATCGTGGCAGACGGGACGAGGAGTATTTTGTTTTCCACTCATATCACTTCTGATTTGGAGAAATGCGCCAGCCACATTGCTTTCATCAAGGAAGGCGCGCTTCTATACAGCGGCACGGTGGAGGATTTTCGCCACGCTTTTGCTGACCGCGGCAACACGATGGAGGACATTATTGTATCCGTGGAGAGGAGGGACTGGAATGAAGGCACTATTATATAAGCAGTTTTGTCTCGCCTGCCACCCTATGGCGGTGGTGTTCTGTTTCTTCGGCGTGATGCTGCTGATTCCCAATTATCCGTATACGGTGGTCTTTTTCTACGTGACGCTGGGGATTTTCTTTACCTTTATGAACCAGCGGGAACAGCGGGATCTTTTCTACATGTCACTGCTGCCGGTCCGCAAGCGCGACGCGGTGAAGGTATCAGCAGTGTTCATGGCCATTATAGAGCTGGCAAGCCTGGTGATAGCGGTGCCGTTTGCTATGCTCTCCGCGCGGCTCAATCCGCTGGGCGGCAACGCGGTGGGATTGGACGCCAATGCCGCGCTGTTTGCGGCGGGACTGCTTCTCTATACGGTATTCAACGCGGTTTTTCTTCCGGCATTTTACCGCAGCGGCTACAAGGTAGGGGTGTCTTATCTGAAGGCAGTGATCCCCGTTACGCTGGTGATCCTTCTTTGTGAAGCGTTGCCACATTTCCCAGCACTATTGTGGCTGAACGACACCTCCACGGAGGGAAATGTACGCCAACTTCCCCTGTTAGCGGCGGCATTGGTGATCTATGCGGCGTCAATGCCGCTTATCTATCGCAGGGCGGCAAAATACTACGAAAAAGTTGATCTGTGAAAATGAAAAGCACCTGCCGATCCGGCAGGTGCTTTTACTCGGGCAGAAGGCGGCGCATATCCTCCGGGAGCGGCGCGACGCAATGGATCAGCTGCCCGGAGAGTGGGTGGCGCAGCCACAGCTCATAGGAGTGGAGCGCCGGGCGTGGGATCAGGTCCGGCGCTTCGACGCCGTAGAGCCAGTCGCCCAGCAAAGGGTGTCCCATGGCGGCACAGTGAAGCCGGAGCTGATGGGTGCGTCCGGTATAGGGGCGCAGGCGCAAAAGGGCGCGGTCATCGAAAGATTGCAGTACGGCATATTCCGTGCGGGCAGGCAAACCGGCGGGATCAATACATCGACGCAGTACGGAGTCGCCGTCGCGTCCGATGGGATAGTCAATCACGTTTTCCGATAACAAGGGAATGCCGGAACAAATGCCGCGATATTCCCGGAGAAAATCATCGGTGTGTAAAATTGCCATACAGCGCTCGTGCATATAGCCGCTCTTGGCGACTGCCATGATGCCGGTTACACCGCGATCCAGCCGGTTGACCGGGTGGAAGGGCGTGCCGCCCAGATAGTGCGCCACCGCGCCTGCCACGGTGACGGTCTCCTCCGTCAGCGCGGAGGAATGGACAGCAATCCCGGCGGGCTTATTGAGAAGCAGCAGCGATTCATCCTCGTAGAGGATATCCAGCGGCACGTCCACCGGGAGAATGTGGCGGCTGAGCGGCGCATCATCGGATACGTCTATGCAAAGAACGTCGCCGGGTCGGAGAATAGCTGACACATGGGCGATCTGTCCGTTGAGCAAAATGGCGCCGGGACGCCATTTGAGGCTCTTGAGCAGCGTGGAGGAGATGTGCCAGTGACCGCGCAGATATGTTTTAAGGTTTTGTCCTGCCTCCGCATCGGTGACGGTGGCGGTGAGAATTTGTGCCACGCGGCGCACCTCCCATTTAGATTGAGACTTCAAAAAAGCGTGCCCGCGGGCACGCTTTTTTGAAACTTGTCATTTTTACCGATCCTCGCGGAAGTAGCTCAAGCCCAGCGAGGCAGGCGGCTGATTTTCCCGCTTTTTCCGCATGGACACGATGATCAGCACGATCAGCGTAACCACGTAGGGGAGCATTTTGTAGATCTCCTTGATGGCAAGATTCATGCCGGAGGGGATATACATATGCAGGATATACAGGCCGCCGAAGAGGAACGAGGCGAGAATTCCCACATTGGGACGCCAAATGGTGAAGATCACCAGCGCAATGGCAAGCCAGCCGCGATCGCCGAAAGCGTTGCTGGACCAGATACCGCTGGCGTAGTCCATCACATAGTACAGTCCGCCGAGGCCTGCGATCATACTGCCGATGCAGGTGGCGGCGTACTTATACCGCGCCACGTTGATGCCGGCGGCGTCCGCCGTGTTGGGGCTTTCTCCCACGGCTCGCAGATGGAGTCCCGTCCGGGTGCGGTTGAGGACGAAAGACGCAGCCAGCGCGATGATGATCGCCAGATACGCCAGAAAGCCGTAGGACAAGAAGAGTTTGCCGAACCAGCCCAGTCGATCGGCAAAGGGGAGAGGACGGCTGAAATAGCCGCTGGTGGTGGAGAGAATAATGGCTGGCACCTGCGTACCGGAGAGCTTAATGAGCGAGCCGCCAAAGAAATTGCCGAAGCCCACGCCGAAGGTGGTGATGGCAAGACCGGTCACATTTTGATTGGCGCGCAGCGTCACGGTGAGGAAGCAGTACAAAAGTCCCATCAGCAGTGAACCGATCAGGGAGCAGAGCAGGGGAATGGCGAGGAGAAGAAAAACGCTGACGGTTTCCGGCGTGGTAGATTGCTCATAGAAGAATGAGCCGATCACGCCGCTGATCGCACCCATGTACATGATACCGGGGATACCCAGATTCAAGTTGCCGGATTTCTCCGTCAAAGTTTCGCCGGTGCTGCCGTACAGCAGGGGAATACCCTGCACCACGGCGCGAGGGATAAAGGATACAAAATCAAACATATCAGCGCGCCTCCTTGTTTGTGGATTTGCGGAAATTGATTTGATAGGAGACGAAGAATTCACTGCCGATGATAAAGAAGAGAATCACGCCGGTGAGGATATCGGAAAAGGATTGATTCAAACCGAAATTGGTGGAGATCTGTCCTGCGCCGCGCTGCAAAAATACCAGCAGGAAACTGGTGAAAATCATCCACAGCGGATTGAACTTGGCAAGCCATGATACCATGACGGCGGTAAAGCCGCGTCCGGCGGTGATGGTGGTGGTCAGCGTGTGGTCGGTGCCGCCCACCAGCAGCATACCGGCAAGACCGCAGACCGCGCCGGAGAGCAGCATGGTGCGGATAATGACCCGCTCCACCTTGATGCCCACGTACCGGGCGGTACGCTCACTCTCGCCTACCACAGCGATCTCATAGCCGTGCTTGGAGTAGGTGAGATAGATATACATGACGCCGCATATCACCGCTACGATGAGAATATTCAGCAGATATTTGGAACTGCCGATGGTAGGCAACCAGCCTGCCTGGGTCGACTGATTGATAATGCCGATTTGCCCGGCACCCTTGGGGACCTCCCAGATAATGATGAAGTAGGCGACCAGTTGTGTGGCAATATAGTTCATCATGAGGGTAAAAAGCGTCTCGTTGGTGTTCCAGCGCGCCTTGAAAAAAGCGGGAATACCGCCCCAAATCGCGCCTGCCGCAAGGCTTGCCGCTACCATGATCGGAATCAGCACCGCGTTGGGCAGTTTGTCGCCGAGAAGGATCATACAGGCGGTGGTGGCAAGACCGCCGATGAGCATCTGTCCTTCACCGCCGATGTTCCAAAAGCGCATTTTGAAAGCAGGCGTCACCGCCAGCGATACGCACAGTAAAATGGCAATATTCTGAAACAGTACCCACGCCCGGCGGGAGCTGCCGAAGGAGCCTTCAAAAATGGTCACATAGACCTGTATGGGATTCAGACCCGTTACCAGCATGGTAATCAGCGCGCAGAGCACCAGCGCCGCTACGATGGCGCCGCCGCGGATCGCCCACGCCTGATACCAGGGGAGCAGACCGCGTTTGGAGATATGAATCAAAGGCGTATGGGATTTCTTGTTCATGCTTCGCCTCCCAATCTGGTCATCATCATGCCGATCTCGTTCTTTTGAGCCTTTTTACCGTCTACAATGCCGCTGACCTTACCGCCGCACAGCACCAAAATGCGATCCGCCAGCTCCAACAGCACGTCCAGATCCTCGCCCACGTAGATCACCGCCACGCCGGACTTTTTCTGCCGGTTGATGAGATCGTAAATGGTATACGAGGAGTTGATGTCCAATCCGCGCACGGCATAGGCGGTCAACAGCACCGTGGGAGCGGAGGAGATTTCACGACCCACCAATACCTTCTGCACGTTGCCGCCGGAGAGGCGCCGCACCGGTGTTGCGATACTGGGGGTGCTGACCTCCAGCTCTTTGACCACCTTCTCCGCCAGATGGTGGGGTGTTTTCCGGTCGGTGAAAACGGAGTGTCCCCGGCGGAAGGAGCGAAGCATCATATTGTCGCTCAGATCCATGCTGCCCACAAGTCCCATGCCCAGCCGATCTTCCGGGACAAAGGAGAGGGAAACGCCCAACGCCGCGATCTCCTGGGGATCCTTTTGCAACAGCTCCTGGCGGTGTCCGTCGTCTTCCACGTAAAAAATACTGCCGCTTTCCACCGGCTGCAATCCGGCAATCGCCTCCAACAGCTCTTTCTGTCCGGAACCGGAAATGCCGGCTATGCCTAAAATCTCACCGGAATTGGCGGTAAAAGATACATCGTCCAGCTTCAAAATGCCGTCGCTGCTGCGGACGGTCAAACCTTCGACCACGATGCGTGGCTTGGGATTGAACGGCGCGGGACGGTCGATGTTCAGCGTAACGGCGTGACCGACCATCATGTTGGTCATCTCCTGCGCGTTGGTCCGGGCGGTGGTCAGGTCGCTGATATGCTGTCCGTGGCGCAGTACGGATACCCGGTCGGAGATCGCCTCCACCTCATGCAGTTTATGGGTGATGATGACAATCGCCTTGCCGTCGTTGCGCATATTGCGCAGCACGGTAAAGAGTTTTTCCGTCTCCTGCGGCGTCAGTACGGCAGTAGGCTCGTCCAGAATCAGAATATCCGCGCCGCGGTAGAGAACCTTCACGATCTCCACTGTCTGCTTTTGCGACACGGACATATCGTAGATCTTCTGGTTGGGATCCACCTCAAAACCGTAGGCATCGCAGATGGAACGAATTTTAGCGGCGGCGGCCTTGAGATCCAGCTTACCCTCCAGACCCAGTACGATATTTTCCGTGGCAGTAAGCACGTCTACCAGCTTAAAGTGCTGATGGATCATGCCGATACCCAGATCAAAGGCGTCCTTGGGTGATGCGATGACCACGTCTTTGCCGTCGATGGCGATCTGCCCCGCGTCGGGGAAGTAGATGCCGGAGAGCATGTTCATGAGCGTGGTTTTGCCGCTGCCGTTTTCACCCAGCAGCGCCAGAATCTCACCGCGATAGATATCCAGATCCACCTTGTCGTTTGCCACGGTGGAACCGAAAGTCTTGGTGATGCCGTGCAACGACACGGCGGGGATCTTCTTGTCCAAGGATTTCTACCTCCTGTTATCGTTGTGGACTGCATCAAAGGGCAACGCAGCGGCTATTGCTGCCACGCTGCCCTTTGACGCAGTAGAAAGGGGGAAGTCCCGGAATATGAGATTCCGGGACTTCCCGATTTGTACATTAGAACTTGGTATCCAGCAGGGTGATACCGTCGATCTGCAGATCAAAATAAGGAGCGGAACGGAACTCAGACTCGTGGAAGAAGCCGTCAGCGATGACTTCGGTGTCGCCGGTGTATTCAGCGTCGGTATCCACATCAGCCTGATAGGTGGTGAGCGCCTCGCCCTTGACGGTGAAGGTAGCGGTGTCAAACACGTGGAGGGTGCCGTCTTCCAGCTTGGCCTTGGCATCGGCAATGGCTTCCGCGGTGCCCTCGGCGGCAACGGCGGTGTTGATGTCGCTCAACTCCACGGAACCGGTGGCAAGCGTGCCGCTCCAGTCGGTGTCGATTGCCTTGCCGTTGCGCACGCAATCAATCAGGTACTCGAAGTAGGGAGCCCAGTTGATGCGGGAGGAAACGATGAAGGTGTTGGGACCGGCCTCAATGGTGCTGCCGTTGTAGGACACGTTGGGAACACCGGCGTTCTCGCAGGTGGAGGGAGCGCCCAGGGAGTCGGCGTGCTGGCTGATCAGCTTGCAGCCGTTGTCAATGAGCTTCTGCGCGCCCTCGGTCTCCAGAGGCATATCATACCAGGAACCGGTGAAGGTGACTTCCATGGTGGCGGTGGGGCAGACAGAGCGAGCGCCCAGGAAGAAGGCGGTGTAGCCGGAAATAACCTCGGCATAGGTGTAAGCGCCCACGTAGCCGATCTTCGCCTCGTCCTCGGTGAACTGACCGTCGGCGATCATGGCGTTGAGCTTCAGACCGGCGGCAATACCGGCCAGGTAACGACCCTCATAGATGGAGGCAAACGCGTTGTGATAGTTGGCAAGATTCTCGGTGTGCGCCTTGGTGCCGGTAGCATGGCAGAACTGCACGTCGGGATTCTCCTTGGCGGCCTGGATCATGTAATCCTCATGACCGAAGCTGTCGGCAAAGATGACATTGCAGCCCTCATCGATCAGGTCGATGGCGGTATTGTAGCACTCCTGACCCTCGGGGACGTTGTCTTTGAACACATACTCAACGTTCAACTTCTTGCAGGCTTCCTCAGCGCCCTTCATGAAGTTGAGGTCATAGGTGGACTGATTGTCATGCAGGAAGATGAAACCGATCTTGACGGTGGCTTCCGTGGGATTCTCATCGTCAGGATTGTCAGTGGCAGGGGTCTGGTTGCCGCCGCAGGCGACCAACGCCAGAGCCATAACCAGCGCCAGGATCAGAGCAAGAACTTTTTTCATGATGTGCCTCCTTCATATATTGGACGCAGGACTTTGGAGATTTGCCCCACGCCTGAATACGGTTTTTTCACCCGATATTCACAGAAAAAACGACAAAGTTATTATACAAGACCCTGTGGCGGATTTCAATAAAAAATACAAAATACGGTGTTTTTTTGGGGGTTTTACAAAAAACATCGAGGACAAAGCGGCAGCTTTTCGCATTTTGAACAATTTTTTTGCCTCGATATCAGACGGTGTTATTTCTGCTATTATCGCAGGTAAAGGAAAGAAAAAACTGCGTGCGGTCAGACGGCGTGCGGTGTAGAATGAACGGGTAAAATACACGTGACCTGCGCGAATCATTTGGGTACTTATATAGTGAAAGATCTTTCATCGGAAAAGGAAGGTGATGTGCATGGAGGACGGACAGATCGTGGAGCTGTATTGGCAGCGGGAAGAGGCGGCAGTTTGGCAGACGCAGGAGAAGTACGGTGCGCTTTGTCTGTCGGTCGCCGTGGGCGTTCTGAGCGACCGCGCCGACGCGGAGGAGTGTGTCAACGACCTGTACATTGCGGCGTGGAACGCCATGCCGCCCCACCGCCCGGGCAATCTGGCGGCGTTTCTGGCAACCCTGACACGCCGCATCGCCCTCAAACGCCTGCGCATGCAAACTGCCGCGAAGCGAAACGGCGGCGAGGCGGCACTGGTATGGGAGGAACTGTCGGAGTGCGTGGCGGGAGCGGACGACACCCGGCAGGCAGTGGAGGCGCGGGAGCTGGCACGGTCGGTCAACGCCTTTTTAGCCACACTGCGCCATAAAGAGCGGCGTGTATTCTTGTGCCGATACTGGTACTTCGATTCCGTCGGCGACATTGCCCGTCGGTTCGGCTGGGGGGAGAGCCGGGTGAAGATGACGCTCAAACGCACCCGGGAGAAGCTCATGCGATATTTAAAAGAGGAGGGTCTGCTATGAACACGGAAGCGTTGCTCTGCGCCATCGGCGAGGCGGAGGGCATCTATGTGCTGGACGCCCACCGGGAGCACGGGAAATGGCGCAGACCGCTGCGCTATGGCGCGCTGGCGGCGTGTGTGTGCCTGTTGGCGGTACTGGTGATCTGGCGGGGCATGATCCCGCCGAAACCGGCGGAGGATCCGTCTCCCGTCGCGCCGATACAGGGCGATTGGCCGGTGGTATTCAACGAGACGGACACAACCGCGCAAGAGGATCTGGAGTATTATGCGCTCTTTAGCGAGGAAATCACGCCGGAACAGTTGAAAGCCGTGCTGCCGGAGAGGGTGCCCGATTCCCTGACTTTGCAAGCAAGCTACACAGTATGGTTTGGCTGGAACGAACTGGAAAGTGTGGGGTTGCATTTTTGCGGCGATGAAAGTTGGAGCGGTCATGTGCGTGTTACGATCCGTCCCGCCGGCGGTCTGACACCCCCGTCATCCGGCGAGGAGGAAATAGAAGAGACTGCGGTGATCCCTACCCGCGTGGAGGAAATGGACGTGGTGCTCTACAAGACCGTAGGCAGCTGGGGTGAGGAACTGCATACCACCTTTACACGGCGCGGCGGCGACTATACCGTCACCGCCTTTGTAGAGGCGGGAAGAAATTACCGAAAGGCAGAGGCCGATTTCTTTCAGATGGTCGTGTCGATCGTTCGCGGCGGCAGGGAATTGTCCTTTGAGGGGTGGAAACCGAAGCACCCGTTTTTGCAGACGGCAGAGGATTGACGAAAAACAAAAATAAAGAAGGTTCTGCTTTTGGCAGAACCTTCTTTATTTACTGTATAGTCAAAATACTTTACAACTGTTGATATAAATAACTAAAAATAGCTATTTTGTTCCAAAAATGCGGTCACCCGCGTCGCCTAAACCGGGTACGATATAGCCGTTCTCATTGAGGTGATCGTCCAGCGCGCCGGCGTAGATATCCACATCGGGGTGGCGGGAGGTGATGAACTCCACACCCTCGGGGGCGGCAACCAGTACCATCAGCTTGATGTTCTTGCAGCCGCGTTTTTTCATCTCTGCGATTGCCATATCGGCGCTGCCGCCGGTGGCGAGCATGGGATCAACGATGATGATGTCGCGCTCCGCCACGTCCTTAGGCATTTTGCAAAAATAGAGGTGTGGCTCCAGCGTTTCCTCATCCCGGAACATGCCGATATGCCCAACACGGGCGGAGGGTACCATACGCAGTACGCCGTCCACCAGCCCCAGACCTGCGCGCAGGATCGGCACCACGGCAAACTTCTTGCCCGCCAGCACGGGCATATCCGCCTGGCAAAGAGGTGTTTCGATGGTCTTGGTGGTCAGAGGCAGGTCGCGGGTCGCCTCATAGGTGATGAGCATACCAATTTCGGACACCAGCTCCCGGAAATCCTTGACGCTGGTGCGTTTGTCGCGCATGATGGTCAGCTTGTGCGCCACCAGGGGGTGATCCATGATATGGACTTTTTCGGAAAAACCTTTTTTACCGGACATGACAATGCTCCTCCGTATATATAATTTTTTATGGATTCCATCAATCATTCGTAAGCGGCAGTCCTTTTGCCAGCCGCTCCCGTTCCGCCTGAGATAGACGCAGGTAGTTGGGCTTGAGATCCCGGGAGCCGACCGTTTCACCCCGCACCGCCATCTGCTCCGCCGTCAGCGCCACGCCCACGGCGTTTTGCATCACCAGCTCCGGCGGCGCCATGCGGCACGCTATGCCTGCTTCCGACAAAAAAGTATAGCACAGTTTTGCGCCGTCTCCAACTATTATTTTTTCGGATTTGTCATTTTGCAGTTCCGTGACCAACTGCGAAAGGGCAATGGCGCGATCCGGCGTCCGCCGCTCCAACGCGCCGCGGCGGGCGAAAAAGACGGCATTGTAGATCTGCTCACGCCGCGCGTCCATGGCGCAGACAACGGTGGCGTCCGTATAGCGCAGGTTCTGCGCCATTGCCTCCGGCGTGGACACGCCGCAACAGGGGAGCTCCAGCGTCCACGCCAGTCCCTTGGCGGCGGACACACCGATCCGCAGTCCCGTGAAAGAGCCGGGACCTGCCGCCACAGCAATCAGACCCAATTCCTGCAAGGCAATGCCGCTGTTTTTCAACATGGCGTCCACCAGCGGCATCAGCGTGCGGCTGTGGGTTAGCCCCGTATTTTGATAGGTATAAGCGAGTACCGCGCCGTCTTCGGTGACGGCGGCGGAAACACTTTTAGCGGAGGTTTCCAGTGCCAGTATTTTCACAGTAGATCCCCTCCCGTGATGGTGACGGTACGCAGGTTTTCGTCACCGTCGCTGCGTTCGATGGTCACGTATACCGTGTGGTCCGGCAACGCGTCGGAGGCGTTTTCGCTCCATTCCACGGCACACACGCCGCCCCGGGCGAGATAGTCCTCCCAGCCGATCTCAAAAAGCGCGTCGCTGTCGCTCAGACGATACAGGTCAAAATGAAACAGCGGAATTGTTCCACTGTATTCGTTCACAATGGTAAAGGTAGGACTGGTCACGCGATCCTGACAAGCTAAACCCCTTGCCAGCCCCCGGGTGAAAGCGGTTTTACCCATGCCGAGTCCCCCGCGGTACGCCACCACCGCACCGGGGCGCAGACGGTGCGCCAACGATGCGCCCAGTTGTTCCGTTTCCGCCTCGCTGTGGGAAATGTACTGCACGCGCCGACACCGTCCTTTCCCCTAAAAATCGATTCAGTATAACATAAAAAAAACAAAAAGAAAAGAGCCGTGTGCCGTTTACAGGGAAAACTTCTTGTGATACACTACATGTAAGATCGGCGAGGCGGAGACATGCGCTCCGTCCGCCCTATACACAGGAGGACAGCCGTGCAGCGTATCCGAGGTTTTCTGGGCGATATTTTCCGGCAGGCGGATGGAATACTGCTGGCGCTTTGCTGCGCCGCTTCGCTCTTTGGCATTGTGGAGATCGCCAGCGCCACCCACTACATGGGTACTTCACGTCACGTGATCGTCCAAGCAGGCGCGCTGGCGATCGGCGTGGCGGTGTATCTGCTGGTGTCCATGGCGGATCTGAACGAGCTGTCAAAATACTGGAAATGGATGGTTTTAGCGGAAGCGGTGCTGATACTGTTGCTGAAAACGCCTTTGGGAGCGGAGGGCGGCACAGGCAACAGGGCATGGCTCGATATTCCCGGTTTCCCGGTAAATATACAGCCGGCGGAGATTGTGAAGCTCCTTTTCACGGTGGTGCTGGCAAGGCAGCTCGTATGGCTGCGGGAGAAGCGAAACCTGAACGATTTTTCCTCCGTGGCGTTTCTTTTGGGACATGTACTGGCGCTGGTGGGTCTATATTACATGATCTCCGGCGATATGGGCAGCGCGTTGGTCTTTCTCTTTGTTTTCGTCTGCATGAGCTTCGCGGCGGGCTTGAAGGCGCGATGGTTTGCACTGGGCCTGGCGGTCGGCGGCGCGGGCTTTTATCTTCTGTGGAACGAGGATAAAATCAGCGACTATATGAAACAGCGCTTCGTGCTGCTCTTTGACCACACCATGGACCCTCAGGGCGTGGGCTGGCAGCAGAATCGCAGTCTTTTGGCGCTGGGCAGCGGACAATGGACGGGACAGGGACTGTTCCACGGGACGCAGACCCAGAGTCCGTACAGCGTGAGCCTGCCTGCCAGGCACACGGATTTTATCTTCTCTGCCATCGGGGAGGAACTGGGACTTTTGGGCTGTGTAGCAGCGTTGGCGCTCTTGACCGCCATCGTGATCCGCTGTCTGGTGGTGGCATACCGCGCCAAGAGCCGGTTGGAAACGTACGTTTGCGTGGGCATGGCGTCCATGCTGATTTTCCAGACGGTGATCAACGTGGGTATGTGTCTGTTCCTTATGCCGGTGATCGGTCTGACACTGCCGTTTTTCAGCTACGGCGGCTCATCGATTGTGACACTCTTTCTCGCCATGGGCGTGGTATCGGGCGTGCAGAAGCGTTCACTGCCGGAATGGCTGCGGTAAGCGTAAGACATAGCGCATATATACCTGTCCCTCCGGCGATTCGCCGGGGGGATTTCTTTTGCGCCCGGGTGGTTGTAATCGGCAGTGGAGCGTGATATACTGTTATGGTAAAATCAGGTATGGTATAGGTGGAAGATGCCTGTATGTTGAAAGCGGGGGAAATGCATTGAAAATCGTGGTTTTGGCAGGCGGAATCAGCACAGAGCGCCATGTGTCGCTGGTCAGCGGCACGGGGATCTGCCGCGCACTGCGGGAGCTGGGACACCGTGCTGTTTTGGTGGATATGTTTTTAGGGCTGGAAAAGTACCGGGGTGACCTGACGGATATTTTTGATGCGCCGGACGGCTTGTGCGGCGAGGTACATATCGGCACGAGTGCGCCGGATCTGGCGGCGGTGCGAGCAAGCCGGGAAGATCAGAGCGCGTCGGTACTGGGCAAGGACGTGTTGACCGTGTGCGCCATGGCGGACGCGGTGTTTCTGGCGCTCCACGGACAAAGCGGCGAGGACGGACGCATTCAGGCGACGCTGGAACTGATGGGTGTGCCGTACACCGGATCGGATTACGTGTCCAGCGGCATGGCGATGGATAAATCCATCACCAAACGGTTTATGGACAGTGAGGGGATCCGTACCGCGCCGTGGAGGGATATTCGCTATACCGAGGCGGATATCCCGCGCCTGACGGAGGAGCTGGAAGTGCCCTGCGCGGTGAAGGTGGTCAACGGCGGCAGCTCCATCGGCGTAGAACTGCCCGATACGAAAGAGGAGCTTGCCGCGGCGCTGCACAACGTACTGCGTTACGGCAACCATGTAGTTGTGGAGCAGAAGATCCGTGGTCGGGAGCTGACGGTGGCAGTGCTGGGCGATCGCTATCTTCCGGCGGTGGAGATCATGCCCAACGGCGAGTTTTTCAATTATGAGACGAAATATCAGTCCGGCGGCGCCACGGAGGTATGCCCGGCGCCCATCACCGACGATCAGTGGCATCAGATGGGCGAAGCGGCGTTGAAACTGCACCGGGCGCTGGGATTGAGCGTCTATTCCCGGACGGATTTTTTACTGGACGAGGCAGGCAGGGCGTGGTGTCTGGAGGTAAACACCCTGCCGGGCATGACGCCCACCAGCCTGGTGCCCAAGGAGGCGGCGGCGGTGGGCATGAGCTACGGTGAACTGTGCCAGACTATTTTGGACGAATCACTGCGGGTGAGAAAGGCGGGGCATTGATGCGCAACTGCGGTCTTTTTGAGATATGCGCCGCCGTGGGCGGCACGCTGCTGCAAGGTGCGGATCTCTCCGTCCAAGACGTGACGATCGACAGTCGCACGGCGCGTTCAGGCGAACTGTATATCGCGCTGGTGGGGGAGCGAACCGACGGTCACCGCTACGTGGAAGCGGCGCTGACCGCCGGTGCGGCGGCAGCCGTGGTATCGCAAATGCCGGAAAAGCTGATGAGCGGCAAAGGTTATATTCTTGTCCCCGATACGCAGGAGGCGCTCAAGGCGCTGGCAACCTGGTATCGGCGGCAGTTTAACATTCCCTTCGTGCAGGTAACGGGTTCGGCGGGCAAGACCACCACCAAGGAGATGATCGCCTCGGTGCTAAGTCGTCACTATCGGACGCTTCGCACCGAGGGAAACCTCAATAACCACGTGGGTACGCCGCTGATGCTACTGCGTCTTCGTCCGGAGCATGAGATGGCGGTGATCGAAACGGGCATGAGCCACTTCGGCGAGATCCGCTACATGGGCGAAATGGTACAGCCAGACGTGGCGGTGATCACCAACGTGGGCGACGCACATATGGGAAATCTGGACGGCACACGCCGCGGCGTTCTGCAGGCAAAATGCGAGATATTCGAGAATCTCCGGCCGAACGGAATCGCCGTACTCAATGGGGACGACGAGCTGTTAAGGGATATTGCTTTACACCAGGAGACCGTTTTTTGCGGCAAGAGAGAAGGCTGTCACGTGCGGATCAGCGACGTAACCGAGCGCGGGATCAACGGCACAGACTGCACCGTGACCACTGCCGGGGACGTATACCGTCTGCACATTGCCTCTCCCGGCGGCTATATGGTCTATCCGGCGGCGATGGCGATCGCTATCGCCGAGCGAATGGGGCTTGACCATCGGGAGATCGTGGAAGGGATTGCGGACTACCGGAGCGTAGGCTCCCGTATGCGCGTGGTGCGCATGCCGGGTGAGCGGATTATTATCGACGACTGTTATAACGCCAATCCCCAGGCGATGGCGGAGGCGCTGCGTCTGTTGTCGCTGACCGATTGCCGCCGCCGCATAGCGGTATTAGGCGACATGGGCGAGTTGGGAATCGGCAGTGAGCAGGCGCATCGGCGTCTCGGCAACCTGGCAGGCAGCTGCGGTTTGAACGCACTGATTACCATCGGTGAGCAGGCAAAATGGATTGCCGAGGCGGCAGGCGGCGGTGCACAATGGTTTCCCACGATTGCCGACGCGACGGAAGCACTGCGCCGATTGTTTACGCCGGGTACGGCGGTGCTGGTGAAGGCGTCCCACTCCATGGGCTTTACGCAGGTGGTGGAGGAACTGGAAAAGGTACAATGATCGACATCAGCGTGCAGGAACTGGTCAAATCCTTTGATCTGGAAAAGAAAATACTGGACGGTCTGACTTTTCAGGTGGACACGGGCGAGCGCGTGGGTCTGTTGGGGCGCAACGGCGCGGGGAAGACCACGTTGCTGCGGATTCTTACGGGCGAACTGCACGCCGACAGCGGCGAGGTGCATATCGCACCCGGTCGGCGCGTGGGGCTGATCTCCCAGATCCCGGTCTATCCGGCGTATTTCACGGTGGAGGACGTACTGCGTTCCGCCTTTGAGCGCATGGACGCGCTGAAAAAGGAGATGGACGCTCTCACCGGGCAAATGGCGGACGGAGCGAGCGAGGAGCGTATACTCCGGCGCTACGGAGAACTGACCGCCCGGTTTGAGGCATGGGGCGGCTATGATACGGACACGGCGCTTCATAAAGTGGCAAACGGACTTGCCATCTCGGAGGAAATGCGCCGCCGTGCCTTTGCCGATCTCTCCGGCGGAGAGAAGACCCGGGTGAATCTGGGGCGTCTCATTCTGGAGGATACGGATATTCTCCTGCTGGACGAGCCCACCAACCATCTGGATCTGAAAGCCACCGAATGGTTGGAGGAGTATCTGCGCCGTTTCCGCGGCACGGTGCTGACCATCTCCCACGATCGCTATTTTCTTGATAGAACCGTATCGCGCATCGTGGAGATTGAGAACGGCAAGGCGTCCTTTTACAACGGAAATTACAGCTTCTATGCGGTGGAGAAGGAACGCCGCTATCAAGAGCGGCTGAAGCAATATAACAAAGAGCAATCGAAGATCGAGCAGTTGGAAAAGGCGGCGGCGCAGCTGCGGGTGTGGGCGTTTCAGGGAATGGACAAGACGTATCGGCGCGCCGTGTCTATGGAAAAGAGAATCGAGCGGCTGCGTACCACCGATAAGCCCGCCAGAGAGCGAAAAATGGAGGCACGGTTTGCCGCCCGGGAGTTCCGCGGCGACGAGGTGCTGGAGCTGCGGGGCGTGGAAAAATCCTTTGGTGACCGCACACTTTTTTCCGATGTCCGCCTGCATATGACAGGCGGCGAACGGATTGCGCTCCTGGGCGACAACGGGACAGGAAAAACAACGCTTTTGCACATGATTGCCGGACGTGAAAAGGCTGATCGCGGCGTGATCCGTATGGGACCGTCCGTGCGTCTGGCGTATATGGAGCAGACGGTGCAATTTGCCAATCCACATCGCACACTGCTGGACACTATGCTGTATGAAAAGCGCGGCATGACGCCGCAAAATGCCCGAAACCGTTTGGCGCAGTATCAGTTTTACGGCGAGGACGTGTTCAAAAGCGTATCGTCCCTCTCCGGCGGCGAGTTGAGTCGACTGCGCCTTTGCATGCTGATGGACGAGGCGATCAACTTTTTACTGCTGGACGAGCCCACCAACCATCTGGATATCGCCGCCAGGGAGTGGATCGAGGAGGCGGTGGAGGCGTATGACGGCGCGCTGCTGTTCGTCAGCCACGACCGCTATTTTATCAACCGATTCGCTACCCGGATCTGGGAACTGTCCGAAGGATTGATCCGCGATTACCCAATGGATTTTGCCGCCTATCGTGCAATCAAGGAGGAGGAGCGGCAGCAGCGGCAGGAAACAGCCCCCGCCGCGCCTTCGCGCAAGGGCGACAGCCGCGCTGCGGGTAAAGGTAACCGGGCGCAGCAAGCGGCGCGAAAGCAACTGACAATCTGCGAAAGCGCCATCGCCCGGCTGGAAGCTGACTGCGCCCGGTTGGACGGCGAGATGGAGCGCTTTGGCAGCGACGCGGAGAAGGTGGCGGCGCTGTATGAAGAAAAGCTGGCCGCGCAGGAGGAACTGGAACGGGAGATGCTCCGTTGGGAGGAGCTGTCTATGACGCTGGAAGAACAGGAGTGAGCATATGAGCGATATATTGTGTCTCTACTATTCCCGCACCGGCCGCACCGCCGCGACCGTGTCGCAGATCGCCCGGGCGTTGAACGCTGAACTGGCGGAGATCACCGACGGCGTGGATCGCCGCGGCTGGCGCGGGTATTTGCTCGCCGGCAAGGAGGCGATGCGGCGCGCTACTCACCCTCTGCAGCCCTATGCGGCGGAAAAGCCGTTGGGCGAATATAAGATGGTGATCCTCGGCACACCTGTGTGGGCGGGACGCTGCTGCAGCCCCATTCGCGGCCTTTTGAAGCGGCGCGGACTGGAGCTGGAGCGCGTGGCGTATGTGCTGACCCGCAGCAGCGCGCACCGCTATGAGGAAATTTTTGAACAGATGGATCAATACACCGCGCAAAAGCACCTGGCGGCGGTATCTTTGCGTCCCGGCAGCGTGGGATACGAGTTTTGGCGGGACCGGTTCGTGGAGGACGTGCGGCGCTGTATGGAGAAATGAGCATGGAAGAGAAACTGGAAAAGATCGCGGAGCGGTTTCAGGAGATCGAAAGGCTGCTGTCCGATCCCGCCGTCTATGGGGATAGGGAACAGACGGCAAAACTGAGCCGTGAGCAGAAAGAGCTTGCGCCGCTTATGGACGTGTGGGCGTCGTATTGCCGCGCCAGTAAGGACGAGGCGGACGCGCGGGAGATGCTCGGCGACCCTGAACTGCGTGAGCTGGCACAGGAGGAGATCACCCGCGCCAGAGAGCAGCGGGAGGAGCTATACGCGCAGATGAAGCGGCTGCTGCTGCCACGGGATCCCAACGATGAAAAAAACGTGATACTGGAACTGCGCGCCGGGACAGGCGGAGAGGAGGCGGCGCTGTTTGCCGCAGATCTTCTGCGTATGTACGGCATGTACGCCGAGCGAAAAGGCTTTACCCTGACCGTGGTCAGCGAGAACGTGACGGAGCTTGGCGGCATCAAGGAAGCGGTGGCCACGGTGGAAGGGGTTGGCGCCTACTCCCGTCTCAAGTTTGAGGCGGGAACCCACCGGGTACAGCGCGTGCCGGAGACGGAATCCTCCGGACGGATCCAGACTTCCGCGGCGACGGTAGCGATCATGCCGGAGGCGGAGGAGGTGGAGTTCACCATTGATCCCAAGGATCTGCAGATCGACACCTACCGCTCCTCCGGCGCGGGCGGACAGCACGTGAACAAGACCGAGTCTGCCATTCGCATCACACACCTGCCCACCGGCACGGTGGTGGAGTGTCAGGACGAGAGGAGCCAGTATAAGAACAAGGATCGCGCCATGAAGATTCTGCGTTCGCGGCTCTACGAGGCGGAGCAGGAGAAGCAGAACGCCGCCATCGCGGAGAAACGGAAGAACCAGGTGGGCAGCGGTGATCGCAGCGGCAAGATCCGCACTTATAACTTCCCCCAAAATCGCGTGACCGACCATCGGCTCACAGGCGAGGGAAAGAATTTCAACATTGCCGCCGTCATCAACGGCGATCTCGATCCGCTCATCGACGCGCTGACAATGCAGGAGCAGGCGGCGGCGCTGCAGGCGCAGGATTCATAAAAGAGGAATATTACACTTGAAAACCGTTGTTTTTCACCCTGACAGGGATCAAAACTGCATAGAGCAGGCGGCGGCGATCCTGCGCCGTGGAGGGCTGCTGGGAATCCCCACGGAAACGGTGTACGGTCTCGGCGCCAACGGACTGAACGAGGAGGCCGTGGCGGCGATTTTTACGGCAAAGGGTCGTCCGCAGGACAATCCCCTGATCCTCCACGTGCCCGATGAAACGTGGCTGGATGGTTGCTGCCGTGACGTGCCGATGGCGGCATATGAGCTGGCGGAGCGGTTCTGGACGGGACCGCTGACCATGATCATACCGCGGCGCGAGACTGTGCCGCTGCGCACCACCGGCGGCCTCGACACGGTGGGTGTCCGCTGTCCGGATCACCCGCTGACAAGGGCGATTATCCGCGCCGCCGGCGTACCGGTGGCGGCGCCCAGCGGCAATACGTCCGGCAGACCCAGCCCCACCGCCGCCGCCCATATGCTGGAGGATATGGACGGCAAGATAGACGCCATTGTGGACGGCGGAAGCTGCGCTGTGGGAGTTGAGAGTACCATCATCGACCTGACGGTCACGCCTGCCCGATTGCTGCGTCCCGGCGGCGTCACGCTGGAGCAGCTGCGTTCGGTCTTGGGCGAGGTGAGCGTGGACAGGGCGGTGACGGGGAAAATGGAGGACGGAGAACGTCCCCGCGCCCCCGGCATGAAGTACCGCCACTATGCGCCCATAGCGCCGGTGACGGCGGTGACGGGACGACCTGCCTGTTCCGCCGCCTATATCTGCGCCAATTTGGAGCCGGGCGAGGGCGTGATATGCTTTGATGAATACGCGCCGCTCTTTGCCGGGCATACCGTACATACGTTGGGCGCGTCAGACGATCCTTGTGCCCACGCGCGGCATATCTTTGAGGCGCTGCGGGGCTTTGACGCCACGTCCGTTACGGCGATCTACGCCCAATGTCCGGACGAACACGGACTGGGACTGGCAGTAGGCAACCGACTGAAAAAGGCGGCGGGTTTCCACGTGGTTCATGCGCCTGAACTGCCGGTTATGATCGGATTTACCGGACCTACCGGCGCGGGCAAGACCACCGCGCTGCATGTGCTGGAACGGTTGGGCGGCATTGTGGTGGACTGCGACGCGCTGTACGCGCAGATGGTGGAGAGCGATGAGCCGCTGCGATCAGCCATTTCCGAGGCATTCGGTGATGTATTTGACGGAACACGGCTGAACCGGGAAAAGCTGGGGCGCATTGTGTTTTCCGACACTGCGGCGCTGGAAAGGCTGAACCGCATTGTCTACGCGCATCTTTCCCGGGAGCTGTTGCATCGCATAGGCGCGTCCGGCGCGAAGGCAGTGGGGATAGACGCCATCAATCTCTTTGAAAGCGGCCTTGCCTCGCTGTGCGACCGCACGGTGGGACTGCTTGCGCCTGTGCAAATGCGTATCGAGCGGATCATGGCGCGGGACGGGATCGACCGGGAGCACGCAAGAATGCGCGTGGACGCTCAGAAGGACGAGGCTTTTTACCGCGCGCATTGTACGGATATTTTGGTCAACGACGCTGCCATGCAGCGCAGCTTTGAGGAGAAGGCGGAAAAGCTTTTCTCCCGAATCATGCAGGAAATAGAGGAGGAGCGCAGATGATGAGCAAGGAAGAAATGAAAAGCCGCAAGGAAAAGGTCTTTGCCGATGCAAAAAACGGCTACGACCGGGTGAGTGAGGCGGAGCTTACCGAGATGGAATCGTACTGCGCGGCGTACCGGGATTATCTCGACCGCGGCAAGACGGAGCGGTTGTGCGTCCGCCGCACGGTGGAGCTGGCGCAGGCGGCGGGATTCGTACCCTATCGCCGCGGCATGGCGCTGTGTCCGGGTGACAAG
This sequence comes from Oscillospiraceae bacterium, assembly GCA_017619715.1. Classification (GTDB taxonomy): domain Bacteria; phylum Bacillota; class Clostridia; order Oscillospirales; family Oscillospiraceae; genus Vescimonas. The sequence goes on along the minus strand of JAFZRS010000010.1, from coordinate 14,956 downwards.
GTGTACAGCATCAACCGCGGCAAGGGTGTGATGCTGGCGGTGATCGGTCGGAAGTCGCTGGGAGAAGGCTGTCAGATTACGGCGTCTCATATTGATTCACCACGGCTGGATATCAAACCCGTACCTCTCTATGAGGAGGGCGAGATGGCGTATTGCAAAACCCACTACTACGGCGGTATCCGCAAATATCAGTGGGTGACGATCCCGCTGGAGCTGCGGGGCGTGGTGGCGATGAAGGACGGCACTCTGACGGAGGTGGCGCTGGGCGAGGGCGATGAGCCCAAGTTCGTTATCACCGATCTTCTGCCTCATTTAGGGGCGGAACAGGGGAAAAAACCGCTGAATGAGGCGTTTCCCGGCGAGAATCTGAACGTCCTGCTGGGCAGCCGTCCTGTGGGAAAGGAGGGTGAGAGCGACCGGGTGAAACTGCACGTTATGGAAAAGCTCTACGAGAAATACGGCATGACCGAGGCGGATTTCACCTCCGCAGAGCTGGAGATCGTTCCGGCGGGGACTTCCACGGAGCTGGGACTGGACGGCAGTCTTCTCGGCGCGTACGGACACGACGACCGTGTCTGCGGCTTTGCCGCCCTCAAAGCGATGCTGGATCTAAGCGATATACCCGCTAAAACGGCTGTGTGCGTGCTGGCGGATAAGGAGGAGATCGGTTCCATGGGCGTCACGGGTATGCAGTCCGCCGCTTTTGATACCTTCATGGGCGACCTGTGCGAAAGTCAAAGCGTGCCGCTGCGGGTGTGCTATGAAAACTCCTTCTGCCTGAGTACGGACGTGACGGCGGCCTATGATCCCGGCTTTGCGGACGTCTACGATAAGCGCAACGCCGCCCGAATCAACTACGGATTGGGACTTTGCAAGTATACCGGCGCACGCGGTAAAGCCGGCGCCAGCGACGCGGGAGCTGAGACGGTAGCGTATGTCCGCCGCATTCTGGACGAGGGCGGCGTGGTCTGGCAGATCGGTGAGATGGGTAAGGTGGACGCCGGCGGCGGCGGCACGGTGGCGCAGTATATGGCGAACCGCAACATCGCTACACTGGACGCAGGCGTGCCGGTGCTGAGCATGCACGCGCCGTTTGAGGTGGTCAGCAAGCTGGATTGCTATATGACCTATAAGGGCTGTAAAGCGGTTTACGAGGCGGAGTAAAACGAATAACGGCAGCGTCGGTGAACAAAAAATCGGCGCTGTCTTTTTACAACCGAATAAAATAAATTTGTCTGCGCACCCTACCGAATAGATGCAAAAAGGAGGATGCGTATGAGCGAGGAGATCAGGCAGGAGGCAGGTACGCCGCAGGAGGCGTCCGACACGCCTCAACAGCAGATCGTGGATATGGGGTCGTCCGTGGTGACAAACAGCCGCGGCACCATTCACTGTCTGACCATTGCCGGGCAGGTGGAGGGACATATGCTGCTGCCGGGCAACACCAAATCCACCAAATATGAACACGTTTTGCCGCTGCTGGCGGCAATCGAGGAATCCGACGATGTGGACGGACTGCTGTTGCTCTTGAACACGGTGGGCGGCGATATTGAGGCTGGACTTGCCATCGCCGAGTTGATCGCCGGCATGGAGACCCCCACGGTAACACTGGTGCTGGGCGGAGGACATTCCATCGGTATTCCTCTGGCGGTCTCGGGCAAGGTGACGATGATTGCGCCCTCGGCGTCTATGACGATCCACCCCGTGCGCATGTCCGGCACGGTGATCGCCGTACCGTCCACCTACCGGTATTTTGACCGGATTCAGGAGCGGATCATTGCCTTCGTGGTGAAGAATTCGCACATCAGCGCTGACCGGTTCCGGGAGCTGATGCTTGCCACCGAGGAAATGTCCAATGACGTGGGCAGCATTGTTTACGGTGAGCAGGCGGTGGCGCTGGGATTGATCGACCAGATCGGCACGCTGTCGCAGGCGCTTAACTGTCTGTACGATATGATCGACCACCGGAAAAAGAATAAGCAGGAGGGCTGACCGGTCAGGTCAGTCCTTCTTTGATAAAAGAGTCCCACCATAACGGGGCGGAGATAGGACACTTCACCCTTGAAATGGAGCTGTTCATATGGTAAAATCAATTGAATATAATGAAAACCTCTTTTTCGGAGGTTTTATGCGGTACGCCGCGCCAATGTAGAGAGACAGATACAACCGGAGGTAGGGAATACATATGTACCTGAAAAGCTTGGAGATACAGGGCTTCAAATCCTTTCCCGAGAAGACCGTTTTGAATTTCGGAGAAGATATCACCGCCATTGTCGGACCAAACGGTTCGGGCAAATCCAACATATCGGACGCGATCCGTTGGGTCATGGGTGAACAGAGCAGCCGTCAGCTCCGGGGTGCCAAAATGGAGGACGTGATCTTCGGCGGCACGGAGAAACGAGGCCCTATGGGTTTTGCGCAGGTAACGCTTGTGATCGACAACACGGAGCATATTTTCCACCGTGATGAGACGGAAGTGGCGGTGACACGCCGCTATTACCGCAGCGGTGAGAGTGAGTACTACATCAACAAGCAGGCGGTGCGGTTGAAAGACGTGAACGAGCTGTTCATGGATACCGGCATGGGCCGCGAGGGCTACTCCATCATCGGACAGGGGAAAATTGACGAGATATTGTCCGTAAAGTCCGGTGAGCGGCGTGAAATCTTTGAGGAGGCGGCAGGCATCTCCAAGTATCGCCACCGCAAGGAGGAGTCGGAGCGCAAGCTGGAGCACACGCAGGAAAATCTGGTGCGCATCAACGATAAGATCGCGGAGCTGGAATTGCAGGTAGAACCGCTGCGTCAGCAGGCGGAGACGGCAAAAAAGTACCTGGTTTTGCGCGATGAGCTGCGCGTACTGGAGATCAGCGTGTGGTTGGAGAATCTCCAGAGCCTGAAGGCCTCCGCCATCAAGCTGCAGACGGACTGCGATATCGCCCGGGCGGAGCGGGAGCGCGCGCAGGCGGCGTTGGACGCGGTGTACGCCGAGCAGGAGGAGTGCGGTCGCCTGGTACAGCAAAACGACGTAGAGGCGGATACCATCCGGGGTGAGCTTTCGCAGTTGGAGTCCGCCGCCGCCGAAACGGACAGCACCATTGCGGTGCTGGAGTCGGGCAAGGCACATAACGAGGAATCACTCCGCCGTCTGGAGCTGGAGATGGCGGAGAGCGCCAGCCGCACGGAGAATCTGGAAGAGCAAATAGCTGTAAAGGAAAAACGCCTTACAGAGATTGACGACCAGAGCCGTACGCTGGAAGCCGAGGTGGACGAACTCTTATCCCGGGTGCGGCAGATTGCCGAGAGCACCGATTCCGCCACGCAGACCGCGGCGGCGCTGCAGGCGCGCCAAACGCTGGCTTTGGGCGAGGCGTCTGAGGCGCGCTTGACGATCAGCGCGCTGCGGGCAGGCGTAGAAGGCATGGCAGAGCGCCGTGCCGCACTTGAAAAGGATCTTGCCGCCGCCCGTGAAAGATTGGAAAATGCCCGGGAGGAGGCAAAGATTAACCGCCGGGCGCTGGACGAGGCAAAAGACGAGGCGCAGTCCGTCGCCAATATCATCAGCGGTCACACAATGAAGATGGACAGCCGCCGCCGCCGGGCGGAGGAGACAAGGACAGAGCAGACGCGCCTGACTGTGGACGTGGGCGCGCTGGAAAACAGAATCCATCTGCTCACGGAGATGGAGAAGGAGTACGAGGGCTTTTCCAAGGCGGTCAAGTCGGTGATGCAGGCGGCCGAGCATAGTGCGCTTCGCGGCGTGTACGGCCCTGTGGCGGGCTTGATGCGTACCGATGAAAAATACACTGTGGCGATGGAGATCGCCCTTGGCGCGGGACTGCAGAACATCGTGGTGGATCGGGAGGAGGACGCTAAATCCGCCATTCACTATCTCAAACAGCGCGACAGCGGACGCGCCACCTTCCTTCCTCTGACCACCATACGGGGCGAGGCGCTTCGGGAAAAGGGCGTGGACGGAGAATACGGCTATGTGGGTATTGCCAGCGATCTGGTGCGCTGTGATAAAAAATATGAGGGCATTTTTCAGAATCTGCTGGGGCGCACCGTGGTGGTGGAGGATCTGGACTGCGGCATTGCCATGGCACGTCGGCACGATAACCGGTTTCGTATCGTCACGCTGGACGGACAGGTTATTAACCGCGGCGGCTCTATGACCGGCGGCTCGGTCAGCCGCAGCGTCGGCGTACTCAGCCGCGCCAACGAGCTGCAGCGGTTGCAGGCACAGCTCGGCGGTCTGCAGGAGAAGCTGCATCAGGCGGCACAAAAGGCGGAAGAAGCCGACCGGGAGCTGCAAAAGGCGCAGTACGAATTGGAGGTTGCCCGGGAGCAGCAGCATAAGGCGGAGGACGACGTGATCGCGCTGGAGGGTGAGCGCAAGCAGTATGACGCGCTCATCGGCGGCTTGAGCGCAAGCTGTCAGGACATGGAGCAAGAGCTCACGGAGCTTGCCGAGCGGCGCGGCGAGGACGAAAAGCGCATTGCCGCGCAGGAGGAGACCGCCGAGGCGTATGAAAAGCAAGCGGACGAGCTGGCGCGTCAGATGGAAGATACCCGGGCGGGACAAAACGACCTGATGGAGCGAAGCCGAGCCCTTGCTGAACAGATCAGCGAAAGAAGAGCACAGCAGGCGGCGCTTGCCGCCGAGCGGGAGACGTCCGAACATGCCGTGGCGGATCTGCGGCGTCTGCAGGCGGATCTGTTGGGCGATCATTCGGACCGTGAGGCGCTGCGCGCGCAGTTCCGTTTGGACAATGAACGCGCACAGCAGGAGATCGACGACAAGCGCCGGCAGGCAGATGCTTTGCGAATACAGTCGGACGAGCTGCGCCGGAAGCTGTCGGCTCTCACACAGCAAAAGATGGAGCTGGAGGGCCGCCGCAATGCCACGGTGCGGCAGAGCCAGGAGCGCAACGATACGCTGCTGGACTGTGAGCGCGAACTGAATCGGCTGGAACAGCGTCTTGCCGCGGGCGCCATGGAGGAGAAAAATATTCTCGATAAGCTCTGGGAACACTATGAACTGAGCCATACAGCCGCCATGGAACAGCGCATCGAGCTGGAGAGCGTGCCCAAGGCAAACCGGCGGATCGGTGAGCTGAACCGGGAGATCAAGAGTTTGGGCACGCCCAATATCGGCGCGATTGAGGAATTTGAACGGGTCAACACCCGGTATACGTATTTGAGCGAACAGCGCGCCGACGTGGAGAAGGCGAAGGAGGAGCTGACCGGCGTCATCGAGGAGATTACCCGGCAGATGACGGTGATCTTTGCCGAGCAGTTCAAGCTGCTCAACGAGAGCTTCCAGCAGACGTTTACGGAACTCTTCGGCGGCGGCAAGGCGCAGTTGGAGCTGGAGGACGAGAACGACATTTTGGGCTGCGGCATTGAAATTAAGGTACAGCCGCCGGGCAAGCAGCTTAAAACCATCACGCTGCTCTCGGGCGGCGAAAAGGCGTTTGTCGCCATCGCGCTGTATTTTGCCATCTTGAAGGTACACCCCACGCCGTTTTGCGTGATGGACGAGATCGAGGCGGCGCTGGACGAGTCCAACGTGGTGCGCTATGCCCGGTATATGCGCCGCATCGCCGGTAAGACCCAGTTCATCGTTATCACCCACCGGCGCGGCACCATGGAAGAGGCGGACGTACTTTACGGCGTCACCATGCAGGAGCGCGGCGTTTCACTGGTGCTCACGGCGAATCTCAACGAGCTGGCGAAGGAATATAAAATCAAGTAAAGGGGCTTATCAATGGGTCTGTTCGGCAAACTGAAAAAGGCGTGGTTCGATTCCATCACCTGGGAGATGATCGACGATGATTTCTACGACCGGTTGGAGGAATCGCTGATCTTAGCGGACGCAGGCATGGAGCTGTCTGTGCAGGCTGTCCGGGAACTGCGCGACCGGGTCTATAACGACCGTCTGCAGCGCGGCGAGGACGTGAAGGACGCACTGCGCCATATTATCCGGCGAAAGCTGGAGGTCGGCTCGGCGGCGCTGGATACGTCTACCACACCTACGGTGGTACTGGTGATCGGCGTGAACGGCGTGGGCAAGACCACGTCCATCGGCAAGCTGGCGCACCGCCTGAAAAAAGAGGGCAAAAAGGTACTGCTGTGCGCGGCGGATACCTTCCGTGCCGCCGCCGCCGATCAGTTGGAGATCTGGGCGAATCGTGCAGGGGTGGACATCGTACGCCAGAGTGAGGGCGCCGATCCCGGCGCGGTGCTGTTCGATGCGCTGCAAGCGGCGAAGGCGCGGCGCGTGGACGTGGTGCTGTGCGACACGGCGGGTCGGCTCCATAACAAGCAGAACTTGATGAACGAATTGGGCAAGCTGCGTAAAATCGTTGCTCGGGAGTGTCCCGACGCCGTGTGCGAGACGCTGCTGGTGCTGGACGCCACCACCGGGCAGAACGGCTTGATTCAGGCGCGGCAGTTCAAAGAGACCGCGGGACTTACGGGCATTATTCTCACCAAGCTGGACGGCACCGCCAAGGGCGGTATCGTGATCGCCATCGCCGATACGCTGGGCGTGCCGGTGAAGTTCGTGGGACTGGGCGAGGGGATCGGCGATCTCCAGCCCTTTGACGCGGAGGAATTCGTCCGCGATCTCATTTAACGGAGGCGCAAGGTATGCGCAAAGACGGAAGAAAATACGACGAGCTGCGTCCGGTGAGGATCACTACCGATTTCGTCAAATTTGCCGAGGGCAGCGTGCTGATTGAATGGGGCGATACGAAGGTGCTGTGCTGTGCCTCGGTAGAGCCTCGCGTTCCGCCCCACGTGCAGCCCGGTCACGGCTGGGTCACGGCGGAGTATTCCATGCTGCCACGCGCCAACCGTCAGCGCAGCCGGCGGGATATCGACAAGCTGAAGCTGTCCGGCCGCAGCGCGGAGATCCAGCGTCTCATCGGACGCAGTCTGCGCGCGGCGGTGGATCTGGCGGCGCTGGGGGAATATACCGTCACGGTGGACTGCGATGTGCTGCAGGGCGACGGCGGTACACGTACCGCCAGTGTCACCGGCGGGTTCGTGGCGCTGGCACTGGCGTGTGAACGGCTGGTAAAAGAGGGGTATCTGGACCACTCACCGATCCGCCACTTTGTTGCCGGCGTCAGCGCCGGGATTGTGGACGATACGGCGGTGCTGGATCTGCCCTACGGGGAGGATAGCCGCGCTCAGGTGGACCTCAACTGCGTCATGAATGAACTGGATGAGATCATCGAAATACAGGGAACGGGCGAAGGTCGCGCCTTTACCGTGGCGGAGCAGCGGGATTTGGTGGCGCTGTGCGCCAAGGGCTGTCGGGAGCTGATCGCCAAACAGCGTGAGATTTTGGAAAATATCCTTCGTTGAAAGGAGCAACGGTATGAAGTTTGTGTTGGCGTCTCACAACCGCGGTAAACTGCGGGAGATGCAGGCAATCCTGGCTTCGCTGGACGTGGAGGTGGTACTCCAGAGCGACGTGGGACTTGCGTTGGAGCCGGAGGAAACAGGCACAACCTTTGCCGAAAATGCCGCCATCAAGGCAAAAGCGGTGATGGAAGCATCGGGACTGCCCTCCATTGCCGATGACAGCGGCTTATGTGTGGATTGGCTGGGCGGTGCGCCGGGCATCTATTCCGCCCGTTACGGCGGACTGGACAGCGACGAGGCGCGTTGCCGGTTGCTGCTGGAGAGTTTGCAGGGCGCTACGAACCGCGCCGCCCATTTCCACAGCGCCGTGGTGTGCGCGTTCCCCGACGGGGACGTGTTGGAAGCGTCGGGCGACTGCTTTGGCACGATTGCCTATGCGCCCCGGGGCGAGGGCGGTTTCGGCTACGATCCGGTGTTTTTTCTGCCGGAGCTGCGCAAGACCTTTGCCCAGCTCACACCGGAGGAGAAAAACGCCGTATCACATCGAGGCAACGCACTGCGCGCCTTTGCCGCGGTATTGAAAAACTATTTGGAGAAGAACGGATATGGAACTGACCAGTAAACAGCGCGCCCAACTGCGGAGCTTGGCGTCCCAACAGGATACCATCCTCCACGTGGGCAAGGACGGCATCGGCGACAACCTCATCAAGCAGGCAAACGATGCGCTGGAAGCGCGGGAGCTCATCAAGGGTCGAGTGCTGGATAACAGCATGCTCACAGCCGCCGAAGCCGCCGAGATACTCAGCCGCGCCACCCGCAGCGAGGTGGTGCAGACCATCGGAAGTAAGTTCGTGCTGTTTCGCTATCAGCACAACAAGGACAAGCGCCGCATAGAACTGGTGCGGTCCCGGAGAAAGACAAGCTGATATGCGCATCGGGATATACGGGGGTACGTTCAACCCCATTCACAACGGTCATATCACCGCCGCCCGCGCCGCCGCGGCACAGCTCAAGCTGGATCGGTTGTTGCTGATCCCGGACGGTGATCCCCCGCATAAGACCATGCCGGAGGGAAGTCCCGCACCGCAGCAGCGTTTGGAGATGGTCACCCTTGCCACGGCGGAGCTGGGACCGTCCGCGTCGGCATCGGACATGGAGGTGTACCGCACCGGCAAGAGCTATACCAGCGACACACTGCGTGAGCTGCATGCCCAATACCCCCACGACGAGCTGTGGCTGCTGATGGGTTCGGATATGTTTCTGTCTCTCCACACATGGCACGAGCCGGAGGTGATTTTGTCTCTGGCGTCTGTGGGTGCGTTCAGCCGTCTGGCAAACGGTGAAGCGGAAGCGTTTGCCGCGCAAAAAGAGCGTTTGGAGCGACAATTTGCTGCTCACGTGGAGACGGTGATAAACCGGGAGGTCATCGAGCTATCCTCCACCGAGGTGCGTGAGGCGCTGCGCGATGGCGGCGGCGAAGCGTATCTCCCGGAGGCGGTATACGGCTGTATTCTGCGTGAGCAGCTCTACGGCACGCACCGGGATTTGAAGGATCTGACGCCGGAGGAACTGCGGCCTGTTGCACTGAGTTATCTCAAGCCGAAGCGTATGCCCCACGTGCTGGGTACGGAGGCGGAGGCGGTGCGTCTGGCGGAGCGCTACGGCGCGGACGTGACGGCGGCGCGGATCGCCGCGCTGCTCCACGACTGCACCAAAAAGCTGGAAATGGAAGAGCAACTGGCACTGTGCCGGCAGTACGGTATCAAACTGGACAGGCTGGAGCAAGGGGCAGTGAAACTGCTCCACAGCAAGACGGGCGCCGCCGTTGCCCGGGACGTGTTCGGCGTATCGGACGAGGTATATGAGGCGATTCGTTGGCACACCACCGGCAAAGCAAATATGTCGCTGTTGGAAAAGGTTATCTACATGGCGGACTACATCGAGCCTAACCGGGATTTTGACGGTGTGGAGGAGCTGCGCCGCCGTACCTATGAGGATCTGGACCGGGGACTTTTGCTGGGGCTGACGGAGACAATCCGTGAGATGGAGCAACGGGGTCTGCCGGTTCATAAGAACACGCTGGAAGCAAGAGACGATCTATGGAAGAGAGGGGTCACGGTATGAAATCATCAAAGGAACTGGCGCTGCTGGCGGCGCGTGCTCTGTCCGACAAGAAGGCGAAGGATATTCAGGTGCTGGAAATTGCGGATATCACTACGCTGGCGGATTACTTTGTCATTGCAACAGGCTCCAGCAATACGCAGATCAACGCGCTGGTGGACAACGTGGAAAAAGTACTCGCCGAGGAGGCGGAGGAGACGCCGCTGCACCGGGAAGGTTATCGGGGTGGCACATGGGTTCTGTTGGATTACGGCTGTATCGCCGTACACGTATTCAACGCGGAGAACCGCCAGTTCTACGGCTTGGAGCACCTTTGGCGCGACGGGAAAAGCGTTGATTTGACGGGCATATTGGACATGGAACAATAGGTTTCCCCTGACAAGTATTTTTCATTTACAGCAAGGAGTGCAATTATGAATTACGATTTTACCGCTATTGAGAAAAAGTGGCAGGCGCGTTGGGAGGAGACGAAACCGTATGCCGCTGTGACGGGGGACAGCCGTCCCAAGTTTTACGGACTCATCGAGTTTCCCTATCCCAGCGCGGCGGGACTCCATGTGGGACACCCCCGTCCCTTCACCGCCATGGACATTGTCACCCGCAAAAAGAGAATGGAGGGGTATAATGTCCTCTATCCCATCGGGTTTGACGCCTTCGGACTGCCCACGGAGAACTTTGCCATCAAGAACCATATCCACCCGGCAATCGTGACCCGGCGGAATATTGAGAACTTCACCCGTCAGCTCAAGATGCTCGGTTACGGATTTGACTGGGATCGCTGTGTGGATACCACCGATCCCGACTATTACCGCTGGACCCAGTGGATCTTTCTGCAGCTTTTCAAAAAGGGTCTTGCCTACAAGACCACCATGCCCGTAAACTGGTGTACCAGCTGCAAGTGCGTGCTCGCCAATGAGGAAGTGGTAGAGGGCGTGTGTGAGCGCTGCGGCAGCGAGGTGGTACGTAAGGAAAAAAGCCAGTGGATGCTGGCGATCACCAAGTATGCCGACCGTCTGGTAGACGATCTGGACGATCTTGATTTTATTGAGCGCGTCAAGACCCAGCAGCGCAACTGGATCGGACGCTCCAGCGGCACGGAGGTGACGTTCAAGACCAATATGGGCGAGAGCGTGACCGTCTATACTACCCGTGCCGATACGCTCTTCGGCGTGACGTATACCGTCATCTCTCCGGAGCACCCGCTGCTCAAGAAATGGAAGGATCGGATCGGCAACTGGGAGGAGGTTGCCGCCTATCAGGAGGCGGCAGCCCGCAAGTCCGATTTTGAGCGCGGCGAGCTCAATAAGGATAAGACCGGCGTGCGTCTTGCGGGCGTGGAGGTCATCAACCCGGCAAACGGCAAGGCGGTGCCCATGTTTGTCTCCGATTACGTGCTGATGGGCTATGGGACCGGTATCGTTATGGGCGTGCCGGGTCACGATCAGCGCGACTGGGACTTTGCCACCAAGTTCGGTCTGCCCATCGTGGAGGTGGTCAAGGGCGGCGATGTGACGAAAGAGGCGTTCGTTGCCAAGGACGACACGGCGATCATGGTCAACTCCGGCTTCCTGGACGGCATGAGCGTGAAGGAGGCCATCCCCGCCATGCGGGAGTATGCGATTCAACAGGGTTGGGGTCGTGAGAAGGTCAACTTCAAGCTCCGTGACTGGGTGTTCTCCCGTCAGCGCTACTGGGGTGAGCCGATTCCGCTGGTGAACTGCCCCAAGTGCGGTTGGGTGCCTGTGCCCGAAGAGGAACTGCCGCTGATACTGCCCCAGGTGGAAAGCTATGAGCCCACCGACGACGGCGAAAGTCCCCTCTCCAAGATGACAGACTGGGTGAATACCACCTGTCCTCACTGCGGCGCAGACGCCACGCGGGAGACGGATACCATGCCCCAGTGGGCGGGCTCGAGCTGGTATTTCCTGCGATATATGGATCCTCACAATAAAGGTGCGGCTGTTTCCAAAGAGGCAGAGGCGTACTGGGGACCGGTGGACTGGTACAACGGCGGCATGGAACACACCACGCTCCATCTGCTCTATTCCCGGTTTTGGCACAAGTTCCTTTATGATATCGGCGTGGTGCATACGAAAGAGCCGTACGCCAAGCGCACCAGCCACGGCATGATTTTGGGAAAGAACCCCCATTACGTTGGCAATGCCGCCACGGAGGAGGAGAAGCAGGCGCTCATCGAAAAATACGGTTCGCAGGCGCTGCGTCCGGCGGTAAAGATGTCCAAATCGTTGGGCAACGTAGTCAACCCCGACGACGTGATCCGCGCCTACGGCGCCGATACCATGCGATTGTACATCATGTTCATCGGCGACTTTGAAAAGACCGCCTCCTGGTCGGACGAGGCAGTCAAGGGTTCCAAACGCTTTTTGGATCGCTGTTTCAATCTGCAGGATATTGTCACGCAGGAGCAGGGCATCTCCGCTGCCAATGAAAGCCTGATCCACAAGACCATCAAGAAGGTTTCCGCCGATATTGAGGAGCTGAAATTCAATACCGCCATTGCCGCGCTGATGACACTGGTAAACGGTTTTTACGCAAACGGCTTGAGCCGGGGCGATCTGGAGCAGCTGATTCTCCTCTTGAGCCCCTTTGTGCCCCACATGGCGGAGGAGATGTGGGAGAACATGGGCTTTGCCGAAAAGTACGGCAAAATGGCAATGCAGATGATGTGGCCGCAGTACGACGAGGCCAAGACCGTGGACGCGCAGGTAGAGATGGCGGTGCAGGTCAACGGCAAGCTGCGCGGCACCATCACCCTGCCTGTGGACAGCGACGAGGCGGACGTGGTGGCCGCTGCGCTGGCGCAAGAGCGCGTCAAAAAGGCGATGGAGGGTATGCAGGTTGTCAAGACGATCCTCATCAAGAACAAGTTGCTCAACCTCATCGTCAAGGGCGCCAAATAAACGGGTGACGGGCTTTTGCCGATTCGGATAAAAAACGGCTTGACAAGCTTTCGCGCATTGGATATAATACCATTTGCATAGTCATGTTCCATGACTCTTAAAGAGCGCCCTGGATCGAGCCGGGCGCATCGGAGGGAGGGAAAATAGATGTCCGAAGTACATGTCAAGGAAGGCGAGAGCCTGGACAGCGCTCTGAAGCGTTTTAAGAGAAGCTGCGCCAAGGCAGGCGTCCTGGCTGAGGTGCGCAAGAGAGAGTGCTATGAAAGCCCCAGCGTCAAGCGCCGCAAGAAATCTGAGGCCGCCCGCAAGAACAGAAACAAGCGTTTTTATTGATCCAATAGAACGAAAAAGAGCCGTCTCCTTATGAGACAGCTCTTTTTTTGCTCCATATTACCCATACGAGGGAAACAGTTCACCCGTCAGGTCCGCCACCTCCGGCAGCATGAAAAACGCCGCCGCCGCCCCAACCTCCGCGCCAAGCTGTACCTTCCGGCGCAGCGTCTCACCGTCGTCAAACAGGACAAAATGGGCGCTCGACGCCGTGCGGTAGGTGAAATACCGTGCGCACAGATCTCCGGAGAAAAAAATGGATCGTCCCTGCATCAACTGCCAGAGCTGTTCCGTTAGCAGCGGCACGCCCTCGCCGTTGGGAGAGGGAATCAGAAAATCCATGGCAAGCCGCTGACAATCCAGCGCGATGGGTCGGGGCGCAAAGCTTGCCGCCGCCTCCGTAAGCCGCCGACGCAGCGTTCCGCCGGAGAGCGCCGTACAGATGAGCACCGTTCCATAACGGACACACATGCCGTAATACTCCGGCACATACAGCGTCAGGTTCTGCCGCTGCAACAGCGTGTCCAACCGCCGGATCAGCGCGATTTGGTCGGCGGCAGGGGAGGGAATAAAGTCCAGTACAGCGCCCGTGTAACGGCGGCGGATACATTCGCCGATGATCTCCCGGCACAGGCGATCCGGGTTCTCCACGGAGGGCGCATTTTCATTTGAGAGCATCATCAGTCCGCCCGGCAATCGTGCGGAAAATGCGTGAACGGACAAATGCGATGATGTGCCGATCCCATAGGCGGCGCAGGCAGTCTGCGCCGGAGGAAGCGACAGATCGGACAGCCGATCCGGCGCCGCCGCCACATAGAGCCGCAAATGAATCCCCCCTTGTATTTCACCTGAAAGAATGGTACACTTTTGTCAATCAAGCTGTATGAGAGGAGTCGGGTGATTATGCGCGTTTCACTTTCGCCGGATTGGCGGTTTGACGCCTATACAGATGTGACACCCGATTTCCTGCGCGATCTCGGTGTAAAGCTGCTGCTGTGCGATCTGGACTACACGCTGGCGCCCCGGAGCGTGGCAAGACCTGATGAGACGCTGCGCCGCTGGATCGGGAAGATGGAAGAGACAGGGATTCGGGTGATGATCCTCTCCAACAACCGCCGACCGGTGCGTGTGGAGACCTTCTGCCGCGATCTGGGCATCACCTATGTGGGACACGCGGGAAAGCCGCTGCGTCGGGGCTTTCGGCGCGCCATGTCGGAAGCGGGCGTGACAGAAAGAGAGACCGCCATGTTGGGCGACAAGCTGCTTACCGATGCGCTGGGAGGACATTTAAGCGGCGTTTGGGTACTGACGGTGGAGCCGGCAGGCGGTGCGCGGACAGTGGGACAAAAGCTGCTGCACGCCATGCAAGCGCCGTTTAAAAGAAAAGGGAGGACGATCCAATGAACCATCTGCAAAGAATTGCACAAGCCATGCCGCCGGAGATGGACGCCGTGATGCTGACCGGACAGGCGAACTGCTTTTATGCCACTTTCTTCCACGGGGAAGGCGTGGCGTTTATCAGCCGCGGCGAGTGCTTTTATTTCACCGATTCGCGCTACATTGAGGCGGCGCAGCGCGACATTATCGGCGCTACCGTGGATATGGTGGATCGCGGTCGGAACTATGCCGCGCTTATAAGCGCCGCACTGGAAAAGACCGGCGCGAAACGGGTGGGCTTTGAGGACGATGTCATGAGCGTGGCGGAGTATCGGACGTATGCCGAAGCACTGCGATGCGAATTATTGCCTGCGTCAGAGCTTTTGAGCGGTCTGCGCGGCTCCAAGGACGAGGAGGAGGTGCATCGCATGATCTGCGCCCAGCGGATCGCCGAGCGCGCACTGAACGATATCCTCGGGGAGATTAAAGCGGGCATGACGGAAAAGGAGGTCGCCGCGCGGTTGCAGTATCTCATGCTGCACTACGGCGCGGAACGCATGTCCTTCGATCCAGTGGTCGCCAGCGGACCGAACGGCTCAATGCCCCACGCCGTACCCACGGATCGAGAGATTCAATCGGGCGATTTCGTCACGATGGATTTCGGCTGTGTCTATCAGGGCTATTGCTCGGATATGACCCGTACCGTGGCAGTAGGGGAGATTGGCGATGAGCAGCGCCGGGTATATGAGATCGTGCTGGCGGCACAGCGCGCCGGGATTGCGGCGGCGCGCGCCGGCGCCACCGGCGCGGCGGTGGACGGCGCCGCCCGGAAG
>JAFZRS010000009.1 GCA_017619715.1 Oscillospiraceae bacterium | reverse complement strand
GATACGTAGGGCTTGGCGTTGCCGTACGAAACTTCAACAAGCTGTGGGGCGTGACGGCGGGAAACTATCTCGATGAAAACGGACCGGGCGCAAGCAGCAGCGTGCAAAGCACCGTGAAGCAGCAGTGGGGTGAAACAGGGCGCAAGTACATCGAAAAGATGATGAGCGATCTGCAGACCGGCGGAAAAGAACAAAGTGTATATGCGGAGGCATTGAGCAAAGTGCGAAGCTCCTATGCCGGCGCCGTGCTGACACTGAATGTGAGCGTTGCCATGAAGCAGGCCGCCAGCTATCCGACGGCGGCGGCGGTGGTGGGCTGGAAACCGCTGATCCTGGCGTTCAAAAACGTGGGGAAGGTCGATCTTGACCTGATCGCGGCATATACGCCACTGCAGTGGCATCGCAGTCAAGGCTTTTCCACGCAGGAGCTGGGCGATATGGCAAAACGCGGGATCAAATGGCCGGCGGCGCTAAACTGGGTGCAAGGCGCTGATCTGCTGACCACCAGAATACTGTGGAAGGCGGCGGAGATCTATGTGCGAGAGCATAACCCGGATTTGCAGCGCGGTACACCGGCGGAGATCCGGGCAGGGGAGAGCCCCTTCTACAAGGCGGTGGCGGAGGTGTATAACCGGATCATCGAGGAGACGCAGCCCAACTACACGACGATGCAACGCCCGCAGCTTCTGCGAAGTGAAGATACACTCTTGCAAAATCTGCAGATGTTCAAAACACAGCCGTTCCAGAATTTCAACATACTGTATGACGCGGTCGGAGAGCTGCAGGCTATGAAACGCGCGTATCAAGTAGAACAAACGGAGGAGAACAAGGCGGCGGTACGCGAGGCACGGAAGAACGTAGGGAGAGCTGTCAGCAGTCAGATTGTGCAGTTGTTCGTGTTCGCCGGAATGACCTTCCTTTGGAACGCATTTCGCGGGAAGAAGGATAAGTACAAGGACAAAGAGGGAGAAGAGAGTTTTCTTTCGGCGATGGGCGGCATCGGGCTTGACATGGTCAGCGGATTACTATCGGAGATCCCGTTCGGCAGCGATGCGTGGGAGCTCGGATCTAACCTTGTATCCGGCGGAAAGTATTACGGCGTCAGCGATGTAACGACCTCGGCGATCAACGACGTGACAAATCAAATCTCCAATGCGTACAAAACAATATCCGGGCTTCTGACGGGAGATATCACAGATGCGAACACCGTCCGCTTACGGTTGGACGGTGCGGCGGACGCTGTGAGCAAGCTGTTCGGCGTTCCGTTTGAGAACGTGGAGAACCTTGGGAAAGCGGTGTACAGGATTGGCGCAAAGGCTCTGGAGGGCGATTGCGTGGGTGAGTATAGATACCTGCAACTGACGACCGATCCGACAGGGAGCCACAAGGGCGACTACTACGATCTCTTGTACGAGGCGTACAAGAAGGATCCGGCGGCGCACCGGGAGATCTACAAGCGCATGATCGACAGCGGCTACTTCGACGAGAAAAAGATCAAAAGCGCCATGGAAGATCGCATGAAAAAGGAACAGGGAGTCAACAGCGTGGACGAACTGGAACGACGATACGCGGCGCCGTGAAAACAAGGCGGAGGGGGGTGTGACATGACCCGCCCTCCGCCTGTTATAATCGAGGGGAAATCGAGGTGATGACCATGGTGAAGCTGACGCCGCCTCCGGAGACGGTGCGCGATCCGGCGGTATACGATTATCTCTACCAGCTGCAGGAGTATCTGGGGCTGGAGCTGGAACACGCAGCAAAGCAGCAAACCGGCGGGACGGATAAAGCCACGGTTTCCGGCACAGTATCCACCGCTATGCAAGAGCAGTTCCAGACGCTCAAATCCATCATCATCAAAACAGCGGACACGGTGGAACAGCACACGCAAGTGGATTTATCCGGCTTGCGTGCGATGGTAAACGATATAGGCAATATCGTATGCGGCGAGGATGGATTGCAGGCTACGTTGGCTGCCATGCAGCGTGACTATGTAGCGCAAAGCGATTTTGGCACTTATACAGAGCAGGTAAATACTCGGTTTACCGCCACAGCAGAGGCACTGACACAACAGATTGTGCGGGTGGAAGAGGTGGAGGCAGATACAGCGCGGGTCAATACGGATTTCCAGAACTACTGTGAGAAAACGGAGGGCTATATCCGTAGTGGGGTCGTCTACTACGAAAATGGTTTGCCTGTGATCGGCATCGCTATTGGGCAAGAGTTACACGCCTCCGGTACCGCCACCGTAGACGGACAGGTAGTTGATGTAATTTCACAGGAAGGGTTCCGCGCTATTTACGGAGCGCATGAGTTGAGTTTCTGGCAAGGGAGCGTAAAGGTCGCCTATATGAACAATAACCGCCTTTATATCAAGGACGTGACGGCGCTGGAGACACTTACCATGAGCGACTGGCAATTCAGCACAGAGAACGGACTGGCAATTCGGTGGATGGGAGCGTGAGATAAATGGCAGAATCAGGGAGAATCCCGCTGTCGGTGACTTCTACCAACTATATTACAGGCTGGATCGACTGGTTGGAATCCGATGTGAACGCAGCAAACAATACCAGCAAGGTAACACTGAAACTGACCTACAAAAACGCCGGAAACTTTCAGACATATTCCGCCTCATCTACCTTCTATCTAAAAGTAGACGGTACCGAGGTGGCAACAAAAACGGACGGGTATACGATGGATTCCGGTAACACCTATGTGGTGCTGCAAAAGGAAGTGACGGTGACCCATAATGCCAACGGAGGAAAGGCTATTACTGTCGCCGGCGGTGGGGCGCTGACCGGTACGCGCGGACTATCGGCATCCTCTGGATCCGGTACAGCGACCCTTACGACCATTCCGCGAGAGTCCACCATGACGGTGCCGGTAAACATGACCATGGGGCAGGAATACACGCTGAGTATTATTCGGGCGTCCAATGCGTTTACCCATACGGTGGGATATTCTTTTGGATCCAGCACAGGCATAATTGCCCAGAATGCAACTACCACCGCAAAGTGGACACCTCCTGCATCATTGGGGTCGCAGATCCCAACAGCAAATTCAGACACAGTGACGCTGACGCTGAATACATACAACGGTGTCAACTTGGTAGGAACGAAAACATATACCGCCACGCTGGCCGTGCCGGATTACACACCGACAGCGGAACTGAACATATCGTTGGACAACAGCGCCAGTGCTACAGTAGCCGGATGGGGCATCGCACTGGTGGGGTACACGAAGCTGGCGTATGCCGTGACCGGCGGGACAAGCTACGGAGCGTCCATCACGGTGTATGAAGTGACTATTGGCGGTACTGGAGAAATACTGACCGTTTCCTCTGGGCTGTCCGGAATATTGACGACCGCCAACGGAGCGGTGTGCGCAAGAGTGAAAGACGGGCGTCCCGGAAAATGGTCGGAGGCAACAGAACAGACAGTAACGGTGTACGACTACGGTGCGCCGGAGATATTGAACGGCGCTGTATTCCGGTGCAATGCGCAGGGCGAAGCAACAAATGACGGAGCGTATCTATACGTGTTGTGCCACGGATCTATATACAGCGCAGGCGGATACAATGCCATGACATGCCGGTGTCGCGTTCGTTCGGTCGGCGGGAGCTGGGGATCGTACACAACACTGCTCGACAACGTAGGAGCGGTTATTCCGGCGGGACTTTCGGCGACGGCGTCCTATGAGGCGGAGTTGAGCGTGATCGACACGCTGGGTTCGGAACGGACAGTATTATACACCATTCCCACGGCGGCGGTGGCGTTCCATCTGAAACAGGGCGGACGAGGCGCGGCATTTGGCAAATATGCCGAACATGACAATACGCTGGAGCTGCCAACGGGGTGGGAAATCACTATCGGAGGTACGCCTGTACAGCGCGCTTTTTTCCCGGTAGGGAGCATACTGCAAACTGTAAGCGGAACCGATCCGACCAACTATATCGGCGGCACGTGGACACAGATTGCTACAAGCACCGTGGGCGGTGTGACAGTGGTGATATGGCAAAGAACAGCGTGAGGGGATAGAGTATGAAACACATGACAAAAGCATGGCTGGAGATCGAATTTGACGGTCTCGACTGGACAGACGTAGATCGTGTGGAGATCGTCGTACAACAGTATCGAGACGGAGGAGCGCGGAAGACCGGCGTGTGGAAAAGCGACGGCAGCGGCGATTGCCTGCGCGGATCGGGTGCGTATGAAAACTCATTACTCATGCCGTGGACGCGGGAGGAAACCGCCCTGTTCCGGCCGGGCGGCACCGTGTGGATCGACGCGCGCCCCGTGATCCGACGCGATGATACATTCGGTGAGATCGATGTGGAGACGGAAACGGTGGAGGTTTTGATGTCCGAAAGTTTGTTTCGGATAGACGATTTTGAGGAGTGTGAAATATGAGCAAGGTGAAGATCAGAGTCAACAGTGCTACGCCCATGTTGTCGCCGACGAAAACCAGCGAGCTGATTAACGACAGTGATTTCCAAAACGGTGAGCAAGTGGCGGCGGCGGTAGCGCAGGAATCCACAGTACGTGGTGAGGCAGACACAGCGTTGGACGCCAAAGTCTACAAGGCGTTTGTTCACCGTACCGCATTAGAAAATCCTGCCGCGTTTGATGATGGCGCAGATGATATGCCAATCAAAGAACTTGTAGCGGAGATTGATTACCAGCCGGGCGGGCAGACGAGCTGTACGATAAACAGGGCAAAGAAAAATCTTCTTCCTGTCAATGAAGTATCTTTTACAGGTGTGACAGATGATTATATTTCAGTGCCGCCAATTCCGGCAGGAACATATACCTTTTCTGCGTTGGTTACATCTTCCGATACAGACGATACTAAATCTTTGATTCGTTTTTTAGATATCAATCAAAACGCCTTGGCTTCAGTGGCGTTGATCAGGGACGAGCGTGCTTCTGCAACAGTTGTTTTGCCTGATGCCTTGGCTTATATTCAGTTTTTCGCATCAGGCGAGCGATCTACCTCTGCTGGAGATACAGCTACTTTTTCGGATATACAGTTGGAGCTTGGCTCTGCTGCCACGGACTATGAATCCTATAATGGGCAGGAGTACACCGTGGACTGGTTGGAGGAGGTCGGCACGGTCTACGGAGGCACACTGAACATAACGACCGGCGAGTTGATGTCAACGCTGGACGAAAACGGTGATCCGCTGACCGAGCCGATGACATACCAGCTCGCGCCCGCGGAGATCACCACATTGTTGGGTGACAATCGCATATGGGCGGATACCGGGGACGTAACAGTAATATATCGCGCTGATCCGACCATCGAAGCAGAAGGAAAGGTGGACAAGGCAGATTACGACCCCGTAGAGGCAACTGAAAGCATGACACAGCCGGTGGGAAAGGACGCTAACGGCAGGCTGTTTACCGCTCCCAGCAGTGGCGGCGGTTCTTCTGTCAACCCTGTGGTTAAAACGCCAGATATGATTTATCCTGTCGGTGTTGACGGAAGTGGGAAACTGTGGGCGTCTTATGCTCCGGATAATTTATCTTGGAGCCGGGTTCAAAGCATTGTTCGATCGGGATTTGCACCTATTGTTTTTCCGGTAGGATATGAGTTTACTACCATCAAAAAATTAGACGGCACGCAAATTCCTATTACCTGGGTGGTGCGCGGACATGACCACCACAAAGCCGCTGATCCAACGCTTACTCACACTATGACGCTTGAAACAAAGTATGTGTACAGTGGATCAAATGGAGTTTATAAAGGGCTCGTTTTCGACGCTGCCGAGGCGCTCTACTATTGCGAAGAGGCGCTCCCCGCAGGGACTTATCATTTCGTGTGGACTTATGCTTCATTCAGGGTAGAAGCTGGAACATTTCAATTTACGATTACCCAAGGCGTACCAGCAGGCGGGCAAATTGTTATCAATGTTGGCGGTAATAGTAGCGTACTCACGAATCGCACCATTGCGACATATGCAAGCGTAGGAGCTACTACGGCTATTGAAAGCGGTCTTGTTATCACAGCAGGATCAGGAGGGACAAGCCTCGGCACCGTGAACGCTACGACCTCTACCGACGATAATTTGAATTGCGGACATAGGATAATTTTCGGCTCGGATAACTACGCACAGAGCGCGGCTCGTCAATGGCTGAACAGCTCCGCAAATCTCGGCAACGTTTGGACTCCCACAAGCAAATTTGACCGCGCTCCTGAATGGCATAATAGTAGCGATACCGCTTATCGCGGATTTATGTATGGCTTGGACGACGACTTTTTATCGGTGGTACAGACGGCAAAGATCGCTTGTCGCACCAACTCCGTATTTGAAGTGGACAGCCTCGACGGTACAGGGTTTTCCGCAAATCAGGTTTACGAGCTTGAGGATAAGTTTTTCCTTCTCTCGCGCCCCGAGATCTACGGTACCTACGACAACACGAGCTATCAGGACGGTACGCAGCTCAAATACTACGAGGGACTCACACAGACCGAGCTCATCAAACGCGACACGGCGGGCTCGGCGTGTCGCTCGTGGCTCCGTTCTGCCAACCCGATATACGCGAACACTGCGCGCGTTGTGTACACCAGCGGTGACGTGGACTATGCTCAAGCGACTGTTGCCTGCACCGTCGCCCCTGCCTGTATAATCGCATAAGGAGGAAGATAAATATGCAAAACATCTATAAACGCTTGCAGCAAGCCGAGGCAATGGCTAATGCGCAGAAAGATGAAATGATGGAAACCTTGCAGGCGGCATACAATCGGGCGGTTGAAGCGGAAAACGAAGAGGACGCTGCGACCTATGCAAGAAAGATTCGCAATAAGCTGTTGGAGGAAAGTGACGCGCGTATGACGATTGATCGACTGGGGCTTATTGTTCCCAGCGGATCGAGTTTTACGGCGTGGCTGTCGTTTCTGCGCGGCTTGGGCGACGTGCTTCTCGGCTCATGGGCAAAGTATAGACAAGCGTTGCGCGATCTTACCGAGCAGGCGGGTTTTCCGCTTGACATTCAATTCCCAACGAAACCGGACGAGGATTAAGACATGGACGCCGCAAATGCGGCAGAAAGAGAGGAAGAAGCATGAAGGAATTGATTTGTACCGTGATCGGCGCTGTTGGCAGTGCCATTGCCGGCGCCTTTGGCGGCTGGACGGCAGGTTTGACGACGCTGGCAATCTTTATGGCGATCGACTACGTCACGGGACTGCTGGTCGCCGGAGTGTTCCACACCAGCGAGAAAACGGAGACCGGCGGGCTGGAGAGCCGCGCCGGATGGAAGGGACTGATCCGCAAGGGTGTGACGCTGTTGATGGTACTGATCGCTTGTCGGGTGGACGTGCTGCTGGGCGTCAACTACATACGCGATGGTGTGGTGATCGCCTTTTGCGTAAACGAGGCAATCAGCATAGTGGAAAATGCCGGACTGATGGGCGTGCCGGTGCCGAAGATCCTCTCCGGCGCCATTGAGCTGCTGCGCAAAAAGGGCGACGCGGAAGGCACCGCGCAGAAGGACAGCGAGCAGATCAGCGAAACAGGAAAGGAGAAAAGCAAATGAAACTCAGCAACAAGATGTATGACGTGCTCAAATGGATCGCGCTGGTGGCGCTCAACGCTGCGGGCGTGTGCTACAAGACGCTCTCACTGATTTGGGCTTTGCCCTACGGCGAGGAGGTCATGGCGACCTGCGCGGCGCTGGCGCTGTGTATTGGAGCGCTGATCGGCGTCAGTACGGCGCAGTATCAGGCAGACAAAGCTGCGGACGCGGAGTATAGCTATAAAATGATGCTGTATCAGAACAATGAGCTGCGCAGCATAGCCTATCCGGACGAGGAGGAATAACAATGTACTATCTCAGGAAAAATGTCAATGGAGAAGAACTCGCCGTCTATAAACATCACGATTTTAGCCGGTTTTACCGCGGGGACTTTAGAGGAACAGATGGGCGGTATCAAGGAATGAAACTGTATACCTGCAAAACCCTGAAAAGGATTCTGTCCCTCCGGCAGTCAACTTATGATTACTGCGGAGACTGGTACGACGTATACGATGAAAACGGAAAGGTAACTGCGCCGGAAATTGAAGATCAGGAGAGGCAGCTATCTGCCAAAGCTGAAAAGGAGAATGCGGAATGAAGCAGTTTGGTATCGACGTGTCCCGCTGGCAGGGGGATTTTGACTTTGCCCGCGCCAAAGCGGAGGGTGTGACCTTTGCCATACTCAAAGGCGGCGGCGGAGATGACGGACTGTATGTGGACAAGCAGTTTGCCGCCAATTACGACAAAGCCAAGGCACAGGGGCTGACCGTGGGGTGTTACTGGTTCAGCAGGGCGCTGACAGTGGCCGAAGCAGAGGAGGAGGCTGCTTACTTCTACACCCATTGCCTCAAGGGGCGGCAGTTTGAGCTGCCTGTGTACATGGACGTGGAGCATAAGGCTATGCTGGCGCTGAGCAAAAAGGCGCTGACGGACGTGATCCTGGCGTGGCTCACCTATCTGGAAGCGCGAGGTATGATGCCGGGCGTCTACAGCTTTCAGAGCGCCTTCAGCGCCTACATAGATGATAAGCGGTTGGGCAACACGCCGCGCTGGGTGGCGTCGTGGAGCAAGACGTGTTCTTATCAGCCTCTGGGAATCTGGCAGTTTGGCGGCGAGACAAATCTGATCCGCTCCAACAAGGTGGCCGGCGTGGTGTGCGATCAGGACTATATGATGGTGGACTATCCCGCGCAGATCAAGGCGGCGGGAAAGAACGGGTATGGTGTCGCGGAAAATAGACAGCAGAAAAAGGAGGAGTGCGAGGTGAAGCTGCCGGTACTGTATAAGGGCTGGAGTGGGGGATATGTGCGGACGCTGCAGATTCTGCTCAATGCTTACAACAGCGCGGGGCTGACGGTGGACGGCGTGTTCGGTGCGGCTACGGACAAGGCGGTACGTACCTATCAGAAAAGCCGCAAACTGGCGGTGGACGGCGTCGTGGGGGAGAAGACCTGGGCGGCGCTGTTGAAGTGAGAAAAGAGGCAGGCTGTGCAAAACTGCACAGCCTGCCTCTTTTTGCCGCATAGGGGTGTTTCAACACCACATGGCAGCCAAGTCCCGTATAGATTGGAACATATACAATCTCTCCATGGGATCTTTGGTTGCCATTGCGATTTGAGTCAAAGACTCCAACAGAGCCTCTCGGATTTCAGTCTGCTTCTCAAGCTCGGCTTTGTATGCTTCGGCGCTTACCTCAGCGAACTTCCCAGCTTTGAATAGGTAGATAATCCGCGCAATAATCGACGGAATTGCGCTTAGCATCGGGGGGGCGATCGCCGTATCGTGGGCGAAGGGCATGATGGTCGTTGCCATGGTGGTGTCCTCCTTGTGTAATTATGGTCGTTACTACAGCTTTTAAGTGCACGGCGGCATCACCCCTTAAACTCCCAGTACAGAGTGATGAGCTAAAATCCAGAAACGAACCTGAATCACTTTGCCAAAGTGATCGAGGCGTGAATCGGATATTCGCTGGCGAAAGCGAGAAGCCTCATCACTTAACCTTACATGTTGAATATTAGCACCGCTTACGTTAAATGTATATTGTAAGAGGGTATGAAAAGATGCGCTATAATATGCAAATATTCAGCGGTACTCACAGTGGAAAAAATGGTAATTTGTAGTATTCTATCTTAGTGTGCGGATTATGCGTTTTTCAATTTATTACTTGAAATGAGTATATACCGTAGTTTATTGGTGTATGGTGGTCCCGACGGCGAACTCGGCGCTTCCTTGCGGTATTTGAGCCAGCGCTATTCCATGCCCTACGCAGAGCTGAAAGGTCTGCTGACGGACATCGGTACGGAGGAGCTGGGACACCTGGAGATGATCGGCGCAATTGTCCATCAGCTCACTCGTGATCTTTCGGAGGAAGATATCCGAACCGCCGGATTTGATGCGTATTTCGTAGATCACACCGCAGGCGTCTATCCCACCGCAGCCTCCGGTTTTCCGTGGAGCGCCGCGTCCATGCAAGTCAAGGGCGATCTGATCGCCGATCTCACTGAGGATCTGGCAGCCGAACAGAAGGCGCGCGTCACATATGATAATATCCTTCGCCTGAGCGATGACCCGGACGTGAACGACGCAATCAAGTTCCTTCGCGCGCGGGAGATCGTACACTTCCAACGCTTTGGGGAAGGTCTGCGTCTGGCAAAAGAGCGGATGGATCAAAAGAACATTTACTTCATCAATCCGTCCTTTGACAAGTAAGCATCAAAACCTAAAAGACCTCCGGAGATCTTCCGGAGGTCTTTTCTTTATGGCTGCAATATGCTATAATACAAAATAATAGATTTTCTCATCGGTATACGTGTTCCCAACCGCGCATAGGCTGATTTGAAAGGGGCTGGCGTATATGTCGATGCGAAGAATTCTCAGTGTCTTATTGCTGATGTCCGCTGTTTTGCTGTGCGCGCCTAACGCAGCATATGCCAAAGGCGAGTCTGCCGCCGTAGTCGTGATCGACGCGGGACACGGTGGGGAGGACGGCGGCGCCGTATCGTCCGGCGGCGTACCGGAGAGCGGTATCAATCTGCAAATTGCAAAAAACGCGGAGTGGATCTTTCTCTTTCTTGGACAGCCTACCGCTATGACGCGAAGCGGGGAAGGGGCGGTCTATTCGCCGGAAGCATCTACACTGCGGGAGAAGAAGGTTTCGGACCTGAAAAACCGCGTGGCACAGATCAACGGCTATGAAGCGGCTTTTGTCATCAGTATTCACCAGAACAGCCTGCCGTCCCACCCAAAGGTGCATGGCGCACAGGTTTTCTATAACACCGTTTTGCCCGCCGCCGTGGCGGCAGGTGCGGTGCAGGAGAAGCTCAATGAGGCGGTCAACACCGATAAGCCGCGGACGGTGAGCGCCATCAGCAGCAGTATCTATCTTATGAAAGAATCCCGCCACCCGGCGATTCTGGTGGAGTGTGGATTCTTAAGCAACCCACGTGAGAGTGAGATTTTACAGGACGCCGCATATCAAATGCGTCTGGCAACGGCGATTGTTGCCGGTTATTGTCAATTTTGCCGGAATGGGGAATAGGTATGATAAAGAATAAAACCGTCTATTTCTGCACGGAATGCGGAAATGAAAGTCCCAAGTGGGCAGGACGTTGTCCTGCCTGCGGCGCGTGGAATTCCATGGTGGAGCAGTTATCGGATCGCCAGTCAAAAAACGCATCAAACCGCTTCGGAGCAGTAAATGTAAAGGTAAATTGCATTACAGATATTCCTGCCGATAGTGAGACCCGTTTTTCCACCGGAATAGGCGAATTGGATCGGGTATTGGGCGGCGGTGCTGTTAAGGGATCGCTGGTGTTGGTAGGCGGCGCGCCGGGCATCGGGAAATCTACGCTGATGCTGCAAATCTGCCAGCAATTGGGGCAATTTGCGAAAGTGTTGTATGTATCCGGCGAAGAGTCTGCTCAACAGCTCAAAATGCGGGCGCAGCGTCTGAATGTGGACAGCCCCAACTTGTTTGTTCTGTCGGAAACGTGTCTGAGTACGATCCTATCCTGCGTGGAAAGGGAACAGCCGGATATTTTGATCGTGGACTCAATCCAGACCATGTACAACGAGGAGATGGATTCCCCGGCAGGCGGCGTGGGGCAGGTGAAGGAATGCACTATGGCGCTGATGCAGTTGGCAAAAGGGCAGGGAATCACGGTATTTGTGATCGGTCACGTCAATAAAGAAGGTTCCATCGCAGGTCCTAAAGTGCTGGAGCACATGGTGGATTGCGTTCTGTATTTTGAGGGCGATCAGCATATGTCCTATCGAATTTTGCGCTCGGCAAAAAACCGTTTTGGCGCCACTAATGAGATCGGCGTCTTTGAAATGCTGGAAGCGGGACTCAAAGAAGTGGAGAACCCCTCGGAGATGCTCCTTTCGGGTCGCCCCACAGACGCGCCGGGTACGTGCGTCACCTGTGCCATGGAGGGCGCACGCCCCATTTTGGCGGAGGTACAGGCTTTGGTAGCACCTGCCGGAGGCGGTAAACCGCTGCGCAGCAGCAACGGCTTTGACTACGGGCGCGCCGCCATGCTGCTGGCGGTACTGGAAAAACGCGGGCGGTTGAAGCTTTCCCAATGCGATGCTTATCTCAATATCATCGGCGGATTGACGCTGGAAGAGCCTGCCGCCGATCTGGCCGCCGTGGTCGCTATCGCTTCCAGTTATCTGGACAAGCCCGTACCGAACAACATGGCGGCGATAGGGGAGGTAGGTCTTTCCGGGGAAGTGCGCAGCATCAGTCATCTGGGACAGCGCCTGTCGGAGATTGAGCGACTGGGATTCACCCGTTGCATGATTCCCGCCAAACGCACCCGTGAGGCTATCCATTTGCCTCATTTGGAGCTGCTTCCGGTGGAGAATATCGTCCAAGCGTTGCAGCTGTTGGCACAGTCCCGGTAGGCAGATAGTGGACGCAAGGGTGCCTTTGATTGGGAAATCCCGGTGCGCTGCAGTGATCCAGCGTACACATTCCGTCCAGTTGATAACGGCAGTTGTCCGTGCAAGGAATGAATTGCATGATCATTCACGCTCCTTACCGTCAGTATGTGCCAATCGACGGCAATTATAAAAAAGCGTAATCCGTTTTACGATAATATCATCAACAGTCTTGCCATTCTGGCAGTTGTGCAGTATAATATGACCGCTAACTTCAAGAGGAAGGAGGCGCGCGGCGATAGACGCGATTGAACAAAATAAAAATTTTGTTCAATCTGGAAGAGGAGTCTTGGCTGTTTTTTGCTGGTTTCGGCTTCTTTGAACCGGAACGATCCGCTTGGCGGCATAGTGAGCCGTTTGGGGCTCTCGTTTTGCTTTGCGGTATTTTAGCGTAGATATGTGTAATTCTGTTTCAAGCGTTCCTCTTTGATATTTCCGTGCATATAAACTATGTCTGTTAATTACCGCACAGAGTCTCCGCAGATTCTTTTGGATTTTCTCTCGTTTCACGAGACGATCAAAGCTCATTCCCGCCGTACTGTCGACGAGTATTTTTTGGACATGCGGAATTTCTTTCGGTATCTGAAATGGTCGCGCGATCCGGCGCTGCTCGACACGCCGTGGGACGAGATTGGCATTGCGGACGTGGATCTCGCCTTTGTCAGTTCCGTTACCCTGACGGACATCTATGGCTATATGACCTATTTGAGCCGAGACCGGGTCATACACCAGAATTGTGAAAATTCTAACAAAGGATTGAGCGCCGTATCAAGAGCGCGTAAATTGTCCACAATTCGGTCATTTTATAACTATATTTGCAATAAACGGCATCTTTTAGAGGATAATCCCTGCAAGGATATTGACACGCCGAAAATGCGCAAGACCCTTCCCCGCTATTTGACTTTGGACGAGTCCCTCTCCCTGCTGGAATCGGTGGATGGAACAAATCAGGAGCGTGACTACTGCATTTTAACATTGTTTTTAAACTGCGGATTGCGTATTTCCGAACTGATCGGGCTGAATAAAAGCGATATTCGCGGCGAAACGTTGCGTGTACTCGGCAAAGGCAATAAGGTACGCACGCTCTATCTCAACGACGCCTGCCAGGACGCACTGGAGCGGTATCTGGCAGTACGGCGTCCCGTATCCGGTCGGGATCAGGATGCGCTGTTTTTGTCCGGTCAAAATAAGCGTATCAGCCGGTCCACCGTACACGCGCTGGTAAAAAAATACCTCGCTGTGGCAGGACTGGACAGCTCACAATACTCCGCCCACAAGCTGCGCCACACCGCCGCCACGCTGATGGTGCAAAACGGTGTAGACGTGAAAGCCGTACAGGAAGTTCTGGGACACGAGCATCTGAACACTACGGAGATCTATACGCATATTGACAACGAAGCGAAACGTGTGGCTGCCAGAGCCAATCCGTTATCCATGGTCAAAGCGAAGGATCGTCCGGCAGATGAAGAAAAAGCGTAATATGTGTATCTCATATTATTATAAAACTTTTTACGAACGGAGGTTTCTATGAACACAGCAGAGCTTAAAAAAGTGTGCACACAAGTGCGCCGCAACATCATCAACATGACCGCCAACGCGGGCAGCGGTCATCCGGGTGGTTCGTTGTCATCAGTGGATCTGATGACCAGCGTATTCTTCAATCACATGCGTATTGATCCCAAGAATCCCCGCAATCCCGACCGTGATCGTTTTGTATTGAGCAAGGGTCACGCCGCGCCGTGCTATTACGGCGTTTTGGCAGAGCGTGGGTTTATCAGCCGCGATGAGTTTATCAACTTCCGTCAGCTCCACTCCATTCTGCAAGGTCACCCGGACGCCAAGAAAGTTCCGGGCGTAGATGCCTCCACCGGCTCTCTCGGTCAGGGCTGTTCCATTGCCGTCGGCATGGCGCTGGGCGCCAAGGTTCAGGGCAAGGATACCAAGGTCTACACCATCCTTGGTGACGGTGAGTGCCAGGAGGGTCAGATCTGGGAGGCGTTTATGGCGGCCGCCCACTACAAATTGGATAATCTCACGGTAATTGTGGATAACAACGGTCTGCAAATTGACGGTTCCAACGACGAAGTAATGTCCTTGGGCGATCTGCCCGCCAAGTTGCGCGCCTTCGGTTTTGAGCTCTTTGAGATCGACGGACATGATCTCGATGCCATTGAGGCAGCGCTCAGCGCCCCGGTGCCGCAGGGCAAGCCCAAGTGTATTCTGGCGCATACCGTCAAGGGCAAGGGCGTTTCCTTTATGGAGAATCAGGTGGGCTGGCACGGCAAGGCGCCTAACGCCGAGCAGCGTGAGCAGGCTTTGAAAGAATTGGAGGACTAAGACGATGAGTGAAAAGATTGCAACCCGCGAAGCGTACGGCAAAGCCCTGGCAGAGCTGGGCAATGTCAATGATAAGGTAGTCGTGCTGGACGCTGACCTCGCCGGCGCTACCATGACCAAGTTTTTCAAGGCGGCGCATCCTGACCGCTTCTTCGATTGCGGCATCGCCGAGGGCAATATGATGGATATCGGCGCAGGACTGTCCACCACGGGTCTGGTCCCCTACTGCTCCACCTTTGCCCTGTTCGGTGCCGGTCGCGCCTATGAGCAGATCCGCAACTCCATCGCCTATCCCCGTTTTAACGTCAAGATTTGCTGCACACACGCAGGTCTCTCCGTGGGTGAGGACGGCGGCAGCCACCAGTCTGTGGAGGATATTGGTCTCATGCGGTTGATCCCGGGTATGACGGTGATCGTTCCCGCCGACGCCAACGAGGCAAAAAAAGCCACCTTTGCGCTGGCGGATTTCCAAGGTCCGGTTTACATGCGTCTGGCGCGTTCCGCCACGCCTGTCTTTGAGGAAGACTATCCCTTTGAGATTGGCAAGGCGAATGTGATGCGCGAGGGTAAAGACGCCGCTGTGTTTGCCTGCGGCACTATGGTACCCGAGGCATTGGAGGCAGCTCGTCTGCTGGCGGCAGACGGTATTGAAGTCAGTGTGATCAACGTACACACCATCAAGCCCATTGACGCGGATTGCGTGGCGAAATACGCCGCCAAGACCGGCAACGTCATCACCGTGGAGGAACACAGCGTGATCGGCGGTCTGGGCGATGCCGTAGCCGACGTGCTGATGGGCAAGGTTAACTGCAAGTTCCTGAAAATCGGCGTAAATGATCAGTTCGGTCAGTCCGGCAAGGCTGCCGACGTGATGCGCGAATACGGTCTGACCGCCGATCAGATCGCCGCGAAGATCAAAGGCACACTGTAAAGACAAGAAAATAAGAAAAGAGACGGGGCGGTTTTTCCGCCCCGTCTCTTTTCTTATTTCCCGGGAAAAACGGCACGGATATTGATTCCGTGCCGTTATCTCCTGTTCGTTAGTTAAAAAGCCTTGCCGTCGCAGCCCAACACGTCCACCAACTTGTGGGCGACCAGCGCCTTGATGGCGGCGCGGGCGGGCTTGAGATACTGGCGGGGATCGAAATGATCGGGGTGCTCGGCAAAGTACTTGCGGATTGTTCCCGTCATGGCAAGACGCAGGTCGGAGTCGATATTGATCTTGCACACGGACATGGAAGCCGCCTTGCGGAGCTGTTCTTCGGGGATACCCACGGCGTCGGGCATATTGCCGCCGTTCTCGTTGATCATCTTCACGAACTCCTGGGGTACGGAGGAAGAACCGTGCAGCACGATGGGGAAACCGGGCAGGCGCTTGGAGACCTCTTCCAGCACGTCGAAACGCAGGGGCGGCGGCACCAGAATGCCCTGCTCGTTGCGGGTGCACTGGGCGGCGGTGAACTTATACGCGCCGTGGCTGGTGCCGATGGCGATGGCGAGAGAGTCGCAACCGGTGCGGGTGACGAATTCCTCCACTTCTTCGGGACGGGTGTAGGAGGAATCCTCCGCGGACACCTTGACCTCGTCCTCCACACCTGCCAGTGTGCCCAATTCCGCCTCAACTACCACGCCGCGATCGTGAGCATACTCCACCACCTGACGGGTAATGGCAATATTCTCTTCAAAAGGCTTGCTGGACGCATCGATCATCACAGAGGTAAAACCGTCGTCAATGCAGCTCTTGCAAGTCTCAAAGCTGTCGCCGTGATCCAGATGGAGCACGATGGGCAGACCCGTCTCGATGACGGCGGCCTCCACCAGCTTCATCAGATACGTGTGATTGGCATAGGCGCGGGCGCCCTTGGATACCTGCAGGATCAGCGGCGCCTTCAGTTCAGCGGCAGCCTCGGTGATACCTTGCACGATCTCCATGTTGTTGACGTTGAAAGCGCCGATGGCGTAACCGCCGTTGTAGGCCTTTGCAAACATCTCCTTGGAAGTTACCAGTGGCATAGAAAATCTCTCCTTTGCAAAAATGTATGGAACGATTGGTACGTTTCTTTCCTATTCTATTTTACCACATTTTTTTCCATTTGCAAGCACAAAGCAGTTTACATTGGAAATTTCTCGTGGTAAAATGTGTGGTAGAAATTTGGCGCGGTGTTTCCGCGCCGCAGATCATGTATATTTGGGAGGTAACCACTATGAAAGAGTTGAAGGGCGCCTGCATTATCGGTCAATCCGGCGGTCCCACTTCCGTTATCAACGCCAGCGCGTACGGCGTGATCGACACGGCGCTCAAATCCGGCGCCATCACCCAGGTGCTGGGTGCCGAGCACGGTATTAAAGGCGTATTGAATGACCGTTTGTTCGACATGGGATTGGAAGACCCCGAGGAACTGCGCCTGATGAAGTATACCCCCTCCTCCGCTCTCGGTTCTTGCCGCTACAAGATCGCCGATCCGGACGTGGACGATACGGACTATAAGCGGATTCTGGAAGTGTTCAAGAAGCACGACGTTCGCTACTTTTTCTATAACGGCGGCAATGACTCGATGGATACCTGCAACAAGATCAGCAAGTATATGCAGTCCGTGGGCTATGAGTGCCGCGTGATGGGCGTGCCCAAGACCATCGACAACGATTTGTACGGTACCGACCATTGCCCCGGCTTTGCCTCTGCCGCCAAGTATATCGCCACGTCTATGATGGAGGTCTATCAGGACGCCCGGGTCTATGATACCGGCATGATCGCGGTGGTGGAGATCATGGGTCGTCACGCCGGCTGGCTGGCCGCCTCTTCCGCCCTCGCCGCGCAGTACGGCGCAGGTCCCGACCTCATCTATCTGCCCGAGACGAATTTTGATATGGACGCCTTTATTCGTGACGTCAAGCGGATCTATGCCGAAAAGGGCAACTGCCTGATCGCCGTGTCCGAGGGTATCCACTATGCCGACGGCAGCTTTGTCTCCGAGGCGAAGGTCGCTGCTACCGATGGTTTCGGTCATGCCCAGTTGGGCGGTCTTGCCACCGTTCTGGCGCAGACGCTGAAAAAGGAGACGGGCGCCAAGGTGCGCGGCATTGAGCTGAACCTGCTGCAGCGCTGCGGTGCGCATCTGGCGTCACTGACCGATATCGAGGAGTCCTTCATGGCAGGCAAGGCCGCCGTAGAGAATGCCGTCAACGGTATCACCGATAAGATGATCGGCTTCGAGCGCGAGATCCGCGACGGCAAATACACCTGCAAGACCAAACTGCTGCCCCTGACCGAGGTGGCAAACGCGGAGAAAAAGCTGCCACGCGAGTGGATCAACGAGGCGGGCAACGGCGTACTGCAACCCCTGGTCGACTACGTGCTGCCCCTCATTCAGGGTGAGCCGGAGTTACCGAAGGTGGATTCCCTGCCCCGTTTCTGCCATCTGAAAAAGATTCTGGCGAAGTAAAT
>JAFZRS010000008.1 GCA_017619715.1 Oscillospiraceae bacterium | reverse complement strand
GAGGAGCGGGCGCGCACCAAAGACCGTATCATTGTTTTGCAGGAGAAGCTCAAAGACCTTGACGACCGTCGCTATGAGCGGGACAAGTTCGTCCGCGCGATCCGCCGCTTTATGGAAATGAAGATGCTGACAAAGAATCTTCTGACCGAGCTGATCGACCGGATCGAAGTCCACGAGACCGAGGGCGTCGGCAAGAACCGCACGCAACGTGTGGTGATCTACTACCGCTTTGTGGGGTATCTTGAAATCCCCGAGGAATCGCTGACCCGCTTTTCGGAGGACACCCGTCAGGGCGTTTCGGTGGAGTATATCTCCTGCGCGCCGCTCAAGGTTCACTACGGCGACGACGGAGAAGAAACGGAAGAAGGAGGTTAAAACAAAAAGGAGCAGGCGAACCTGCTCCGATACATAGGTGGTTATTTTGATATGGTATTGTTAATGCACAGTGAGTGTTTGTGCATTTGAATCCAAAGTGACTTTCCGACCCAATGGGAGAGTGACCATCGGATGAGTATGACTACAAGCAACGTTTGCAAGAATGGGAATATCGGTTGGTATAAAGCTTTGTATGCACTTTTCAAAATAGTTTCTTTCTTGTGAATTGTCAACTTGTACATAAAAAAGATTATTGTCAGGATCATATACAGTTGGGATTTTACTCCTACCAAATAATAGTCCACTTATTTTTGAAAAAACGCCAGCTTTTTCAAGAAACATCAGCTGTTCATGCATACTTCCCATTACTGTATTGTTCCTTAAGACATAATTTGGGTCACATTCTTCAAGAAACAAAATATCACCTTGATGTATTGTAAAAACATTCTCATGCTCTTTCAGGTTTAGTAGCTGGTATATTGTATTAAGATTTCCACCAACAAGTCTACCGGTTGCAATTCCGCCAGCAAGTGTCCATGGAGAATGTTGTCCTAAAGTTAATTTTTCTTCACTGAAATCAATTACATAATCATTATTTGATTTAAGCGCCAATGATAAATATTCTAATGTTGTATTAAGCTCATCATCAGTAGAACATTGGAGTGTTGAATTATAGTTTGGACCATAAAAGCAATTGATTTCATGTGAAACCAGGGCACAAAGTAAATATGTTGCGTCTGAATATCCAATAATGTTCTTTGGATGTTTTTCAATCCATTTCCAATCGCTTTTTGTTAAATCTTTAAGCAACCCAAGTGATGATTTCCATAAACTCCCGCTATCATCGATACGCCCACCACGCCAAACCATTAATGATTCAATTGACGGCTCGTGGAGCAATCGCAAGAAATCATCACGTTTACTAAGGGTGGAATCATATGGAGGATGGTTTAGGACTGGATACAGAGATTCAACACTATTTGAAACAATTTCTTCTGTAACATCTTTGTCAGTACAATAAGGTCGACAAGGATAAAAAACAGCAACATTCATAAAATACCTCCATTGTTTGCTAATAAACTTATGATGGGATTGTTGTTAAGAAATTGCAAGGAACAGGTAGGAACACTAAAAAAAGAGAGTCCATAACTCAAATCCGTTATGAACTCTCTAAATGGTTGCGGGAGAGGGACTTGAACCCCCGACCTCCGGGTTATGAGCCCGACGAGCTACCAACTGCTCTATCCCGCGATATGCACTTTTCCGGTTTGGTGCCGGTGACCGGACTCGAACCGGTACGGTATTACTACCGGGAGATTTTAAGTCTCCTGTGTCTACCATTCCACCACACCGGCGGATATTGGCAAAGAATAGGATACCACATCTGCCGCAATGTGTCAACCCCCGAGGGTAAAAAAGTTCTCGACAAAAGATGCGGCGCAAAGAATAGCGGCATATAGACGCGTTCAGCACCCCGCCGAAAAGCAACAAGCACCCGCCTGAAACGGGTGCTTGTTGAAAGCGACATAATACGTTCAGCGCTTGGAGAACTGCGGCGCACGACGTGCGGCTTTGAGGCCGTATTTCTTGCGCTCCTTCATGCGCGGATCGCGGGTCAGGAAGCCCGCCTTCTTCAGCAGGGCGCGATAGTCGGGGTTCGCCAGCAGCAGCGCGCGGCTGATACCGTGGCGCAGAGCGCCTGCCTGACCGGAGACGCCGCCGCCCTCGACGGTAGCGACGATATCCACCTTGCCCAGGGTGTTGGTGGTGTTCAGGGGCTGACGGACGACCATTTTCAGTGTTTCCAGACCGAAATATTCGTCGATGTCACGGCCGTTGATGGTGATCTTGCCGGAGCCGTTGGGGAACAGATGCACGCGAGCCACGGAAGACTTGCGCCGGCCGGTGCCGTACAGATAGGGATTCTTGGACTGATACATTCTCGTTCTCCTCCTTACTTGACCAGCTCGGGCTTCTGAGCCTGATGCTCATGCTGCTCACCGGCATAAATGTGCAGACGCTTCAGGGAATCCTTGGTGATGGTGTTGCGAGGCATCATGCCGCGCACCGCCACACGCATAGCCAGTTCCGGCTTATCCTGCATCAGGATACGATACTTGGTCTCTTTCAGACCGCCCACCCAGCCGGAGTGAGTGCGGTAATACTTCTGCTCCAGCTTGTTGCCAGTCAGAATCGCCTTGCCCGTGTTGATGACGATCACGTTGTCACCGCAGTCGGCGTGGGGGGTGTAGGTCACTTTGCCTTTACCGCGCAGCAGATCGGCGACGATGACGGCGGTTTTGCCCAACGGCTTGCCGGCGGCGTCCACGACGTACCACTTGCGCTCAATGTTGGCTTTGTTTGCCATGAAAGTGGACATGGTTTTTTCCTCCATTTGTTCTGTGTTATCGCTTTACTTTTCCTGCCGCCCATGGTACGATCGGTGGTGAGAAAAGCAGTCAAACGCGCAAAAATACTTATATCACAAGTTGTTTTTGTTGTCAACAACCAATTTGATTATAATATAAACATCTGGGAATATCTCTTATTTTCTTTTAATATCTCTGTTTTTCTTGCGATGCAAATTGCTTTTTTTGTTGGAGGCGAGAATCTATGCAGCACATTTTAGGTCTGGTACGCCGCTGTGTGGAGGACTATCACATGATCGCACCCGGCGACCGGATTGCCGTGGGTGTCAGCGGCGGGAAGGACAGTCTCCTGACGCTGGCGGCGCTGTGTCGTCTGCGGGAGTTCTACCCTGCGGAGTTTACCGTGGAGGCAGTCACGTTGGAGATGGGGCTGCCGGGCATGGATTTTGAGCCGGTGGCGGCGCTGTGCCGGGAATGGGGCGTACCCTATCACCGGATCTGCGAACCGATCTATCAGGTGGTATTTGAGGAGCGGCGGGAGAAGAATCCTTGTTCGCTGTGTGCCAAGCTGCGGCGGGGCAGTCTCCATTCGGCGCTAAAGGCGCAAGGCATTACCAAGATTGCATTAGGTCATCACCGGGACGACGCGGTGGAGACGTTGCTGATGAATCTGCTGTTTGAAGGGCGCATCGGCTGTTTTCAACCGGTGACGTATCTGGATCGCACGGGCATTACCCAGATCCGTCCGCTGCTCTATTGCCGGGAGGACGAGATCCGCCGTGCGGTGGAGCGCCTCCGTTTGCCGGTGGTGGAAAGCACATGCCCCGCCGACGGAGCCAGCCGTCGGCAGGAAATCAAGGAGTTGCTTGCCTCGTTGGAGCGGCAATACCCGGATCTTAAGAATAAGCTGTTTGGCGCGGTGCAGCGTTATCCTCTGTACGGCTGGCAGCCGGGTACGCAGGAGCGTTGAAAAAGCCGCGCCTTGCGGCGCGGCGCAGTCTGTCAAAATAGCCTCGCAGAGTTCGCGCCGCGCACGGTGCGAAGAGTTCAGATCGTAATTTGCCACGGCGTGTACGTGGCAAATTACACCGCTCAGACTACGAAGTGTGCGAATTGTCCGCCAAAGGCGGACAATGAGTGCGCGTAGTAGGCTGCAATCCCTTTGTCAAAAAACGACATAGCCGTTTTTTGACAGTCTCAGCCGCGCCTTGCGGCGCGGCGGCAGAAAAGCATGAAACGGCTATATGTACTCAACCAAGCACCCACTGCACCAGCAGCAGCAGTACGAAGCCCGGTACCCCAAGAACCCCGATGATCAGCGCGTTAAAGAGATTTAGTCCCAAGGACAGTCCCGTAACGGCGGTGGTCAGATTTAAAAGCCACATAGCGGCAAATCCCAACACCGAGTTGACGACTACCCGCAGCGCCAGCTTCAGCGGCGCGGAGAAGAGGCGCGCCGCCGCCACCAGCAAAAAGAGGATCACCACCGCCAGCGCGGCGTATTCTACGACCGACATATCCCGCCTCCTCTCATGGACGATGCTGCTACGAAAGACGGTTCCTCCTCCGCGGAAGCGTCGGTCTGCTCTTTGATCCGGCGCAGGAGGTAGTTGTATCTTGCCTTCAGGGAGCTGATCTCATAGACGCTGGCTTCCACCAACTCTGGATCGGATACGTAGTTGAACCGGTCATAGGCGCATCGCAGTGCCTGGGCGGTATCTTGCAGCTCCTGCCGCAGTTGCGTGACGGCGGAGGTTGTTTGGTGCATTCGTTTTTTTGCCATGGTGTTCCCTCCTGTGAGCATTTGCTCAACCTATATTTACTGCTATTTTGGACAAATATGACAGGGGTTAAACACCTCGAGGAGGATTTTCTATGCACGAGGAGTATATGCGTCAGGCGCTGGTGCTGGCGCAAGAGGCGGCAGCGGCGGGCGAAGTGCCGGTGGGCTGCGTGATCGTAAAGGACGGCACGGTGATCGGGCGAGGCCGTAATCGCCGGGAGGAGAAGCATTCGACACTGTCTCATGCGGAGACGGAGGCGATTGCGGAGGCCAACGCGGCGCTGGGTTCCTGGCGGCTGGACGGCTGTACGCTGTATGTAACGCTGGAGCCGTGTCCCATGTGCGCCGGGGCGGTTCTCAACGCCCGCATCGACCGGGTATATTACGGCGCACGTGACGGTGCCATGGGCGCCTGCGGCGGTGTGCTGAATCTGTTTATGGAGAATTTTCCTCATCGTGTGGCGCTGGTAGGCGGCATACTGGAAGAGGAGTGCCGTCAGGTACTGTCGGATTTTTTTCACACACTGCGATAAGGTGTAAAAGATTTCACACTTTTTAATGTTTTTTTGCCCTTGTTTTGTAACAAGCCACTGGTATGCTGATTCCGTAAGAAACGAGTTCTTTCTTCATCAATCTTCCTGTCGTAAAGCGGAGTACCGGTCGCCGGTTCTCCGCTTTACGGTGTTTATGAGACTGTTGCGGCATATGTCGGACAGGCAGAGCATAGGATATGCCGAGGGGGAGATAAAATGAAAAATGCTGTTCTTGCCGGATTCACTATGGCGGCGCTGTTGTTTGTGCCGTCGCTTTTGCTACCCGGACGCGCGACTTCCACCGGCAGCGTGCCGTCTCCCGGCACGGTAACAGAATCGATCAAAACCGATCCCGATACCGCCGCTGTGCCGGCGGCGCGGCTGGACGCAGACGTGACGATCCGGGTACAGATCGGGGAGAAAATAGAGGAAATGACGCTGGCGGAGTATCTGCCCGGCGTGGTGCGCAGGGAGATGTTTCCGTCCTTTGAACAGGAGGCTCTGGCGGCACAGGCGGTAGCGGAGCGCACTTTTGTGTGCTATCAACTGCGCTCCGGCGCCAAAGATGCCCACCCGGGCGCAGACGTATGCACCGATCCGCTCTGCTGCAACGCGTGGCTGTCGGAGGAGGAAGCGCGGCAGAAGTGGGGCGATTCTTTTGCCGCGTATGAGGAGAAGATCGACCGGGCGGTGCACGATACCGACGGGCAGATCATGCGCTACGAAGGCATGCCCATTCTGGCGGTGTTCCACTCCTCCTCCTCGGGTGTGACCGCCAACTCGGGCGATGTATGGGTATCGGATCTGCCCTATCTCAAGAGCGTGGAAAGTCCGGAAAACGAGGAGACGGTGCCCAACTATTACAGCGTGGTCACCGTCACGCCGGATAGCTTTCGCGGCACGGTGCTCGCGGCGCACCCGGAGGCGGATCTGTCAGGAAACACGCAAAGCTGGATCACCGATATCACCGAAAACAGCTCCGGCCGGGTAGAGAGCCTGCGTGTAGGCGGCGTCACCTTGTCCGGCACGGAGATGCGGCGGCTCTTTTCACTGCGCTCGGCGAGCTTTACCGTGTCGGCAGGCGAGGAGATTACCTTCCGTGTCACCGGCTACGGACACGGCGTGGGCATGAGCCAATACGGCGCCAATGAGCTGGC
The DNA here is from genome assembly GCA_017619715.1 of Oscillospiraceae bacterium. Classification (GTDB taxonomy): domain Bacteria; phylum Bacillota; class Clostridia; order Oscillospirales; family Oscillospiraceae; genus Vescimonas. The sequence continues at coordinate 90,768 of JAFZRS010000008.1, read as the reverse complement.
GCGTCAGGGAAAAACGTGGCGCGAGATCCTGTCCTGGTACTATACAGGCGTTACCATCGGTGCGATGACGTAGGGTGGGATTTTTTTCTATACACCGGCGGGAAAATGTGATACAATCATCTTGCGTATACGGGCAAGTTTACAAAATGTTCAGGAAGCAACGCTTCCCGCGGCTATAATAAAGAGAGAACCAATGAAAACGGGGAGGCTGACCGGCATGGCACGCAATATTCTGGTGGTGGAGGACGACCGCAATATCTCCGACCTGATCCGTATGTATCTGGAAAAGGAGGGCTTTGAGGTTCGCATTGCTTACGACGGCGGCAAGGCGGTGGAGGAATACGATGCGAAAGCGCCGGATCTTGTACTGCTGGATATTATGCTGCCGGTGCTGGACGGTTGGGCAGTATGCGCTCATATCCGCAAAAAGAGCCGCACGCCCATCATCATGCTCACGGCAAAAGGGGAGGTCAACGACCGCATCACCGGCTTGGAGATGGGGGCGGACGACTATCTGGTCAAGCCCTTTGAGATGAAGGAGCTGATGGCGCGTATCAACGCCGTGCTGCGCCGCAGTGAGATCCCGGCGGACACCAGGAAGCGTCTGACCTTCGATAGACTGGTGATCGATCTGGACAGCTACGAGATGATCGTAGACGGCAAGACGGTGGATACGCCGCCCAAGGAGCTGGAGCTTTTATATCATCTGGCTGCCACGCCCAACCGGGTTTATACCCGCAACCAGCTTCTCGACGAGGTGTGGGGCTTCGACTATTTCGGCGACAGCCGCACGGTAGACGTGCATATCAAACGGCTGCGCGAGAAGGTGGAGAACGTATCCGATCAGTGGAGCCTGAAAACCGTCTGGGGCGTAGGCTACAAGTTTGAAGTGAAGTAAGATGGCAGGAAAGAGAGATTCCGTGCGGCGGTTTCGCAGCCTGTATTGGCAACAGTTTTTTTTGACCGCCGGCATGGTACTGCTGACGATGCTGCTGCTCGGCGCGTCCTTTTTTGCCCTCAGCCGCAGTCAAACGGTGGCAAAAAAGCGCGGCGAGATGTTGGATCGTGCCCGGCTGATTGCCCGACTTTCAGCGGAGTATCTGGAGACAGAAGAGGACAACACCGACGGTCGGCGCGACACGCTGCGCGCTCTTGCCGGCGTTGCGTCTTTGATATCGGACGTGGACTTTCTGATCTGCGGCGACAGCGGACAGGTGCTGATGACCTCCGATGAGTCGCTGGTGGGAAAGACGCTTACCGTGCCGCCGGATATCCTGCACTCCATTCTGGATACGGGGGAGTATTACGGTCGCAGCACGGTGGGAGCGATCTACGACCAGCGCAGCTTTGTGGTAGGCGTCCCCATTTCGCCGGCACAGGGCGACGGTTATTTGGGCGTGGTGCTGGCGGTGATGGACGCCGGAGAGCTGATGGAAATGTGGCGCTCCTATATTGCGCTGTTCTTCATGACCTCCGCGATCATTCTGCTGATTGTGTTTGTGGCAAGCTCCCTGATGTCCATGCGGCAGATCCAACCCATCACGGAGATGCTCCGCGCCACCCGTGCCTACGCCTCCGGGAATCTGGACGTGCGGATCCACGAGGACGGGCGCAATGATGAGATCGGTGAACTGGCGACGTCTTTTAACATAATGGCGGATTCCATGGCACAGACGGAGCGCCAGCGCCGGGACTTTATCGCCAACATATCCCATGAGCTGAAAACCCCCATGACCACCATCGCCGGCTATACCGACGGCATTCTCGACGGCACGATCCCGCCGGAGAAGGAGCGGCATTATTTGCAGATTATCTCTGAAGAAAGCCGGCGTTTGAGCCGCCTGGTACGGCGCATGCTGGACATCTCCCAGATTCAGTCGCTGGAACTGCGGCGGCAGGAGTTTGATCTGTGCGAGAGTATGCGCCTGGCGCTGTTGAGCATGGAACAGAAGATTCTCGACCGCGGTCTGGACGTGGAGACCGATATTCCCGATGATCCCGTGCCGGTACTGGGCGACAACGACCTCATTACACAGGTGATTTATAACCTGTTGGAAAATGCCGCCAAATTTGCCGCCCCCGACTCCGACCTCTATCTCGGCTTACAGCGTGAGGGGGACAAGGCGGTGGTATCGGTACGCAACACGGGGCACACCATTCCCGCCTCGGAGATTCCGCTGCTGTTTGAGCGATTCCATAAGTCGGACAAGTCCCGCAGTGAGGATAAAGAGGGCTACGGACTGGGTCTATATGTGGTCAAGACCATTTTGGATCATCACAAAGAGCAGATTGCCGTCACCAGTGAAAACGGTGTTACCACTTTTCGCTTTACCATGCAGATCGCACAGCCCCGTCACGGCGGCTGAGAGAGGAATGAGTATGATAGAAGAGAACGAAAGAGAAGAGCAGACGAAACTGACACAGGAGGATATCGCCCCCGCCGCTCTCTGCCCGGACGGCGAAGAGGAGCCGCAGGAGATCGTGTCGTGGTATACGCCCGAGAGCGGCGCAAAGGAAATCGTGGAGTGCTACGTCCACCCATCGCCTCTGCCGGAGCGGTTGCGATCGAAAACCGCGCCGCGCGCACAGACGGACGTGTGGCGGCAGGCGGCGGAGCGCGAGAAGAAACGCCGCCGCAGAGGGCTGTGGATCTTTTTGGCTTGCATGGCGGTTTTGATCGGTGTGATAGTCGGTTCTGTTGCTTTGCATAAAGGGAATGATGACGGCGACGACCGACTCCCCGGCGGCGACTTTGTTCTGCCCGGCGGCGAGGAGGGAAACGCCAGCAGTATCGTGGATATCACCCGCGATAAGAATACGGCGATTCCCCGCTGCGCAGGCGATCCGTCCGTGCGCTTGGTGATTGAGTCCACGCGCGGCGAGACCCTGTCCGCCCCGGAGCTCTATACCAAGGTCAATCCTGCCGTGGTCACGGTGGTATCCGATGAGGGCAACAATATGGGATCCATAGGCACGGGCGTCATCATGACGGCGGACGGCTACGTCATCACCAACGCCCATGTGATATCCGGCGGCAAGGAGTGCATGATCGTACTGGATACGGGCATGTCCTATGAGGCGAAGCTGGTGGGGTACGACATGGAGGAGGATCTGGCGGTTCTCAAAGCGCAGAATGCCGAAAATTTGCCTGTGGCGGCGTTCGGCAACTCCGACGAGCTGATGGTGGGCGAGACAGCGTACGCCATCGGCAATCCGTTGGGGGTGGAGCTGCGCGGCACGCTGACCGACGGGATCATCTCCGCCGTCAACAGAGAGGTGGAGGTGGACGGCGGCTATATGACCATGATCCAGACCACCGCCGCACTCAATAATGGCAACTCCGGCGGTCCGCTTATCAACAGCAGCGGTCAGATCGTGGGCATCAACACGCTGAAAATGAGCGGAACCGGTTGGGAGGGCGAGGCGAGTGTGGAAGGACTGGGCTTTGCCATTCCCATTAGCTCGGCGTCTTTTGTCATCAATGATCTTATCGCCCACGGGGAATTCCGCGGCGTGCCCACCATCGGCATCACGGTGATTACCGTCCCGAGAGAGGACGGTAACGGTACGCAGGTGGAGGTCTATTCCGTGGAGGATAACTACGGGGCGCAGGCGGCAGGCGTGCAGGAGGGCGACGTGATCCTCTCCGCCGACGGTCAGAGCATCTATCAAACCTCGGATCTGCTGGCGGTGCGCCGTGGACACATTATCGGCGATACCATGCACCTGAAGCTGCTGCGAAACGGTCAAATCGTGGAGGCGGATATTGTCCTCTATTCCAGCAAGGAGCGGTAATCAACCGATCCGCTGCCGGTTCAAGAAGGCGGAAAACTCGGACAGGGAATGGCTCTGTCCGAGTTTTTTATTGCACGCATCGGCTGTTGACAGCGAACAGATCTTCTGCTAAAATGTTCCAAACGGAACAGAATTTGAGGTGAGGCAGATGACGCGCAGCGAGATACGGTTGGAGGATCTGTTTCTTTTTGCCGGCGTGCCGGAGGCGCTGGAGATGGCGGAGGATACGCAGACGGTGACTTACCGCCGCGGCGAGAGCATTTATGACGAAGCCTGCCGTCGCCGGGCATTGGGCGTACTGCTGACGGGTCGGGCAGAGGCGGTGTCGGCGGCGCAAAAGCGGACGGTGCTCGCTTCCTTTGCGCCCGGCGCGGTGTTCGGCGCGGCGGCGCTGTTTGGCATGGAGGGGTCTTACGTCAGCCGAATCCGGGCGATCACGGACTGTTCGGTGCGGTTTTTGCCGGAGGAGCTGTTGGAGCGAATGTTCCTGCGCTATCCGCGCACGGCGGTCAATTACATCGGCTTTCTATCCTCCCGGGTGCGGCTTTTGAACGGGAAAATTGCGGTGCTGTCGCAAAACGACGCGGCGGGACGGCTGTATCGGTATCTGGCGGAGAACTCGGACGAAGCGGGGCGGTTGACCGTTCCGGTCACCATGACCCGGCTGGCGGGCAGCTTGAACATGGGGCGCACCAGTCTCTACCGCGCCATGGAAACATTGGAAGCAAAAAATTTGGTTGTCCGGAAGGGCGACGATTGGGAGGTAATAAAATGAAAAAAGCAATGACTCTATTTTTCGCATTGGTACTGGCTCTGGGGCTGACCGCCTGCGGCGCGGGTGCGCCGAATGAGACGCCGGCGGAGCCGACGGAGATGAACGTGTACGTGCTGGCAGGCCCCACCGGGATCGGTGCTCTGCCCCTGTGGGCAAAGGCGGACGGCGGCGAGGAACTGCAAAACGTCTACCACGTGACCATGACCGGCGCCAACGATGAGATCGTGGCGGCGGTGTCCGGCGGTGCGGCGGATATCGCCTGTGTGGCGACCAATATGGCGGCAACTTTATACAACAAGACCGAAGGCGGCGTGAAGGTGCTGGCGGTGAATACACTGGGTGTACTGAGCGTGTTGACCAACGGCACGGACGTATCCACGGTGGCGGATCTGCAAGGCAAGACGGTTTACAGTCCCGGTCAGGGCGCCAATCCGGAGTATATTCTGCGCTACGTCCTGCAAGGCAACGGTCTTGACCCCGAGAGCGACGTGGAGATCCGGTTCGTAGGGGAGGGCAGTGAGCTTCTGGGCGTATGGCAGACGGAGCCTGACGCGGTGATTTTGGCGCCGCAGCCGGTGGCGACGACGCTGCAGATGCAGTACGAGGGCGCGAAGACCGCCCTTGACATGACCGAGGAGTGGGATAAGGTCTCCGGCGGCGAGAGCACGCTGATGATGGGTTGTGTCATTGTCCGCACCGCCTTTTTGGAGGAGCACCCGGCGGCGGTGGAGGGCTTCTTGGAGGACTACGCCGCCTCCATCGAAACGGCGCGAAACGACGTGGAAGGCACAGCGGCTCTGTGCCAGACGTACGGGATCATACCCAAGGCGGCGTTGGCGGCAAAGGCGATTCCCTACTGCGGTCTGACTTACGTATCCGGCACACAGATGCGCGAGCAGTTGAGCGGCTATCTGAGCGTGATGTTCGACGCCAACCCCAAGAGCGTGGGCGGCAAGCTGCCGGGCGACGATTTCTATTATGGTGCGTAAATGGTGGCACACCGCCGCGGCGATTCTCTTTTGGGTACTGGTGTGGCATTTAGGCGCCATGGCGGTCAACCGCACGCTGTTGCTCCCCGTTCCCACACCGGCGGACACCGCCGCGGCGCTGATCCGGCTGGGCAGTACGCGTGATTTCTGGCTGACGGTGTGCGCCTCCTTGCTTCGCATCGGAACGGGCTTTTTGCTGGCGGTGGCGGCAGGTACTGCGGGCGCGGCGCTGGCGGTGCGTTGGCGGCTGTGGGAGATTGCCGCCGAGCCGCTGCTGCGTTTGATTCGCGCTGTGCCGGTGGCGTCGGTCACCATACTGGTCTTTCTGTGGGTGTCCCGGGAGCATATCCCTACCTTTATCGCCTTTTTGACGGTCCTGCCTGTTATCTGGAGCAATGTGGAGAGCGGACTTCGTCAAACGGACCGCTCTCTGGTGGAGATGGCGCAGGTGTTCGGCATGCGCCGCCGGGAGATTCTGCACAAGATCACGTTGCCGTCGCTTCGTCCCTATTTTACCGCCGCGGTCGCCACAGGTCTGGGCTTTGCATGGAAATCCGGTGTGGCGGCGGAGATTATCTGCCGTGCGGATTCCTCTCTTGGTAATCTCTTGTGGGGCAGTAAAAACGCCGTGGATTATGACGAGGTGTTTGCCCTGACGCTGGTGATCGTGGTGTGGAGCGTGGCATTGGAGACACTGGCGCGCCGCTTCATAAAGGGGGGACGGAGATGATCCGATTTGAAAACGTCACCTTCGCCTACCGCGGCAAGCCGCCGGTACTGGAAAGCTGGTCGTTGGCGATTCCCGACGGCGCACGCTTAAGCTTATTCGGCGCGTCCGGCATCGGCAAGACCACCGCACTGCGGCTGCTCATGGGCTTGGAACGTCCCCGGCACGGACGTGTCACGGGAACGGAGGGACTTCGTTTTTCGGCGGTTTTTCAGGAAAACCGGTTATTGAGTGAGCGAACGGTACTGGAAAACGCGGCGCTCTTTTCCGACACCGAGACCGCCTGCCGTGTTCTGAACCGATTGGGACTTGCCGACGTGCTGGACAGCCTGCCCCATCAGATATCCGGCGGTCAGCGCCGCCGTGCGGCGTTGGGACGCGCCCTGGCGCATCCCTTTGACGTATTGGTACTGGACGAGGCGCTCACCGGGCTGGACGGGGAAAGCGCCGAACGGTGCTTAACCGCCATCGACGAAATTACCGCCGATAAAACACTGGTGCTGGTCAGTCATGACAAAAGCCACGCCGAGCGGCTGCGTGCCGTGGCGGTGGAGTTGGGATCGCCCGCGCCGCATGGGGAAGGAAGCGTATAAACGGGTTATGCTTGACAAAAGTCCTCCGGTTAGTATACGATATTATTATAATTGTAGTATGGTGGTTTGGATTCGTATCGGAGGGAGAGTATGCGTGACGGACACCGTTCCAGCGAGGATTATTTAGAAGCGATCCTGATGATCCGGGAGAAACGAGGCAGCTGCCGCAGTGTAGACGTGGCGGCGCATCTGGGATTCTCCAAACCGAGCGTCAGCGTGGCGGTGAGCAAGCTGGTGGACAGCGGCTGCGTAGAGCGGCTCGACGACGGTCAACTGGTGCTGACGGACAAGGGCATGGAAATTGCCCGCCATACGTTGGATAAGCACCACCTGCTCACGGAGATGTTCTGTAAGATGGGCGTCAGCCCTGACACCGCCGAGCATGATGCCTGCCTCATCGAGCACAGTCTCAGTGAGGAGACGTATGAAAAGATCCGGGTCTTTTGGAACAGCCTGCGGTAGAGCCGACCCGGCACCGGACAGGGAACAAACGCCGACCCGTCGGGCGGCGTTTGCTTTTTACGATAGATAGATGGGAATGATACGGGTATATGCTTACATTTGAAAAAGTGACCGGTGAAAACGCTGAAGTGCTGCGCCGGTACTATCAACGCTGCGCCTACCGATTGTGCGAGTATTCCGTAGGCGTTAAGCTGATGTGGCAGGACTATCTGCACCCCTCTTTTACAGAAACGGCGGGGTGTTTGATCGTACGCAATGAGATTCGTGGAGAAACGGTGTTCGACCTGCCCGTACCGGGGGAGGACGGAGACTTAGACGCCGCGCTCACCGCCATCGAGGACTATTGCACCGAACGGGGGATTCGTCCGGTTCTTTCCGCCGTACCGGAGGAGTACAGCGCCATGCTGTGCCGCCGCTATACACGATTGACGCTGACCAACGAGCGTGTGTGGAAGGATTATCTCTATCATGCGGAGGATCTGGCGTCCTTTGCCGGACGCGGTTACAGCGGTCAGCGCAATCATATCAAGCAGTTTCGCAGGGCGTATCCCGACGCGGCGTTTGTGGAACTGACGGCGGCGGACGGCGCGCTGATCGAGCGGTTCTGGGCAGATTATGAGGCGGAGTTTCACAAAGAGAATATCCGGGCGCAGGAGGAATTGGGTTTTGCCAAAGGACTTGTTCCCATGCTGGAGAGCGGGTGGTTTCGCTGCGGCGGACTGGTAACGGGCGGCCGTCTGGCGGCGCTTTGCATCTCGGAGCGATGCGGTGAAACACTTGTCACCCACGTAGAGAAAGCTCTCTATTCCCACCCGGGGGCGTATCCTGCCATTGTGCAGGCGTTTGCCGCCCACTATGGCGCGGACTGCGCGTGGATCAACCGGGAGGACGACGCCCGGGATAAGGGGCTTCGCACCTCCAAGCTCCAGTACCGTCCGGCGGACTTGGGCGCCAAGATGCATTTTGCCGTGGGCTGTGAACTGGATGACTGGGACGCCGTTCCCCGTTTGGAGACGGAGCGTCTGGTGCTGGACGAGCTGACGGAAGCGGATATACCCGCCTATAACGCGCTGTGCCTGGACGACGAGCGCAACCGCTGGTGGGGCTACGACTACCGGCAGGATCTCCACGGCGCGCGGACGGAGGACTACTTTCTCACCGTGGCGCACGAGGACTTTGCCAAGCGTCTGGCGGTGAATTTTGCCGTGCGATTGGACGGCGCGCTGATTGGCGAGGCGGTGCTCTACCGCTTCGACTGGAAGGGCGGCGCCGAGTTGGGCTGCCGGATCGCACCCGAATACGCCGGACACGGCTACGGAACGGAGGCATTTGCCGCCGCCGCCGATTGGGCGCTGTACCGACTGGGACTGGACCGTGTGACGGCAAAGTGCTATAAGGAGAACACACCGTCCTATCGCATGCTCTCATCGTGTATGCGCCCCAGTGGCGAGGACGGCACGTTCTATTACTTTCTTAAAAAGGTATGATACCGCCAAGCGCCTCTGCGTAGGGTACTTCAGCTTGTCAAAAAGCCTCGCAGAGTTTGCGCCGCGCACGGCGCGAAGAGTTCAGATCGTAATTTGCCGCGGCGTGTACGTGGCAAATTACACTGCTCAGACTACGAAGTGTGCGAATTGTCCGCCAAAGGCGGACAATGAGTGCGCGTAGTAGGTTGCCGCCCCTTCGTCAAAAAACGGCATAGCCGCTTTTTGACAATCTCAAGCGCCTCTTTATGAGGCGCTTGCCGCATAAGGCGCGGCGTTTTGCCCCATACTACGGTGAGAGCAAGGAGGGGCAAAGCATGAAACGACTGGATTTTGCCGCCCGGGTGCAGGAGATGGACACGCTTCTGGGTGCCAAACGCAGCTTTGATATGACCACCCGGGCACTGCGTCTCGGCACGCGAAACGCACGGCTCTGGGTCGTCAACGGCTACGCCGACGACGCCGTGCTGGAGCGGATGATTGCTGTGTGGCTGTCGATCCCGGACTGGAGAGGCGTCTATACGCTGGAGGATTTTGTCAGCCGCTACGTCAGCATTGCGGACGTAAAGATAGAGCGTGAGACGGACCGCATCGTATCGGCGGTCTTTGCGGGCAAGACGCTGCTCATGATAGACGGCTTTCCCGGCGGCGTATTGCTGGACGCCAAACAGTTCCCCCTGCGCGCGGTGGAGGAACCGGATTCCAGCCGGGTACTGCGGGGCAGTCACGACGGTTTCGGGGAGAGCTTGATGCGCAACGCCGCCCTTCTGCGCCGCCGGATCCGTCACTCCGCGCTGACGATGGAACACCATCAGGTGGGCGAGCGGACGGGACTGGACGTGGCGATATGCTACATGGAGGGGCTGGCTGACCCTGCGCTGGTGGAAGAGCTGCGGCAGAAGCTGTTGCGGATCGACGCGCGTTCTCTTTCCATGGGACAGGAGAGCGTGGCGGAGTCTTTGTCGCCGGGACGGTGGTACGATCCGTTTCCCAAGGTGCGCTATACCGAGCGGACCGATGTGGCGGCGGCGTGTCTCATGGAGGGAAACGTACTGCTGATGGTGGACAACAGCGCCTCGGCCATGATCCTGCCCACCACTGTTATGAGCTTTGCCGAAGAGATCAACGACTATTATTTCCCGCCGATCATCGGCTCGTACCTACGGATACTGCGTCTGGCGGTGCTGACCATGACGCTGTTCATCACACCCATGTGGTATCTGCTGGTGAACGATCCGGAGCATCTGCCTCAGGCACTGCGTTTTTTGCTGGTAGAGACGGACTATACCGTACCGCTGATCGTGCAGCTTCTTCTGGTAGAGTTCATCATCGACATTCTGAAGCTGGCGTCGCTCAATACGCCCAACGCGTTGAGCAACTCGTTCAGTATGCTGGGTGCGCTGATATTAGGAGATTTTGCGGTGCAGTCCCGCTGGCTGGTGCCGGAGGTGCTGGTGTATATGGCGTTTGTGGCGGTCGCCAACTACGCCCAGCACAGTTATGAGATGGGCTACGCCGTGAAGCTGTGCCGCATTGCGCTGCTGCTGCTGATCTGGCTGTGGGGCTGGTGGGGGTTCGGCGCAGGCGTGGTGGGCGTACTGGTGCTGATCGCTACCACGCCGCCGCTGGTGGGCAAAGGGTATCTCTATCCCGTGGTCCCCTTCAACGGCAAGGCGCTGCTGGCGCTGCTCCGCCGCCGCCCCATCAGCCGGGACAACACGTGAAAATTGCCGTATTCGTGTATGTTGCAAAGCCGTTTCCCTTGCCACGGGAACGGCTTTGTGCTATTCTTATCATATATACATTATGGAGGCATACGCTATGGCACAATTACGGGACAAGAGACTCTTCCTGCTGGATATGGACGGCACGATCTATCTGGACGAGACGCTGTTTGAGGCTGTGCCGGAGTTTTTGGCGCAGGTACGCTCCGTCGGAGGCAAATACCTCTTCCTCACCAACAACTCCTCCAAGGGTTTGGAGGGCTATATCGCCAAGATGCACCGGTTGGGCATCGAGACCACCGAGGAGGATTTTCTCACGTCGGTGGACGCCACCGTGCGGTATCTGAAAGGGGAGAAACCGGGCAAAAAATGCTACGTGGCAGGCACGCGCTCGTTCTACAGCCAGCTGGAAAAGGCGGGGATCCCCGTGACGGATCGGCTGGAGGACGACGTGGATATTCTCCTCAATGGCTTTGACACGGAGCTGACGTTCCAAAAGCTGGAGGACGCCTGTATCTTGCTGCGCCGCGGCGCGGAGTGGGTTGCCACGAACCCTGACTGGCTCTGTCCCACCTGGTACGGCGGCGTGCCGGACTGCGGCAGCGTCTGCGCCATGTTGACGCGCGCCAGCGGCAGGGAACCGTTGGTAATCGGCAAACCCAAGCCTGCCATGGTGCATCTTGCTTTGGAGCGGACAGGCTTTGCCGCCGAGCAGGCGGTCATCATCGGCGACCGGCTGTATACGGACGTGGCGTGCGGTGTCAACGCCGGGATCGACAGCATTTTCGTACTCTCCGGCGAAGGAGTGATGGAGGACATCGAGCGCTATCACGTGCAACCCACGTGGATCTATCCCCACATCAAAAATGTTTGGGAGGATATGAAATAAAGCTCCATTATAAACGCACCATACTGGTGGGCTTTGCTTTTTTCTGATCTGCGCCTTCCGGCAGGCGTATGACAACACCATTCCTTTGATCCTGACCAATAAGTTCGGCATGAGCCAAGGGTGGTCGGGCGTCATCATGGCGCCGGATAATATTCTGGCGCTGGTGCCGGCGGCTATACGGTGTACAGGAGTTTTCGTGGACAATTACGGATTGACAGCAAATGTCGGCAATAGAGGAGGACAGCTCTGTGCCGATCTTTGAGCAATTTGACCCAAGAGGAGAGGACGTATGCGAGTGATAACGGGAACTGCCCGCGGAAGGCGGCTGAAGGAGCTGTCGGGCATGGAGACACGCCCCACCACCGACAAGGTGAAGGAGAGCCTGTTCTCCATTATTCAGTTCGATATCGAAGGGCGGCGGGTACTGGACCTGTTTGCCGGTACCGGTCAACTGGGGATTGAAGCGCTCAGCCGCGGCGCAGCATCGTGCGTGTTTGTGGATCACCGGTCGGACGCGGCGGCGCTGATTCGGGAAAACGTGGAGCTGTGCGGCTTTGGCGAGAGGGCACATATCAAACGGGGTGACGCGCTGGCGTATCTGCACAGCGGAGAGAAGTTCGATCTCGTATTTCTCGATCCGCCCTATGCCACCGATTTGTTGACGCAGGCTCTGGAAACCATCACAGGGTTTGACATTTGCCGACAGCATGGTATAATCGTAGCGGAGAGTCCGGTCGATTGCGTACTGCCCCTTGTTTCCGCGCCGTACCGGCTGTACCGGGAGTATCGCTACGGTAAGATCAAGCTGACGGTGTATCATCGCGGCGGAAATGAGGCGGACGCATGAGCAGTGCCATCTATCCCGGCAGTTTTGACCCCATCACGCTGGGACATCTGGATATTATCCGGCGCGCCGCGGCGCTTTTCGACACGGTATACGTGTGCGTGATGGTCAACTGTGAGAAAAGTCCTCTGTTCACCATGGAAGAGCGCGTGGCGCTGATCCGTGCGTCCGTGGCGGAACTGGACAATGTGCAGGTGGAATCCTGCTCCGGTCTGTTGGCGGACTATGCCAGAGACAAAGGCGTGCGCGTGCTTATCAAGGGCGTGCGCAACGCCACGGATTTCGATTCGGAATCCCAGATGGCGGCGATCAATCGCGGATTGTGGCCGGAATTAGAGACGCTGCTGCTGCCTGCCGGCGCCTCATATCGCCATTTCAGCAGTACCATGGTACGGGAAATGATCCGCTACGCTCAGCCGATGGAACGGTACGTTCCATTGCCGGTGGCGGCAGAAATGAAGAGAAAGGGATGGTCTTAACAATGGCGGAGAAAGATGTACAGCGCTTGCTGGATATGCTATACGGAATGGTGGACGAGGCGAAGAGCGCCGCGTTCAGCTCCGATAAATGCGTGATCAATCGCGAGGAGGCGCTGGATCTGTTGGACGAGATCCGCGGCAAGCTGCCTCTGGAGGTAAAGAAGGCGCAGGAACTGATCCGTGCCAGAGAGGAATACGTTGCCGCCGCCAAGAAGGAGGCGGAGAAGATGCTCCGTCAGGCGGAACTGGACGCCAAGAATATTGTCTCCGAAAGCGAGATTTTGCAGCAGGCACGCCAAAAGAGCAGTGAAGTTATCCACCGCGCCGAGGAGCGCAGCCGTGAGCTGTATCACGCCGCCAACGCCTATACCGAGGACGCGCTGCGCCGCACCGAGGAGGCAATCCAGATGGCGCTGGACGAGGTAAAGGAGTCCCGCGCCCGTTTCCGCACCGCCTCCGCCGAGAAAATGCAGCAGCAGCGTGAGCAGCTGGAGGAGGACACCGGCGAGGAATAAAATTGCCGAAATTTCACTGTAATTTTTGTATAAAATGACAGTGCCGCAGGCGCGCCCCGCAGGACGCGCCTGCGTTGTCATATATTGTGGTCGTTGAAGGACAGCAAACACTATATATAGTGTTTGCTGTCCTTTTTTGTCGTACTATGAAACATGTGTTTCAAAAAAAGCAAAAAAAGAGGTCGGAATATGGGAAAAAAACAACAAAAAAGTCGCCGATATCTGAAAAAAACTTCTTGCATTTGCCGCAAATATTATGTATACTCAAAACACCCGGTGGAGCAAAGTGGTGATTTTCTACCGTAATTATGGGGCGTCAGCCCACGGTTTTGCGAAGCGGTCGCAAGGGAGGTGACAGGCGTGACCGGTCAATACGCACACAATATCGACGCCAAGGGACGCCTGTTTATTCCGGCGAAGCTCCGGGAGGAACTGGGTAAGACGTTCCACGTGATGGTGGGGCAGGATCAGTGCCTGTCCGTCTATTCAGATGATGATTGGAATGCCATCATGGAGAAGCTGAAGGAAAAGTCGTACAGCGAGGTCAAGGCGTTGCGCGCCGCCTTTGCCAACGCGGCGGACTGCGAGCCGGACGCGCAGGGGCGCATTTTGATCCCCGCCAAGCTGCGGCAATATGCACAGTTGGAGAAAGAAGTCATCGTCAACGGCAGTTTCGGCCGTGTAGAGATATGGAACGCGCAGCGTTGGGCGGCGATGGAGGACCGGGCATTCTCCAGCGGAGAGTTGGCGTCCGCCATGGAAGAGATGGGTCTATAAGCCGTGGAGGAACAGGCGTTTTGCTCCAACGCGGCGGAGGACGTGGCGTATGGACACAAGCCGGTGCTGCTGGAGGCTTGTCTGGATGCACTGGCGATTCGTCCCAACGGCGTCTACGTGGACGCCACGATGGGCAGAGCCGGTCACTCGTTGGAAATCGTCCGGCGTCTGGACGGCGGACGGCTGATCGGTATCGACCGGGACGAGAGCGCGATTTGCGCCGCCCGGGTGCGTCTGGCGGACTACGCCGACCGTGTCACGCTGGTGCATAGCAATTTTGACCGGATCGGCGAGATATTGGACGAGCTGCGAATCAGCGCGGTGGACGGAATGCTCTTTGATTTGGGCGTCTCCTCCCCACAGCTCGATGATGCTCAAAGAGGTTTTTCCTATAAAAACGACGCGCCGCTGGATATGCGAATGGATCGCGCGGCGCCGCTGACCGCCCGGGAGGTGGTCAACACCTGGCCGTATGAGGAACTGCGCAGGATTTTATTTGTCTATGGCGAAGAGCGCTACGCGCCTGCCATCGCCGCGGCGATCTGCCGCGCTCGGGAAAAGCGGCCTGTGGAAACCACGCAGGAGCTGGCGGAGCTCATTCGAGACGCCATGCCCGCCAAGGCGCTGCGGGAAAAACAGCACCCGGCGAAGCGCAGTTTCCAGGCGATCCGCATTGCGGTCAACGGTGAGCTGGAGGCATTGGAGAGTGTGCTGGGCGCGGCGGCGGATCGCTTGAAAGCGGGCGGGCGTTTGGCTGTGATCTCCTTCCACTCGTTGGAAGACCGGATCGTGAAAAGGACCATGCAGGAATGGGCAACAGGCTGTATCTGCCCGCCGGAGTTTCCGGTCTGCGTGTGCGGCAGAAAGCCGATTATGAAGATGATCACCCGCAAGCCGGTCACAGCCGGCGAGGCGGAACTGGCGTATAATCCCCGCAGTCGCAGCGCGAAGCTGCGTGTGGCGGAGAAGCTGTAAAGGGAGGAAATCACCATGGCGGATCAGCGCAGGCGTCCCGGCACAACCGTATATGGTAACCTTGCGTATGATCTGGACGCACTGGTTCGGGAGCGGAATCTGGACGAAGCCGGCAAAATGGCGGAGCGGGAACGGCGGGTACAGCCGCAGCCCCAGCGCCGCGCGGTTGCGGCGCCCCGGCCGCGTACGGCATTCTCGCCCGTGTTGGTGTTGGCCGCGGCGGTATTGGCGGCGATGGTGATATTGTTGCTGGGAAACTACGTGCAGATGACGGCCATCTCCGCCAACGTATCGCAGTTGAAAAAGGATCTGGCGGCGCTGGACGATGAGCATGTTTCCCTTTTGACGAAATACGAGCAGACCTTCGATCTGGAGACCGTCAAAGCGGCGGCGGAGGCGGCTGGTATGAGCAAACCCACCAGTGCACAGATTGAGTATATCGACCTGGGCGGCATGGATACGGCGGTGGTCTATCAAGCCGGCGCCGGAGGTTTGTTGGGCGACTTAGCGGACAGCGTAGTGCGCGGCTTTTCGGCACTGGTGGAATATTTCCGGTAAGGCTCGCCATATAGTGTAAGCAAGTGTTTGGCGCGGCATAACGAGG
The DNA here is from genome assembly GCA_017619715.1 of Oscillospiraceae bacterium. Lineage (GTDB taxonomy): Bacteria > Bacillota > Clostridia > Oscillospirales > Oscillospiraceae > Vescimonas. The sequence continues at coordinate 75,136 of JAFZRS010000008.1, read as the reverse complement.
GGAGTAAGAAGGGGACTTCTTGCTCCTTCGTTGGTATACAGAGAGCACGCGCGGAGCGGCGAAAAGCCGCTGAAAGGAGCGAAAGGTGGATCATAGCGTCAATCGGAAAAGTGAAGAAGTGCGCCGTGCCAACCGGGTGATCCAGAGTCGGACGTTTGTTTTGATGCTTATTTTGGGCATTGGCATCTTTCTTTTGCTGTTTATGAAGCTCTATCAGCTGCAGATCAACCGCCACGAAGAGCTGCAGCGTCTGGCGGTGAATCAGCAGACCCGCAGTACGGTGGTATCCGCCTCCCGCGGCACAATTTATGACCGCAGCGGCAATGTTCTCGCCATCTCCGCCACGGCAGAGACGGTGTTTTTGTCTCCCAAGGAGATCAACGATGCCGTGAACGATGCCCAAAACCCGGTCAGTTGGACAAAGGATTCCGTGGCGGCGGATCTGGCGCGGATTCTCGATGCGAACGAGGAAAATATCCGCCAGCGTATGGAACGCACCTATTCTCAGTATGAGGTCATCAAACTCCGGGCGGACGAGGACGTGGCAAACGAGGTTCGCCGGTATATCAATGATAATAAGATCCGCGGCGTCTATCTGGTGACAGACGCCAAGCGCTACTATCCGTACAGCACTCTGGCATCTCACATCATCGGTTTTGTGGGAGATGATAATACGGGTCTGTACGGTCTGGAAGCACGCTACGAGGAGGAGCTGGAGGGTCAGACCGGACTGGTCATCACCGCCAAGGACAATAAAGGCAACGATTTGCTCTATGAATATGAGCAGTATTTTGACGCTCGGGACGGCTATGATCTGGTGCTCACCATCGACAGCAAGATCCAGTACTATCTGGAAAAAGGCATTGAGGAAATTGTCAACAAATACGATTCGCCCCTGGGCGGACAAGGCATTATTCTCAACGCCAAAACAGGCGCCATATTGGGCATGGCGTCCTATCCCAATTACGATCTGAACCACTTTGCCGCCATACAGGATCCCGATATGCAGTCGGCGATTGACGCCGGCACTGCCACGCTGGGGGAGATGCAGATGCGCCAGTGGTGGAACAAATCCCTCAACGAGACGTATGAGCCAGGCTCCACGTTCAAGCCGCTGACCATGGCGGCGGCGCTGGAGGAGGGTGTTATCGACATGAACACCACCTACACCTGCACCGGTTCTATATCTCTCTCCGGCGCCACCATTCACTGCACGGGTCATCACGGACTGCAGACGCTGAAGGAGACGGCGGCGCACTCCTGCAACCCGGCTTTTATCACCTACGGACTGCGTCTTGGTACGGAAAAGTTCTATCAGTATATGCGTTCCTTCGGGCTGATGTCCTCCACCGGTGTGGATCTGGGCGGCGAAGCGTCCAGCATTTTCAAGCCTGAGGAGAACTTTACCCAACTGGATCTGGCGTGTTACGCCTTCGGTCAGAACTTCAACGTAACGCCTTTGTCTCTGGTGGCGGCACAGGCGGCATGCGTCAACGGCGGGTATCTGTACAGCCCCTATCTGGTAGAACAGATGCTGGACGGGGACGGCAACGTGGTCTGGCAGCACGACAGCACGCCGGTGCGTCAAGTGGTCAGCGAGGCGACCAGCGCCAAGGTGCGTGAGTGTCTGGAATACGTGGTGGCGGAAGGCACGGGACGCAACGGTCAAGTGGCAGGCTACCGTATCGGCGGCAAGACCGGTACGGCGGATAAAGGGCAGACAGGCGATCTGATCGTATCCTTCCTGTCCTTTGCACCGGCGGACGATCCGGAGATCGTCATGCTTATCACGCTGGATACCCCCAGCCGTACCTGCGGAACGTATCCCTCCGGCGGCAACATGGTAGCACCCATCAGCAGTCAGATCATGTCGGAGGTGCTGCCGTATCTGGGCATAGAGCCGTCCTATTCCGCCGAGGAACTGCTGGGCGCGGATACCACCGTTCCCAATGTGGTGGGCATGAGCGTCACAGAGGGCAAGCAACGGCTCGGTGAGCGCGGCTTGAGCACCCGCGTGGTGGGCGAGGGCGATACCGTTACCGACCAGACGCCCGTGGGCGGCGCGATTATTCCCGGTAAATCTATTGTGGTGCTGTACGCCGACGCCCAGAAGCCGGATACCCTTTGCACCGTACCGCAGTTGGTGGGCTGTACGCCTGCCGAGGCAAATACGGTGGCGACCAATGCGGGCTTGCTGATCCGTTTTGCCGGCGCAACGAGCAGCAGCGGAGACGCCATACGGGTCATGAACCAGTCGGAGAGCCCCGGCAATCAGGTGCCGGCAGGTACGGTTATCACGGTACAGTTGGGCGACAACACCGTACAAGACTAAAAAAACCGTCTCTCTACATAGGATTATTTGCCGCGTCAGGCGATTTGATCTGTGGGGAGAGAAGTGTATGAAACTGCATAAGCTGCTCCGGGACGTGGAAGTGTCCGGACTTCGGGCGGATGGTGAGACAGAGATCACAGGCGTGTCCTGCGATTCCCGCACGGTACAGCCGGGTGAGCTGTTCGTTGCCATTCCCGGCGAGGAGGAGGACGGCGGACGTTTTATTGCTGACGCTGCCCGGCACGGCGCCGTATGCGCCGTGTGCGAGCAGGAGAGCGAGAGCCATATACCCTGCGTGATTGTACCGTCTGCCCGGCGTGCGCTGGCGGCAATCAGCGCCAACCGGTTTGATCATCCGGATCGCGGCATGACGCTTATCGGCGTCACGGGTACCAACGGGAAAACCACCTCTACTTACCTCATTAAGCAGATCCTCGAGCAGACAATCGGCGCCAAGGTGGGGCTGGTAGGGACGATCCGGAACATGATCGGCGATCGGACGCTGCCGGCACAGCGCACCACGCCGGACGCGCTGGAACTGCACAGATTGCTGCGTTCCATGGCGGACGCGGGCTGTACCCACGCGGTGATGGAGGTATCCAGCCACGCGCTGGCGCTGGAACGGGTGTGGGGGCTTCGGTTTGCCGTGGCGCTGTTTACCAATCTTACGCAGGATCATCTGGATTTCCATCAGACCATGGAGCGTTATTGCGATGCCAAGGCTGTACTGTTTGAAAACTGTGGCGAAGCCGTGTATAATGCAGACGATCCCTGGCACGAACGGCTTTTACGCCGCAGTATTTGCCGCCGTTTTTCCTATGGGGTGAACGCTCCGGCGGATCTGCGTGCGCGGGAAATCTGCCTGCATTCGGACGGCGTATCCTATCGGGCGCAGACGATAGGCGGCAGTGTTTCGGTGGAAACAGGCATTCCCGGCGCGTTTACGGTATATAATACGCTGGGCGCCATGGCGAGCTGTATGCGTTTGGGTATTTCGGCGGCGGACTGTGCTGCGGCGCTGCGGCGCTGCGGCGGCGTCAAGGGCCGCATGGAGGTAGTGCCCACACCCGGTCGGGACTATACGGTCCTCATTGATTATGCACACACGCCCGACGCGCTTGAAAATGTGCTGACAGCGGCGAAAGGCTTTGCCGCCGGACGTACGGTGGCGCTGTTTGGCTGCGGCGGCGACCGGGATCGTGCCAAGCGGCCGCAGATGGGCGCCATTGCGGCGCGCCTGGCGGATTTTTCCGTTGTCACCACGGATAATCCCCGTACGGAGGAGCCGGAGAAAATCATTGACGATATTCTCGCCGGCATGGACAGCGGTGCCTATGCGGTTATACCCGACCGGACGGAGGCGATTTATTGGGCGCTGGACACGGCGCGTTCGGGCGACGTGATCGTGCTGTGCGGCAAGGGACATGAGACGTATCAGGAGGTCGGGCACGAGAAGCGCCACTTAGATGAGCGGGAGATCGTGGCGGCGTATTTCCGGGAGAAGTAACAACAGAAACAGCGCTCCCGAGCGGAGCGAAAGGAGAGATAGCATGAGGATTTTACTGGCACTGCTGGTGAGCTTTGCGGTGACAACCGTGGCGGGGAAATTGTTGATCCCTCTGCTGATCCAGCTCAAAGCGGGACAGAGCATCAAGGAGATCGGACCCACCTGGCACAAGAGCAAGCAGGGCACACCCACCATGGGCGGACTGATGTTCATCATCGGCATTGGCGTTGCCATATTGATTCTCGGCTGGAAAGGCATGCTGGAGGGCAGCTTTACCCATATCTACGTGTACCTGTTCGCTCTGGTATTCGGCATGATCGGGTATGTAGACGACTATCAGAAGGTCAAGCACCACCGCAATACCGGCTTGACGAGTCTGCAAAAGTTTGTGTTGCAGCTGGCGGCCGCCGTGGCGTTTTTGAGTTTGATGCGCTATGAAGGCGCGTTGAGCCCGGATATCTATGTGCCGTTTTTACAGACAAAGATCACCTGCAACTGGGTGGTATATCTGATTTTTGCGGCGTTTGTGATCGTAGGTACGGTTAACGCGGTCAATATCACCGACGGCGTGGACGGACTGTGCAGCTCCGTAACGGTGCCGGTCGCCGCCTTTTTTGCCGTGATCGGCGGCGTCTGGGCCGGCTATGCACAGGTGGGCATTTTTGCCGGCGCGCTGGCAGGTGGACTGTTGGGCTTCCTGCTCTATAATCACTATCCCGCCAAGGTGTTTATGGGCGATACGGGTTCGCTCTTTTTAGGCGGAGCGGTGGCTGCCATGGCTTTTGCCTGCGATATGCCGCTGATTCTGCTATTGGTGGGAATCGTCTATTTGTGCGAAACCATGAGCGATATCATTCAAGTCATCTATTTTAAGCTTACCCACGGCAAGCGCGTGTTCAAAATGGCGCCGCTGCACCATCACTTTGAGATGTGCGGCTGGAAAGAGACGAAGGTGGCGGCGGTCTTTACCGCGGTCAGCGTGCTGTTTTGCGTGTTGGCATATTTTGGCGTAGCGGATCGCTTCGGTGTTTGAGGGTTGCGATATAGAAAGGTGAAAGGAGGGAGAGCATGACAAAACAGGAGTACCATGAGAGAAAAGAACGTATCCGGCACGCCAGGGAGACGGAACGCAAAAGCTACGAGGCGGCGAAGGGCAAGATGGATCTGCCTTTTTTACTGCTGACGCTGCTCTTAACGGCGATCGGACTTGTAATGCTGTTTTCGGCAAGCTTTCCCTCTGCCTACTATGAATCCGGCGACGGAGCGTTCTATTTCAAACGTCAGGCGATCTGGGCGGTATTGGGCATTGCGGCGATGTTCGTTGTGGGAAAAATCAACTACCAGCGCTGGCGCGGCGCGTCATTGGTACTGTTGGGCTTTTCAATATTTTTACTGTTTTTGGTTATCATACCTCATGTAGGCGTCACGGTGAACAACGCCACCCGCTGGCTGGGCATTCCCGGGAAGTTTACCTTCCAGCCTTCGGAGATTGCCAAGCTGGGCGTCATCCTCTTTTTTGCAGACAGCATCTCCAAAAAGAAGGCAAAAATGCTCACCTGGCGTGAAGGCATCTGGCCGTATCTTTTCATTCTGGGTCTTATCGCCATACTCATGATGCTCGAACCGCACCTGTCAGGCACGATTCTGATCGTAGGCACCGGTGTGGTGATGATGATTGTGGGCGGGATTCAAAGATGGCTGATCGGTGTGAGCGTAGGCGGCGTAAGCGTTGCAGCATTTCTCTATGTGAAGCTGGTAGAGGCAGGCGTCATCTCCTACGGGCGCAGCCGAATTGAGATGTGGCATAACCCGTGGCTGGACGCCAGCGCGGACGGCTACCAGATGGTGCAGAGCTTGATTGCCATCGGTTCCGGCGGACTTTTAGGCGTGGGACTGGGCAAAAGCCGTCAGAAGTTTTTGTATCTGCCGGAGGAGCATAACGACTGTATTTTCGCTATTGTCTGCGAGGAGCTGGGACTCATTGGCGCGTGCGTCATTATGTTGATCTTCGCGCTGTTGATCCTCCGGGGGTTCTGGATCGCTCTCCATGCCCGCGACCGTTTTGGCACACTGCTGGTGGTGGGGATCATGACCCATATCGCGTTGCAGACGTTTCTGAATATCGCCGTGGTCAGCGGACTGGTGCCTGCTACCGGCATCTCTCTCCCGTTTTTCAGCTATGGCGGCACGGCGCTGGCGCTGCAGTTGGTGGAAATGGGGATTGTGTTAAGCGTATCACGCCAGATCCCCGCGCCCAGAAACGGATAGGGGGCGGCGTATGAAGGTGATTTTCACCTGCGGCGGCAGTGCCGGGCACGTGAATCCGGCATTGGCGCTGGCAGGATATATGGAGCAGAGGCTTCCCGGCGTGGAGGTGCTGTTTGTCGGCACACCCGACGGAATGGAGCGGCGTCTGGTGGAGCAGAACGGCTATGCGTTTCGCGCGGTCAAAATATCCGGTTTTTCCCGGAATATTTCATGGAACGGTCTGCGAGAGAACGGCCGGACGCTGCGCCATCTCGTCACCGCGCCCCGTGAGGCACAGACGATCCTGCGGGAGTTTCAGCCGGATCTGGTGGTGGGTACGGGCGGCTACGCAAGCTATCCCATCATCCGGTGCGCGGCAAAGGCGGGCATTCCCACGGCGGTGCATGAATCCAACATGGTGCCGGGGCTGACCACAAAGATGCTGGAGCGGTATGCCGGACGCATCATGGTGGGCTTTGAGGAATGTCGGCAGCACTACCGCCGGCCGGATAAAGTAGTGGTTACCGGCACGCCGGTACGGGGCGATTTCTTTGACCTGTCCCATTCCCAGGCACGTCAAAAGCTGGGACTGACTGACGGGCGAGCGTTGGTGGTATCCTTCTGGGGCAGTTTAGGCGCAGACTATATGAACGAGCATATGTTGGACTTTTTTCGCTGTGAGAAGGAAAACGGCGAGCCGTTCCACCATATCCACGCGGTGGGACGCCGCCGCTGGGAAGTCATGCGCCGTGAACTGGCCGCCCGGGGATTGGACAAGTGTGCGTCGCTTGACGTGCGGGAGTATATTTATGATATGGCGGTGGTCATGCGCGCGGCGGATCTGGTGATCTGTCGGGCAGGCGCCTCCACCGTCAGCGAAATTACCGCGCTGGCGGTACCGGCAATTGTGGTACCCTCGCCGTATGTACCCAACAATCATCAGGAGAAGAACGCCCGAATTCTGGAACAGCGCGGCGGCGCGCAGGTCATATTGGAGGCGGATTGCACCGGCGATATGCTCTATCGCGCCGCGGCGGAGATCCTGGGCAATGAGGAACGCCGCGCGGCGATGCGGCGCGGTATGGCGTCCATGGGTATTTTGAACGCAACCGAGCGGATCTACGACACTGTGATGGCGCTGACGCGGTAACCCTGCCGCGCTTGCCCCGCATAGAATGGCTTGAAAAAGCGATGAAAGGCGGGGCGGAGGATGAACGTGATCGCGGTAGAGGGCGGCAGAACGCTGCAAGGCGAGCTGACGGTACAGAGCGCAAAGAACAGCGTGCTGCCCATTTTGGCGGCGACCATTTTATGCGGGGATACCTGCGTGATAGAGAACTGCCCCCGGCTGGAGGACGTAGATGCCAGCGGGGCGATCCTGCGTCACCTGGGTTGCCGGGTGCAGTGGCAGGGCGAGGATCTGATCGTGGACAGCGCGCCGCTGTGCCGCGGCGAGATTCCTGACGAGATGATGCGCCGAATGCGCTCATCGGTGATTTTTCTGGGTGCGATTCTGGCACGCTGCGGCCGTGCGGAGTTGAGTTATCCGGGCGGCTGCGAGTTGGGACCGCGTCCCATCGACCTGCATTTGAGCGCACTGCGGATGCTGGGCGCACAGGTGGAGGAATCGGGCGGCAGGCTTTGCTGCAGCGGCGGAAAACTGCGCGGCGCGGAGATTGTATTGGGACTTCCCAGTGTGGGCGCTACGGAAAACGCCATTTTAGCAGCCTGCGGCGTGGGCGGCACCACGGTCATCACCAACGCCGCCCGAGAGCCGGAGATCGTAGACCTGCAGAATTTTTTGTGTAAAATGGGTGCGGAGGTGCGCGGCGCGGGCACGTCCACAGTAACCGTAGAGGGCGGCAGACCGCTCCACGGCTGCCGCCACCGATGTATCGGAGATCGCATTGCCGCCGCTACATATCTCTGCGCTGCAGCCGCTACAGGCGGCGATATATGCCTGCGCGGCGTGGATTACCGGCACTTGTCCACCGTCACCACGGCGCTGTGTCAGGCAGGCTGCCGTGTCAGCAGCGGTGAGCAGTGGATTCATCTCACCAGCGGCGGCGCGTTGCGTGGCATCTGTCCGGTTCGAACATCGCCCTATCCCGGCTTTCCCACCGATGCCCAGGCGGTGCTCATGGCGGCACTGCTGCGCTCGAGCGGTACGACGGTGTTTGTGGAGAATATGTTTCAAAATCGCTACCGTCACGTGGCGGAGCTGGCGCGGTTGGGCGCGGATATCCGTTTGGAAGGCCCTGTGGCGGTGCTATACGGCGTGAAGCGTCTGCGCGGCGCGCCGGTACGCTGTACCGATCTGCGGGGCGGTGCGGCACTGGTGCTGGCAGGCTTGCAGGCAGACGGCGTCACTGAGGTGGGGGAAATCCACCATATCAAAAGAGGATACGGCGACCTGCCCGGCGATTTGCGCCGACTGGGCGCCGCGGTCAGAGAGATCAAAAAATAGGAGCAGCATATGGCAAGACGCAGAAGACGCAATCGCAGGAGCAGGAGAGGAAGGTTTGCCTTCCTCTACCGCTTGCTGACCTTTTTGGTCATCTGCGGCGCCATTGTGGCGGCGCTGGCGCTGTTTTTCAAGGTGGAGACGATTGAAGTGACCGGCGCGGAGCGTTATTCACAGCAGGAGATCGTGGACGCCTGCGGCATACAGACAGGCAGCAATCTCTTTTTAATGGATAAATATGACGCGGCGGGACGCATCACCTCACGGCTCAATTATGTCGAGCAGGTGCAGATCACCCGGCGTCTTCCCAGCACGCTTTGTATTCACGTCACGGAGTGCAAAGCCACTGTGGCAATTGAGCACGACGGCACATTCTTTCTAATCTCCGGCAGCGGAAAAATTGTAGATACCGCGTCCGAGGCAAGCGGCTGCGGCATCGTAACCGGCGTGACGATTTTCCAGCCGCAGGTGGGGGCGGTAATCGACGCGCCGGAAGAGAACCGTCCCGCCCGCGATCAGCTTTTGGAACTGCTCAAGGCGCTTCGTGACAGGGAAATGCTCGCCGACGTACAGGAAATCCATTTGGAGGATCCCTCCGCCGTGACCATGGGATATCTGGACCGCTTTACCGTCACGCTGCCATGGGGTGCGGATATGGAGTATAAAATGAACTATCTTATGGCAGTGGTGGAGCGTTTGGAGGACAACGAGCGAGGCATCATCAATATGATGCAGGATCAGAAGGTAAACTTCATTCCCCGTTGAATGGCCGCGTCCCTTTTTTATCGAAGTTTTTTTAGCAAAAAGGGGACAGAGTACTTGACCTGCGGCACAATCCGTAATACAATAAAATAAAATACGCTATCTTGGGGTAAACAGCAGATAATCCGTCTTTGAAATACAAGAGATGGCAGGAGGAACCGTCATGGCTTTTGGATTGGAAACAGGCGTAGAGAACGTAGTCAGCATCAAGGTGGTAGGCGTTGGCGGCGGCGGCAACAATGTGGTCAACCGCATGGTACGCTCCGGGACAAAGGGCGTGGATTTCATCGCCGTCAATACGGATAAGCAGGCGTTGAACGCGTCCAGCGCCACCTATAAAATACAGATCGGTGAGAAACTGACGGGCGGCAAGGGCGCCGGCTCCAATCCCGAGGTGGGACGCAAAGCCGCCGAGGAGAGCCGCAATCAGATCACCAAGGCGCTGGAGAATACCGATATGGTGTTTATCACCGCCGGCATGGGCGGCGGAACCGGTACAGGCGCCGCTCCCGTGGTGGCGGAGATCGCCCGTGAGCAGGGCGTTTTGACGGTGGGCGTGGTCACCAAGCCCTTCGGTTTTGAAGGTCGCCGCCGCATGGCGCAGGCGGAGGCTGGGATCGAGGAGCTGCGCGGCAAGGTGGATTCTCTTGTCATCATTCCCAATGAGCGGCTGAAATTTGCCACCGATGAAAAGATCACGTTTGCCAATGCCTTTGCCATTGCAGACGACGTGCTGTATCAGGCGGTGCAGTCCATTTCCGATCTCATCAGCGGCGTGGGCTTTATTAATCTGGACTTTGCGGACGTGACCGCAGTGATGAAAGATGCGGGATTTGCCCACATGGGCGTGGGTCGCGCCGCCGGCAAGAACAAGGCGGAAGAGGCCGCCCGTATGGCGATTTCCAGCCCGCTGCTGGAGACCTCTATCAACGGTGCAGGCGGACTGCTCATCAACATCACCGGCTCGGCAGACATCGGTCTGGAGGAGGTGGAGCAGGCGGCGACGCTGGTACAGCAAGCGGTACATCCCGATGCGCTTACGATTTTCGGCGCCACCTTCGACGAGTCGCTGGACGACGAGATGCGCGTGACCATTATCGCCACCGGCTTTTCCGACAGCAGCGCCGCCCAGCAATCCCCGGCAGCCGGCGTACAGCCGCTCAATCCGCTCAGCGAAGAGGGTGCGCCCGATGCGCAGACTGCCGATGACAAGGGCGAGTTTGAGGACATTCTCCGGATTTTCCAAAATAAGGATTTTTGAGAATCATTAAAAAAGTACCAATACAGCAAAACGCCGCGACACCGTCGCGGCGTTTTGCTCAACTTGTCAAAAAAAGCCTCGCAGAGTTTGCGCCGCGCACGGCGCGAAGAGTAGAGATCGTAATTTGCCGCGGCGTTTTGCTTTTATGAAAATGTGCCGCTGTTTCCTTATTTTGATCGTCATAAACAGCCGCATTTTGGCGCAAAGTAAGTCTGTCGCCGGCGACGAAAATCAAACAAGGGGTGATCCAATGCATGAAACGCGGCGACCATCCATTTTGCGGCGGAGTGCGGGACTGCTTCTATCGATTTTGCTGGCGCTATCCCTCCAATGGCAGCCGGCTTGGGCGGAAGGCGGTCCTCGGCAGTTGATCCCCATGGGACGAGCCGTCGGCATCAAGCTGTTTGCCGACGGCGTGCTGGTGGTATCCACCTCGGAATTGCAAGAGGGAGAGCGATCTCCCGCGGAAGACTGCGGCTTGCAGGAAGGAGACCTGATTCTCCGGATCAACGGTGAGGAGATCCAATCGACGGAGCATTTGCAGTCTGTTTTGCAGGAGAACGCGGATACGCCCGTTACGCTGACTGTTCGGCGGGGCGATAAAACGGCGGTGATGGAGACCTGTCCGCTGCTGTGTGACGACGGCGTATACCGTCTGGGCGTGTGGATCCGGGACAGCATGGCGGGGATCGGCACACTGACCTATTATGACCCAACCACCGGAAATTACGGTGCGCTGGGTCACGGCATCACAGACGTGGATACCCACGTGCTGATGCCCTTGAGCTCCGGTTCCATTATGGAAACCAGTGTCAAGGCGGTGAAAAAAGGTCAGCGCGGCGATCCCGGTGAATTGAAAGGCGACTTTTCCGTGCAGCGCGATGTAGGCACGGTGTCGGCGAATACCAGCGCCGGCATCTTCGGTATCGTGGCGGACGGCAGCTTTGCCGACGCCGGCCAGGCGCTGCCGGTGGCATCGCCTTCGGAGGTGCGTCTGGGTCCGGCCACAATCCTTTGCACGGTTTCCGGCGACGAGACGGAGAGCTATGAGGTGGAGATCGTTCGATTGTATCCTCATAAGCAGGATATGCGTGATCTGTTGTTGCGTGTCACCGATGAGCGTCTGTTGGATACCACGGGCGGCATTGTGCAGGGCATGAGCGGCAGCCCCATTATCCAAAACGGCAAATTTGTGGGCGCGGTGACGCACGTTCTGGTGAACGACCCCACGCAAGGCTACGGCATTTTCATAGAAAATATGTTGAAAATGACCGGCTGATCGAAACCGGCGCGGCGGGAGATCTTTCCCGCCGTGCCGGTTCTTTACATGCTGTACCACGTCAGAAAAAGTCGAACGATTCCGGGACAGTTTCGACAAAACTCGCGGGAAAAAACTGTCCGATCCTGCTACATTATAGGCAGGCCAAGCGACAGATGTTGTATTGTCGTGAAAATGCAGTGCGCTGTAATATTAAAGTGGAAAGAGGACGTATATCCATGGAAAACAGGGGCAAAGTGATCCTCGCCGACGGCAGCGAGGAGTTCCGGGCATTATTGACAAAGAGTATTGAAGAGAGTGGGGAGTTTGAGGTGGCAGGCGCTGCCGGAGACGGGATGGAGGCATGGGAACTGGTGCGTCAGGTGAATCCGGCGTTGCTCATCACCGATCTGGTGCTGCCGGGACTGGACGGATTCGGACTGATCCGCCGGTGTGCGGAACTGGAAAAGGAACCCAAGGTTCTGATCGTGTCCGCTTTTTGCACGGAGCGTGCAGCATCGGAGGCGGCGGAGCTGGACGTGTGCGCGTTTCTCGCCAAGCCGGTCAGCGAAACGTCGCTGCTGGAGCATATGCGCCGGGCGTTGCGGCAGGAGGAACCGTCTGTGGAGGAAGCCGCCCCTGCGCTGGAGCGTCAGGTGACCGCCATTATCCACGAGATTGGCGTCCCTGCCCATATCAAGGGGTACCAGTATCTGCGCGAGGCAATTCTGATCGCCGTGGCGGACATGGACGTCATCAACGCCGTTACCAAGGTGCTTTATCCCGAGGTAGCGCACCGCTTCGATACCACCGCCTCCCGGGTGGAGCGCGCCATTCGCCACGCCATCGAGGTGGCATGGGACCGGGGCGATTTGGATACGCTGCAAAAGTACTTCGGCTATACGGTCAACTCCGCCAAGGGCAAGCCCACCAATTCGGAGTTCATCGCCATGATCGCCGATCGCTTGAGCTTGCAGAGGAAGCAAAGAAGGGCATAAGGAAAGTTATACCAATAACACAGCAGGAGAGAAGCCATTATAGCGGTTTCTCTCCTGTCGTATTTTTCTCAATGGCAGTTACCAGTTCGCTCGGTCGCATATCCAGCGCCAGCGCAATGCGCCACAGCGTTTCAAAGTTGGGCTGTTTTGTGCCGCGTTCTATCATCGTCAGATGTGTGCGGGCAATACCTGCCAGCCCGCTTAAAACCTCCTGCGACAGCCCGCGTTTTTTCCGCAAGGATTTAACGGTATCTCCTACAGCACGATTGTCAAATTGCATACAGATCACTCCTTATAGAGAAATTGTATGCAAAAGTAGACGTATTTTAGTCTATGATAATAGACAAACATGTGTCATTTTTTGGTTGATTGTCGATATTTGTCGAATAAATTGTCGATAAAAGTGAAAATTTTGCTTGCATTGCCGAAAGAATTGTGGTAGCTTATTTTCTGCGCCCGTTGCGCAGGCAGTTGTTTGCGGCGGGAGACGAAGCAGATAGGAGGACGAACGCCATGGGGTGCCGGATCCGTGTACTGATTGCGGACAGCAACGAGGAATACCGTCTGCTGATGCGCCCGGTGATCGAGCGCGGCGGCGTCTTTGAGGTGGTGGCGGACACGGGAAACGGCGATGAAGCGCTGGAGCTGGCGCGTACGCTGCGTCCGGATATACTGGTGACGGACGTGGTGCTGAACGGTCTGGACGGCTTTTCCCTGATGCGTCAGGCAGACGGTCTGGTGCGTGTATCGGTGGTGGTCACAGCCCACGCCACACAGCAGGTTTTGCTTCGTGCCATTGAAGAAGGTGTCCGGCATCTGCTGGTCAAGCCTTTTGCCGAGGAGGAATTGCCGCGTCTTCTGTATAAAGCCATGGGCATGGTGTCCGCCTCTTCGCCCTGTCGGGACGCCATGATCCGGGAGGCACTGCGCACGTTGGGTATACCAATGTGTGTAAAGGGATATCACTATACATGCCGTGCCATTGCAATGGTGATGGAAAATCCGGAGCGGGTACATGCTGTAACAAAAGAGCTTTACCCGGCGCTGGCGCGGGAGTTCGGAACCACAGCCACCTGCGTGGAGCGCAATATCCGCAGCGCACTGGAACAGGCGTGGGCACACGGCGATATGGAGGTACAGCGCCGTTTCTTTGGCAGCACGCTGTCTGTGGAAGGCGACCGCCCGAGCAACCGGGCGTTTCTTGCTGCCGTGGCGGAACAGCTCACGCGAGGAACGCGGTACGGTGCGGCATAAAATCCTCTGTAAAGTAAAATTGCTTAACAGATAAAAATAGACCCTGTCCCTTGTGGGACAGGGTCTATTTTTATCTGCCGCTGAAATACTCGTCATAACGGAATCCCTTTGAAGAGATTCCATGGATAGACCGCCAGAGGAGGACAGGTAACGTCCACCGTTTTTCCCGTGACAGGGTGGCGAAACGCCAGATGATACGACCACAGCGCGGCGCTGCAGCCGGGATCCTTACTTCCGTAGCGGATATCGCCCAGCAGGGGAAGTCCCCGGGAGGCAAACTGTACCCGGATCTGATGGGTGCGTCCGGTGTGCAGCAGAACACGCACCAGCGAGAGTGCGTCTGTTCGCGCCAGCTCCCGGTAGTCGAGGCTTGCCTCCCGCACGCCCTTACGCATGCGGCTGACCACGTAGCTCTTATTGTGGGCGGCGTCCCGAAACAGCAGATCGACCAGCGTGCCGCTCGTCTCCGCCGGGTGACCGCGCAGCACGGCAAGATACTCCTTCATGATCTCCCGATTCTGTATCGTTGCCGTTAGTTTCCCGGTAAAATCGCGCCGCCGGGAAAAGAGCATGACGCCGCCCACGATTTTATCCAGGCGGTGTACGGTGGCGATGTAGTCGTTCTGCCCGGCGGTGCGGTAGTGACGGCGCAGCAGTTCCGGCATGCAGGCGCTTTTGGGATCGTCCTCGGACAAAACACCCACCGGTTTCACTGCCACCGTCAGCCACGCGTCCTCATAGAGGATCCGTATTTCGCTCATCTGCGTCTGCCGCGGCCGCGATAGGAACCGCCGCCGCTTCTGCGCCGGTTGCGTCCGTACCGACGGCGCGGACGTACGGTGTGCCACCAGAACAAAAACAGCGCCACGGCGATGACCAGCAGAATAAGACCGACCTTCACGTAGGTGAGGCTGAAAAATGACAGCACGGCGTTTTTGCCCACCAGAAAACCGGACGCCGACACGTCACTGATAGCCAACAACGGTACGGTGGCGTAATCGTGTCCGTTATAGCTGACGGTAATATGACCGAGTACGTCACCGGCAGAGATAGGCGCTTCCACGGATTCGGGCAGATCCAGCGTGTAGATGAGATCCGTCTCCGGATCGAGATCCTTGGGCAAAATCGCCTGCGTGTCTTTTTCCGGGTGCGCCATGACGGTATCCGTTTCTTTAGACAGCGTAACGGACACGCCGTAAAGCTGCTCGGCGCGCAGGACAGTCAGCGGTGCGAAACTGTCAAAGCCCCAGTCGAAAAGGCGGCTCGTTTCGGTAAAGCTCATATTCTTGCCGTCCTCTGAGGAACCTGCGCCGAGTATCACGCTGATAAGCGTTCGGTCGCCCCGCCTGGCGCCGGCGACCAGGCATTTACCTGCCTCCTCGGTGGTGCCGGTTTTGATGCCGAAGGCGCCGTCATAGAGATAACCCAGATACCGCCAGTTGGAGATGAGCCCGTTGGTGCTGTGCAGCTCCCGCTCGGGGGAAATATTCGTGGCGGGCACCGTGTAGGATTTACTGCCGCAAATGGTCAAAAACGCTTCGTGCTTCATAGCCTCTCGTGTAAAGAGGTAGATATCCCGGGCGCTGGTATAGTGGGAAGGATTATGCAGACCGGAGGTATTGACAAAGTGCGTGTTCTCACAGCCCAATTCCGCCGCCCGCCTGTTCATGTGCTCCACGAACGCTTCCTTGCTGCCGTCCACTGCCTCGGCGAGAATATTGCCGGTCTCATTGGCGGAGACCACCAGCATGCAGTACAGGAGCTGTTCCACCGTCAGCACTTCTCCGACCTTGATATCGGCGGTACTGCTGTCGGCAGTCAGGTCGGCAAGAGCGGTAGCCGTGGCGGTGATAGGCTGATCCATTCGCAGCTCACCCCGGTCGACGGCTTCCAATACCAGCAGCGCCACCATTACCTTGGTAATGCTGGCGGGATACTGGACGGAGCGCTCGTCCTTCCCGTAGAGAAGAAGACCGCTGTCGGCGTCTACCAACAAAGCGGCTTTTGCCTGTATATCGGGATCGTCCAGCGCGTATGCCCGGGGTATGCCAAAAAGTCCCCAGAGAAGCACGCAGAGCAAAAAAACAGATAGAATACGGCGGATTTTCATATGTTCATTTCTCCCAGCCTATGGTATAATACATCTATATATTTTATGATGAGCTTATTATAAGCAAAATCGGCGGGGTAGTCAACTGTGAAGAAAACGGGAAAGATTACAAAAACCGAGATCGTCCTGCTGTCGGCAACGGTACTGTTTTTGCTGTTGACGGCGGTGCGTTATATCACATTTGCCGGGCGGGAATATGAAGGCTTTACCGTTACCGCCTCCCGCGAGAATGATGCGCAGGAGCAACCGGACAAGATTAACATCAACACGGCGGATCGGGAAACGCTGCGGCAGATCCCGGGGATAGGTGTGGCGATGGCGTCGCGGATCATGACGTACCGGGCGGAACACGGTCCTTTCCGGAGCGTGGAGGAACTGCTGCAGGTCGATGGGATCGGGGCGCGGACGCTGGAAGGGATCCGACCCTATATTACCGTGGAAAGCGAGCCGTAAGGCGAAGGGAGGCGTGCTGCATATGCGAATATTAGTGGTGGACGTCCCTATCCGCCGTTTGCGGGAGAGCGGCATGAACCGCATTCTGGTGCACGATACGGCGGTGCGCCGTGGCGGTACGTGTCAGTAAATTTCTGACAGGGAATCAGTACGGGAATCGAGGAGGAACGTTTTTTGAAACTCATGGTTTTGGACGGCAACAGTCTCATCAACCGCTCTTTTTACGGCATTCGTCCTCTCACCACCCGTGAGGGACTCTATACCAACGCCGTATACGGCTTTATCACCACACTGCAGCGGCTCCTGGACGAGGAACAGCCGGAGGCGCTGTGCGTCGCCTTTGACCGGCGTGAGCCGACGTTTCGCCATCAGGCGGACGCGAGCTATAAGGCGACTCGCCACGGTATGCCGGAAGAACTTGCCATGCAGATGCCGGTTTTGAAGCAGGTTTTGGACGCCATGTCCATTCCCCGCTATGAGCTGGCGGGCTATGAGGCGGACGATCTGATCGGCACCATCTCCCGCAAGTGTGAGCGCGCCGGGTGGGAGTGCGTGGTGGTCACCGGGGATAAGGACAGTTTGCAGCTCATCACCGATAAAACACGTGTGAAGCTGGTGTCCACCCGTATGGGGCAGACCACCACCCGGGATATGACGGCGGAGACGTTCCGGGAGGAATACGGCTTTGAGGCGATCCACATGATCGACCTGAAAGCGCTGATGGGCGACAGCTCCGACAATATCCCCGGCGTACCCGGCGTGGGGGAGAAGACCGCCCTGGCGCTGGTACAGCGATATCAATCCGTGAACGCGCTCTACGATGCCATGCCGGCGGTGGACGTCAAGCCCGCCGTGAGGCAAAAACTGGCGGAGGGGGAAGAAAGCGCCCGTCACTCCTATTGGCTGGCGACCATCGTCACCGACGCGCCGCTGGCGTTTGAGCCGGAGGAGAATTTGCGCCGCCCCTTCAAACCGGAGCTGTACGATATCTTTCTCCGTCTGGAGTTTAAGAAGCTCATTGACAAATACGGTCTTGCCCCCGCCCGGGATACGGAGGAGTGGGACCGAGAGGGCACTTTTACTGTTGAGAACGTGACGAAGCCGGATCGGGCGGTGGAGCTGCTGGCAATGTGGCGTGGGGCGGATTGCGTGACGGTGTATGCCCTAACGGATCTCACCGCCGTGGCGGTGGAGTGCGACGGGGCGGAGCAAAACGGTCTTACGGCAAATCTCCTGATGCACCGCTACGAGGGTGACTGGGACGCGCTGCTCACGGCGCTCTTTGCCGGTGATATCCGCAAGGTCTCCCACGACAACAAGGACCTCATGCACGCGCTGCTTCGGCGGGGGATCGAGCCGGAGGGCTTCGTGTATGATACGGCGCTGGCGGGGTATCTGCTGGACGCCACCGCCGGGCAGTATGGGATTGACCGGCTGTTCATGGCGTACTATAACGCGGAGGTCATGAAGCCGGCGCATCTGGAGCAGGACGCTTTTTCTCCGCTGGGCGACACCCGTGGGGCGGAAGCGGCACTGGACAGCTGGTGCAGCGCCGTCACCGCGTTGCGGGAGTACCAGGAGTCGCGATTGCGCGAGCAGGAGATGTGGCGGCTCTACGAGGAGGTGGAGCTGCCCTTGTGCCGTGTGCTGGCGGAGATGGAGATTGCCGGCATGCGCTGTAACGGCAAACAGCTTTACACCTTCGGCGTGTGGCTGGAGGAGCAGATCGCCGCGCTGGAGCGCGAGATATACGATGAGGCAGGCAGTGAGTTCAACATCAACTCCCCCAAGCAGTTGGGCAAGGTGCTCTTTGAGGATCTGCATCTGCCCCACGGGAAGAAGACGAAAACCGGCTGGTCCACCGGCGCGGAGATATTGGAAAAACTGCGCGGCGGCGCACCTGTGGTGGACAAGATCCTGACCTACCGGCAGTACAGCAAGCTCAAATCCACCTATGCCGACGGACTGCTCAAAGCCATCGGGGAGGACGGGCGCGTCCACACCAGCTTCCAGATGACTGTCACCGCCACGGGCCGGTTGAGCTCCACGGAGCCGAACTTGCAGAATATCCCCGCCCGTACGGAGTTGGGCAGCGAGATAAGGCGATTGTTTGCAGCGGAGCCGGGCTGTGTACTGGTGGACGCCGACTACTCCCAGATCGAGCTGAGGCTGCTGGCGCACATGGCGGACGACCGTACCATGCAGGAATCATTTTCCGCCGGCGCGGATTTCCACACTGTCACGGCATCGAAGGTATTTCACGTATCGCCGGAAGAGGTAACAGGCGAGATGCGCCGCCGCGCCAAGGCGGTGAACTTCGGCATTGTGTACGGCATCTCCGCCTTTTCCCTGAGCCGGGATATCGGCGTCACGGTGGCGGAGGCGCAAGAGTATATGGATCGGTATTTTGAAACGTATCAGGGCGTGAAACGGTATATGACCGACGTGGTGCAAAAGGCGTCGGAGAATGGTTGGGTGGAGACGCTGTGGCATCGCCGCCGCGCACTGCCGGAACTGCGCTCGACCAATTTCAATCTCCGCGCCTTCGGTGAACGGGTGGCGCTGAATATGCCCGTGCAGGGAACGGCGGCGGATATCATCAAGCTCGCCATGGTGCGGGTATATGAGCGTCTCCGGCGTGAAAAGCTGCGCGCGAAGCTCATCATGCAGGTACACGACGAGCTGATCGTGGAGTGTCCCGCGTCGGAGCAGGAAACGGTAAAGAAGCTCCTCACCGAGGAAATGGAGCAGGCGGTCACGCTGGCGGTGCCGCTGTGCGCTGTGGCGCACGCGGGCGAAAACTGGTTGGAGGCGAAGGAATGAGTGAGAACTTGCCGGTGCGCATCGTACCGATGTGCGACGATAATCTGGACGAGCTGGAGAAGCTGGAAAAAATTTGCTTTTCCCGCCCGTGGTCGAAAAAAATGCTGGCGGAGGAGCTGGAGAATCAGTGCGCGGCGTTTCTGGTTGCCGTGAGCGGCACACAGGTGGTGGGCTACGCCGGATTGCTGGTGGTGGCGGACGAGGGGTATATCACCAATGTGGCGGTGTTCCCGGCATATCGCCGCCGGGGTGTAGCGCAGCAGCTCATTGCCGTGTTTGATCGGTTTGCCCGCGGTAACCGTCTGGCGTTTTTGACGCTGGAGGTGCGCCCGTCCAATACTGCCGCCATCGCTCTCTATCAAAGCGCGGGATTCCGGGAGGTCGGACGGCGGAGAAACTACTATGATCTACCCAAGGAGGACGCGCTGATTCTCACCAAGGAGTACGATTACGGGGAGGCGGAAAAATGAACATACTGGCATTTGAATCCTCCTGCGACGAGACCGCCGTGGCGATAGTGCGCGACGGCAGAACGGTACTGTCGGACGCGGTGCTCTCTCAGGCAAAGGAGCACGCGCTCTACGGCGGCGTGGTGCCGGAGATTGCCTCGCGCAAGCACGTGGAGGCGATCGCGGGCTTGACGGATCAGGCGCTTACAGAGGCAAAACTGACCCGGCAGGACGTGGACGCGGTGGCGGTCACCTACGCGCCGGGTCTCATCGGCGCGGTGCTGGTGGGCGTGAGCTTTGCCAAGTCCGTAGCGTACGCGCTGGGCGTGCCGCTGATTCCGGTACATCATATCCGCGGTCACATCGCCGCGTCGTATCTGGCGTTCCCGGACTTAGCGCCGCCTTTCGTGGCGCTGGCGATCTCCGGCGGCAATACGCTCATCGTCCATGTGCGGGACTATACCGATATGGAGATTCTCGGCTCTACCCGGGACGATGCTGCCGGGGAGTGTTTTGATAAAGCCGCCCGGGTGCTGGGCTTGCCCTATCCCGGCGGACGCCCCATGGACGAGCTGGCGCAAAAGTCGGCGGGAGGAAAGTATACACTGCCCCGCGCCTATGTGGAGGGCGCGGAGCTGGACATGAGCTTTTCGGGACTGAAAACGGCGGTGGTAAATCTGGTGCATACCGCGCGGCAGAAGGGTGAGGAGCTGGACGAGGCGGCGCTGGCGCGGGATTTTGCCTGCGCCGTCAGTGCGGAGCTGGTGCCCCGCGCCATGCGCGCGCTGGAAATAACCGGCTGCAGGAAATTGGTGGCGGCAGGCGGCGTGGCGGCCAACTCCGTGATTCGCTCCGATCTGGAATCCGCCTGCGCCGCCGCGGGTGCGTCGCTTTACCTGCCGCCCCTCCGGCTGTGCGGCGATAACGGCGCCATGATCGGCGCCCAGGGCTATTACGAGTATCTGGCGGGACATACCGCAACCCTGGATCTGAACGCCTACGCCACCATGGATCCGGGAAAGAGCAAATAAAAAAGAACGAGGAAGGAAGAGCCTGCGCCCTAAAAAGGGCGCGGGCTTCTCCTTTGCCTGCTTCATAGATCGAAGCGTTCCTGCAGAAAACGAGATATTTCTGCGTTATGTAAAGCGAAACGACACGGAGAGCAGGGGAAAAAACCGCGATTGCGCGATTGACGTTTTTTGGCAAACTCAACGAAAAGCCTTTTGTAAAAGGCGATAGAGCGCTGTGGAAAAACCGGTGGAAAATGTGGATAACTTTTTGTAAAAGGTTATTCGATAGATAGTTATGTAAAAGATCTTCACTGTCGCACATGAAAGCAACAAGGGGAAAAAGGTTAAAAAGAATTGGATTTCGGCGGAAAAGAACGCACTTTTTCCCACTCTGTTTTTTGCGTATAAAAAGGCAAAAAACTGCGTTTATGCAGTTTTCGAAAGAAATAGGTTTTAATGATTACGTTTTGTATATTGTTGCAGAAAGAGAAAAATAAAAGTTGACGAACAGAAAAAAGAATGGTAGAATAGGGCTCGTGATTTTGATGGATCAAAAAATGGAGATGCTGGATTAGCTCAGCCGGTAGAGCGCCTGATTCGTAATCATGAGGTCGCGGGTTCGAATCCCGCATCCAGCTCCAAATATCCCTTTTCGAAAATGTCATTAGCTAACCGGCTGGTGACATTATTTTTTAGAAACGGCAAAGGGGATAACTGTCGCGCAGGCGCGAATTTTGTCGGAAGAGGCGGGATTGGCGTTCTGCCGTCTGCATTCGGTGGACAGAGGCATGGCGGAGACATACGGTGCGTCGTGTTTTTGTAATATAGAAGGCATCAGCAAAAAAAGTATTGTGAGGTAGAGAAAATGTCGAGACTCAGTATAGTGACCAAAAGCCGCTCACAGGAGACGGTGGAGGAGCTTTACAAGGACGTGGAGCGGCGGATTCAGGCAAGTCAGCCGGGTCTTTGTCCCGTGGATCTTGCCAAGAGCTTTCTCCACATCTGTCACAGCCAGTCCTGCGGGAAATGCACACCCTGCCGGGTCGGTCTGGGACAGTTGGAGGATTTGATGGAAAAGGTCCTCGACGGGACTGCCGTGCTGGAGGATCTGGACACGATTGACCGGACGGCGGAGAGCATCTTTGTCTCCGCCGACTGCGCCATCGGCCAGGAGGCTGCCAGAATGGTCATGAAGGGCATCAAGGGCTTCCGGGACGACTATGAAGAGCATATCCGGCACGGCCGTTGCCTGGGTATGCAGAATCAGCCGGTGCCCTGCGTGGCGCTTTGTCCCGCCCACGTGGATATCCCCGGCTACATCTCCTTGATTTTTGAGGGGCGCTACGCCGACGCGGTGAATCTGATCCGCAAGGACAATCCCCTGCCCGCCACCTGCGGCTTGATCTGCGAGCACCCCTGCGAGGTGCGCTGCCGCCGCACCATGGTGGACGATCCTCTGAATATCCGGGGTCTGAAGCGGTTTGCCGTGGAGCATGAGGGGGAGATCCCCGCGCCCAAGAGAGCCGAGTCTACCGGCAAGAAGGTTGCCGTGATCGGCGGAGGTCCGTCCGGTCTGTCAGCCGCCTATTATCTCTCGGTGATGGGACATGATGTGACCGTCTACGAACAGCGCAAGCAGCTGGGCGGTATGCTCCGTTACGGTATCCCCAGCTATCGTCTGCCCCGCGAGGCGCTGGATCGTGAGATTGAGGGCATGAAGAAGGCGGGCTTCAAGACCGTCTGCAACGTGTCTGTGGGCAAGGATATCCGGTTCGAGGATCTGCGCCGTGACAACGACGCCGTTTACATCGCCATCGGCGCCCATACCGACCGGAAGATCGGCATCGAGGGTGAGGACACCCAAGGCGTGATCTCCGCGGTGGAGATGCTCCGCGCCATTGGCGATAACGACTATCCCGACTACACCGGCAAGACCGTTGTGGTGGTGGGCGGCGGCAACGTCGCCATGGACGTGGCGCGCAGCGCCGTCCGCTGCGGCGCGAAGAGCGTGACCGTGGCGTACCGCCGCCGTAAGATCGATATGACCGCTCTGCCGGAGGAGGTAGAAGGCGCCATTGCCGACGGCTGCGAGATTTTGGAGCTGCACGCGCCCACCCACATTGAAAAAGACGGTGAGGGTAAAGTGGCAGCAATCTGGGTTAAACCGCAGATTGTCGGACCCATCAAGGGCGGCAGACCCGCGCCCGTGGACAGCGCGGCGGAGGAAAAGCGCATCGCCTGCGATCTGGTGCTGGTGGCTGTGGGACAGGGGATCGACAGTCGGGAGTTCGGCGACTACGGTATCCCTGTCAAGCGCGGCAGCATCACCGCATTGGAGTCCGGCGCCATTGCCGATATGGAGGGTGTTTTCTCCGGCGGCGACTGCGTGACCGGTCCTGCCACGGTGATCCGTGCCATAGCCGGCGGCAAGGTGGCGGCGGCGAATATTGACGAGTATCTGGGCTTCCACCATGAGATCAAGTCCGATATAAAATTGCCCCGCGTCCGTTTTGACGACCACGAGCCTCTGGGTCGTGTGAATATGACGGAGCGTCCCGCGTCGGAGCGCTGCCACGACTTCGGCTTGATGGAGTACTGCATGACAGAGGAGGAGGCGCATCAGGAGGCGTCCCGCTGTCTGCACTGCGACCACTTCGGATACGGTATCTTCAAAGGAGGCAGGGAAGCAAAATGGTAAGTGTGACGATAGACGGCAGAACGATTCAGGTAGAAGAGAATACCCGGATTCTGGACGCGGCGCGGATCGCCGGCGTCAACATTCCCACATTGTGCTACTGGGAAGGACTCAATGAGATCGGTGCCTGCCGCGTGTGCGTGGTAGAGGTGGAGGGATATCAAAAGCTCTTTACCGCCTGCAACAACACCGTGGCGGACGGTATGGTGATCCATACCAATTCCAAGAAGGCGCGTCAGACGCGGCGCAACAATGTGGAGCTGATACTGTCCGAGCATAACAGCAACTGCGCCACCTGTATCCGCAGCGGCAACTGCACCTTGCAGGACATTGCCCGCGACCTCAATATCCACGATCTGCCCTTTGAAAAGAAAGTCCCCGAGAAGAAGCAGGAGGGGAACTTCCCGCTGGTACGCGACTATTCCAAGTGCATCAAGTGCATGCGCTGCGTGCAGGTGTGCGACAAGATTCAAGCTTCCAACGTCTGGGACGTAATCAATGTGGGCGCCAAGACCACGGTGGACGTGCGCGAGGTGTACCGTCTGGAGGACAGTCAGTGTGCTCTGTGCGGCCAGTGCATTACCCACTGCCCGGTGGGCGCGCTGCATGAGCGGGACGACGTGGACAAGGTGCTCGATGCCATCAGCGACCAAGATAAGATCACGGTCGTGCAGATCGCGCCGTCCATTCGCACGGCGTGGGGTGAGCCGTTCGGCTTGAAGCCGCAGGACGCCACCGTGGAGCGGCTTTGCCAGGCGCTCAAGATGATGGGCGTGGACTACGTGTTTGATACCAACTTCACCGCCGACCTCACCATCATGGAGGAAGGGAGCGAATTTTTGGATCGTCTTGCCCACAAGGATGAGGCGAAGTTCCCCATGTTCACCTCCTGCTGCCCCGGCTGGGTGCGCTTTGTCAAGAGCCACTATCCGGAGTTTGTGGATAATCTGTCCACCGCCAAGAGTCCTCAGCAGATGTTCGGCGCGGTTGCCAAGAGTTATTTCGCCGAGAAGCTGGGCGTGGAGGCGAAGAAGATCTACTCCATCTCCATCATGCCGTGCCTTGCCAAGAAGCATGAGTGCGCCATTCCCGCCATGAGCGATGCCTGCGGCGAGCAGGACGTGGACGTGGTGCTGACCACCCGGGAGGTGGACCGGCTGATCGCGTGCCATCATATTGTCCCCGCCGATATACCCGAAAAGGAGCTGGATAGCCCCTTCGGTATCGGAAGCGGCGCGGGCAACATCTTCGGCGCCACCGGCGGCGTGATGGAGGCGGCGCTGCGTACCGCCTACGCCATTGTGGCGGGTAAGAATCCCGATCCCGACGCATTCCGTGATGTGCGCGGCATGGACGGCTGGAAGGAAAAGACCTTTGACCTGAACGGTACACCGCTGCGTGTCGCCGTAGCGAACGGTCTGGGCAACGCCGACAAGCTGCTCACCGCCATTAAGGAAGGCAAAGCAAATTACGATTTTGTGGAGATCATGGCGTGTCCCGGCGGCTGCGTGGGCGGCGGCGGACAGCCGATCCACGATAAGGAGTGGCGTGCGCCGGAGCGTGCGGACTGGCTTTATACGCAGGATCAGAACATGGCGCTGCGCTTCAGCCACGAGAATCCGTCCGTTCAGCAGGTCTATGCCGAGTACTTTGAAAAGCCGCTCGGTCATATGAGCCATCATCTCCTGCACACCAATCATCACGATTGGAAGATACCTGGCGAATAACCGTGCGTAAAGTCCCCTGTTCCGATACCGTGTGTATCGGAGCGGGGGGCTTCTTTTCTTGACGGTGGAGCAAAAAATGCGTATAATAATTGTAAATAATGTGCAAAAAAACAGTAGGAAAAAGCGCGGCGAAGTGAGCTTGCGAATTCGGCACGATCCGCGCCGTAAAAAGATTATGCTTTTGCAATAGCAGCGAGGGGGGACGGAATGATTCTGCATGGATTCTGGCAGGGGACGGAGGATCGCGCCTATGAGTATTTCGGCGCGCACCGCGCCGGAGACGGTTGGGTATTCCGCGTGTGGGCACCTCACGCACAGCGCGTGGCGCTGTCGGGCGATTTCAACGGTTGGCAGAGTTGGGATATGACCTGCCATGACGGTGTATGGGAGCTGACTGTTCCCCACGCGCAGGTATACGACGCCTATAAGTATATCGTCACCGGGCAGGACGGAAGGATCCGCTGGAAAGCCGACCCCTACGGCTTCCACACCCAGACCCGTCCGGAGACGTCCAGCAAGCTCTTTGATTTGGGCGGCTACGAATGGCAGGACGGGGAATGGTTGCGCCGCCGCCGTGAAAAGTCTTTGCGGGACGGTCCCATGAACATTTACGAGGTGCATCTGGGTTCCTGGCGCCGCTATGAAGACGGCAACAGCTTCGGCTATCGCCGGTGTGCCGATGAGTTGGCGCAGTATGCCGCTGATATGGGCTATACGGCGGTGGAGCTGCTGCCGGTGACAGAGTATCCGCTGGACGACAGCTGGGGCTATCAGTGCACCGGGTATTTTGCCCCCACCAGCCGCTACGGAACGCCCCACGATTTCATGTATCTGGTGGACAAGCTTCACTGCGCCGGTCTGGCGGTGATTCTGGACTGGGTGCCGGCACACTTTTGCAAGGACGAACAAGGTCTTATTGAATTTGACGGCACGTGCCTCTATGAGTACGGCGATCCGCTCAAATGGGAGCACGCCGGGTGGGGTACGCGGGTATTCGACTATGGGAAAAACGAGGTGCGCAGTTTTCTGCTCTCCTCCGCCGCCTTCTGGCTGCGGGAGTACCACGTGGACGGTCTGCGGGTGGACGCGGTGGCGTCCATGCTGTATCTGGATTACGGGCGCGGCGAGTGGCGACCCAACGTCTACGGCGGGCATGAGAATCTGGAGGCAATCGGTTTTCTGCGCCAGCTCAACGAGCAGGTGGCGTCGATCGATTCATCTGTGCTGACCGTGGCGGAGGAATCCACCGCCTGGCCGCAGGTGAGCCACCCGGTCTGCGACGGCGGCTTGGGCTTTTCCATGAAGTGGAACATGGGCTGGATGAACGATATCTGCCATTATTTGAAGATGGATCCCATTTTTCGTCAGTACCATCACCGCGACGTGACGTTTTCCATGGTATATGCGTTTTCCGAGCATTTTGTACTGCCGGTCAGTCATGATGAGGTGGTACATATGAAGGGCTCGCTCCGCGGCAAAATGCCGGGGGACGAGTGGCAGCAGTTGGCAGGCGTGCGGAGTTTTATGGCGTTTATGCTCTGCCACCCCGGCAAAAAGCTCACCTTCATGGGTGCCGAGTTAGGACAGTGGCATGAGTGGGATTTCCGCGGTCAGCTGGACTGGTATCTGCTCGATCACCGTCCCGCAGCACAGACCCACGCGTGTATTCGTGAATTGAACCGGCTGTATAAGGAACACACTCCCCTGTGGGATAATGACGATAGCTGGGACGGTTTTCAGTGGCTGGTGGCGGACGACAACCGGAACAACGTGATTGTCTTTTTGCGCCGTGACCGGGCGGGACGGGAGCTGATCTGCGCGGTGAACTTCGCACCGCAGGCGTGGGAGAATTACCGTTTCGGCGTACCGGCGGCGGAAATATACGAGGAGATATGCAACACCGATGATCCGCTTTGGGGCGGCAGCGGCGTGGTCAATGCAGGCGATATTGCCGTAGAGCCGATCCCGTCTCACGGGCAGGAGCAGTCCGTTTGCGTGCGTATTCCGCCTTTGGGGGCGGTGATCCTACAGGGCAGGAAAAGATAGAAAGGAAGGAATCAGACATGAAGAAGGAGTGCGTGGCCATGCTGCTGGCAGGCGGACAGGGAAGCCGTCTGTACGTCCTCACCGGCGATATGGCAAAGCCTGCCGTCCCCTTCGGCGGCAAATTCCGCATCATAGATTTTCCCCTCTCCAACTGCACCAATTCCGGCATCGACACCGTGGGCGTGCTGACCCAGTACCGCCCGCTGGAACTGAACAGCTACATCGGCAACGGACAGCCGTGGGAGCTGGACCGCGCCAGCGGCGGCGTGCATATTCTGCCTCCCTACCAGAGCGCCGACGGCGCATCGTGGTACAAGGGTACGGCGAACGCCATCTATCAGAACATCGGCTTTGTAGATCTGTACGATCCTACGTACGTGGCGGTACTCTCCGGCGATCACATCTATAAAATGGACTACTCGGATATGCTCCGCCGCCACAAGGAAGCCGGTGCGGCATGCACCATCTCCGTGATGGAGGTACCCTGGTCGGAAGCCAGCCGTTTCGGGATCATGTCGGTAGACGGAGAGGATCGAATTACGGAGTTTGCCGAAAAGCCCAAAGAGCCCAAGAGCAATCTTGCCTCCATGGGCATCTATATTTTCACCTGGTCCAAACTCCGCCGGTATCTCATGGAGGACGAGGAGGACAGCTCCTCGGAAAATGATTTCGGGAAAAATATTATCCCGGCCATGTTGGGCAGAGGCGAGGTAATGGCGGCATACCGTTTCGAGGGCTACTGGAAGGACGTGGGCACGCTGGACTCCCTGTGGGACGCCAATATGGACATGCTGCTGCCCGGTTCCGGCTTGAATCTGCTGGATAAGAAATGGCCCATCTACGGGCGCACGGCGGTCTGCCCGCCGGCGTTTATCGGACCTGCGTCCGATGTGGGCAACAGCGTGGTGGCAAGGGGCTGCTTCATCGACGGTGAGGTGAAAAACAGCGTGTTGAGCACCGGCACCACCGTGGGTGAGGGCGCGGTCGTGTCCTATTCGGTGGTGATGCCCGGCGCGGCCATTGAACCCGGCGCCCGGGTGTCTTATGCCATTGTGGGCGAGAACTGCCGCATCGGTGCCGGCGCATCGGTAGGTGCGCCGCCGGAAAGCGCGTCAGATCCGGAGCAGTGGGGTATCACCGTACTGGGACCGGACACGGTGGTAGCGCCCGGCGAGATTGTACCGGCGAAGACCATGCTGGATCGGCATCACGTCAAGGAGGTGGAAGCATGAACGGTATGCACGGAATCATCTTCTCCTACGAAAAAAAGACGGGTCTGCGGGAGCTGATTGAGCACCGCGTCCACGGGTCGATTCCCTTTGCCGGTGACTACCGTGTGGTGGACTTCATTCTTTCCAATATGGTCAACGCGGGCATTACGGACGTGGGTGTGATTATGCACGGCAAGTGCCAGAGCATGCTGGATCACCTGGGCAGCGGCAAAAGCTGGGATCTGAGCCGGCGCAACGGCGGCTTGACACTGCTTCCCGCCTTTGCCTATGCTGAGCGCCGGGAGGGTGCCGGACAGTTCCGGGGTAAGATGGAGGCGCTGGGCTGCGTGCAGGATTATCTGGAGCATATCCGGCAGGATTACGTAGTGCTCAGCGACAGCGATATGGTCATCAATCTGCCGCTGGAGGACGTGCTGGAAAGCCATCTGCGCACCGGCGCGGATATGACGGCGGTTTGCACGTCTGTATTAGGGGACGGCAGCGACACGTATTTCAAGTTAGACGATACCGGCCGTATCACGGACACGGTGCGAGATGTCCATACGCCGGAGGGCTATCGGTGTCTGAATATCTATATCATCAGCAAGGAGCTGTTGCTGCGTCTGGTGGAGGACTGCATGGCGCACAATGAATACAGCTTCCGCGGCAGCGTCTTGCAGCGCCGCAGCGGTGAGCTCCATATCCGGGCTTATGTGTGGGACGGCTACGCGGCGCGGATCAACACCATTTTGTCCTATTATCAGCGTAGCATGGAGCTGCTGCAGCCTTCCATGCGCCGGGAGCTGTTCTGCCCGGATCGCCCCATTTTCGGCAAGGAGAACGATGCACCGTCCAGCTATGTGGACCCCACCGGCGAGTGTGTCAACTCCCTGATCTCCGACGGGTGCGACATTCAGGGCACGGTGAAAAACAGCATTTTGTTCCGCGGCGTGCAGGTGGAAAAGGGCGCGGACGTAGAGGGTTGTATCCTCTTTAAGGGTACGGTGGTACGGCAAGGCGCCATTTTGCGTAATGTTATCACTGATAAGCACGTGACCGTCCGTGAAAACGGCACACTGATGGGACATGCGTCGTATCCTCTGGTGATTGCCAGAGACAGCGAGGTGTAAAAGATGAACATACTGTTTGCGGCCAGCGAGGCGGCGCCCTTTTGTAAAACAGGCGGTCTGGCGGACGTAGCCGGCAGCTTGCCGGTGGCGCTGGCGGAGGGCGGCGACAACGTCGCGGTTATTTTGCCGCTGTACGCTCAGGTGGACGGCGCATGGCGCGAGAAGATGACCTACCGGTTTTATACCTACGTGGATCTGGCTTGGCGTCATGAATATTGCGGCGTGTTTTCTTTGGAGCACCGCGGCGTGACGTGGTATTTTGTAGACAATGAGCGGTATTTCCGCCGCGCCAAGCTCTACGGTGAGTTTGACGACGGTGAGCGGTTTGCCTTTTTCAGCCGAGCTGTGGCGGAGCTGCTGCCCCGTCTGGATCATATGCCGGACGTGGTGCATTGCAACGACTGGCAGACGGCGCTGGTGCCGGTCTATCTGAAGGATTTTGCGGTCCGCCGGGAGGAATATAAGCGTGTACGCACCGTCTATACCGTCCACAATATCGAATATCAAGGCTGGCTGGGTGAGGAGACGGTGACCGACCTGCTGGGACTGGACCGCGGCTGGTGGAACACGGGTATGCTGCAAATGGACGGCGCGGTGAACCTGATGAAAGCAGGGCTCATGACCGCCGACGCGGTGACAACCGTCAGCCCCACCTACGCCCGGGAGCTGCGCTATCCCGCCTTCGCCCACGGTTTAGAGAGCGTGATCTCGGCGGTGAGCCATAAGCTCACAGGCGTACTCAACGGTATTGACATGGTGAGCTTTGATCCCGCCGCCGATGCGGCGCTGCCGGCGAACTATTCCGCCTCCAACCTCCGGGGCAAGACCACCTGCAAAGCGGCGCTGCGCCGGGAACTGGGATTGTCGGCGGAGAAGGGAACGCCGATTCTGGCGATCGTCAGCCGTCTGGTAGGGCACAAGGGTACGGATCTTATCTGTCAGGTGTTCGATCAGATGATGGAAAAAGGCGTGCAGTTGGTGGTGCTGGGCATGGGCGCGCCGGGTTACGAGGATTTCTTCCGCCGCGCGCAGGAGCGTTATCCCGGCCGCGTGGCATCGTGTATCACGTATTCCGATGCGCTGGCGCGGCGGATCTACGCCGGAGCGGATCTCTATCTGATGCCCTCGCGCAGTGAGCCGTGCGGCTTGAGCCAGATGATCGCCATGCGCTACGGCACGGTGCCCATCGTCCGCCAGACCGGCGGCTTGAACGACTCCGTCCGCTCCTGCCAGACGGGACAGTCGGACGGCACGGGCTTTGTGTTTGCCAATTATAACGCGTGGGATATGCTCCACGTGATCGGCGAGGCGGTGTCGCTCTACGGCAGCGAAGGCTTCCGCACGGTGCGCCGTCGCTGTATGGAGGAGGATATGAGTTGGGGACACAGCGCCCGGATCTATCGTGATATCTACGGGAAACTGTTGGGCTGACGCCCGTTTTAGGAGGATTCCATGAAATATACCAAGGATCAATTAAAAGAACAGATTGTGCAGAAACTGCGGCTCAATTACGGCTGTACCGAGGCGCAGGCAAGCGATGGCGAGATGATGAAAGCCTGCGCCATGGTGCTGCGCGATATCATGGCGGAGCGCGGAGTAGAGACACGGCAGAAAACGGCGACGGAAGGTGAGCGCAAGGTACACTATATGTCGCTGGAGTTCCTGATGGGTCGCAGTTTGATGAAAAACGCCTTCAATCTGGGACTGGGAGACGAGTTGAGTGATGCCATCGGCGAGCTGGGCTTTCGCGCGGCGGACATTTTCGATATGGAGCCGGACGCAGGTCTGGGTAACGGCGGTCTGGGTCGTCTGGCGGCCTGTTATCTGGACGGACTGACTACGCTGGAGATCCCCGCCGCCGGCTATTCCATCTGCTATGAACTGGGCATTTTCCGCCAGAAGATCGTAGAGGGTCAGCAGGTGGAGCTGCCGGACGCATGGAAGGGACTGGGCGATGCGTGGCTCATGCCCAAACCCCAGGAGGCGGAGGAGGTGCATTTCGGCGGCAAGGTGCGCAGCCGTTGGGACAACGGACATTTGATGGTAGTGCATGAGGACTATACCCGTGTGCTGGCGTTGCCCTGCGACATGGAGATTGCCGGCTACAACACCGATCACGTAAACACGTTGCGGCTATGGGAGGCGAAGTCTCCCCGTCCGCTGGACATGGCGCTTTTCAACAAGGGTCAGTATCTGCAGGCCGAGGAGGAGCGCGCCATGGCGGACGCGATTTCCAAGGTGCTCTATCCCGAGGACAACCACTACGAGGGCAAATCCCTGCGGCTCAAACAGCAGTATTTCTTCGTCAGCGCCACGGTGCAGTCCATCACCCGCAAGCATATTCAAGTCTACGGCACGCTGAAAAACTTCCATGAGAAGAACGTGATCCAGATCAACGATACCCACCCGGCGCTGGTGATCCCGGAGCTGATGCGGATTTTGATCGATGATGCCGGTATGGACTGGGATACCGCCTGGGATATTACCAGTCACTCCGTAGCCTACACCAACCATACGGTTCTGGCGGAGGCGTTGGAGGTGTGGCCTCAGTCTCTGATGGAGTCGCTGCTGCCCCGCGTCTGGCAGATCATCAAGGAGATTGCCCACCGCTATGAGCAAAAGGTGAACGAATATTATCACGACGGCGCAAAAACCGCCAAGATGGCGGTCATCTGGGACGGCAGCGTCCGCATGGCGAATTTGTGCATTGCCGGCGGCATGGCGGTCAACGGCGTCAGCGCGCTGCACTCCGATATCCTGCGCCGCGACGTATTTCGCGAGGCGGCGGAGATGGAGCCGGACAAGTTCAAAAACGTCACCAACGGCGTGGATCACCGCCGCTGGATCGCCCAGATCAACCCCGGCTTGAACGCACTTCTGCGCGATACCATCGGCGAAGGCTGGCTGACGCGCCCGGGCGAACTGAGTAAACTGGACGCATTCGCCTCCGATGCCGCTGTGCTGAAACAGTTAGAGCAAGTGAAAGAGGAGAACAAGGAGCGTCTTGCCCGCTGGGCGCGGCGCCATCAGAGCGTGGTGCTCAACACCGACGCGGTGTTCGACGTGCAGGTCAAGCGCCTGCACGAGTATAAGCGTCAGCTTCTCAACGTACTGCACATCATCTATCTCTATCATCAGCTGCAGGACGATCCCAACACGGCGGTGCGTCCCCATACGTTCCTCTTCGGTGCCAAGGCGGCGCCTGGCTACGCGGTGGCGAAGCGGATCATTCAGCTCATCAACTCTCTGGCGGCGCAGATCAACAGCGATCCCATCTGCCGCGACAAGCTGCAAGTGGTGTTTCTGGAGAACTACTGCGTGTCCATGGCGGAGATGCTCATGCCCGCCAGCGAGGTGAGCCAGCAGATATCCACCGCCGGCAAGGAGGCAAGCGGCACGGGCAACATGAAGTTCATGATGAACGGCGCGTTGACCGTCGGCACACTGGACGGCGCCAATGTGGAGATGCACCAGGTGCTGGGCGACGAGAATATGTTCCTGTTCGGTCTCAAAGCCGATGAGGTGGCGCATTTGCGCGGCAGTTACGATCCGCGTCTGCTCTATGACCGCGACCCCATGCTGCGCCGTACCGTGGATCAGCTCAAAAGCGGTTTCGCCGATGGCAACAGCTACGAGGATCTGTGGTATCGCCTGCTGTCCGTCACCGACTCCCCGGCGGATCAGTATATGCTGCTGGCGGATTTTCCCGGTTACTGCGAGGCGGAGCGCCGTATGATGCAGACCTACGACGACCGCACGCGCTGGAACACCGTCAGCCTCCGCAATATCGCCCGCAGCGGCATCTTCGCCGCCGACCGGGCGGTGGCGGAATACGCGGAGAACATTTGGCACGTGCCGTACAAGAAGTAAAGTAGTTTCCCCTTACAGCAAAAAAGCGGGGCAGTCGCCTCGCTTTTTTGCTGTCAGTTGACAGATATGGTATAATTACTCCGTATTATCATGATGAAATAAGAGGAAACACACTATGGAAGTCACACAGGGCGCGCCGTTTGCGAGCTTCGGGTTGTCGGAGCCGACCATGCGCGCCGTTGCCAATAAGCACTACGAGATCAGCACCCCCGTGCAGGCGGGGTGTATACCGCCCATGCTGGCGGGGCGGGATGTGATCGCCACGGCGCCCACCGGGACGGGCAAGACCATGGCGTTTGGCATCCCCATCATCGAGCGGATCGACGCCGGGAGTGAGACGGTGCAGGCGGTGATTTTAGCCCCTACACGTGAACTGGCGATCCAGATCACTGACGAGATGCGGGATATCGCCGTATACCATCAGGGAGTGCGTCTGGTGTGTCTCTACGGCGGTCAGCCCATCGGCAGGCAGATCGACGCCCTCAAGCGTAGACCGCAGATTGTAGTGGCGACGCCGGGACGGCTCAGCGACCACATGAAGCGCCGCACCGTGGATCTGCGCGGTGTGCGCACGGTGGTGCTGGACGAGGCGGATCGCATGCTGGACATGGGCTTTATCGACGACGTGACCCGCATTCTCGACAAGATCCCGTCCCGGGAAAATCTGGGTATGTTCTCCGCCACCATTTCCCGGGAGGTCATGGATATCTCGTGGATCTATCAGCGCGACCCGGAGGAGATCACCGTACAGGCGACAAAGGAGAATAAGCCCGACATTTTGCAGTACCGTATCGACCTGCCATCGGAGCAAAAGGTGGATGCCATCGCACATATTATTGCCCGCGAGCAGTACGACCGGGTCATCTGCTTTTGCAACACCAAGGGCAGTACCGAGCGGCTGAACAAATTTCTTCAGCTCCGTGGACTGGACGCCCAATGTATTCACGGCGACATTCCCCAGCGCAAGCGGGAGGAAATCATGCAGCGTTTTCGCGCCGGTCAGCTCCACGTGTTTGTCGCCACGGACGTGGCGGCGCGGGGCATCGACGTGGACGACGTGGACGCGGTGTTCAATTTCGAGGTGCCGGAGGAGAACGAGTATTACGTTCACCGCATCGGGCGCACGGGTCGGGCGAAAAAGCACGGCGTGGCGTACACGCTTTTGAGCGATTTTCCCAGCCGCATGAAGCTGGACACCATCGCCCGCAACACCCGCAGCCAGATCATTCCCGCCGCGGTGGACGAGGACGGCGCGGTCACGCCGCTGGAAATAAAATAGCAGATATATGATAAAAAAGCTCCACCCGTCACCGGGTGGAGCTGTTGCGTGTATCGTTTTATAAAGCGGCGCGGATCGCGGCAAGCAGCTCGTCAAAAGTTTCATAGGCGGGGATCTGGGGAAAGTCCGCCTTGATTTTCTCCGTGGTGCGGAACAGGAAACCCGCCTTGCCGGCACGGATCATGTCCAGATCGTTGTAGCTGTCGCCGCTGGCGATTGTCTCGTAACCGATGGATTGCAGCGCCCGGACGGTGGTGAGCTTGGAGTGCTGACAGCGCATCTTAAAGCCGGTGATCTGTCCGTTTTCCCCCACCTCCAGCGTGTTGCACAGCAGCGTGGGGTAGTTCAGCTTCGCCATCAGCGGCATGGCAAACTGATCGAAGGTATCGCTGAGGATCACCACCTGGGTCTCACGGCGCAGCGCGTCGAGAAACTCTTTCGCGCCGGGCAGGGGGTCGATCTTGGCAATGGTTTCCTGAATCTCCCGCAATCCCAGTCCGTGTTCCGCCAGCACGCCGATCCGCCAGCGCATCAGCTTGTCGTAATCCGGCTCATCCCGGGTGGTGCGGCGCAGTTCGGGGATACCGCTCTCATCGGCAAAGGCGATCCAGATCTCCGGCACCAGTACGCCTTCCATATCCAAACATACGATATTCATACGCTTTTCCCTCATTCTTTCCAAGACGGCTGCGCAATTTTATCCAATACGTAGCGCAGCATATCGTCTTTGTCGATCACGTCGGTGTGACGCACCTTTTTATTTCGCAGACTGTCCAGATTTTTCGGCACAGGCACGCCCGTGAGCGCATGAAGCCGCTCCATTAAAGTGAAACCGTCGCCGTCTGTCGCCTCGCCCATCGCCTCCAGTACGGCGACCGGGAACTTGTAGGGCGAGGCGGTGGAGAGTACCACCACCGGCGCGCCATCCTGTTGCCGCGCCATAAACTCGTCCGCCACGTGCCACGCCACAGCGGTGTGTGGATCGCACACATAATGATGTTGCCGCCATACCCGTCCGATGGCGTCGGCGGCAGTTGCGTCGTCACAGCAGCCGCGATCAAAACTCTCCTGCAGTTTTTGCAGTACCGGCTCCGACACCTGATAGCGCCCCTCTTCCTTGAGCTGACCCATGAGATCGGCTACATATGCGTCGTCGCCGCCGGAGGCGAGGTACAGCATTCGCTCCAGATTGCTGGATACCAGAATATCCATGGAGGGCGAGGTGGTCTTGTAGAAAGGTCTGCGGCGATCGTAGACGCCGGTGGTCAGAAACTCCGTCAGCACGTCGTTGCGGTTGGAGGCGCACACCAGCTTGCCCACGGGCAACCCCAGCGCCTTGGCGTAGTACCCGGCGAGAATATCGCCGAAGTTTCCCGTAGGCACCACAAAATGCACCGGTTCGCCTACGGCAATGCGCCCGGATTTTACCAGTTCGGCGTAGGCTTTGAAATAGTATACCACCTGCGGTGCCAGACGCCCGATGTTGATGGAGTTGGCGGAGGAGAGATGCACACCGGGCAGCGTCCGCTCCCGGCAGGCGGAGAACACCTGCTTCACGCCGGTCTGCGCGTCGTCAAAGTTGCCGCGCACCGCGCATACGCACACGTTGCCGCCCTCCTGGGTGGTCATCTGCATCTGCTGCACGGGCGATACGCCGCCCTCGGGATAAAAGACGATGATGCGCGTACCCGGCACGTCCCGGAAACCCTCCAGCGCCGCCTTTCCGGTATCGCCGGAGGTGGCGGTGAGGATCACGATCTCGTCCTCCACGCCCTGCACCTGCCGCGCCGCCGTGATAAACCGGGGCAGGAGACTCAGCGCTACGTCCTTAAAGGCACTGGTAGGTCCGCGAAACAGCTCCAATACGTATCTGTCTCCCACGGCGACCAGCGGCGTCAGCTCATCGTTCTCAAACTTTCCGGCATAGCCCTGATGCACCAGCGTACCCATGTCCGGCAGATCCGGCAGCAGCGCCGACAAGATCGCCTCCGCCATATCCAGCGTATTGCGGCCGAGCAGCTCGCGCCAGTCAAACGCCGCGCCGGCAGGCGCGTCGGAGATATACAGCCCGCCGTCGCCTGCCAGTCCCTCCAGCACGGCGCGGCTCGCCGTGGCAGTGAGCTGACGGTTTCTGGTGCTGTGATAGATTTCCTTCTTCATTTCATCGCGCATAAGATGCCTCCTGTGGGATAATCACCGATATTGTACGCCGCCTGCGGACATAATGCAAGCAAATTTCCGTATGACAGCGAAAGAAAAACAATTAGCAAAACTTCTAAAAAAAATTTGCTTTTTTCTTGCATTTTGCATAGTCACATGATATACTGTCCTCAACAAAAAAGCAAGTGTTTTTATCTCACGCACAAAAGAGCCGGAAAGTGTCTTTTGCAAGCAGGGGTAACAGCACACAGAGAGAGGCGAGAAGACTTGTTGAAGGTATTGAAATTCGGCGGTTCCTCCATGGCGGACGCTTCGCAGCTTGCCAAGGTGAAGTCTATTGTGACGGCGGAGGAGTCGCGCCGGGTCGTGGTGGTGTCGGCGGCAGGCAAACGGTACAGCGGCGACCACAAGATCACAGATCTGCTGTACCTGTGCCACGCGCATCTGCGCTACGGCGTCAGTTGCGACGGCGTGTGGCAGATGATTGTGGAGCGGTACACGTCGATCCGGGACGAGTTGGGTCTGAAAACCGACCTGGAGAGCGAGTTTGCGGCGCTGCGCGAGAAGATGGACGCAGGCATTTCCCAGGACGAGCTGGTCTCCCGGGGCGAGTATTTTGCCGCCCGGCTGATGGCGGATTATCTGGGCTACACGTTTGTAGACAGCGCGCGTTGGCTTCACTTCAAACTGGACGGCACGGTGGATCAGGAGAGCAGCTACGAGGAGCTGCGGCGTCTGGCGGAGGGACAGCAGGTGGTGATCCCCGGCTTCTACGGCACCATGCCGGACGGCTCCATCAAGACGTTCAGCCGCGGCGGCAGCGATATCACCGGCGCGTTGGCGGCGGCGGCGCTGGACGCGGACGTATATGAAAACTGGACGGACGTATCGGGCTTTTTGATGGCGGATCCCCGGATTGTGAAGGATCCCGAGCCCATCGAGCGCATCACGTATTCGGAGCTGCGGGAGTTGAGCTATATCGGCGCGCAGGTACTCCATGAGGGGACAATTTTCCCCGTGCGGGAGAAGAACATTCCGCTCAATATCCGCAATACCAATCAGCCCGATCACCCCGGCACCATGATCCGGGAGCGCTTTGACGAGGCGGAGATGACGGACGACCGGTTTATTACCGGCATCGCCGGCAAAAAGAATTTTTCCGTCATCACCATCACGAAAACGGGCATGTCCGGTCGGCGCGGCACACTCCGGCAGATTCTGGAGATTCTGGAGAAGTACGGCGTCAATGTAGAGTATATCCCCTCCGGCATCGATTCGGTTTCGCTGGTGGTGGCGAGTGAAAAGGCGGCGCCGTGCCTCTATCAGGTGCTGGGTGAGTTGCAAAAGACGATCTGCCCGGATGCCATACACGTTACCGAGGATATGGCGATCGTGGCGGCGGTAGGTCGGAAGATGGCGTATAAGCCCGGCAGCTCCGGCAAGATCTTTGCCACACTGGGCGAAAACCACATCAATATCCGCATGATCACCCAAGGCCCGGAGGAGCTGAATATCATTGTGGGCGTGGACAACAAGGATTTTGAAAACGCGATCCGTGTGCTGTATAACAGCTTTATCAAAGGAAAGGAGCAGACAATATGAAAGGGTATAAAGTAGCGATTTTGGGTGCCACCGGTGCGGTGGGGCGCGAAATGATGAAGATTTTGGCGGAGCGGGATTTTCCGATTTCGGAGCTGCATCTGCTTGCCTCGGAGCGTTCGGTGGGACAGCAGCTTGCCTGGAAGGATCAGACACTGACGGTGGAGCTGGCGTGCGACAGTGCCTTTGCCGGCATGGATATCGTGCTGGGCGCGGCGGAGAACAACATTGCCAAGCGGTTTGCCCCGGCGATCGTAGATGCCGGAGCGGTGTTTGTGGACAATTCCAGCGCCTTCCGCATGGATCCCGACGTGCCGCTGGTAATCCCCGAAATCAACCCGGAGGACGTGAAGAAGCACAAGGGTATCATCTCCAACCCCAACTGCACCACCATCGTGTCGCTGGTGGCGATCAACGCGCTCAATCAGGACAGTCCCATTGAAACGATCGTGGCTTCCAGCTATCAGGCAACATCCGGCGCCGGCGCCGGCGGTCCGAAGGAGCTGATGGAGGAAGTGGAGCTGCTGCGCGAGGGCAAGAGCGTGGAGCCGAAGGTATTTCAGTATCAGATCGCCTATAACGTCATTCCCCAGATCGGCGGCGAGGCGTTTGAAGGCTATACCAGTGAGGAGATGAAGATGCAGAACGAGGGTCGCAAGATCATGCACCTGCCGGATCTTCGCGTGAGCTGTACCTGTGTGCGCGTGCCGGTGGTGCGCAGTCACAGCGTGTCCCTCGTGGTACGCACGAAGGAGAAGATCAGCATAGAGCGCGCTCGTGAGCTGATCGCCGCCGCCCCCGGCTGCCGTCTGGTAGACGACCTGGCGAATAAAAAGTACCCCATGCCGCTGGATACCAGCGATCAGGATCTGGTGTTCGTCGGTCGTATCCGTGACGACCTCGCCAGCGACAACGGCCTGAACATCTGGTGCTGCGGCGACCAGGTACGCAAGGGCGCCGCCACCAACGCCGTGCAGATTGCCGAGCTGGTCATCAGGAACTGATTATTTCGTATAGCCCTACAATCCCCTCGCCTTCCGTCAGGCGGGGGGGTTTTGTCCGCCGCACAGTAAATGTCGGGGACTTTACAATCCGCCTGTGTCACCGTATAATAAGCCATATGGATTCATAATAGGATGGGGGAGGAACGCTCTATGAAAACGGTAAAAAGAGCCGTGACGCTGGCACTGGCATTGGTTATGCTGACCGCGCTTGTGTCGGGCTGCGGCAAAAAAACGGGCGTGACCTTTACGGCGGCGGTGGTAGGTCAAATCACCACGCTGGATCCGGCGCTGGCGACTGATCCGGCGGAGCAGATCGCCGTGGTGAATCTCTATGAGAATCTGATGAAGCTCCGCACCGCGGACAATGGCACGGAGACAGTTCCGGCGATTGCGCGCAGCTACCGCATCGAGGACCATCCGGACGGCACACAGACGTACGTGTTCACCCTGCGTTCCGATGCCCGCTGGTCGGACGGACGGAGTGTCCGGGCGGCGGATTTTGTATATGCCTGGCAGCATCTGGTGGATCCCGCCACCGCATCGCCTTACGCAGAGCTGTTATCCATGGTGTCCGGCTATGAGCAGGCGCGGCAGGGTGATCTGTCGGCGTTGGGTGTAACGGCGGAGGGCGGTACGACACTGCGTGTGGAGTTATCCTGCCGGTGCAGTTATTTTCTGCGTACCGTGTGCACTTCGCCTGCCACCGTGCCCCGCCGGGCGGATCTGGAAAACAGCGTAGCAGACGGCACGGTGGGCAACGGCGCTTATCGTCCGGGCGAGCGAGAGAGCGGCGAGCTGACGCTGACCGCCTCTGACCGCTATTACGACGCGCGTCGCCTGGAGGTCGATACGCTGCGATTGCTGCTGTGCGACACCACGGAGCAGGCAGCCGCGCTGTGGGATAGCGGCGAGGCGGATTTTGCCTGCCGCATGACGGACGATGCGTTCTTTTCGGAGAGTTGGACTTTCGAACCCTATCCCCGGACCACGCTGCTGTTGGTGAACCAGATGGCACAGCAGCTTGAAAGCAGAAGTCTTCGTCAGGCGCTGTCCCTTGCCATTGACCGCACGGCGCTTGCCGGGTTACCGGGCGGCGGACTGCACGTCCCGGCGGAGGGCTTGATACCCTACGGCATTACCGTATCCGACGGCAGCGCATTTCGCCTGATCGAGGGCGCGTGTATCGACAACAGCGACTATGAGGCATCCTGCATTGCGG
Organism: Oscillospiraceae bacterium; assembly: GCA_017619715.1. Taxonomy (GTDB): domain Bacteria; phylum Bacillota; class Clostridia; order Oscillospirales; family Oscillospiraceae; genus Vescimonas. Next base: position 34,268 of record JAFZRS010000008.1, on the reverse strand, counting down.
CGCGGGAGTTGCTGGGAGAGATAGGGATGGATCCGTCCGCCTTCGGCGGCTTGTCTATTCTCTATGCCGTGTCCGGGATCAACAGCGATATTGCCGAGAGTATCCGCGATATGTGGAAAGAGCAGTTAGGCATCACGGTGGAGCTGCGGGGCGTATCCGCGCAGGAGATGGAGACGGCGCTGTCGCAAGGCGAGTTTAGCGTGGCGCTTTACAGTTGGACGGGCGAGATCAATGATCCCACCGCGTTTTTGGATATGTGGCGCTCGGGCAGCATCGACAATGTGGCGCTGTTCCACTCGAGCGCGTATGATATACTGTTGCGCGCGGCGGCTGCCTCATCGAGCAGTGTGGCGCGGGATGCGTATCTGGCGGACGCGGAGGTACTGCTCATGGAGCAGGGCAACGCGATCCCACTGTATTTCACCCGTGGCGGCATGGCGCTGCGGAGCGGCTGGACCGCGCCGACCTATGACGGAATGGGTGTCTATCGTTTCGACACGGTGCGCCGCAGCGGGAACTGACTGATTTGCGCCGCGTACATCGGCGGAAGGAGAGTTCTTTTGAAACCGTTGATTCATATTTATGGCGACGGCAGCTATGTAAATTATCGCGCCGCGCTGTCGGCGTTTGGCGCATCGTGGACGGAGGGCTTGACCGTGCCGGAGGATTGTGACGGTCTTCTTTTGCCCGGCGGCGGGGATATCCACGGCGCGTTGGGAACGGAGGAATCCCGCGTCATCGGCGCGTTTGTTGACACCCGACGACCGATCCTCGGTATCTGCCGCGGCATGCAGGCGCTGAACGTGTGGTTCGGCGGCACGCTGTACGACGATATTGCCGGACACCGGATCGCCCGCGGCGATATGGTTCACCCCACGGCGGCGGAAGGAATACTGGCATCACTGTTGGGCGCATCACCGGTGGTGAACAGCAATCACCATCAGGCGGTGGACCGCCCGGGACAAGGTCTGGTGATCTGTCAACAGGCGATGGACGGCACGGTGGAGGGCTTCACGCACCGTACGCTGCCCGTTTTAGGCGTGCAGTGGCATCCCGAGCGGCAAAGCGGAAAGCTGCGCCGCCCGGACGCCGTGGACGCCGCGCCGGTGTTTCTTTGGCTGATGGATCACGCGGCAGGCCATTATGGGAAGACAAACGGAAAAAACTGTGCTACAATATAGTTATAGAGGCTTACAGTTGACACGGAGGAGGTATTCATTATGAAAAGGCGGACAGGCATTTTGACGGCGGTTTTCACCCTCGTGATTGTTTGCATCGCGCTGACAGTCACGGCGTACGCAAAAGATCTGGAGCCGTGCTATCACTGCAGCAGTACCGGGCAGTTTCACTGTCCGTCCTGCAACAATACCGGCGTTGTAACGTGCGACGGGTGCGGCGGTCAGGGTAAGTCTGTGTGTACGGGCGAGGCGGGCAAAGGACCGTGCGATCACGGCTATTACACCTGTCCAAATTGCATGGGAAAAGGTTATACGCAAAACTACGATGAAAATGGCAATCCCACAGATACAGCCCCCTGCGGCTATCAGAACTGCGGCGGCACAGGAAAACAAGTATGCTGGACCTGTCACGGGAGCGGCTGGAACAACTGCACCCGGTGCAACGGACAGGGCAAAGCGGATTGTCAGAACGGCAACTGCAAAGAATCGAGAAAGGTAAACTGGAAATGCCACTACTGCATGGGCGCGGGGTATCTGCTGACCAATTTTTGGCCGGGAGAAAATGACGGTGTGCAGAATGTGCCGGTCAACGGCGATAAGATTTGGGTAAACGGGAAATCCACCACCTATGGCGGCGGCAGCAGCGGCAATTCCCAGACCACACCACCGTCCGGCGGCGGTGGTGAGCCGATCGCGCCGCCCGACGATCCGATATCCAATGAGAGCACCGTTTCGCTCCCGGAAAACCGCAACAGCGATTTTGAGATTCCGGCTCTGCCCGGCGTTACAGCCGCCCGCGCCGGCGCGGCGGTGGAGATCCGCAGAATGTCCGATGAGGAACAGCGGTACTACGCGGAGCTTGACGAGGCGGAGCTTACCGGGATTTTGACCAACGTACAGCAGATCGTCAGCACGGTACAGCCGGGCAGGTGTGAAGAGGGCATGGAGGATCTTCTGCAGACCATTGCCAAGCGGAATGGCTACGAGTCGATGGAAGATGCGCGGTTGCTCCCCATCTACTTTGAAGGGCATCAGGGGATCGGTTTCCCGGTGCGCGTGACCGTCACGCTGGATCAGGGCGTTTTAGCTGGCGGAGGGGATATATACGTCTACCATCAGATGTCCGACGGCGAGATCGAACCGCTGGGACAGGCGGAGTATAACACCTATGAAGACGGCAGTGTCCGGCAAATCACCTTCTATACCACCGGCTTTTCCTCCTTTTTCACCGCCGCATCGGAGCTCGATCTTGCCCTTGAGGGTGAAGAAGATGATTTGGTACTCACCACCGGTGTGGGCGAAGTGCAAAAGGACGGGATTTCTCCCGCCGTGTGGATCGCGGTGGCGGCGGCAGTTTTGGCGGCAGGCGCGGTGACGGTCATATTGGTGCGGAAAAAGAAGGCACAGCAGGATTGAGAAAAAGTCTGCCGCCGTACAAGTACATAAAGAACCGCCGCAGAACAGTTTTGTTCTGCGGCGGTTTTTCATGTGTCTGGCATATTCCCTATCTTTTCTTTCCGCCGAAGCCTCCGCGGCCGGTGTTTCCGCCGCGGTACGATCCGCTGCTGCGGGGCGGTCCGGGAGGAGTGGGGTGAGGCGGACGGTAGCCGCCGGGAGGCGGCGGTGCGTGGCGCGGCGGCGCGGCGTGACGTCCCCAGAAGATGGGATAATACGTCACCCGGGGCGCACCCACCACCACCGTGCGGCGGCGATAGCGGTTGTAGCGCACGCGATCCAGCAGCGCCCAAACGATAAAGATGCCTACGATCAGCAACAGCACACCAAATAGAGAAATGCCGGATTCATTAGGCGAGTGATATTCACCTAATCCCGGGGACACTGAGGAGTAAAAGTACTGCGACGCCTGCGCGTAGTATATGTCCGCCTGTCGGAAAAAAGCGATCACAGCTTCATCATAGTTACCCTTATAGTAAGGGTTGCTCATCGCCGATTCCAACTTTTCTTCCTGCTTGTTCTGCTGAACGGTATCTTGTACATCGTTGCCCAGAATTGCGTACCAGTACCCATCTTTGACCAGCAGCAAAAGCATATCACGGCTACTGAGTCCCCACTTTTCGCCCAATGTCTTACCGTAATCCATGCCGTCTTGCCAACCGTTCAGGGTGGGAATTGTTGCTATGGCAATGGTGGCATGATAGCTATTGTCCCACGCGGCATTATATTTAGATACTGTTTCAATGGTGGCATCTGAAAGCATACCCGTGCTGTCTTCGATCCACTGATGATAGCGCACGTCCAACAGTTCGGTGGGCTTTTTTGCCTCAAATGAGGCTTTGCGCAACTGACCGATCAGGCACGCACCAGCCACCGCCGCCACCAGCAAGATCCATGCCAGTGTGCGGTTATAAGATAATTTGTTCATGTCCGGCTCCTTTCAAGGAGTATCTGCTGTGAGAAATCAGCCACGCAGCTCCATCAGCTTTTGCTTCAGCTCACCCTCAATGCGTCCCAGCTCCGCCTCGGCTGCCTTGCGCTTCTCGGCGCCTTGACGCTGGATCTGCAGTACCTCGTCCAGCGTGGAGATCAACTGCTGATTGGTATGCTGCAGCGTCTCAATATCCACGATGGAGCGCTCCGCCTCCTTGGCGGTGGCAATCGTACCCATTTTCAGCTTGTCGGCGTTCTTCTTAAGCAGTTCGTTGGTCATCTCCGTCACGGCGTTTTGGGCGGCGGTTGCCTGCGCGGCGTGTTCCATGCCCAGCGCCAGCACCATCTGGCTCTTCCACAGCGGAATGGTATTGACCAGCGAGGACTGGATCTTCTCGATCATCAGCGTGTCGTTGTTCTGCAGCAGACGGGTCTGGGGTCCCATCTGAATGGACACGATCCGCGTCAGCTCCAGGTCGTGAAGTTTCTTTTCAAAACGGTTGCAGAGATTGACATAGTCATTGTACGCCTGGGCGTCCTCGGCAAGCCCCGTCTGCTCCGCCTTCTTGCGCAGCTCCTCCAGCTCACCGGCGCGCACTTCTTCCAAGCGCTTCTTGCCGGCGAGAATATACATGGTCAGTTCCTTATAGTATTTGAGGTTCAGCTCATACATCTGGTCGAACATGGCGACGTCTTTGAGCAGCGTAATCTGGTGATTTTCCAGATTTTGTGCGATCTTGTCCACATTTGCCTCGACCTTGCTGTACTGTGCCTTCATGGTTTCCAGCTTGTTGCCCGCTTTTTTGAATAGACCCGCCAGACCCTTTTTTTCCGTTTCGCCAAAGCCTTTCAGCTCCACCACCAGACGGCTCAGATCTCCGCCGATCTCTCCCAAATCCTTGTTGCGGACGCTGCTCAGAGCACTTTCGGAAAAGCTGGCAACACTCTTTTGCGCGGCGGCGCCGTACTGGAGAATCTGGTTGGTGTCGCGGATGTCAATCTTGTGAGAGAACTCCTCCACCGCGCGCTTTTCTTCATCGGAGAGCAGGCTCTCGTCCATCTGCACCGGCTCCACCGGCTTCGTCTCCGTCTGCGGTGCTGCCGGCGCGGCGCCGTCCAATGTCAGCTCGGGGAGTTGGACGGCGGTGGCGGAGGGTTCCAGTGTCAGCTCAGGGGTCATGTTTTCACTCATGTCAATCGTTCCTTTCTTTGATAGCGTTATACTGTAAAGCATTTGTGCTTGTCAGCGATTTACAATTCCAGCGTAATGCCGCCCTCGCCTTCTTCGGTGTCGGAAGAGGAGGTGTTCGTCTGCACCGTTTGGTGCAGGGAATCGGCACTGAAGCCCTCCCGTACCATCATATTCTCCAGTACGGTGACATCGGTGGAAATATCCAACGCCTGATCGCCGAAGAGACTGTCCAACTGCTTTTCAAAAGCGGCAACAATCCGATCCATAATCCCCGCCACGCCTTTTTTGGCGGCGTCGATGTTCTCACCGGATACACCCTGTGCGCAGGCGCTGTCGTAGGCGCGCAGCAGCTTGAGGGTGGTGGGCAGATAATAGCTCATAAACTTGCGGATCTGGGGCAGCTTTTTCGGCTCCGACTTCACCTCCCGGAAGATCTGCTCTGTCACCTGCTGCAAACGCACGATAGCGGCGCTGATCTTCTCATCGGCAATGCGCTCGTCCAGCGCCTTCATCTCCTCGATGGCACGGCGTCCCTCCGCCGTCATTTGATCCAGTTCCTCATTGCCGGTGGTCTCCGGGACTTCCTCCACCACGTCCTTGCACAGCGCCCGGGCGATCAGTCCCACTACTGCCGCCGCAATCGCCGCCAATAGGAAATGGCCCGGCTTATACAATGGGAACAACACCGCGTACAGAATCCATACCACCGCCGCGGCGTAGAGGGGGATCGCCGATTTGTGCACGATCTTTTTCATATCGTCGCCTCCGATCACGGACATATACGCCTATTATATCCCAACGCGCCCGAGGGGTCAAGTGAAACACGCCGGTTCTCTTTTACGCCGGCCGCGCCGGTTTTGCGCGTTTGCGGTGTGTTCTCAAAAATTTTTCCCGCCGGGTTTGACAGATTGCTCAAATGGCTTTATCCCTTTAAAGCAAAGAGGTTTTGCCCTTTAAACTGCTAAATCAACTGCCGCCAAAGGCTTGTGCCGCATGGGAATTTGTGCAATCTGACAGTTGACTTTTAAGCGTATCTGGTGCATGGTAAGGGCAATGGAGTGGACATTTTCTTTTGCCCGCCGAAACAGAGGAGGAACGATTTGATGAAAAAGCTATTTGCATTGCTGCTGGCCGCCTGCATGGTTTTGAGCCTGGTTGCCTGCGGCGGAAACAACACCCCCGCACAGGGTGATGAGACCTCTGACGGAGAAGAGACATACACCGTGGGTATCTGCCAACTGGTGCAGCACGTGGCGCTGGACGCCGCTACCCAGGGCTTCAAGGACGCACTGAACGAGCTGCTGCCCGGCAAGGTCACCTTCAAAGAGGGCAATGCCGGCGGTGAGAGCACCAACTGTGCCACCATCGTCAACGGTTTCGTGTCCGACGGCGTGGATCTGATTATGGCGAACGCCACACCGGCGCTGACCGCTGCCGCCTCCGCCACCTCCACCATTCCCGTGCTGGGCACTTCCGTCACGGCGTACGGTCTGGCGCTGGATCTGGACGATTTTGACGGCACGGTAGGCGGCAACATTTCCGGCACTTCCGATCTTGCGGATCTGGAGAAGCAGGCACAGATGGTGAAGGAATGGTTCCCCGATGCCAAGACAGTGGGTATGCTGTACTGTTCCGCCGAACCCAACAGCCTCTATCAGATTGAGGAGATGACCAAGTATCTGACCGAGCTGGGCTATACCTGCCAGAACTTTGCTTTCACGGACACCAACGACGTCACATCCGTGACGCAGGCTGCTTGTGATGCCTGCGACGTGATCTATATCCCCACCGATAACGTCGCCGCCGCCAACACCGAGGCGATTGCCAACGTGCTTGTTCCCGCCGGCGTACCTGCGGCGGTGGGCGAGGAAGGCATCTGCGCCGGCTGCGGCGTGTGCACGCTGTCCATCAGTTACTACGATCTGGGCTACACCACCGGTCAGATGGCTGCCAAGATCCTGACCGGCGAGGCGGACGTATCCGCCATGCCTGTGGAGTATGCCCCCTGCACGCCCAAGTATAACGCCGAGCTGTGCGAGAAGCTGGGCATTACCCCCGTGGAGGGTTATGAAGCCATCAAAGGCTGACGAAAACACCATGGGGATATGGGGACACGAAAGTGTCCCCATATCCTGCTGTTATGAAAACGGTTTGCCGGGCACGTTGTAACCGGGCAAAGGGAGAGAATACCATGAACTTCTTTACATCGCTGCTCAATGCCCTGCCGGGCGCGGCGGCACAGGGTATGGTCTGGGGACTGATGGCGATCGGCGTGTATATCACGTTCCGCGTGCTGGACGTGGCGGATCTGACGGTGGACGGTTCCATTGCCACCGGCGGCGCCGTATGCGTCATGCTGGTCCGCATGGGCTGGAATCCCTGGGCCGCCATGCTGTGCGCCTTTGCCGCGGGACTTGTGGCGGGGTTGGTTACGGGTATACTGCACGGACACTGCGGCATTCCGGCGATCCTGGCAGGTATCCTGACACAGCTTGCGCTGTACTCCATCAATCTGCGGATTTTAGGCGGCAAAGCCAATCAGGCGTTGAGCGTGGATAAGTACCCGCTGGTGGTATCCCAGCGCTACGTGCGCGATACGAACCTGCAAAACCCCATTCCGCTGTTGATCGTGTTTATTATTGCCGTCATCATGGCGCTCTACTGGTTCTTCGGAACGGAGAAGGGCTGTGCGATCCGCGCCACAGGCGCCAACGTCCATATGGCGCGCGCGCAGGGTATCAACACCCGCAGCTATACGATCCTGGGACTGATGCTCTCCAACGGGTTGGTGGCGCTTGCCGGTGCGTTTCTGGCGCAGTACCAAGGTTCAGCGGACGTGGGCATGGGACGCGGCGCCATCGTGATCGGTCTGGCGGCGGTCATCATCGGTGAAGTGTTGTTTGCCAAGGTTTTCCATAACTTTGCGTTGCATCTGCTGGCGGTGGTCATCGGTGCGATCATCTACTATATCGTGCTGCAGATCGTGCTGCAGTTGGGACTGAACACCAATGATCTGAAAATGCTCTCTGCCGCCATCGTGGCGCTGTTTTTGGCGATCCCCTACTGGCAGTCCAAGGTATCCGGTGCAAGGAGGAAAGGAGGCGCGAAACATGCTTGAAGTAAAAGGCGTTCGTAAGACCTTCTTCCCCGGCACGGTCAATGAGAAGGTGGCGCTTGCCGGCGTGGATCTGACGTTGAAGGACGGAGATTTCGTTACCGTCATCGGCGGCAACGGCGCGGGAAAATCCACTCTTTTGAACGTGGTGTCCGGCACCATGAGCGCCGACAGCGGCTCTATTGTACTGGACGGACAGGACGTCACTCGCTTGCCGGAGCATCGGCGCGCCAAATATCTGGGTCGCGTTTTTCAGGATCCCATGATGGGTACCGCGCCGGGTATGCTGATCGAGGAGAATCTGGCGTTGGCGGCGCGGCGCGGCACACACCGCGGTCTCAAATGGGGTATTACCAGGGAAGAGCGCGCCGAATACCGTGAGATGCTGCGCCAGCTTGAACTGGGTTTGGAAGATCGCATGACCACCCGCACCGGGCTTCTTTCCGGCGGACAGCGTCAGGCGCTGACGTTGCTGATGGCGACGCTGCGACGTCCCAAGCTGTTGCTGCTGGACGAACATACGGCGGCGCTGGATCCCCGCACGGCGGCCAAGGTGCTGGAGCTGTCGGATAAGATCGTGGCGGAACACAAGCTCACCACCATGATGGTCACCCACAATATGAAAGACGCCATTGCCCACGGCAACCGGCTCATTATGATGAGTAACGGGCGCGTGGTGCTGGATATCAGCGGCGAGGAGAAAAAACACTTGACAGTGTCTCAGCTCCTGGAGATGTTCAACAAGATCAGCGGCAGTGACGAGGCAAACGACAAGATGTTGCTGGCGTAAACGTGTATCAAAAAAGTTCCCGGTTCGACTGAAAGTCGAACCGGGAACTTTTGCATATATTGCGTTTTTATGTTCTTTGGTTCTTGCCGTGTTTTCGGCAGACGGCACGGTAAATGAGCAGTCCCAGACCCGAGACCGCCAGCGTGACGGCAAAGGTGACAATGGCGAATATGTAGTTCTGCACGCCCAGCGCGTCACCGCCCACTGTGGAGGTCACGATGGAGGGGAGGCGTCCCGCCGTGCAGATCAGCAGCCACTTTCCCCAGCTCAGATCGGTCAGTCCGGCGAAATAGCATAAAAGATCCTTGGGCGTACCCGGCACGGTGAAAATCAGCCAGAAGAGGACGTCACGTTTGGGCGAACTGTGGAGAAAGCGGAGCGAATCCAGCTTTTCCCGGGAGAAAAACGCCTCGACCAGCGCCGTACCGAACCGCCGCACAGCGGCAAAGACGGCAATGCTGCCCAGCGCCGCACCCAGCAGGCACAGCGCCGTACCACAGAAGGCGCCGAAGGCGTAGCCGCCGCAGATCTCCAGCGGCTCACCGGGGATCAGCGCCACCAGCACCTGCAGGAAAACCATGCCCACATAGGCGACCCTGCCCCATATGCCGCGTTCGTCCACCCAGGCGCGGAACAGTTCCGGCTGTTGGGCAAAGCGGATCATGGGGCGTCCGACAAACCATAATACCGCGGCGCTGAACAGTACGAAAAAGATCACAGCGCCGATGGCGATCCGCCTTTTTTGCTGTTGTGTCAGAGAGGGCTTGTCCATCGTGTGTGAGAGATTACCGGATACCGGCAATGAAGCAGGTGGGATCTGCGGCAAGACGCTCCTTTGCCCAGCGCAGCATCTGTCCCACCGGCACGGCAGAGGTGATCACACCGCCTTCCCAGTGATCCGCCGTGATAGAGGTGAGCCACGGATCCATCACTGCGGTGCGGACGTAGTAGGGATGCGCCACCGCGTCGGCGCACAGCTTCGCCGCCGCAGAGGGCACGGAATAGAAGGCGGTTTTGCCGCCGAGAACGTCCAAACAGTCCTGCACCACGTTTGCGGCGGTGGGGAAACGTCCGGCGCCTTGTCCGAAGAAGCTCTGACGCCCGATGGCGTCGGCGGTATAGGTGATGAGATTGTAGTTGGCGGGTACGGCGGCTTCCGGCTCCTGCCGCGATACCAAAGTAGGCTCTACGAACGCGCATACGCCGTCTTCGCAGCGCAGTGCGGTGGCGATCAGCTTGCAGACAAAGCCGCGGCGTTGGAAGGAGGCAATATCGCCGTCGGTAACGGTTCGGATACCGAAGGTGGGGATCTCCGTTTCGCTGAGCGCCGTGTCAAAGGCAATATTGGCGGAGATTGCCAGCTTGCGGCGAATATCGTCGCCGTCAATGTCGGCGCTGGGATCCGCCTCGGCGTAGCCCAACTCCTGCGCCTTCTTGAGGATATCGGCAAAGGAAACGGGTGCGGCGTGCATGGCGTCCATGATGAAGTTGGTGGTGCCGTTCATGATGCCGCCCACCTGGGAGAGGCTGTCCAGCCGCTTGACGCGTTCGAGATTGATAAGCCACGGAATACCGCCGCCCACCGCCGCCGTACAGCGCAGTGCCACGCCGTTTTTCCGCGCCAGCGCAATCAGCTCGTCGTAACAGGCGGCGATCAGCGCTTTGTTGGCAGTGACCACGTGCTTGCCGGCGTTGAGCGCCGCGCAGACATATTCTTTTGCCGGGTGAATACCGCCCATGACCTCCACCACCGTGTCGATGGAGGGGTCGGAGAGAATATCGTCAAAGCTGCGTGTGGCAATGGACGCAATCTCCGGCTTATCACTGCGTACCAATACGCGCCTGAGGGACAGGTCGGTGCGCTTACGGCACAGCTCATACACGCCGCCGCCCACCACACCGAAACCGAGAAGGGCAATGTTCATTATATATACCTCCTGAAAGATATTATCACAGTTTGGCGCTGCTTTGCTGCCAGCGCCAGGAGTCGCGGCACATATCGGCAACGGTCTTTTCCGCCTGCCAGCCCAGAAGGCGGCGCGCCTTGTCCGTGGCGGCGTAACACACCGCCAGATCGCCGCTGCGCCGCGGTGCAATGCGATAGGGAACGGAGATGTCATTGACAGAGGCGAACGTCCCCACCAGCTCCAAAACGCTGGTGCCGCAGCCGGTGCCAAGGTTAATGGCTTCCCAGCCCGGGTGAGCGTCCGCGTAGGAGAGCGCCGCCACGTGCCCCTTCGCCAGATCCACCACGTGGATAAAATCCCGCACACCGGTGCCGTCCGGCGTAGGATAGTCGTTGCCGAATACCGACAGCTCCTTGCGGATCCCGGCGGCGGTCTGGGTGATATAGGGCATGAGGTTATTGGGAATGCCGTTGGGCATCTCCCCGATCAGACCGCTCTCATGGGCGCCCACGGGATTGAAGTAGCGAAGACACACCACCCGCAGCGCAGGATCAGCCACGCAGGCATCCTGCAGGATCTGCTCGATCATCGCCTTTGTCCAGCCGTAGGGGTTGGTGCAGCCGCCCCGGGGCATATCCTCGGTGTAGGGGGCGGGGTTGTCCACACCGTATACCGTGGCGGAGGAACTGAAAATCAGTTCCTTGACGCCGTGGTCGGACATGGTTTCCAACAGCGTAAGTGTGGTATCCAGGTTGTTGCGGTAGTAGGATACCGGTTTCGCCACCGACTCACCCACCGCCTTGTATCCGGCAAAATGGATCACCGCGTCGATGGCGTTCTCGGCAAACACCTGCTCCAGCGCAGGTTTGTCCGCCGCATCGATCCGGTAGAACGCGGGACGTACGCCGGTAATACGTTCCAGCCGGTCGATCACGTCCGCCCGGGCATTGGACAGGTCATCTACGATGACCACGTCGTAACCGCGCGTCAAAAGCTCCGCCGCCACGTGGGAACCGATAAAGCCGGCGCCGCCGGGTAACAGAATGTTTTTTTTCATAAAAGCACAAACTCCTTTGTAAAAGGGGCAGGAAACGGAAAACCTCACCCCAAAAATACTCAATTTATTATACACCAAGACCATCGGCTTGACAACACAAGAAAAACGCGGCAAAAGATCCGTCGGACAAAACGCAGATATGCAAGGATGCACGGCGCAACCTGCGGCAAAAAAAGGCTTGCTATATATTGGGGTTTGTGGTATAATTTCCGTGATTATTTGAGGTGTTATGCCTTTTGCAAAATAGCAGCCGTGCATTGCCGAATGCCGCACAGCTTCCGCAGGTAAAGAGGACAAAAGCGTTTATTTGATGGGCACAATGTGGATATCTGGAGGGACTTTTTTGATGAGCGAACAACCGGCCAAAATGAATATTCCCTTTTCACCGCCTGATATTTCTGAAAAGGAGATTGCATATGTAACGGAGGCACTGCGCTCCGGTTGGATCACCACGGGGCCGCGCACCAAGGAGCTGGAGCAGAAGATAGCCGACTGGCTGGACGTTCCCGGGTGCGTCTGCCTCAATTCCCAGACGGCCTGCGCCGAGATGGTATTACGCCTTTTGGAGATCGGACCGGGCGATGAGGTAATTACCTGTGCGTATACATACACTGCCAGTGCGTCGGTCATTCGACATGTAGGTGCCGAGATTGTGCTGGTGGACTGCCAGAAGGACAGCCCCCTGATGGATTATGATGCGTTGGAGCGTGCCATTACAGAGCGCACGAAGGCGATCATTCCGGTGGATTTGGGTGGCTTGCCGTGCGATTATGACAGGCTTCTGGCCATTTTAGAGCGTAAGAAGGCGCTGTTTTCTCCCAACGGCGCACTGCAGCGCGCCATCGGTCGTGTGGCGATCGTAGAGGACGCGGCGCACGCGTTTGGAACCGTGTGGCATGGGAAAAGGATCGGCGCAAAGGCGGATTTCACCAATTTCAGCTTTCACGCCGTGAAGAATTTTACCACGGCTGAAGGCGGTGCCGTTACTTGGCGTCCCATCGCCGGTGTGGATGATGAGGAGATCTACCGGAAGCTGCAGCTTTTCAGTCTGCATGGACAAAATAAAGATGCGCTGGCAAAAACGAAGCTGGGTGCGTGGGAATATGATATTATGGGCACTTGGTACAAGTGCAACATGACTGATATTGCCGCCGCCATCGGTCTTGCCCAACTGGAGCGGTATCCCGCCTTGTTGGAGCGGCGCCGGGAGATTATCGGCCGGTATGATGATGCCTTCCGGGCTCTTGGCGTGGAGGTCATGCCCCACTATACGGACGACTATGCCTCCTCCGGTCATCTCTATATCACGCGGGTACCGGGTATCACACCGGAGCAGCGCAACGATATCATCATAAAAATGGCGGAACGCGGCGTTATCTGCAATGTGCATTATAAGCCGCTGCCCATGCACACCGCCTATAAGAACCTGGGCTTTGACATAGCCGATTATCCCCATGCGTATGCCTTTTTTGCCAACGAGATTACGCTCCCCATTCACACCTGCCTGACAGATGAGCAGGTGGACTATGTGATTGAGTCCTATCGCGCTGTACTGGCGCAGGTGATTGAATGCTGAAGCGTTGGGAGGAGCTGCCCGACCTGATGCGGACGGCGGCGTGCAGAGAGTATTACGACGTGCTGTGGAGCAGGCGTCGCATGCTGCTGATCAAGCGAATATTTGATGTGGTTATGTCGCTGTTCCTGCTGCTTTTGTTCTCGCCGTTGTTTCTCCTTTTGGCGCTGGCGATCCGGCTGGATTCCAAAGGACCTGTTTTCTACCGCCAGACGCGGGTAACGCAGTACGGGCGGCTGTTCCGCATTCATAAGTTTCGCTCCATGATAGACGGGGCGGACCGTTTGGGTACGCAGGTGACGGTAGATCACGACTCCCGTGTGACCCGGGTGGGGCGTTTGATCCGTGCGTGCCGTCTGGACGAGCTGGGACAACTGCTCGACGTGCTGGCAGGCAGTATGACACTGGTGGGAACGCGTCCTGAAGTGCCGAAATACGTTGAGCATTACACCCCGGAGATGTACGCGACACTGCTTCTCCCGGCGGGTATTACGTCACAGGCGTCCATCCTCTATAAAGATGAGGCGGAGTTGCTGCACGGTGCCCAGGACGCGGATCGGGTGTATATAGAGGAAGTCCTGCCGCAGAAGATGCAATATAACCTTGCAGCGCTGCGGGATTTTTCCTGCGGGGCAGACTTGCGCGTTATGTGGAAAACGGTGTGCGCCATACTGGAGAGGACGGATCGTGCGGAGGAGCGATGATGCGGATCACATTTTGCGTCGTAGCATTCAATGAGGAAAAAACGATTGGGCGTCTGCTGGAGAATTTGCGTGAGCAGACGTATCCCCATCGGGATATAGAGGTTATTCTGGTGGACGGGCTGTCTACAGACGGAACCAAAGATCTTTTTTTTGATTTCCAAAGGCGCTGCGGCGCCGAATTTGAGAAGATTCTGGTGTTGGACAACCCGGGACGGACGCTTCCGTGCGGCTGGAACGTGGTATTGGAGCATTACTCCGGCGATGCTGTGGTGCGTGTGGACGCGCACGCTGAGATGCCGCCGGATTTTCTGGAAAGAAATGTGGCGCATCTGGAGGCAGGCGAGGACGTCTGCGGCGGTTACCGTCCCAATATCATAGATGAGGACACACCGTGGAAGAGTACCCTTTTGGCAGCGGAAAGCTCCGTTTTCGGCAGCAGCATAGCCGATTTCCGCAGAAACGGCACGGACCGGCAAGTGGATTCCGTTTTCCACGGCGCATATCGCCGGGAGGTTTTTGACCGGGTGGGGCGGTATAACGAGTCCCTCCGCCGTACGGAGGACAACGATATGCACTACCGGATCCGCCGGGCTGGTTTTGTCATCTGGTTTCACCCGGATATTATCTCCTATCAGCACACCCGCAACACACTCAGGAGTATGCTGCGTCAGAAATATCAAAATGGCTACTGGATTGCCAGAACATTGTTCGTCACACCGGGATCCGTATCGTGGTTCTATCTGGTGCCGGCGCTGTTTGTTCTGGGCATTTTGTTTACTGGCGTTCTGGCAGGTTTGGGTATCTGGCAGCTTGGAGCATTGCTGTGGGGTCTCTATGCGCTCTTTGCCGCGGTTACCGCGGGAATCGCACTGACAGCCGATCCCGGTCGGAATATCCTGTATCTGTTGCTGCCGGTTCTTTTCTTGCTGATACACCTCAGCTATGGCGCGGGGACGCTGGTAGGGCTGTTCCAATTAAAAAAATGAGGGATAGGGAATGCCGAAATTCAGTGTGATCGTACCGTGTTATAATGCTGAGCATAAGCTGAATCACTGTCTGAGTGCCCTTGTAGGGCAGACCTGCCGGGATCTGGAGGCTGTCTTCGTGGACGACTGCTCGATTGACGGCACCTTGAAAAAACTGGAGACCTTTCGGGAGCAGGCGCCTTTCTCCGTACAGATTATCGCGCAGGAAGAGAATGCGGGACCGGGTGCTGCCCGCAACCGCGGGATCGCTGCGGCGAAGGGGGAGTACCTCTGCTTTTGCGATTGCGACGACTGGTATGCCGATACTTTTCTGGAAAAAATGGCAAACGCATTATCGGGCGGGAAGGATTTGGCGATATGTCGCATTGCCCTCACCACGCCGGACGGACATACCGCGCCTTATACCAGAATAGACCGGGATAAAGTAAACTCCGTGTCGTATCTCGCAGCAGTGAACGACGGTTCATTGTGCAATCTGGCGGTTCACCGCCAGTTGTTCCACGGACTGCAAATACCTGATATTTACCACGGAGAGGATTTGGCAATCGTGCCGGTGGTGATCTCCCGCGCCAAGACCTTTTCCTATGTGGACGAGGCCCTTTACTATTATTTGGTGCACGGTGATTCACTGTCCCAGGGAGTTTCCCGGGAAGAGTGTTTCAGCTTTATTGACGCATTCCGTTTTCAGGAAAAGGAAGTAGATTCATCCATGCAGGCGGAGCTTGAGTATAACGGGATCAAAAACGTGATTTACGGCTTTACGCTCAACGCCTTTAAGGCAGGGATGCCGCAGTATGAGGTGAGGGAACAGATTGACGCCTTTGAAAAAGCGTATCCCCGGTGGCGGTGCAACCGTTATTTGCAGGACGCAGACCTGAAAAAAAGGATCTACTATTTTTTGGCGGCACATCGCCTGTGGGGATTGAACCGGGCGTATGCAAGGCTGCACGAGTGGTATATGAGAAGGAGCAAGGCGTGAACGGCAAAAAGCTCAGCATCATCATTCCGGTGTATAACGTGGAAAAATATCTGCCCCAGTGCCTGCATTCGGTGGTCGAGCTACCGATTGACAGCTATGAGGTGGTGTTGGTCAACGACGGTTCTACCGACCGCAGCGGAGAGATCGTCCGTGAATATGCGCACCGGTATCCCGACTTGATCGTTGCCACAGAGCAGCCGAATCAGGGACTGTCTGCCGCCCGCAATACAGGGCTGGATCTGGCACAAGGGGAATACGTCCTGTTTCTGGACAGTGATGACTATGTGATCGCCGAAGAGCTTGACGCCTTCTGGCGCAGCGCGTGGGCAGACGGTGCGGACGTGGCGGTTGCCCAGTATGCCAAAGACGTGGAGGGTGAGATCCAAGCGCACGCCGTCAGCCGGGGCAAGCGCCGCCTGGCGGGGAGAGATGCCGTCAGCGGGACAGAATATATGTGCCGCGCGTTTGACCCCTTTACAGATGAAATAGATGTGGAGGTTTGTACACAGCTTTACCGCAGAGCATTTCTCCAAGAGTACAGCGTTCGGTTTTGCCCGGGACTGCTGCATGAGGACACGCTTTTTTCTTTTCAGGTGTATCTGGCGGCGGAGACGGTACGGGTCTATCCCTCTGTGTTCTACCGTTACCGTATGCGCCGCAATTCCATTATGCACTCTCTGGACAAACGGCATTATCAAAGCGTATGGACCATCGCATGCCGATTGAAGGAAGAAGCTCCGTCAGGACTTCGCCCGGTGGAATCTACGATTGTGGAGCTTGCCTATGAAGCTATGAAAACCGACGAAGTGGATATAGACGGCAAGGCGGTGTGCGCACTGATCGACGATTTGCGGTATCTGACGCTGCGCGCCCGGATCAAGCGCATGCTGCTGTTGTGCCGGACCGGGCGCAGATGTGGGCAGGAGGAGCGCTTATGAGTAAAATTTCTGTCGTGATACCCATTTATAATGTGGAAGAATATGTGGAGCGGTGTCTGGCATCGGTGACAGGACAGACGCTGCGGGATATAGAGATCATTCTGGTCAACGACGGTACGAAAGACGGCTCCATGGAACGGTGCCGGCGGTTTATGGAAAGTGATCCGCGGATCGTTGTTGTTCATAAGGAGAACGGCGGGCTGATGTCGGCGTGGATCGAGGGCGTGAAACGGGCGAGTGCGCCGTATATCGGGTTTGTGGACAGTGACGACTGGGTCGATCCGGATTTTTTTGAGGTATTATATGAAAACATCTGCCGCCGGCAGGCCGACATGGTGGTGGGTCGTTATGTCTATGAAAGCGACGAAGGCGATCAAGTCCTGCCTCGCTCTCACGATACGGTCTATGCGGGCGAGGAGGAGATCAGAAAGCTGACAGGTCTGTATCTCAATGCTTTTCTTTTGGAGGATAACCCCATTTCCTACTGTCGGTGGGATAAGCTGTACAGACGGGAGCTGCTGATAAATGCACTGCCTCTTTTGAACACAAAGATATCTCTGGGGGAAGACGTGAATACCAACGTGGCGGTTCTGCCGGATTGTCGGTGCGTGGCGGTTTTGCATGAGACGCCCTTCTACCACTACATGCACAACAAGACCTCTATTGTCAATACGTATAAACGCGGCCAGATCCAAAACATTCTGGAGCTCTACCGTACGCTGCTGCATATTGCTGATGTCAAGAGCGTAGACCGAGAGGATATCCGGGTGTTTATAGGGAACATGATCTTTGAGGAGACGAATAAGCTGTTGCGGCTGCAGCTCGGTGCCGGTGAGAAACGGCAGATTTGCGCCGAGCTGCTGCATACAGAGGAGAGCCGGATCTGCCTACGTGCGTATATGCGCCGCAGAGGCGTCGCCCACCGCGCTTATTATGTACTGCTGCGGCGCGGCTGCATGTCTTTTTGTACATTGCTGCGCAAGCACATTGGCGCAGGGTGAGGGTGGAAGTGAAAGAGAAAGACGGGGTGAATGAGGTATGCTGCAGTATGTAAAATCCGCCGTGCGGTATACTCTGTCGTTTCTTCACGTGCGGCGGGACAAAGTGGTGTTTTTGAACTTTGCCGGCAAGGGATACGGAGATAACCCCAAGTATATCTGCCAGACTTTGTTGGAGCGCCGTGTCGGTCTGCGTCTGATCTGGTTGACGGACGACCCTGCAGGATCATTTCCGCCAGGTGTTACCCCGGTCAAATATCGGTCGCTGCGAAGCTACTGGGAGCTTGCCACTGCCCGCGTGTGGGTGGACAACGCGCGTATTGACAAGGGGATCAGGAAAAAGCCGTCACAATTCTATATTCAGACGTGGCATGCATCCTTTTCACTGAAAAAGATTGAGATGGATGCACAGGATAAACTGCCCGCGCATTACGTGGCAGATGCCAAACGCGATGGCGCCATAACGGATCTCCTCATTTCCAACAGTGCCTTTCAGACGGAAGAATTCCGCCGCTGCTTCTGGTACGGGGGTGAGATCCTGGAGTGCGGTTATCCCCGGAACGACGTGCTGATCCGGCACAAAGACGACGCCGCTTTCCGGCAGCAGATTCGAGAGACTTTGGGTGTAGCTTCGGAGAAATACTTAGTGCTGTACGCACCCACGTTTCGTGATAACAACGACATTCGTCCCTTTATGATTGACTTTGAGCGATTTCGCAAAAGTTGCGCTGCCGCAGTGAACCGTGACGCGGTGCTGTTGATACGTCTGCATCCCAACATTGAAAAGTGGGCGGCGGAAATTACGTATTCACCGCAGATCATCAATGCCTCCCATTATCCCGATATGCAGGAGCTTTTGTTGGCGGCAGATCTGTTGGTGACGGATTATTCCACATCGATCTTCGATTTTGCCATTTTGGGAAAGCCTGTTATTCTGTATGCTTCGGATATAGCGCAATATGATGCTGCGCGTGGTTTGAAGCCTATTTTCTACCGTTTGCCGTTCCCTCTTGCGGAAACAGAGGATACACTGAACGAGGTGGTTTTTTCAGGCATAGGGAGGAAGCAGGAGGCTGTGGAAGAGTTTATGGGCGCCTATGGCTCTTTTGATGAAGGGCATGCCGGCGAGATCATCGCACAGCGCATTGAGGAGCTCACCGGTAAAGGCGGAGTACGTTGACGAGGATTAGTTAAGCGACATGGATAACATGAAGGAAAAGACGATAGGGGGGCTTTTCTGGCATTTTTCCGAGAGGTTTCTTGCCCAGATGATCAGCCTGGTCGTCTCCATCGTATTGGCGAGACGCTTGTCTCCAACTGAATACGGCATCATCGCTTTTGTGACTATTTTTATCAATATTGCCAATGTGCTGGCTGTGAACGGTCTGGGAGCATCACTTGTGCAGAAAAAGAACTCGGATGAGTTGGATTTTTCATCCATGTTCTACGCCGGATTGGTGATCTCGCTGCTGGTATATGCGGCGCTGTTCTTTTCAGCGCCGGCGATTTCCGCCACATACAAAAGATATGACGGGCTGACTGCCGTGTTGCGTATAATGGGACTTCGGATTCCACTGGCGGCGTTCAACTCGATCCAGCAGGCATATGTGCAGAAGAAGATGGTTTTCAAAAAATTCTTCTTCTCCACCCTGTTCGGTACTGTCGTTTCTGCTGTGGTGGGGATCGTGATGGCTTATCGCGGCTTTGGCGTATGGGCGTTGGTAGGACAGTATTTGACAAACTGCACCATAGATACGGTAGTGCTGTTTTTCACCATTGACTGGAAGCCAAAACGGATATTTTCTTTTGTGCGCTTCAAGGCATTGTTTTCTTTCGGCTGGCGCGTAACGTGCACGGGACTGATTGGCAATGTTTTTGAGCAGCTAAAGGGGCTTTTGATCGGCGCAAAATATGAGGCATCGGATCTGGCGTATTACAACAAAGGCGATGAAATACCCGCCTTGGTGACCAACAATATCAACTCTGCGGTAAACTCTGTGCTGTTCCCTGTTCTGACCAAATATCAGGACGATTGGGTATCTGTAAAGAGTGCGCTGCAGCGTATGATGAAGCTGACAAGTTTTGTTCTCATGCCCGTGCTGTTGGGGATTGCGGCGGTATCCGATACGTTGGTCTCCGCATTGCTGACAGAGAAGTGGCTTCCCTGCGTGCCGTTTTTGCGGGTACTTTGCGTGCAGTATTGCTTCAACGTACTCAGCACGGTCAATCTGCAGGCACTGAAGGCCATAGGTCGCAGCGATATTACACTGAAGCTGGAATTTATTAAAAAACCCATTCTGCTGGCATTTATTCTGTTGGCGATCAATATCAGCCCCTTTGCTATTGCTGTCGGCGCGTTGATCTATAACGTGCTGGCGATGGTCATCAACGCCGTGCCAAACGGTCGGGTGATCCGTTACGGTGTTTGGGAGCAGATTCGGGATACCGGCGGCGCGTTTTTATTGGCGGCTACCATGGCAGTAGTGGTTTGGCTGGTGGGTCGGTGCCGGATCGATCTATATTGGCTGCTGGCACTGCAGATTCTGGTCGGCGCGGTATACTACGTGGGAGTGGCGCTGCTGTTTCGTTCAGAGAGCCTGCGGTATTTGTTCCAAACGGCAAAAGAACTTCTGCATGGGCGTCGCGGTGCAAAATGACGCCTCGCATGATCATAATGTGACAGGAGATAGATAACATGAAGGCATTGATACTCAATTCCGGTTTAGGACGGCGGATGGGTGTACTTACCTCGGAGCATCCCAAGTGCATGACGGAGATTTCTCCCCGGGATACCATTTTGAGCCGACAGCTGCGACTGCTGGCGCAGTCCGGCGTCACAGATGTGGTGATGACCACAGGATACTTTGATGAGGTGCTGGTGCAATACTGCCGCTCACTGGAGCTGCCGATCCATATTGAGTTTGTCAACAACCCTCTTTACGCGCAGACAAATTATATTTACTCCATCTACTGCGCCCGGGAGGTGCTGCGCGACCAGGACATTATCCTGATGCACGGTGACATGGTGTTTGACGAGAGCGTTCTGGATGATTTGATTGGCAGTGAGCGCAGTTGTATGGTTGTTTCATCTGTGCTGCCTCTGCCGGAAAAAGACTTTAAGGCGGTTCTCCACAACGGGCAGGTCGAAAAGGTCGGCATCGATATTTTTGCCGGTGCCATAGCTGCCCAGCCAGTGTATCAGTTGAAACGGGAGGACTGGAATGTCTGGTTGGACGCGATCTGCGCGTTCTGTGAGCAGGATCAGACCTCCTGCTACGCCGAAAATGCACTCAATACCGTCTCAGATCACTGCAAGGTTTACGGACTGGATGTGGGTGAGCGACTGTGCGCCGAGATCGACAACCCGGAGGATCTGGCGGTCATATCTGCGAGGCTGCGAGAGCTGGAGAACAGGACGGTATATATGTGCTTTTCCACGGATATGATCCACAGCGGTCATATCGCCATCATTCGCAAAGCTGCCAAGCTGGGTCGACTGATCGTGGGTGTGCTGTCAGATGAGGCAGTAGCAAGCTACAAAAGGTTTCCGCTGCTGCCGTTTGAGGAGCGCAAGAGTTTGTTTGAAAGCATCAACGGCGTATGGAAGGTAGTGGAGCAAAAGACCCTCAGCTATGCCGAGAACCTCCGAAAGCTCCGCCCCGATTGCGTGGTGCACGGCGATGATTGGAAGGAGGGCTTCCAGCGGCCGATCCGTGATGAAGTCACGGCAGTGTTGTCTGAGTACGGCGGTCATTTGGTTGAATATCCCTATTCCCGGGAAGGCAAATATGAGGAGCTGGAAAAGGCCAGCAGGGCGCAGCTTTCCATGCCGGATTTTCGGCGCGGCAGGCTGAAGAAGCTCATCACGATGAAGGGACTTGTCACGGCGCTGGAGGCGCACAGCGGCATTACCGGTTTGATTGCGGAGAAGACCACGGTGCTGCAGGAGGGGAAAACGTATCAATTTGACGCCATGTGGATTTCCTCCCTGTGTGACTCAACAGCAAAAGGTAAGCCGGATATCGAGCTGGTGGATATGACCTCCCGTTTCCGAACCATTGACGACATTATGGAAGTTACCACCAAGCCCATTATCTTTGACGGGGACACCGGCGGCTTGACGGAGCATTTTGTCTATACGGTCCGCTCTCTGGAGCGAATGGGCGTTTCCATGGTCATCATAGAGGACAAGACCGGCCTGAAAAAAAACAGCCTTTTCGGCACAGAGGTGGTACAGACACAGGATTCCATCGAAAATTTCTGCGAGAAAATCCGTGCCGGTGAGCGCGCCAAGAAGACCGGTGATTTTATGATCTGCGCCCGCATCGAGAGCCTGATTCTGGAGCAGGGCATGGAGGACGCGCTAAGGCGGGCATTTGCCTATGTAGATGCCGGCGCCGATGCCATTATGATTCACAGCCGCAAAAAAGATCCCACAGAGATTTTTACTTTCGTTGAGAAATTCCGCCAAAGAGAGAAGGAGACGCCCATAGTGGTGGTTCCCACATCCTTTAACACGGTAACGGAAGAGGAGTTCAAGGCAAGAGGTGTGAATGTTGTCATCTATGCCAACCAGTTGACACGCACCGGCTTTCCCGCCATGCAAAACGCCGCCCGTATGATTCTGGAGAACCACCGGGCGAAGGAATGCGATGACATCTGCATGTCCATCAAGGATATCATTACGCTGATCCCGGAGGAATAAGTGTGCAGCAGGTGATTTATAAGGGTCGGCACGCCGCGCTTCATTTGGTGGAAGTACTGCGCCGGACAGGCTGCAAGAGAATGATGCTGGTGTGCGGTTCGTCCTTTCGGCGTCTGTCCATTCGGGCAGATATTGATGCGCTGGAGGCGGAATTGGTGCCATTTAGCGACTTTTCGCCCAATCCTCTTTATGAAGACGTGTGCAAAGGGGTGGCGTTATTTCGGAGCAGGAAGTGTCAGGCGATTCTGGCAGTAGGCGGCGGCAGCGCCATGGACGTGGCAAAGTGTATCAAGCTCTTTGGGGGTATGCCTCCCGGGACAGACTATCTCGATGAACCGTTCAGCGACAGCGGTATTCCACTGATTGCCGTGCCAACCACGGCGGGAACAGGCAGCGAATCCACTCGATTTGCCGTCATTTACCGGGATGGGGAAAAACAATCGGTGCAGCACGACAGCATTCTGCCCGATTACGTGGTGTTGGATGGTTCCGTGCTCTATGGGCTGCCTGATTACCAGAAGAAATGCACCATGCTGGACGCGCTGTGTCAGGCGATAGAGTCCATGTGGTCGGTTCATTCGGTAGATGCGAGCAGAGTGTGTGCATCTGCGGCGATCGGTACGATTCTGACGCGGTGGGAAGATTATCTAAACGGCGATGCCGATGCGGCGGAGGATATGCTATCTGCCGCAAATCTGGCGGGCCAGGCGATTAATGTGACCCAAACCACGGCACCCCACGCCATGAGCTATAAACTGACTTCCCTGTACGGTTTGCCCCACGGTCATGCCGTGGCTGTCTGCCTGCCGGAGGTATGGGACTACATGCTGCACCATCCGGATCCGTGTGCAGATCCCCGGGGCAGATACCATGTGGCGGAGAACTTTCGTCATATTGCCGCCGCCATGGGTTGTGAAACGGCGGAGCAGGCGGTGGCATTGTTCCGGAAAATGCTGATGAAAATGGAAATCAGCGGCCCGGCGCCGCGGGAGCTGGAAAAAGAGCTGGATATTCTGGCAGGATCGGTGAACCCAGAGAGAATGAAGAACAACCCGGTCCTGCTTTCTACGCAGGTCTGCAGAGCAATTTATGGGAGGATCTTGAAAGGTGAAAATTGAGAAATTTATTGAAATACTTGGGGCAGACTATTTCACCGGTGTGCCGGACTCACAGTTGAAGGCGCTGTGCAACTATCTGATGAGCCGCTATGGGATTGACCCACGGCACCACGTGATTGCCGCCAATGAGGGCAACTGCGCGGCGCTGGCAAGCGGTTACTATCTGGCTACCGGCCGTGTCCCGGTGGTATATATGCAGAACTCCGGCGAGGGCAACATCATCAATCCGGTGGCGTCGCTGATGAATGATAAGGTATACGGCATCCCCTGCATTTTTGTGATCGGCTGGCGGGGTGAGCCCGGTGTTCACGACGAGCCCCAGCATATTTATCAGGGTGAGGTGACTTTGAAGCTGCTGGAGGTTATGGACATTGAGGCCTGCGTGGTAAGCAAGGATACTGCGGAGGAAGAGCTGATCGGGCAGATGAAGCGGTTTCGGTCTCTCCTGTCACGGGGTAAGCAGGTTGCCTTTGTGGTGCGCAAGGGAGCCCTTTCCTTTGATGGCACCGTACACTATGAGAACAGCAATCGAATGCGCAGAGAGGATATTATCCGGCACATCGCGGCTGTAAGCGGGCAAGATGCCATTGTCTCCACCACCGGAAAGGCATCTCGTGAACTGTTTGAAATTCGGGAGGCGCGAGGACAGGCGCATGGCTATGATTTTTTAACCGTGGGGTCTATGGGACACAGCTCATCTATTGCCTTGGGAATTGCCCAACAGCGACCTGACAGAAAGATCTGGATTATTGACGGCGACGGCGCGGTCCTGATGCACATGGGCGCCATGGCTCTGATGGGCGCCAACGCGCCGAAGAACGTGGTTCACATTGTTATCAATAACAGTTCCCATGAAACGGTAGGGGGCATGCCTACTGTGGCAGGCAAGGTGGATCTGGTGCAGATTGCCCGGGGCTGCGGCTATCCCCATGCGGTGTGCGTGGATTCTTTCCCGGCACTGGATAAAGCACTCCTTGACGCTAAGGCGACCGAAGCGCTCAGCTTTATTGAGGTTCGCTGTGCCATTGGAGCGAGGGAGGATCTGGGGCGTCCCACCACCACGGCGCAGGAAAATAAAGAGAGATTTATGGAATTCCTGAAAAAATAAGCTTTCTGTAAGGGGGGGATGGCTTTTGAAAGAAGAAATAAGGAGTGCGCAGGAGAGATTGCGAGGTTGGAAGGAGTCTCACACTTTGGCGCGGTTATTCCTTTCTCACAAGTCGGTTGCCTGCGCATACGGAACCTTTTTGCTGCTGTATGAGGTCCGCTTTTTGCGGGAGCTGTTGCCGCCGCTGCACCCGGTGCTGATATTCTGGGCTGTACTGGTAGTGTCTTTCAATTTCTTGTCCGGAGAAATTCGGCAGTATAAAAAGTTTTATGTAATGGCAGTAGCCTTTGCCGGCAGCGCGCTGATCACTGTCGTACTGCGCGCACCGGAAGGATTGGTACCTAACGGCAAGGCATGGGTGCTCAGTGTACTGCCGCTACTGGTGTTTCTTCCGGTGTTTTTTTTCGTGGGTACCGGGGAGAGAGATAAAACCTTTCTACAGATTTTGTTGGGACCGTCAATCGTGATTTTTTTGGCGTCTGCGACGGCGCTTGTCATGTATTTGGCGCGATTCGGCGGCGTTGTCAGTTTTGCCGGATATGAAAGGGTAGTTGGCATTGCGCTGTACGACGTGGGCTTCGGGGCGAAAGCGATTCTCCTCTACGGTCTCTATGCCGATACGAATCACGCTGCCGTCTACGCGTTGTCCGCTGCGGCATACAGCATTGCGCTGTTTTTTGCTTGCAGGAACGGTGTTTGTCGGAGCAGGATCGCCAACAGGCTGGGTATGATCTATGCAGGGGTCAATCTGGTCATACAATCCTTTTACTTCCCACTGGCTAATTCCCGGGGCGGCTGGCTGTCGCTGGAGATTACACTTGGCGTTGTAGCGGCGCTCTGGACATGGAACAAATCTTGCCGCCGGATAGTGGGACTTGGCAGGGTACTGCTGTGCGGAGGAACAGCTGTGGTGTCGGTGTTTTTAGTTTGTGCGCTTCTTGTGGGAATGCGGACGGAGATCTCCGAATTTTCCATCTGGTTAGCAGAAAAGACCAATAACCAAACGGGTGTTATACCCGGTTACGAAGGTGTTCAGATAGACGATCCCGGAAGCCGGGTGGACTCGTTCACCAAAGAGGAAGCAGGCATTGGCTCCGGGCGTCTCGTTATCTGGGAGGAAGCATTGGAGATCTATCGGCATTATCCCGTCTTTGGGGTGAATCCCAGCAATACCGCCTATTATGCCAAGGAGTATCTGGGCATCGGAAAGCTGGCAAAAGGCAACGCCGTGCATAATAGTTTCTTGGATCTGTTGCTGGATTATGGCGCCGTGGGGGCAT
This sequence comes from Oscillospiraceae bacterium, assembly GCA_017619715.1. Lineage (GTDB taxonomy): Bacteria > Bacillota > Clostridia > Oscillospirales > Oscillospiraceae > Vescimonas. Next base: position 8,252 of record JAFZRS010000008.1, on the reverse strand, counting down.
TGTTGCTTTTGGCGCTGTTTGGCTGCATGGGCTGGCGGACGCTCTCGGGCGGCGTCAAGCGGCATTTGACTGACAGCGGTTATTTTACCGGGGTAGCCATATGTTTTTTCTGCGGTGGTGCATCTGTATTTTTAAGCTGTGTTTTTGTGAACACCACAGCGATGTATTTTCTGCTCTGCCTAAGTTTGAACTATGCATTGGCTAAATCCGGCGCAGACAACGAGTGCTTTACAGGTGATAATGGATTGATAAAGACATAAAGCGGCAAATAAGAAGACAGCTTCGCTCTTGCGAAGCTGTCTTCTTATTTACCGCTTTTTCCGGTAAGTCGGTATGCGCGAAATATATGGGAGGAAACTCGTTTTTCCAGCGGCGGAGGCTCCATATAGTTTCCATATGTAGCCTGCAGGACAGAGCCGTAGCGGAAGGGCACGGGAAAGCTCCTGCCCTGAAAAGGCAACCGTGACACGTGGCCTGACGGCGAGATAAAGTCGGAGCAAGGCCAGAGAGAATGGTAAGGATCATGCTGTGAGATATAGACCGAACCGGCTTGCACAGATGGAGCCAGGGCGTCCCACGCTGCCGGTAGTCCGGCGCATTGACCGTGTAAAAGATATTTGGCGCGATAGTAGACCCTGTGCAGGGCGTTGTTGATGCCTTTGCCCAATACAGCTGCCGGACAATAGTATGCGCTCAGGGCATCATACTGCGCTTTTCGCGCCTGTACTTGTGCCCGGTCCACCGTTTCCGGGCAAGAGATCCAGGGGAAAGAGATCAATGGATATACCATAAAGGAATCCGGAATGGAAGCGGGAGGGTGTGGTGACCGTTCCCTTATGGCAGAACTTTGCCCAGGGGAAGTAGTACCCGGGAGTGGTTTTATAGGAGAGGATCTGCCAGTCGAGCAGAGAGGGAGAAGCGCTCAGCGAAAGGAGTTTTTCATAATCCAACCGCGGCAGGAGAAGATCAATATCGTCATCCCAGGGAATGAAACCGCCGTGTCTTACAGCTCCCAGAAGAGTACCGTAGGCAAGGAAATATCGGATCTCATGTTCCCGGCAAAAATCATCAAAGAGGCACAGCCCTTGAAAAGCGACGGACTTGACCTCATCAAGCGTAAGCGGTTTGGCTGTGTGATGCACAAAACCATCTCCCAACGTCTGTTTTCGGAAATATTCAAAGTACCCTTATCTTATTACTGTATCCATCAAATTGTCAACAAAAATCCCCCGGAATCGACAATGTTTGTGCTTGAACATACCCTGTCGCTGCAACAAAAAAAGAACCCCTCGGTGCACCTCGGGGCAACCTCGGGGCTTGACCGGGGGGATTCTTTTTGTATGTTATCAGTCCGCATGGCGGCGAATGAGCCGACCGTCGCCGCTCACACCGTTGCCGGTTCTTTTTCCTGTTCTTGTTCCTGCGCCTGCAGCTTGGCAAGTTCTTCCTCCTCCAGCACGCGGTAGGCGACCTTGCCCACCAGCGTTTTGGGCAGCTCCTCGCGGAACTCGATATCGCCGGGCAGCGCGTATTTGGCGATGTGCTTGCGGCAGTAATCCATCAGCTCGGCTTTGCAGGCGTCGGTGGGGACGTAGCCGGATTTGAGCACCACGAACGCTTTGACCCGCTGGATCTTGATAGGATCGGGCAGACCGATCACGCAGCTGATCTGCACGTATTCATGCCCGTCGAGAATGTTCTCCAGTTGGGAGGGATATACGTTGTAGCCGTTGGTGACGATCATGCGCTTCATGCGCTGACGGAAATAGATGAAACCCTCCTCGTCCATCACGCCCAGATCGCCGGTATGTACCCACGTAAGACCGTCGCTGTGGGTGCGCAGAGTATTGGCGGTTTCCTCGGGCTGATTGACGTACTCCAGCATCATCGTAGGACCGGTCAGGCAGATCTCGCCCTCGGAGCCGTATGGCACCTCGTGGTCCGTACCAGGCTCGACAATCTTGTAGTAGGTATCGGGGAAGGGAATGCCGATGGATCCCTCTTTGGATTTGTGGATCGGCGTGAGGCAGCTGGCGGTAACACACTCGGTAGTGCCGTATCCCTCCCGAACGCCTACGGTACAGCCGTGATCGTGGAGGAACGCATCGAAACGCTTTTTCAGCTCGATGCTCAAGCTGTCGCCGCCGGAGAACACGCCCTTGAGACAGCTCAAATCCACACCCTCCATGGACGGGATTCGCAGCAGTGCCTCATAGAGGGACGGCACGCCGGCGATGAGATTGGGCTGATGCTTTTTCAAAAGCTCCGCATACGTCTTAGGCGTAAAGCGCGGGATCAGCAGGCAGTTGCCGCCGTTGGCGAGCATGGAGTGGATGCTGACGCCCAGACCGAACCCGTGGAACATAGGCATGATGGCAAGCATCTTGTCGCCGGGAGTGAAAATGGGATTGGTAGCCACAATCTGGGCGGCAAGAGCGTTAAAGTTGCGGTTGGAGAGCAGAATACCCTTGGTGGTGCCGGTGGTGCCGCCGGAGTAGAGGATAGCGGCGGGATCGGTATCCTTGCGGGAAACGCGGAAGATCTCCACATGGCTGCCGCGCCGGAGAAAATCGTGCCACATGATCACACCGCCCGCGCGAGGCACGGGGGCGATCTTGCGACCCTGGGTGAGGGCAAAGCCCACCTTCATCAAAGGTGACAGCTCGTCTTTGACAGAGGTGATGATCAGGCAGGGCAGATCCACCGCCTTACGGACCTTTTCGAATTTAGGATAGAACTGATCCAGCGTGATGGCGGCGACGGAATTGCTGTCTCGCAGGTAGAAAGCGATCTCGCTCTCGGCGGACAGAGGGTGCACCATGTTTGCGATGGCGCCCACCAGATTCACCGCATAGAACATACATACCGTCTGAGGCGCGTTGGGCATGCAGATAGTCACCTTGTCGCCCTCCCGGATACCGATGGCTTTCAGGCTTTTGGCGCAGGCAATAATCTTCTCCCACATCTGGGCGTAGGTGGTGGCGCGTCCCATGAACTCGTAGGCGATGTAGTTGGGGTATTTTTTCACCACCTCCTCCACCTTCTCACTCATGGTGAGGGTGGAATAGGTGAGCGTAGCGGGTACCTCCGGATCCTTGCTTTGCAGCCACGGCGTTTTTACGGGAAAATCACTCATAGGAAACTTCCTCCTTCAAAGGTTTTTCCAGCTCCTCGGGGTGCTCCAGCAGGTATTTAAGCAGTCGAATGGAGCGGGAATAGTAGTAGCCGTCGGCAAGGCGCTCATCAATGGTCATTCCCAGATCCAGCGTCTCGCGCATGGTGGCGTTGCCGTTTTCATCGAACACGGGGGTCATTTTTTTCTCTCCGATGATGCAAAACAGCGAGCAGGTACCCCAGTTGGTCAGGTGATGGTAGCCGGATTTGAGCTTGATAGAGCCTAAATTGGAGATCACCACGCTGCTGTAGTAGGGATCGGTCTCGATCATGGAGGCGGGTACCCAGCCGTGCTTATCCAGCCACATGATGAAGTGAATCGCCGTCTTGCTGATCCACCGTGGCAGGCGGTTGAGCATATCCATGCTGTCGGTGGTAGGGTCAGCCTTCTCACTGCGGCAGCTCTTCACCTGTGAGCGAATATATTCGTGCACGGTTTCCACGGTATCGTCTTCCTGGGCGTGGAGCGTGGCAAGCGCCTCGGCGCCGTGGTCGGAGAATTCCTTTTTCACCACGAAGGAGGCGGAGATATCGTTGCGCATATAGAAGTTGCCGTTGACGATGAAACGGTTGAGCTTGGGCCGCAGCATAATGGTTTTTACCAGTGCGGCCACCACCACATGGAAAAAGGTGTAGGGAAAATCCGATTCTTTCTCATTTTTCCGGGCGATGTATGCCTTGATAGGCGTCAGATCCACCCGCTCGGAAATGTAGGCTTCGTTATCGCAGCGGTTGGGATAGATGATGCCGGTGATAAACTGAATGGAGGGCAGATCCCGCAGCAGGACGCCGTCCTTCCGGTCGCCGAGGCGGCGCTTTTTTTGTTTCATATTCCCATAAGCTCCCATCTTACTGAAATGATAATCTACTATAACAATTTTTTTTGCAAAAATCCACTCCTTTCTGCAAAAAAGACACCCCGCACGGGATGTCTTTTTTGCGTACTATCCGAATGTATGCGCCGGCAAGCGGTATCAGAACTCGGCGTTGCCCACGGTGCGCGGGTGCAGTTCTACGTCCCGGATATTGCTCACGCCCGTCAGATACATGACCATTCTCTCGAAACCCAGACCGAACCCGGCGTGGGTGCAGGAGCCGTAACGCCGCAGATCGCAGTACCACCAGTAGTCCTCCGGCTTCATGCCCAGTTCCCGGATACGTCCTTCCAGTACGTCCAGCCGCTCCTCGCGCTGACTGCCGCCTACGATCTCGCCGATTCCCGGTACCAGGCAGTCCGCCGCCGACACGGTTTTTCCGTCGTCGTTGAGGCGCATGTAAAACGCCTTAATCTCCTTGGGATAGTCGGTGACGAACACGGGGCGTTTGTAGATCTGTTCGGTGAGATAGCGCTCATGCTCGGTTTGCAGATCGGTTCCCCAGTCCACGGGAAAATCAAACTGATCGTTGTGCTTTTTAAGTGTCTCCACCGCCTCGGTGTAGCTGACCCGGGCAAAATCACTGCCGGCGACGTGTTCCAGCCGTTCCCGCAAGCCCTTGTCCACAAAGGCGGTAAAGAAGTCAATCTCGTCCGGACAGCGCTCCAGCGTGCGCCGGATAATGTGCTTGATCATCGCCTCGGCTACGTCCATGTCGCCTTTGAGATCGGTAAATGCCATCTCCGGTTCGATCATCCAGAACTCCGCCGCGTGGCGCTGGGTGTTGGAGTTTTCCGCCCGGAAGGTGGGACCGAAGGTGTATACGTCGCCAAACGCCATGGCAAAGTTTTCGGCGTTCAACTGCCCGGACACGGTGAGACTCGTCTTTTTGCCGAAGAAATCCTGCGTGTAATCCACTGTGCCGTCGTCGTTGCGCGGTACGTTCTGGAGATCCAGCGTGGTTACCTGGAACATCTCGCCCGCGCCCTCGGCGTCCGAGCCGGTGATGATGGGGGTGTGGACGTACACGAAGCCACGGCTCTGGAAGAACTCATGGATCGCGTAAGCGGCCACGGAGCGCACGCGGAACGTGGCGCTGAAGAGATTGGTGCGGGGGCGCAGATGCTGGATCGTGCGCAGAAACTCCACGCTGTGACGTTTTTTCTGCAGAGGGTAGTCGGGGGTGGATCGACCCTCCACCTCGATAACGGCGGCATGCAGCTCCAGCGGCTGCTTCGCCTCCGGCGTCAGCACCACCGTACCCCGGACGATCAGCGCCGCGCCCACGTTCTGCCCGGCGATCTCCCGGTAGTTATTAAGCTCGTCCGCGGACATGACCACCTGCAGGTTTTTAAAGCAGGAGCCGTCGTTGAGCTCAATGAAGCCAAAGGTCTTCATGTCCCGGATCGTGCGCGCCCAACCGCACACGGTCACCGTCTGTCCGCTCCACACGTCCCGATCGGCAAATAGGGCGGCGATCTTCACTCGTTCCATAGCCAAAACTCCACCTCTTCATGGGTATTTTCAAGTTATTATAGCGCATTGACGCCGTATTGACAAGCTTTTTTCCCAAACCGGACGCTCACCGCTGTTCCGCTTGACAAAAGCCATCCGACACGTTACCGTATTGTCGTAAAGAACGGGAAAGGAGATGCAAACGGTGCAAGGGAGCGATGCGGCAGTGCTGGCGGCGGCGGTTTGGAACGCCGTAACCTTCGCCGTATACGGCGCGGATAAACGCCGCGCCCGGCAGGGGCGGCGCCGTGTGCCGGAGCGCACGCTGCTGCTTTTGGCGGCGCTGGGCGGCAGTTTGGGTGCGCTGCTGGGCATGCGGGTATTTCGCCATAAGACGCGAAAAACCAAATTTCGCGTGCTGATCCCGTTGTTTTTAACGCTCCATCTGGCAATTGTTTTTCTGGCAATTGTTTTATGGATCCTGTACGGTGATTTTGGCAGCCTTTTTGTGTGAAAAAAATGACAAACACGGTTGACGAACGAAATACGGTATGCTACAATCGAAAGCGGGCGAAAAAATCGCCTGCTTTTCGCGCTTTAGAGTGCGTGTATTTTAGGATTGGAAAGGAAAGAGGGATCCACAGATGTATCGTATCGTAAAGAAAGAGGCGTTGAATCCCACCGTGACTCTGTACGAGATCGAGGCGCCGATGATTGCCAAGAAGGCAGAGCCGGGGCAGTTCATCATTCTGCGGGTGGACGAGATGGGCGAGCGTATTCCCATTACGATCCATGATTACGACCGGGAAAAGGGAACGGTTTCGATTATCGTGCAGACCATCGGCGCTACGACAGAGAAGCTGAGCCACATGAAAGCAGGCGACTGCCTGCATGATTTTGTAGGTCCGCTGGGTAAGCCCACCGAGACAGAAGGCCGCAAGAAGGTCTGCGTGGTAGGTGGCGGCGTGGGTTGCGCCATTGCCTATCCCGTGTTGAAGAAGTTTCATGATTCCGGCGCGGAGGTTCACGCGGTCGTGGGTTTCAAGAATAAAGATCTGATCATTCTGGAAGACGAGTTCCGCGCGGCGGCGGACGTGCTGAAGATCTGCACGGACGATGGTTCTTACGGTCAGAAGGGTCTGGTGACCAACGCGCTGCAGGAGCTGTTGGACGCGGGCAATCAGTACGATGAAATCTTCGCCATAGGTCCTATCATCATGATGAAGTTCGTCTGCAAGACCACGCAGCCCTACGGTATTCGCACCACCGTCTCCATGAACCCCATCATGATCGACGGTACGGGTATGTGCGGCGGCTGCCGTCTGACCGTGGGCGGCGAGACAAAGTTCGCCTGCGTGGACGGTCCTGACTTTGACGGTCATCAGGTGGATTGGGATCTGGCAGGCAAGCGCAATCAGATGTATCGCGACTTTGAGCTGCGCAAGCACGAGGAGACCTGCAATTTGCTGAACAAGGAGGTCCAATAAGATGCCGAATATGAGTTTGAAAAAGAACGAGATGCCCTCTCAGGAACCCAATGTACGTAATAAGAATTTTCTGGAGGTAGCACTGGGCTATACCGAGGAGCAGGCGCTGGACGAAGCGGCTCGCTGCCTCAACTGCAAGCACCGCCCCTGCGTGAGCGGCTGTCCTGTGAACGTGAAGATCCCCGATTTCATCAAGAAGATCACCGAGCGCGACTATGAGGGCGCCTATCAGGTGATCCACGATACAAGCTCCCTGCCCGCCGTGTGCGGCCGCGTATGCCCCCAGGAGACCCAGTGCGAGATGCACTGCGTCCGCGGCATCAAGGGCGATCCCGTCGGCATCGGCAGATTGGAACGCTTTGTGGCGGACTGGCACAATGCCCATGCCGCCGAGGAAGTCGCCAAGCCCGAGAGCAACGGCCACAAGGTAGCGGTGATCGGTTCCGGTCCTGCGGGTTTGACCTGCGCGGGCGACCTCGCCAAGAAGGGCTATGAGGTCACGGTATTTGAGGCGCTGCACCTTGCCGGCGGCGTGCTGGTGTACGGCATTCCCGAGTTCCGTCTGCCCAAGGCAATCGTCCAGAAGGAGGTGGACGGCTTGAAGGCGATGGGCGTGAAGGTGGAGACCAATATGGTCATCGGCCGCGTCTGCTCCATCGACGAGCTGATGGAGGAGTACAACTTTGAGGCGGTGTTCATCGGCTCCGGCGCGGGTCTGCCCATGTTCATGAACATTCCCGGTGAGAACCTGAAGGGCGTGTATTCCGCCAACGAGTTCCTCACCCGTATCAATCTCATGAAGGCATATCGCTCTGACAGCGACACCCCCATCATGAACCTGGAGGGTAAGAAGGTGGCGGTCGTCGGCGGCGGCAACGTGGCAATGGACGCCGCGCGCTGCTCCAAGCGTCTGGGCGCCGACGTGTACGTAGTGTATCGCCGCGGCATGGAGGAGCTTCCCGCCCGTAAGGAGGAAGTGGAGCATGCCATCGAGGAGGGCATCGTGTTCAAGACCCTCTGCAACCCCAAGCAGATCAACGGCGACAGCGAGGAGTGCGTCACCTCCATGACGTGCATCGAGATGGAGCTGGGTGAGCCGGACGCCTCCGGTCGCCGCCGTCCCATCGAGAAGGCGGGCAGTGAGTTCGATCTGCCGGTAGACGCGGTGATTATGTCCCTGGGTACCAACCCCAACCCGCTCATCAAGAGCACCACCAAGGGCTTGGAGGTCAACCGCAAGGGCGGTATCATTGTCAATGAG
>JAFZRS010000007.1 GCA_017619715.1 Oscillospiraceae bacterium | reverse complement strand
GCAGTCCACGTGGGCATAGTGACGGTTCGCCGTCTCATACTCCACGTGTGCGGTGTTGATGGTGATACCGCGCTCGCGCTCTTCGGGAGCCTTATCAATGGAAGCGTAATCAGTGTACTCCGCGCCGCCCTGCATCGCCAGGAACTTGGTGATGGCAGCGGTCAGAGTGGTCTTGCCATGGTCAATATGACCGACGGTGCCGACGTTGACATGGGGTTTGTTTCTTTCGAATTTCTGCTTCGCCATTTGAAAAAATCCTCCTTAACATGATAATACAATGTTGTTCTTCTGCGGTATAACGAACTTACACCGCTATTTTACAGTATTTGCCTGGGAAAATCAATCGTTATTTCTGAAAATCAGTCATTTTCCCGCCCGTTGCGCTTGTTCACCAGTTTTTCCTGCAAGCTTTTGGGCAATTCCACGTAATGACTGGGTTCCATGGTGTACTGTCCGCGACCCTGCGTGCGGGAGCGGAGATTGGTGGCATAGCCGAACATTTCGCTCAGCGGAACGAAGGAATCGATCTGCTGTGCGCCGCTGCGCGCCTCGTATCCCTGGATCTGACCGCGACGACCGTTCAGATCGCCGATCACGTCGCCCATATACTCGTCGGGTACGATCACACATACCTTCATGATGGGCTCGAGCAGTACGGGATCCGCCTCGTGCATTGCCTCCTTGAACGCCATAGAACCGGCGATCTTGAACGCCATTTCCGACGAGTCCACCTCATGATACGAACCGTCATACAGCGTGACCTTCACGTCCACTACCGGATAGCCTGCCAGAATACCGGACTGCATAGCGCCCTGGATACCGGCGTCCACCGCGGGAATGAACTCCTTGGGGATCGCGCCGCCCACCACGGCGTTGATGAACTCGTAGCCCTTGCCGGACTCGTTGGGTTCCACCGTAATCTTCACGTGGCCGTACTGACCGGAGCCGCCGGTCTGGCGCTTGTAGCGGGTCTCGTGATTGACCTTCTTGCGAATGGTCTCCTTATAGGCAACCTGAGGTGCACCCACGTTCGCCTCCACCTTGAACTCGCGCAGCAGGCGATCTACGATGATCTCCAGATGCAGCTCTCCCATGCCGGCGATGATGGTCTGTCCCGTCTCCTCGTCCGTATAGGTACGGAAAGTGGGATCCTCCTCGGCAAGCTTGGCAAGGGCAATGCCCATCTTCTCCTGACCCGCCTTCGTTTTCGGCTCGATCGCCACGCGAATGACCGGTTCGGGGAACTCCATGCTCTCGAGAATAACGGGGTGCTTTTCATCGCACAGGGTGTCGCCGGTGGTGGTATTCTTCAAGCCCACTACGGCGGCGATATCACCGGCGTAGACGCACTCGATGTCCTCCCGGTGATTGGCGTGCATCTGCAGAATGCGACCCATGCGCTCCCGGTGTCCCTTGGTGGCGTTGAGTACGGCGCTGCCGGCGCTCAACGTGCCGGAATAGACACGGAAGAAGCCCAAACGACCCACATAGGGATCGGTCATGATCTTAAAGGCAAGCGCGGCAAAGGGTTCCTCATCGGAGGAATGCCGCTCCTCTTCCTTATCGGTCTTGGGATTGACGCCCGTGATGGCGGGTACGTCTGTGGGGGCGGGCATATAGTCCACGATAGCGTCCAACAGCTTCTGCACGCCCTTATTGCGATAGGACGATCCGCATGTCACCGGCACCATCTCCACCGCGATTGTCGCCTGACGGATCGCGGCGCGGATCTTATCGGTGGGGATCTCCTCACCCTCCAGATAGAGCTCCATGATCTCGTCATCGAACATGGAAACTGCGTCCAACAGCTTCTCGCGGTACTCCGCCGCCAGATCCGCCATGTCCTCGGGGATCGGCTCGATGCGCATATCCTCGCCCAGCTTGTCGTAATAGATATCGGCATTCATCTCCACCAGGTCGATGATCCCCTTAAAGGTATCTTCCTTCCCGATGGGGAGCTGAATGGGTACGGCGTTGGCTTTCAGCCGATCCTTCACCATGTCCAGTACGTGGAAGAAATCCGCGCCGGTGATATCCATCTTATTGACGTAGATCATACGGGGCACATGATAGTGATCCGCCTGGCGCCACACGGTCTCTGACTGGGGTTCCACGCCTCCCTTGGCGCACATGACGGTCACGCTGCCGTCCAGTACGCGCAGAGAACGTTCCACCTCCACAGTAAAGTCCACGTGACCGGGGGTGTCGATAATGTTGATCCGCGTCTGAGGAAATTGCTCCTTGGAGCCTTTCCAGTAGCAGGTTGTTGCTGCGGAAGTAATGGTGATACCACGCTCCTGCTCCTGCTCCATCCCGTCCATGGTGGCAGTACCCTCGTGCGTCTCACCACTCTTATAGTTGACGCCCGTATAGTACAAAATGCGCTCGGTCGTGGTGGTCTTGCCTGCATCAATGTGGGCCATGATGCCGATATTTCTCGTATTTTCCAGTGTAACCTTTCTCGGCATACCGTTCTCCTTTTCCCTAAACTGCGCGGTTTACCAGCGGAAGTGGGCGAACGCCTTGTTGGATTCCGCCATCTTGTGTGTATCCTCGCGCTTCTTCACAGCCGCGCCGGTATTGTTGGCGGCGTCCATGATCTCGCCTGCCAGACGCTCCGCCATGGTGCGCTCACCGCGGGCGCGGGCATAGTTGGTCAGCCAGCGCAGGCCCAACGTCTGACGACGGGCAGGACGAACCTCCATCGGCACCTGATAGGTGGCGCCGCCCACGCGGCGGGCCTTGACTTCCAGACTGGGCATGATATTCTCCATCGCCTGTCCGAAAACTTCCTGCGGCTCGTTGCCGGTCTTTTCCTTGATGATGTCAAAGGCACCGTACACGACCTTCTGAGCCACGCCCTTTTTCCCGTCCAGCATGATGCTGTTGATGAGCTTCGTCACCAGCACCGAGCCGTACATGGGATCGGGCAAAATTTCTCTTTTGGGAACGTTACCTCTTCTGGGCACTTTGCTTCCCTCCTTCATAAAAATATGATTTCATCGGTACTCAACAGTCGCTTGCGACCGTTGTACGCCCTGCCAAAGAGGCACAGATATGATCTTAAAAACCTATTCGGCAAAGCTCTTTCATTGGCTGGACCCTTACTTGCTCTTGGGCCGCTTGGCACCGTACTTGGAACGAGCCTGCATACGACCCTGAACGCCCTGGGTGTCCAACGTACCGCGGATGATGTGGTAGCGGACGCCGGGCAAGTCCTTGACACGGCCGCCGCGGATCATGACCACGGAGTGCTCCTGCAGCGAATGACCTACACCGGGAATGTATGCGGTGACTTCATAGCCATTCGTCAGACGGACACGGGCGATCTTACGCAGTGCGGAGTTGGGCTTCTTGGGGGTCGCAGTTCTCACGGCAGTGCAGACGCCGCGCTTTTGCGGAGAGGAGAGGTCTGTCTCTTTGTTCTTCAGCGTGTTCAGACCCTTCTGCATCGCGGGAGAATTAGACTTGTAGGTTGCCTTTTTCCGTCCCTGCTTGACCAGCTGATTAAAAGTAGGCATGCGAATAGACTCCTTTCTGTAAGATTTTCGGGCATATGCCCTTTTTTTGCCCTGCCTCTCGGCACGGCAAATCCCACGGGCATACGCCCGCGCAGTATGTGATTATAGCATAGCCGATTTGATGCGTCAAGCTGTAACTTGCAAAAAAATGCAGGTTTTACGGAATATTTCTCTCTGATTCAGTCGTCTTCACCGAAAAGCCTCGCAGAGTTCGCGCCGCGGACGGCGCGAAGATAGAAGATCGTATTTTGCCGCGGCATGCACGTGGCAAAATACACCGCTCAGACCACGTAGTGTGCCAATGGTGTGCCTGTGGCGCACCATGAGTGCGCGCAGTGGGCTGCAAACCTTCTCGAAAAAGTGGCTAAGCCACTTTTTCGACAGTCCCAAAAGCCGCGCCCGGCATTTGCCGGGCGCGGCTTGCGGTACGTTTGTTGCTTCAGCGCTTACAGCGCGTTGGTGATGACCCGATGCTCTCTCGGTTCCTCTTCCGGCTCTGCCGGCGCGCCAACCAGCTCCTCGGCAAAGCGGCGATAGGCGTTCAAGCCCGCGCCGGCGGGAATCAGCTTACCGATGATCACATTCTCCTTCAGACCCACCAGATGGTCGACCTTGCCTTTAATGGCCGCCTCGGTCAGCACCTTGGTGGTCTCCTGGAAGGACGCGGCGGACAGGAAGGAATCCGTTGCCAGAGACGCCTTGGTGATACCCATAAGGATCTGGGTATAGGTCGCCTCCTGCAACATCTCACCGTTTTCGTTGGTCTCGCCGGCAGCATTGCGGCGGCGGATCAGCTCGTTCTCGTCCTCCACCTCGAGGATATCCGCCATGGAGCCGGAGAGCAGACGTGTATCTCCCGCCTCCTCCACGCGCACCTTGCGCATCATCTGGCGGACGATGACCTCGATATGCTTATCGTTGATATCCACGCCCTGCTGACGGTACACCTTCAAAACCTCCTGAATGAGGTAGTTGTGTACCGCGGAAGCGCCGCGGATACGCAACACGTCGTGGGGATTGAGCGCGCCGTCCTGCAGCTGGCGACCCTGCTCGATCTCCTCGCCGTCGTGCACCAAAAGACCGGTATGGGGTACCGCGTAGGTGCGGGTATCCCCGTCGTCGGCGGTAACGATGATGTTCAACAAACTGCCCTTGGTCGCCTCCTCGAAACGCACCTTGCCGCCGATCTCGGAGATGGTCGCCATCTTCTTGGGCTTGCGCGCCTCGAACAGCTCCTCCACGCGGGGCAGACCCTGGGTGATATCGCCGCCTGCCACGCCGCCGGTGTGGAAGGTACGCATCGTCAACTGGGTACCGGGCTCACCGATGGACTGGGCGGCAATGATACCCACCGCCTCGCCGGGTCCGACAGGCTTGCTGGTCGCCAGGTTCATACCGTAGCACTTGGCGCAGATGCCGCTGTGCGCCTTGCACGTAAGCACGGTGCGGATCTCCACCTCGTGGATATCGAACTTCTCCAGCAGCGCCGCGTCGCTCTCGTCCATCATCTGATCCTTGGAAATCAGCACCTCGTCCGTACCGGGCTTGCAGATATCCCGGACGGGGAAACGGCCGCGAATTCGCTCGGCAAAGCGCTCGATGATCTGTCCGCCCTCGCTGATCTCGGACACCGTGATGCCCCTATCCGCACCGCAGTCGTCCTCGCGGATAATGACGTCCTGGCAGACGTCCACCATGCGGCGGGTCAGGTAACCGGAGTCAGCGGTACGCAAAGCGGTATCCGCCAGACCTTTACGGGCGCCGCGGGAGGAGGTGAAGTATTCCAGCACGGAAAGTCCCTCGCGGAAGTTCGCCTTGATGGGGATCTCAATGGTTTTACCGGCGGTGTTCGCCATCAGTCCGCGCATACCGGTGAGCTGACGGATCTGCTTCATGGAGCCGCGGGCGCCGGAATCCGCCATCATAAAGATGGGGTTGTAGCGGTTCATGTTCTCCGTGAGCGCATCGGTGACGTCGTTGGTGGTCTTTTCCCACTCGCGCACCACCAGCTTGTAGCGTTCCTCGTCGGTGATGAAGCCCATGTTGAACTGCTCTTCGATGTCCACCACGTGCTGCTCCGTTTCGCGGATCAGCTCGTACTTCTTCTCCGGCACGGTCATATCCGCGATGGAGATGGTAATAGAGCCGCGGGTGGAATATTTATAGCCGGTCGCCTTGATGTTGTCCAACACCTCAGCGGCAATGGTGAAGCCGTACTGCTTGATGGTGCGATCCACCACCTTGCCCAACAGCTTCTTGCCGCAGGTTTCAGTGATCTCGTAATTGAAGAACGCGTCCGTGGGAGTGCCGTCCTCGTTCACGCGACGCACGAAGCCCAGATCCTGCGGAATATTGCGGTTGAAGATGATCCGACCGGGCGTGGCGCGGACGATACGGGAAACCTTTTGTCCGTCCCATTCCTTCTGCACGCGCACCAGAATGGGCTGATGGATACCGATGACATGTTCACTATACGCCATGAGCGCCTCGTCCTCGTCGCGGTATACGTTCAGCCGGACGGTGGCTTTTTCCTCATCGGTCAGCTCATCGTAGCTCTTGCCCGCCAGCGCGAAGTCCACGCCCTCCGGCCAGGACTCGTCCTGCTCCATCTGGCTCAAGCCGTTTTCAAAGCGCTCAAACGTCAGATAGTAGGAACCCAGCACCATATCCTGGGTCGGCACGGTGACGGGACCGCCGTCCTGTGGACGCAGCAGGTTGTTGGCAGAGAGCATCAACAGCCGTGCCTCCGCTTGCGCTTCGGCGGACAGGGGTACGTGGATCGCCATCTGGTCGCCGTCGAAGTCGGCGTTGAAGGCGGTGCAGTTCAGGGGGTGCAGCTTCAGCGCGCGACCCTCCACCAGTACCGGCTCAAATGCCTGAATGCCCAGACGGTGCAGCGTGGGGGCGCGGTTGAGCATGACGGGGTGATCCTTGATGATCTCGTCCAGTGCGTCCCAGACCTCGGTTCTGCCCTTGTCCACCATCTTCTTGGCGGATTTGATATTGTTGGCATTGCCGTCTTCCACCAGCTTCTTCATGATGAAGGGACGGAACAGCTCCACCGCCATCTCCTTGGGTACACCGCACTGATAAATCTTCAGCTCGGGACCGACCACAATCACGCTGCGGCCTGAATAGTCCACGCGCTTACCCAGCAGGTTCTGGCGGAAACGACCCTGCTTGCCCTTGAGCATATCGCTCAAAGATTTGAGGGCGCGGTTATTCGCGCCGGTAACGGGACGGCCGCGGCGGCCGTTGTCGATCAGTGCGTCCACCGCCTCTTGCAGCATGCGCTTTTCATTGCGCACGATGATATCAGGTGCGTTGAGCTCCATCAACCGGTTCAGGCGGTTGTTGCGGTTGATGACGCGGCGATAGAGATCGTTCAGATCGGACGTGGCAAACCGGCCGCCGTCCAACTGCACCATGGGGCGCAGCTCCGGAGGGATTACCGGCAGTACGTCAATGACCATCCACTCGGGCTTATTGCCGGAGAGGCGGAATGCGTCCACCACTTCCAGACGCTTGACAATACGCGCCTTCTTCTGACCGGCGGCGTTCTTGAGCTCTGCGTGGAGCTGCTCACTCAACTGCTCCAGGTCAATCTTCTGCAGCAGCTTCTTGACCGCCTCGGCGCCCATACCGGCATCAAAATCGTCCTCGTACTTCTCCCGCATGTCGCGGTATTCCTTCTCTGAGAGGATCTGGTTTTGCAGCAGCGGCGTCTCACCGGGATCGGTGACGATATAAGAGGCGAAATACAGCACCTTCTCTAAGATCCGGGGGCTGATGTCCAGCAACAGACCCATTCGGGAGGGAATGCCCTTGAAATACCAGATATGGCTGACCGGCGTCGCCAGTTCAATATGACCCATGCGGTCGCGGCGCACCTTGGCGCGGGTAACCTCCACGCCGCAGCGGTCGCAGATCTTGCCCTTGTAGCGGATCTTCTTATACTTGCCGCAGTGACACTCCCAGTCCTTGGTGGGCCCGAAGATCTTTTCGCAGAACAGTCCGTCCCGCTCCGGTTTTAACGTGCGATAGTTGATGGTCTCGGGCTTTTTGACCTCGCCGTACGACCACTCGCGGATCATCTCCGGAGAAGCGATGCCGATCTTGATCGCGTCAAATGTTGCGTAACTCATGATGATAGCTCCTCCTCTTCCTTAAAACTCGTCGTCCTCGTCGAAGGCGAAGGAAGCGTCCACTTCCTCGTCGTCCACGTACTCGTATCCGGCGTCCGCCAGCTCGTCCTCATCGGCGTAGCGGTTCTCCCGTTCGCTCTCGGCGTCCATGCGCGCCAGATTGAAGGTGTCCATGGCGTCCTCGTCGTCCTTGAGCTCGATCTGATTGCCCTGATCGTCCAGCACCTGAATGTCCAGACACAGGGACTGCAGTTCCTTGACCAGCACCTTGAATGACTCCGGCACACCGGGCTGCGGCACGTTGTGGCCTTTGACGATTGCCTCGTAGGTGCGCACGCGGCCTGTCACATCGTCGGACTTGACCGTGAGGATCTCCTGGAGCGTGTAGGACGCGCCGTAAGCTTCCAGCGCCCACACTTCCATCTCGCCGAAACGCTGACCGCCGAACTGCGCCTTGCCGCCCAACGGCTGCTGTGTGACAAGAGAGTAGGGACCTGTGGAGCGGGCGTGGATCTTATCGTCCACCAGATGGTGCAGCTTCAGGAAGTACACGTAGCCCACGGTGACGGGATTATCGAACCGTTCGCCGGTGCGTCCGTCATAGAGCCAGCTCTTGCCCTCGGGGTTGATCCCCGCCTGCGCCAGCGCATCGGCAATGTCCTTGTCGGTAGCGCCGTCGAAAATAGGCGTGGCAACCTTCCAGCCCAGCATCTTGGCGGCATAGCCCAGATGCACTTCCAGCACCTGTCCGATATTCATACGGGACGGAACGCCCAACGGATTCAACACGATATCCAGCGGCGTACCGTCGGGCAGGAAGGGCATATCCTCCTGGGGAAGTACCCGGGACACAACGCCCTTGTTGCCGTGGCGGCCTGCCATCTTGTCGCCCACCTGAATCTTGCGGCGCTGGGCAATATACACACGCACCACCTGATTCACGCCCGGTCCCAGCTCATCGCCGTTTTCACGGGTAAAGACCTTGGCGTCCACGATGATGCCGCTCTCGCCGTGAGGTACTTTCAAGGAAGTGTCGCGCACTTCGCGGGCTTTCTCGCCGAAGATCGCGCGCAGCAGCCGTTCCTCTGCGGTCAGATCCGTCTCGCCCTTGGGCGTGACCTTGCCCACCAGAATATCGCCGGCACGTACCTCCGCGCCCACGCGAATGATGCCGCGCTCGTCCAGATCCTTGAGCGCGTCCTCGCCTACGTTGGGTACTTCCCGGGTAATCTCCTCCGGTCCGAGCTTGGTGTCACGGGCGTCGATCTCGTATTCTTCAATATGAATAGAGGTGTATACATCCTCCTTCACCAGCCGCTCGTTGAGCAGCACGGCGTCCTCGTAGTTGTAGCCTTCCCACGTCATGAAGCCTACCAGAATGTTGCGGCCCAGAGCGATCTCGCCCTGATCGGTGGCAGGTCCGTCCGCCAGTACGGTGGGATCCTCGCCGCCGTGGACACGCTCACCCACGGCGACGATGGGACGCTGATTGATACACGTGCCGTGGTTGGAGCGCAGGAACTTGATGAGCTGATAGTCCTTCGTCTCGCCGCCGTCATACCGGACGGTGACGTTGTTGGCGTCCACTCGGGTGACGACGCCGTCGCCCTCGGCCAGCACGGCGACCTCGGAATCCAGGCAGATCTTATGCTCCATACCCGTACCCACAATGGGCGCCTCCGGACGCAGCAGCGGCACAGCCTGGCGCTGCATGTTTGCGCCCATCAAGGCGCGGTTGGCGTCGTCGTTGGGCAGGAAGGGGATCATCGCCGTGGCAATGGACACCATCATGCGCGGGGAGATGTCGATATAATCCACGTGATCGCGCTCCACCTCCACGATCTCGTCGCGGTGGCGGCAGGTGATACGCTTGTTGATCAGACAGCCGTTCTCGTCCACCGGCTCCGCCGCCTGACCCACCACGTACTGATCCTCCACGTCGGCGGTCATGTAGGTGACCTCATCGCTGACGCGGCAGGTCTCGTGATCCACCGCACGGAAGGGCGCTTCGATGAAGCCATACTCATTGACCCGGGCGTAGGTGGCGAGATAGGAGATCAGGCCGATGTTGGGACCTTCCGGCGTCTCAATGGGGCACATGCGCCCGTAGTGGCTGTAGTGCACGTCGCGCACTTCCATGTTGGCGCGTTCGCGGCTCAAACCGCCGGGACCGAGAGCCGACAGACGGCGCTTGTGGGTCAGCTCCGCCAGCGGGTTGGTCTGATCCATGAACTGGCTCAAGGGGCTCGAACCGAAGAACTCCTTGATTGCCGCTGTGACGGGACGGATATTGATCAGGCTTTGAGGCGTAACCACGTCCAGATCCTGAATGGTCATACGTTCACGGATCACGCGCTCCATGCGGGAAAAGCCGATACGGAACTGGTTTTGCAGCAGCTCGCCCACGCAGCGCAGACGGCGGTTGCCCAGATGGTCGATATCGTCCTTGCTCACCAGACCGTGCGCCAGGGCGTTCATGTAGTTAATGGAGCTGAGGATATCGTCCACGATGATGTGCTTGGGCACCAGATCGTCGGCGTGGAGACGGCACTGCTCGATCAGCTCCTCGCCCTGATATTGGGCAAGCAGCTCCTGCAGCACCGCATAACGCACCTGTTCCTTGATGCCGCATTCCTTGACCGGATCAAAGTCCACGTAGCGGCGCATATCGCACATGCAGTTGGTAAAGATCTTCATCGTTGCGCCGCTGTCCAGCGCCACCGTGATCTCGCTCACGCCGATGGCGTCCAGCTCACGGCACTCTTCACCGGTGAGTACGTGTCCTTCGTCAAACAGTATTTCGCCGGTGGCGGGATTCGCCACGGGCAGCGCCAGCTTCTGACCCCGGGCGCGCTGCCACAGCGCCAGCTTCTTATTGAACTTATAGCGTCCCACCGTGCTCAGATCGTAGCGGCGGGGATCGAAAAACAGATTCTGCAGCAACGTCTGAGCGGTGTCCACCGTGGGCGGCTCGCCGGGGCGCAGCTTGCGGTAAATCTCCAACAGCGCTTCCTCGTAGCTCTTGCTGGCGTCCTTCTCCAGCGTCGTCACGAGGCGCTGATCGTCACCGAACTTCTCCAGAATCTCCGCATCGGTCTTCAAACCCAACGCGCGGATCAGACAGGTAACGGGCAGCTTGCGGTTCTTATCGATACGAACCCAGAACATCTCGGCGGTGTCCGTTTCATATTCCAGCCATGCGCCGCGATAGGGGATCACCGTGGAGGTCAGCAGCGGCAGATCGGTCTTCAGATCAATTTCCTTGCCGTAATAGATGCCGGGGCTGCGGACGATCTGGGAGACCACCACGCGCTCGGCACCGTTGATGACAAAGGTGCCGGACTGAGTCATCAACGGGAAATCGCCCATGAAGATCTCCTGCTCCTTGATCTCGCCGGTCTCCTTGTTGTGCAAGCGCACGCTCACCTTCATGGGGGCGGCGTACGTGGCGTCCCGCGCCTTGCACTCCTCTACCGAGTACTTGGGCTGCTCGTCCATGCTGTAATCAAGGAAGCTCAGCTCCAGATTACCGGCATAGTCGGCAATGGCAGCCACGTCCGCGAACACCTCATGGAGTCCGGTGTCCAAAAACCACTGGTAGGACTTCTTCTGGATCTCCAGAAGATTGGGCATCTCCATGACCTCTTCGTGTCTGGCAAAGTTCTTGCGCAGGGTCTTGCCGTAGTACTTGTCCTTGGCCATCTTCAAACTTCACGCCTTTCTTTTCGCTTTTTATCCCCGCCGAATGTCCCCCGCCGCCGCGCTTTGACACACGCGGATTCGTTGCCTCTTTTGAGGCCTTCCCGCTTGTATTTCCCGCCGGAGCGTGGTATAGTATGGTCAGTAAAAAGGGATATAGTTGCCACTATACGAATATAAGCGGTTTATTTTACCAAAAATCCCCCCTGCTTGTCAAGGGGGGATTTTTGTTTTTTTCCATTTTTTCAAAACGCGGTCTTCGTGGGCTTTTTGTCCAGAGAGCCAAGCATGCCGGGCTGCTTTCGCGCAAGCAGCACGGCGGTGTCAACGATTCACTCCTGCGTACACGGTTTCCACCGCCGACCGCAGAAGCTCCCTGTTATCTACGTCGTCTACCCGCAGCATTTCTTTCGCGCCGTCATACGGGCGCTCCATGCTCGCACCGGGCAACAGCTCCACGGCCGCAGGCACAGGCTTGAGCAGCAAACGGTTGTCATAAATGCCGCCGATCACCTTGCCGCGACAGTAGAGGATGTACTCCCCCATCATCGCACGGCAGGTGATGCCCTCCACGCCGGAAAGCTGATCTAAAATGTAATGTAAGTACTCTTTACCGGACGCCATACTTGTCCTCCGCCGTTACTGCCCGGCATTGCCGCTCTCCTCAATGTCATATGAGTATCTTTCAATGACAAGATCGAATGTCCGCCTCTCGCCGTCAGGCGACACAAGGATCAGCTTTGTCGCGCCTGTCTTGGTAAACGCGGCATTGACCATATAATCCTCAATACTCTCTTCGTAGACGATAAATACCTCTCCGTAGGATTCGTCTTCCAAATACACCGTATACGTATCGTCAAACGTGACATGCAGACCCCCGCTGTTGACCAGTACGGTCGTGTTGTAAACCTGTCGCCCGGAGGCAAGAGCGAGTGCGGTTCCTGCCAGGAGGATTGCAATGCTGATGATTAAGCCCGCCATTTTGAGCTTTTTCTTCTTAAAAATAAACAGCGGATAGATAATGACCGTCGCCGCGCAAAAAACCGTACTGAGCAGATGATTCGGGAAAAAGGAGACTGCCTCGTTCAAAAAGCCCATATAGTGATATCCCACGAACACCAGCATGGGAACGAGGATCAACAGGCTCCACCATTTTTCCTTGCGCATATAGTAGCCCACAAACCCCATGGGGATGGTAAGCAGCGTCCAGACGAACCACGGGGGGTAGTATACGAAAAGCTCCCACCCTCTCTCGCTGAACGGAACCTGCACCAGATAGACCAGCGGCTGACTGATGAGAAAGAACACAAAGCACTTGAGGGCGGAATCCAACGGCGTTTTGCTGTTTACGATGATGAGAATGCCGAAAAGCACCCACCATTCAAAGCTGATGCTGATGTCGGCAAACGAGGTATCCCGCGTGATCGGTAGAAGCGCCATAATACCGGTGTATACGCCCGCAACGACCGCAAAAACGATCAGTTTGGTCCATGTCAGAGTGATCGAGCCGAACAGTTTTTTCATTGTCTTTTCTCCTTCTTGCAGTCGCTTGACTTGTGCCGCTTGCGCTGTCAAATACTTCATATCTATCCCGTGCGCCCTACCCGCCGCGTGACAGCAGTACGACTGATTCCACATGCCGCGGAGCAGCGGGTCAAATAAAAAGCCTTGTATTCGACTTGCTGACTCATCCCAATGAAGGAATGGACAATTCCCCGGGACTGTTGAGGGTCGAGACAGCAAGTTGAATATCGGAAAATCGCCAAACCGGGATCTATCTTCGTTTGTACAAAACAATTTCCGGATCGGCACCATTGCAGCCATACTCACAAATAAGAATAAAATCTTCATTTGCAACAATGCCGTAACAACGATCTGAATCTGCCTGTTCAACCTGATTCCCCAGATAGATATCGTTATCTTTCAAAAACTGAACCGCAGATCCGTTGGCAAGAGGATATGGTAGGTTTACATAAGAACCGGTCAGCAGATTAAGGTCAGCCACAGCAAGTCCCTCGATGCCGAAAGCGTTTATTTCATCGATCAGTCGACGCTTCAGGAACGGGAAGTCTTTGTTTCTCTCTGCAACACAGCTGCCGCCGAACGGATGTCCCTGGCACTGTTCACAGCCTCCGCACGCCAACAGCCTGTCACATTCTTTACAGCAATCTTTTCCACAATACGTCATCATATGTATTACCCCTTTATCAAACACAGAAAACGTGAATTTATCACTATATCAGCCCTTCTGAAAGTAGTATTTCAAACAGCAGTCTCATTTCACAAGTTTTTTTATTTCATCCCAGCTGAAACATCTGTGATACAGCTCTCCGGGAAACTCACACGATTGATTCCAGGGGCGGTCATAGACCATAACCTTCAGCTTCGGCATATGAGCAAAGAATTTAAATGCTACCGGCGAATCCTCTATCGCATAATCAAACTCCATCTTGTAGTAGTCTTCAAGTTCAAGACTGAAGGTGCTTCCCTTTATAAATGAATCCCTGCCATACTTATCCAGACAGTAAAGTGCGGCACGCCCAAGGTCATGTTGATCGAGCCAGATCCGTGACGGTTCATAGGCGCTGTATGGTCTTCCTGTAATAATTGACACAGTATGTCCCGAATCGATCCAGCCGTTGACAGTTTCAGAAGCACCCGGCGTTTCCTCAATGGAAAGGAGGGCCTCCGGCCGATGTCCCTCAATCATCATTTGTTCGTACTGTTCTTCCGTAAGGTCAAAAGATTTCTTCATGTCAAAGTATTTCATACTATCATATGGAATCCTTTTACCGAAAAGTTCCTCTGCCAGAACTGTGAAATGCCTTGCTGTCTCACAAAGGCAGTCATCAAAATCAATATATATATTCAGCAGCCTGTCACATTCTTTACAGTAATTTTTTCCGCAATACGTCATCATGTGTTTTACCCCTTTTTCAAACTTCGATCGTATGTTTCTGTGTCCTACTTACAGTCTGTCATCTGCTAAACATTAATTTGTACTGAATATAATCGTTATCTTTTGTATCAAAGTTTTCCGACGATATAAGGCATATGTTTTCATATTTCGTCCTGTAGGTGAAAGTGTTGAAAAAAGATTCAACCTCTCCATGTTCATCATATACACTCTCAACATCATTCTTTTGTACAGTGAATTCAACCTGCAGCCGATTTGAAAATTCATCATAATCCGGAATTGATCTGCCAATGTTGCATGTAAAAATCATCTAAATAATAGCCATCGGTTTTTTCAAATTCCTCCTGTAACAAAGCCATGATCCATGAAAAGGCTTCATATAAGCTGTTATCTATGATGTAGTTAATTAAGGTATCAATACTATCATAGTCACGGTCACAAATAAGTTGTCTTGTGACATCTGCAGTATCAAGCAGTGCATCGATATCACCAGGATCCTCTAAACGATTATTCTCTCTCCAATTCTCCAAAATGCCCATAACGGATTTGCCAATCCTAGTTACTCCCTGTTACCACTTTTATGTTATAGTACCATAATCGCTTCATTTATATATTGAAATGAAAGATGGACAGCAATAAGGCATCCACCAGCTTTGCTGGTCCCCCTTGTTGCGTTGTACACTTCATTTTTTCTCGTAAAACACAATATCCATCAGGTCATTGATCTTTTCAAGCTGACCTGTCTGATGATAGCCCATTTTCTCATACAAATGCAG
>JAFZRS010000006.1 GCA_017619715.1 Oscillospiraceae bacterium | reverse complement strand
TTCCATAGCTTCATTCTCCGCCAAGTCCCGGGTAATTGACAACCCCGAAACTTCGCTATCGCACCTATCCGGTGCTTCGTCTGGTGCTTTCCTTCATTGTTTAATTTACAAGGTACACGCCCTCACCGCCTTATCGCGGCGGAACAGCTTAATGATACTGCGCGCCAAACACAATGTCAAGCAAAATTTTTGCGTTTTTCAAAAAAATTTCAGAGGGCAAAAGGTGCGGGTGACAACCGTCCGTGCCTGTGCTATACTGATGCAAGAATACCATTCTCCGGAGGTGCATACGAGTGCAGATCCGCCGCATGAGGGCGACGTTCGGCAAGCTGGAGCAAGCCGAGCTGACGCCGCAGTCCGGGCTCAACGTGATCTACGCCCCCAACGAATCGGGCAAATCCACTTGGAGCCGTTTTATTCAAAATATGCTCTACGGGCTCAATACCCGGGACAAAACCGAATTGGCGGACAAACGCCGCTATGCGCCGTGGAGCGGCGCCGCCATGCGCGGGCGCATGGACGTGACCGTAAACGGTTCTGATTATACGATCCTGCGGGAAACAAAACGATCCAACACGCCCATGGGCGATTTTTCCTGCGCCTTCGCCGACACCGCCACCGCCGTACCCGGCATTACCGCACAAAACGCGGGAGAAATACTGCTGGGTGTGCCGCGGGAGGTGTTTGAGCGCAGCGCGTTCATTGGGCAGGCGGCACTTTCAGTGGACAAAAGCGCAGAGCTGGAAAAGCGTATCGCGGCGCTGATTACCACCGGAGAGGAAGACACCTCCTACTCGGAAACCTATGAGCGACTGAAAAAGCAGCTGAACAGGCGAAAATTCAACCGCAGCGGGCAGATCCCCGCGCTGGAACGGGACATTGCACAGCTTGACGAGGCGCTGGAGCAAGTAGAGGCGCTCCAATCCCAATACCGCGACACGGGCGAGCAGGTGCAGCTCTTTCAGGAGCAATCCGCGCAGCTGGAAGCCTTCCGCCGGCAATGGGACGAGCTGTCGCGGCGGGAACAGTGGGCGCGGTACCAGGCGGCACGGCAGGCGGAAGATGAGGCGCGTCAACGGGTGCAGATGCTCTCGGAGCTATCGGGCAATCTGCCGGAGGAGCGGCTGTTGAGCCGCATGGAGAATCAATGTGTTCTTTTGTGTGATGCCCAATCGCATCTCCGGCAAGCAAAGGATACGGCGCGTTTACAAGGGGATCTGGCGCAAAAGGCGGACGATGCGTTTCGGCGTCACCCACTCTATCCGGCAGATGAGAACGAATTGCGCGCCCGGTTGGATCATTTTCGTGCCGACGCAGTTCCCGGTCCGACGCTCTTTCGTATTCTGCTGATGGTCGCCGCGGTGGCGCTGTTGGGCGGCATTGTGCTGACAGCAACGCAACAGCTTATTGGGGCAGCGTTGGCGGCAGGGATCTGCCTTGTCGCCGGAATCGGCGGTCTGCGGTCGATGCTGCAACGCCGAAAAGTGAAACGACAGGCGGCAGAAATCCAGGCGCGCCGCGCCGCGCTGGAGCGGCAGACAGAGGAGTATCTCCCCTTGCGGCAGCGGGCAAACGAAGCCGCCAACGCGGCTGCCCGGGCATCGGCTTTGCACTCTGCCATGGAACAACAGCAACAAACTGCGCAGGACGCGCTATTGCAGGAAATCCGCGTTTACCGACCGGCAATTCAGGATTACGCCGGTGCGGAGGCGATGGTGCAGGACATGCGCCGGCAGGCAGATACGTTGGACGCGGCACGGCAAGCTCTGCGGGATGTGGAAGTGCTGTGCGCGGCCATGGAGCAGCAGTTGCCTGAGAAGCCGTCCGGCGAGGTAATCTCTCCGCCTTCCATGAGCCGGGCGCAGGTGGAAGCGGCCTTGCCGCAGGCACAGGTCAATCTGCAAAGCGCCCGATCCCGCCTCGCCACTTTGACCGGTCAGCTGCGGGCGATGGGCGATCCGGACGATCTTTTTTCCAGGCGTACACAGCTCACGGAGCAACGCGACCGGATTCAAGAGGAATACGATGCCATCGCCATGGCGATGGACGCCTTGGAGCAGGCGAATCTCTCCCTGCAAAACCGCTTTTCGCCTGCGCTGGGACAGCGTGCCGCGGAGATTTTTTCCGCCATTACCGCCGGGAAATACCAAAAGGTGCTTTTGGATCGGGACTTTGCCCTGTCAGCGGAACCTGCGGGCGACAGTGCGGCGCGAAGCATTCGTCTGCTCAGTCAGGGGGCGTCGGATCAGCTTTATCTGGCGGTGCGTCTGGCGATCTGCGACATGGTACTGCCCGGGGAAGACCCCGCACCGCTGATTCTGGACGACGCGCTGGTGAGCTTTGACGAGGAGCGGCTTCACACGGCGCTGGACTATCTTCTGCAAGAAGGCAAGCGCCGGCAGATTCTGCTGTTCACCTGCCAAAAGCGGGAACAGGAATATCTTGCCGGACGCGGCGGTGTGACGGTTTTGACCCTTTAACACCGCGCCTTACACCTTATAATTACAATGCCTGCGCCGTTGCAAGGCGCGCAGAAAGGATGAAACACTATGAGCGACTGTTCCCACGATTGCAATACCTGCGGCAAGGACTGCGCAGAGCGCACCGACGCCTTTGCCAAAAAGAGCCTGCGTCCCGGCTGTCGGGTGAAAAAAGTATACGGCGTCGTATCCGGCAAGGGCGGCGTGGGCAAGTCCATGGTCACCGGACAGCTGGCGGTGACCATGTGTCGCCGCGGGTATCATGCGGCGATTCTGGACGCAGACATCACCGGTCCGTCCATTCCCAAGGCTTTCGGCATACACGGACGCGCCGAGGGAGAGGACGGCGCTCTGCTTCCGGCGCGCACCGCCGCCGGAATCCAGTTAATGAGCGTCAATCTGCTGCTCGACAGCGAAACCGACCCGGTGGTCTGGCGCGGACCGCTGATCGGCACCATGGTGCAGCAGTTCTGGTCCGACGTGCTGTGGCGGGACGTGGACTATATGTTCGTGGATATGCCTCCGGGTACGGGCGACGTGGCGCTGAACGTATTTCAATCCCTGCCGGTGGACGGACTTATCATCGTGACAAGCCCACAGGAGCTGGTGGGCATGGTGGTGGAAAAGGCCGTAAAAATGGCGCAGATGATGCACATTCCCGTGTTGGGTCTGGTGGAGAACATGAGTTATATCACCTGCCCGGATTGCGGAAAACGCATCTATCCTTTCGGTGAAAGCCATACCCTTCAAGCCGCCGAACGGTACGGCCTGCCCGTACTGGCACAGATGCCCATTGACCCCGAGCTTGCCGCACTGGCGGACGCGGGAGCGATTGAGTCTTTCCGGGGAAGCTGGCTGGACGGTGTGGCGGATCTGCTGGAAAAAGAGAATTGACGCATCCCCCATTGTAAAACACCGCGGCATATGATATGCTGTTACCATCTTTTGAAAGGAGGAACTACTGCATGATCATTTACAAACGCATGCTCGCCGTAATACTGGCGGCGGTGCTTGCTCTGGGGCTGATTGCCTGCGGTGCAACCGACTCGCAAAAGGAACCTTCCATGGAGGAGCTGGCGGCACTTCTGGTGCAAGGTAATCTGGACGAGATCTATCTGGGCAAAGTGTCGCAGGAGTATCTGGATCTGATCGGCTCTACCGAGGAGGATGCAAGGGAAACCTACGAGGAAGGGCTTTCCTACGAGGCGGAATACTTTGCCGACTATTTCGACATTGACGTTCTGTCCGATCCGCTGAAGGAGCAGATCATGGATCTCTACCGGGAGATTTACAGCCACGTCCGCTACACGGTGGGTAACGCCAGCAAACTGGACGAGAACACCTACGTGGTGAAAGTCGACGTAGAGCCTATCAACGTGATGGAGCTTGCCATGGACGCGGAGGACACCGCTACGGCGGATTTCTTTGCCAAATATGCCGACGTGGACGTGGAGTCCATGACCGACGAGGAATACGAAGCATATGACGCCGAATGGGCGCAGGCGGTGATCGCCACGGTGCAAGCGCAGGTCCCCGTGCTGGCATACAAGCCCGGCGTATCCCTTGCCGTGCAGGTCGTCCGGGGCGATGACGGCGCCTGGCAAATCAGCGACAGCGACATGGGTGATCTGGACGAGCAGATGATCTATTATCCCTGATCCGACCCTTGGTACACATAACGAACGGCGCTCTCGTAAGGAGAGCGCCGTTCGTTTTTTATTCTTCAATTTTTGTCGACAGAAAAGACTTTTTCAAACTCCTCACCTGTCATCGTCTCATGCTGCAGCAAGTACTCCGCCACCGTTATCAGTTGGGAACGGTACTGCTCCAAAATGGCTCCACATCTTCCGTACGCCTCGTCAATGATCCGGCGGATCTCGCCGTCCATCTCGGCGGCGGTCTGCTCCGAATAGGGACGGGTCTGCGCCATGGATCTGCCGATGAACACCTCATCGTGTCCGGCATCAAACGCCACCGTACCCAGTTTTTCCGACATGCCGTACGTCCCCACCATCTTGCGGGCAATAGCGGTGGCACGCTGGATATCGTTGGCGGCGCCGGTGGAGATATCTCCCAGCATCATCTGCTCCGCCGCCCGTCCGCCCAACAGCGATACGATCTGCTCCAGCATAAACTCCCGGCTGAGATAGGAGCGATCCTCGTCCGGCAACGAGATGGTCATGCCGCCTGCCTGCCCTCGGGGTACGATACTGATTTGATGCACGCTGTCGTGCTGCGGCAGAGCGCGCATGACCACCGCGTGACCCGCCTCGTGATAGGCGGTGAGCTTACGCTCCTGCTCCACGATCACGCGGCTGCGCTTTTCCGGTCCGGCAATGACCTTGATGACAGCCTCGTCCAGCAGCGATTGCGTAATGGCGGGCATATCCCGCCGACCTGCCAACAGCGCCGCCTCATTGAGCAGGTTTTCAAGATCCGCACCGGTAAAACCGGCGGTGGTCTGCGCCATGCGGTGCAGATCCACGTCCTCCGCCAGGGGCTTGCCCCGGGAGTGGATCTGCAAAATCTCCTCACGTCCCCGGATATCCGGCAACCCCACGTACACCTGCCGGTCGAACCGGCCGGGGCGCAGCAGCGCAGGATCAAGAATATCCACCCGGTTGGTGGCAGCCAGTACCACCACGCCTTCGTTTCCGGCAAAACCGTCCATCTCCACCAGGAGCTGGTTCAGCGTCTGTTCGCGCTCATCGTGTCCGCCGCCCAGACCGCTGCCGCGCTGGCGACCCACCGCATCGATTTCGTCGATAAATACAATGGCAGGCGATTGCTTTTTGGCCTGCTCAAACAGATCACGCACGCGGGAAGCGCCCACGCCTACGTACATCTCCACAAAGTCAGAACCGGAGATGGACAAAAAAACCACGTCCGCCTCGCCTGCTACCGCCTTGGCCAACAGCGTCTTGCCCGTGCCGGGAGGTCCGACCAGCAGTACGCCCTTGGGAATATGCGCGCCCAACTTCAAGAACTTTTCAGGATCGGACAAAAAGGATACGATCTCCTGCAATTCCTCCTTTTCCTCGTCCGCTCCTGCTACGTCACGGAACTGCACCCGCTTTTTGTCGCCGGGCAGGCTCTGTGTCCGCGCTTCGCCGAAACGCGCCATCTTATCGTTAACTCCTCCGCCGGACATACTTCTGATGAAGCTCATCAGAAGTATAAATCCCAGGATCGCCAGTACGTAAGGCAACAGGATTCCCAGCCAGTTGGGGGAGTGGTCGGCGTGATAATCGTAATCGGTGAGGATTCCCGCCTCCTTTTGCTGTACCACCAGATCGTTGAGATCCTCATAGAAGAGAGCAAAATCATAGAGGTCACAGGTCGCCGTGGTTCCGTCCTTCAACTTTGCGCTCAATCGCGTATCGGAGATGGCAAACTCCGTCACCTGTTCTTGCAAAAACAGCTCCCGCATGGCGGCGTAGGAGATATCCTTGCCGGTGCGAAGATTGCTCACTATATATAATGCGAGTACCCCGCCCAGCAGGATCAGCAACAGACCGCCGCCGCCCAGTCTCTTCTTTTCTCTCAACGGATCTCTCCCCCCTTCTTCCGATCAACCGATAGCTCGGGCGTTCCACAGCTCCAGCAAGGGCAGGCTGATCTTCTCCCCTATTTGGATAAGCCGCACGGGAATGCAGACCAGCGCCCGGGAACACACGTTGCCGCACGGCACGTACGGATCATTCCACAGGCGGCTGTCAAACGATCCGGGGCGGTTGTCACCCAGCGTGAGCAAAGAACCCTCCGGCACTTCATAGACTTCCCGCTTGCCGGTGGCTGTCACGCCCTGCTGATCCAGATACGGTTCCGGCAGTGAATGCCCGTTTACGTAAACGTAGCCGCCGGCGATGCGGATCTCCTCGCCCGGCAGACCGATTACCCGCTTGACCAGTATCTTGCCCTGTTCCTCGCTCCAGAAGGTCACAATGTCGCCGCGCTGCGGCACTGGATCGGATACCAGATAGGGAAACTGCCATGCCACCAGCAGGGAGTTCGTGGGTATCGTACTCTCCATGGAGCCGGTGGGAACGTACGCAAGCTGCAAAAACACCCGAAACACCAGCACCACCACGGCGGCGGTCACCAGAAGGTAGCCGTAATCCCGCCAGAAGCCGCTTTTTTTCTTCTCCACGCGCTTGCCCCGCGTGCGTCGGCTTTTTGCGGCAGTGTCTGCCGTATGTGCCGCGCTCTCTTCGTGCGTCTGCTCCCCTTTATTCCCCTCTATCTCAGGATCCCACCGTTTGCCCTGATACCGTTTTCCCCACATATGGCGACCCCTCTCCTTCCAACGTATGCGCTGTTTACTTGCTGTATACTTCCGGCTTCAATACCCCGATATAGGGCAAATTGCGGTAGCTCTGGGCGTAATCGAGTCCGTAACCCACTACGAACTCATCAGGCACTACGAACCCGGCATAGTCCGCTACGATGTCCTCCCGCCGGCGGGAGGGCTTATCCAGCAGTGTCACGATGGTCACACTGCCTGCACCCTTGCTTTTCAGATACCCGCGCAAATACGCCAGCGTATTGCCCGAGTCCAGTATGTCCTCTACGATGATGATGTTGCGCCCGGTAATATCGTGCTGGAGATCGCGGGTAATCTGCACCACGCCGCTGGACTTGGTGCCGTTCTGATAGGACGACACACCGATAAACTCCATCTGGCTGCGCACCTGTGTGGCGCGCACCAGATCCGCCATGAACATAAAGCAACCGTTCAATACGCCTACAAACAGGGGATTCTTATCTTCAAAGCGATCGTACAGCTCCTTGCCGATTTCCTGCACGCGCCGCCGGATCTCCTCTTCCGTCAGCAAAACCTTTAATATGTCCTGATCCATGCTGTGTTTCATACTTGCGCTCCTCCTTGTTGTCTCTTCTCTACTGTGATCCAAACTGCCGCCGCGCCGCGCTCCGGCACAAACGAGCCGTCTGTTCCTATTCCACAGGCTGCCGCCGCCCGGCCGTCCACGCAGAAAACCGGCACCTGTTCACGCCTTTCCGGTGCGATTCCCGCCTCGGCAAAAAGCCGCTTGAGACTTCTGGCGCCGCGGCTGCCCGGCAGTGTCAGCCGGTCATCGCTGTGCCAGACGCGCACGGTGATAAGCTGTCCCCTGCCGGCACGAAGGCAAATCGCATTTTCCGCGTCGCACCGCGCCTCCTGTCCGATACGGATCGTATAGCCGCCCCAGTCCGCAGGGCGATCCCACGTCAGCACCGTTTCCTCCGGCGCGTCCGGCGCCATGGACAGTGTAAACGTCCCCTCCCGGCAAACGGCACGGACGCCGCCGGGCAAATCCAGCATGCCGCCCGTGTGCGCCAGATGTTCCAGCGCGACGAGATGCGCCGCGCCGAAATCCTTTTTCCCGCAGGGCAGTCGGTCAATAAGCCGATGCAATATACGCGCTCGCAGCGCCTCGGGCGCTTTTTTTAACGCTTCGCAGGAGACGGCTGTGCCCTCCGACGGCAAAAACGCCTCCGCCTGCTCGTCCAGATACGCGCTTTCACGCCGCAGTATACCGGCGGCGCGGACAATATTCTCCCGGGCGGCGCCGTGGATCTTCTCCAATTCCGGCCACACGGCCAGCCGCAGCCGGTTGCGGGCATAATACAAATCCGTGTTCGTTTCGTCCTCCACGTACGCCACATTCCAGCGCTGCAGATACGCTTCAATCTCCTCTCTGGGCGTATCCAGCAGGGGGCGAATGAGTCTCCCACGCACCGGCGGAATACCGCCAAGACCCTCGGAACCTGTGCCGCGCAGCAGGTTCAAAAGCACCGTTTCCGCCTGATCGCCCCGGTGATGCGCCGTGGCAATATACGTTGCGCCGATCTCGTCCGCCGTGCGCTCCAAAAACGCATAGCGCAGGCGCCTGCCTGTCTCCTCCACGCTCAACTCCCATTCCCGCGCCTGCTCATATACCCGTTCACCGGCAACGTAGAAGGGAACACCGTGTGCGGCGCAAAAATCACGCACCAGCGCTTCGTCCCGCGCCGCCGTGGGGCGCATGCCGTGGTTGAGGTGACCTGCCGCCACCAAAAAACCGCGCTTTGCTCCCAGACGGTGCAGATAGTGCAGCAGACACATGGAATCCCGCCCACCGGATACGGCGCACAATATCACGCCGCCGGAGGGCGGAATCATATGCCATTGCTCCATCCAAGGGATCAGATCCATGCTGTCCTCCCGCAGTATTATTCCTCGTCGCCGTAGCGCTCCTCCAACGTACCGAAGGAGGTGAACTCCGGCATCCAGCGCAGTTTCACGGTGTCTGTCTCACCGTGGCGGTTCTTGGCGATGATACACTCGGCGATGTTCTGCTCTTCAGTCTGCTTATCGTAATAATCCTCCCGGTAGAGGAACATGACTACGTCCGCGTCCTGCTCGATAGCGCCGGACTCGCGCAGATCCGACAGCATGGGACGCTTGTTCTCCTTGCGCTGTTCGTTGGCGCGGCTGAGCTGACTCAGACACAGCACCGGAACGCCCAGATTCTTCGCCATGATCTTCAGCATACGGGACATGTCGGACACCACCGTCTGGCGGTTATCGCCCCGGCGGCCTTGATCGTCCGCCCCGTTCATGAGCTGCAAATAGTCGATGACCACCAGTCCCAGATTGTCCATACGGCGGCATTTGGCGTTCATTTCCGCCACCGTCAGCATGGAATTATCCTCTATGCGGATATCCGTGCGGCTGAGCGCAGACGCCGCCTCGGCAATTTTCACCCAGTCGTTCTCCCGCAGATTGCCCGTGGCAAGGCGTTTGTTCTCCACCAGTCCCTCACCGGAAATCAATCGCTTGACCAGTTCCGTTTTAGACATCTCCAAAGAGAAAATCGCCACGGTCTTACCGGTACTCTTGGCGGCGTTGAGCGCCACGTTCAGCGCCATGCTGGTCTTGCCCATGCCGGGTCTGGCGGCTAAAATCACCAGATTGCCCTTGCCCAGCCCGTTGGTTTTGGCGTCCAGCACGGAAAACCCGGTGGTAAGACCTGGCAGCGTCTTGCCGCCGTTTGCCATCAGCTCCGCCAGTTGATCCATCACCTCCGGCAGTACCACGCTGATGGGGGTCATGCCCTGTCCGGCTCTGCCGCGGCGAACGTCATATATCTTCTGCTCCGCCAGCTCCAATAGTCCCGTGGCGGAACCGGCGCCCTTTTGCACCTCCGCCGTGATCTCCGCCGCCGCTGTCGCCACCGCCCGCATCAACGCTTTATCCCGCACGATGCGGACGTATTCCATCACGTTGGCGGAGGTGGGCGTCACCTCCATGAGCTGCAGGAGATAACCGCGGGTGTTCTCGCTGCCGGTGCCGGAGCGATCCATCTCGCCTGCCACCGTCACGCCGTCTATCGGCAGTGAGCGGATAAACATGGAACAGATCGCCTCAAATATATCACGGTTGTGCTGCAAATAGAAATCATCTGCGTGCAGCTTGTCCATCACGTCTTTTACGCAGTCTCCGTCGATGAGCATGGAGCCGAGTACCGCCTGCTCCGCCTCCGGTGAGTGGGGCATGCTGCGGTTTAGCAGTTGATCCTCCAGGGACATACGGACACCTCCTCTCCCAAATGTGCGGAAATTACTTCTCCTCCGTCACCAGCACATACACCGTGCCGCTGATTTCATAGCCCAGCTTTGCCTTGATCTGAAAAGAACCGAACGACTTGATCGGCTCGTCCAGCACCAGCTTTTTGCTGTCGATCTCGATCCCGTGCTGCTCTTTCAATCCCGCCGCAATCTCCTTGCCGGTGACGGCTCCGAACAGCCGACCGCCCTCGCCGCCTTTGGCGGTGATACGCACCTGACAGCCTTTGAGCTGCTCGGCGACAGCCGTGGCGGTCGCTTTTGCCTCCGCCTCCGCGCGGGCTTTCGCCTTCTCCTGCAGACGCATGGTATTCACGGCGTCCGCCGTGGCGGTCATTGCCAGCCCCTTGGGCAGCAGGAAGTTGCGGGCGTAACCCTCCGCCACCTCGATCATCTGACCCTTCTTGCCCTTACCCTTTACGTCCTGCTTTAAGATCACTTTCATATCATCTGATCTCCTT
This sequence comes from Oscillospiraceae bacterium, assembly GCA_017619715.1. Taxonomy (GTDB): domain Bacteria; phylum Bacillota; class Clostridia; order Oscillospirales; family Oscillospiraceae; genus Vescimonas. The sequence goes on along the minus strand of JAFZRS010000006.1, from coordinate 10,771 downwards.
TCTCTTGTTCATGTCTCAAAATACGTGTCAATACACGACAGCAGCTTTACCTTGGTGTCCTCTACGGTGCTCTCCGGCAGTTCTGCCGCCGCGCCGGTGGAGTTGCCGCCGCCGCCCATAGACTCCATAATGACCTGCACGTTCACGTCGCCCAGCGAACGGGCGGAAATGTATACGCCGTCGCCCTTGCGGTACAGCACAAATGACGCCTGCACGCCTTTGAGCGTCAGCAATTCGTCCGCCGCCTTCGCCGCCGTGACACGGTCGTACTCATCGTCCAACGCCGCTACGGCAATATCCTCCCGGTACAGCTCCGCCCGGCGAATGATGTCGTAGCGCGAGATCATGGAGGTAAGATCGCTCTGGAAAATCCGCTGCACATCCTGGGTATCCGCGCCCACACGGCGCAGATATGCCGCCGCCTCGAACGTCCTGCCGCCGGTGCGGTTGGTAAAGTTCTTCGTATCCAACACGATACCCGCCAACAGCGCCTCCGCCTCCACGCGCAGCAGATCCGTCGGCTCTACCAGATACTGCAAAATCTCCGTCACCAGTTCACTGGCGGAAGAGGCGTAGGGTTCATGGTAGTTGAGCGCCATCTTTTCAATATAACTGGTGCCGCGCCGGTGATGGTCGATGACCGCCACGCGGTTGCACGTTTCCAACAGCGCCTCGGACTCCACGCTCTCGGGACGGTTGGTGTCCACCACCACCAGCAGCGTGCCGGGCTGTACCCGCAAAAAGGCGTCGCCGCCGCTGATAAATACGCCGTTATACTCCTCTTGTTCCTGCAAACGCTGCAGCATGGGGTGTACCGCGTTGTTCTCCGCGTCCAGCACGATCTGAACGCGCTTGCCGCGCTTGCGGGCAATACAGCAGATGCCCGCCGCCGCGCCCAGGGAATCCATGTCCGCATACCGGTGTCCCATCACGTAGACCTGCCGGGCGTCCTCAATCAGCTCACCCAGTGCGTTTGCCATGACCCGGGATTTCACTTTGGTGCGCTTCTCCGCGGTTTTGGCGCGGCCGCCGTAGAACTCGAAGTTCATCCGGTCCTTGACCACCGCCTGATCGCCGCCACGGGAGAGCGCCATCTCCAGCGCCAGCGAAGCGTTCTTGAACAGTGACTCGAACGTGTCCGCGTCCCGTCCCACGCCGATGGACAGCGTGGCTGCCACACCCTCGCCGGCGACGACCTCCCGCACACTCTCCAATACGCTGAAACGATCCTCCGCGTAACCGGAGTAGCTTTTTTCCTCAAATAAGAACAAGTACCTGTCGCGGTCATATCCCAACAGCAGTCCGCCGGAGTCCGCCGCCCATGTGTTCAGCTTCTCTTCCAACGCCGCCAGCACCGCCGAACGCTTGCTCTCCGGGCAGGCTTTCATCAGCTCCTCATAGTTATCCACCATCAATATCGCCACCACCGGACGAGTCATCTCCAGTGTGGTGCGCATTTGCTCCGACTCGGTGACGTCCATCCAGTACGTAGTCGCCATCTCCTCATCGTCGCCCTCGTCCCCGGAACGCCCGATACTGCCAAATACCCGGTAGAGCCGGTGATTCCACGACACCAATTTCGGACTCTCCCGCTTCCCTTCCAGCAGCCAACGCTTGTCAAAACCCGGAATTACCGCGTCAATCCGGGACTCAAACACCCCGTCCTTTCGCTCGGTCAACTGTAAAAATCCGTCGTTGCCCCAGACGACCTCGTCGGTTCTGGCGTCAAACACCACCATCGGGAGCGGCGTATACAGCAGGTTGCTCGATCGCGCGGAGTCCATGCCGCCGGTGACACGTTCGAGATACTGCCGCACACTCTGCTGCGTCCTTCTGCTGCGCCGGCGGCTCACGATAAAAACGATCACCGTCACCGCCGCCTCCGCCGTCGCCAGAACGGGATCTACCCAGATCGCCGCCACGGTAAAGGCCGCCAGACACAAAATATAAAGCGCCGCATTGGTGCGCAGAATCCGCGCCAGTTTCTTGTTCACCTGTGATCGCTCCTTCCCTTGTGGGAATATCACTCCATACTAACATTGGATTATACCATCTTTTTCCCGCCGCTTCAATATGAGATTGTCCCAAAACTTCCCTCTTTTTCTCCGAATCGGATTTGATGGAAACGGGTCGGAAAGTTAGGGGTATACAAAAGAAAAAAAATATGCTATACTTCATAAAAAGTGCAGGTTTTGCACGTGTTTTGTCCGTTTCGCGGATTGACATATCCGCGATTAAATATGTATCTCTCCGCGCCAAAGGCACATTCCGGGCGACAGAGAGCCGGACGGCGGCGATACAGGGCCGCAGGAACGCTCCCCGCCTCTTTTTTGTTGCGCCCGTTTTACCGGGGGCGGCTTTCTTGCCATGGACGCGAAGCGGCAAAATGAAAAAAAGGAGTTATTATGGCAGAAAAAATCAAAATCATTCCGTTGGGCGGCCTCAATGAGGTTGGCAAGAACATGACCGCCTACGAGTACGGCGGCGAGATCATCGTGGTGGACTGCGGCATGGCATTCCCCGGCGGCGATATGTACGGCATTGACTACGTGATCCCGGACGTAACGTATCTTGCCAAGAACAAATCGCGATTGCGGGGTCTGTTCATTACCCACGGACATGAGGATCACATCGGCGGCATCCCCTACGTATTGCGGCAGATCAATATGCCCATCTACTGCACGAAACTCACCGCCGGGCTTATCAAGCTGAAGCTGCAGGAGCACGGACTGGCCTCCTCTACACGTCTCATCACCGTGGAGGCGGGACAGACGGTGCGCGCCGGCAAGTTTCAGGTGGAGTTTATCCACGTAAACCACTCCATTCCCGATGCGGTGGCGTTTGCTATCCGCACCCAAATGGGCGTGTTGGTGCACACGGGCGACTTTAAGATCGACTCCACGCCCATTGACGGTGAAGTCATCGATCTGACGCGTTTCGGCGCGTTGGGCAAGGAGGGTGTGCTGGCGCTGCTTGCCGATTCCACCAACGTGGAGCGTCCCGGCTATACCATGAGCGAGAGCGCCGTGGGACGCACCTTCCAGCGGCAGTTTGCCGGGTGCGGCAAACGCATCATCGTCACCACCTTTGCCAGCAACGTCCACCGTATCCAGCAGGTACTGGACGCGGCGGCAGCGTGCAACCGGAAAGTGGCAGTCACCGGGCGTTCCATGGAGAACATTCTCAAAACGTCCATCGATCTGGGCTATATCAAAGTCCCCAAAAACACACTGGTGGATCTCAACCGGCTCAAGGGTCTGCCTGTTGCCCAGCAGGTTATTGTCACCACCGGCTCACAGGGTGAGGAAATGAGCGCACTGTACCGCATGGCGTTCTCTACCCACAAGCAGGTGGACGTAGGTCCCGACGACAAGGTCATCATCTCCGCCAGCGCTATCCCCGGCAATGAGGTGACGGTGGGAAGGGTCATCAACGAGCTGTTTCGCAAAGGTGTGGACGTGGTTTACGACAAGGCGGATATGCTCCACGTCTCGGGTCACGCCTGTCAGGAGGAGCTGAAGATTATTCACGCACTGGTAAAGCCCAAGTTCTTTATCCCCGTACACGGTGAACAGCGTATGCTCCAGATCCACAAGCGGGTTGCCGAATCCATGGGCATGGCGCCCCAGGATATCTGTGTGGCGGAAAACGGCTCCGTGATCGAGCTGACTACCAAGCGTATGAAGTGCGAAACCTCCGTTCCCTCCGGCGAGATCTTTGTGGACGGCAGCGGCGTGGGTGACGTGGGCGCGGTGGTGCTCAACGACCGGCGTCTGCTGGCGCAGGACGGCATGGTGGTGGTGGTACTCACCATGTCCAGCCACGATCATCAGCTGCTCTGTCAGCCGGAGATCGTCACACGCGGGTTTGTGTACGTAAAAGAATCCGAGGAACTGATGCAGGAGCTGCGCCGCGCCGCGGAGGAGGCAGTGGAGCACATGAGCGCAAAACGGCGCCGGGACGACGGCGACGTGAGCCGCACCGTGCGCTCTGCCGTCAGCGGCTGTCTCTATAAGAACACGCGCCGCAGTCCTATGGTGATCCCCACGATTACCAGACTGTAAGGTGCGCTCTTGACACAAAAAGGACCGCAGGCATCTGCCTGCGGTCCTTTTTACGGGGTCGGTTACTTCTTATCCTCGCTCAGCAGCGCCTGCGCGCCGGCGGCAAGACCCGCCAGACCCTGCAGCTCACTGGGAATGATGATCTTGGTGGCTTGACCGTCCGCCACCTTCTGCATGGCCTCCAGCGCCTTGAGCTTAATGACCTGATCGTTGGGCGCCGCCTCGTTGAGCAGCTTCATGGAATCTGCCAGCGCCTGCTGTACCTTCATGATGGAAGTGGCTTCCGCCTCCGCTGCCATAATGCGCGCCTGCTTGGCGGCGTCCGCCTTCAAGATGGCGGACTGTTTTTCGCCCTCCGCCACCAGAATCTGGCTCTGCTTCTGACCTTCCGCCTGCAAGATCGCCTCGCGGCGTTCGCGCTCGGCTTTCATCTGCTTTTCCATGGCGTTCTGGATCTCCCGGGGCGGCAGAATGTTTTTTAACTCCACGCGGTTGACCTTGATGCCCCACGGATCGGTCGCCTCGTCCAGAATGGCGCGCATCTTGGCGTTGATGGTATCGCGGCTGGTAAGACTCTGATCCAGCTCCAGATCGCCGATGATATTACGCAGTGTGGTGGCGGTCAGATTCTCGATGGCGTTCATGGGATACTCCACGCCGTAGGTGTAGAGCTTGGGGTCGGTGATCTGGAAATAGATAACCGTGTCGATCTGCATGGTGACGTTATCCTTGGTGATTACCGGCTGGGGATCAAAGTCCGCCACCTGCTCTTTCAGGCTGACTTTCTTGACCACACGCTCCACAAAGGGGAGCTTCAGATGCAGACCCGTACCCCACACGGAGTGGAAGGCGCCCAGACGCTCCACCACGTAGGCTTTGGACTGCTGCACTACGTGGATATTGCTGACGATGACAATGAGGATCAAAACGATCAGCACGATGATGGCAAAGGTTCCGAAGTTAGGCATATTGTTTTCCTCCTTTAAAAAATGTACAAAGTATTGCGATTGCAGACGGTTCCGGTGTTACTCCTTTTCCTCTACAAACAGCCGCACGCCTTCCATGCGCGCCACGCGCACCATGGCGTCCACAGGGATCACGCTGCCGCTCTCACTGCGGGCGGACCAAGTCTTGCCGTCCACATACACCGCGCCGGTGGGCACCGCATTGTCGATGGTCTCGGTGACCCGGGCGGTAGCGCCCAGCACGCGATCGGCATTGGTTGCCACCGTATCCCTGGCGACGTATTTCGCCACCAGCGGCCGGGTGGCGATCAGCGCCACAATGGACACCGCAAAGAACAGCACCACCTGCAGCCATACAGGTGCGCCGCACACGCCGGCGATCAGTCCCGCCACGCTGCCCAGCACGAACCAGATAGAGGTCAGCCCCGCCGTGAGGGCTTCCACCACGCCGAAAATGACAATCGCCGCAATCCAAACCGTTGCTTCCACGTTTGCCGTTCCTCCTTTCAGACACAGGGAGATCAGCGCCGACAAAAACGCAACGCCTGCCAGAACACCTGCTCCCAACCATTTGTTCTTCGGCGAGAGATTGGAGAAAAAAACGGACAGCGCACGGTGCAGATTGCCGGACGGAAGCTTGCCCGATCCGCAATCGCCGTCTTCTGACTGCGCCGATCGCTCCTGCGCGCTCACGGGCGGAACCTCGTCGGCAAACAAATCGCCTATCGCCACGTGATAGCGGTTGCAGATATAGAGAATCTTCTCGATCTCCGGATAACCCCGGGAGGATTCCCATTTGCTCACCGCCTGACGGGAGACATTGAGCTGCTCGGCGAACTGCTCCTGCGTCAAGCCGCTGCCGCGCCGCACCTCCTGCAACCGTTCTCCGAATGACATGCTGTCGTTTCCTCCGTTTCTCTTTGGCTCTATCATACTGTCCGGGGCGAAAAAAACCACCAACTTTAATTTGCATCGACAGAATTTTTGCTGTTTTTCACGCAACCTGAAGTTGCGCGGCGCTTTTTTTAAATTATACACGATATTTTGCCGCCGCGCCACTTTTATTTTTGCCTTGCTCTTTTGCCGCCGGAAGGGTATACTTTTGACATATTTCATAGGATACGCAAGGAGACGCGTATGAATACATATATGATCCCCTGTCTTTTGGGGCTGGAAAAACTGGTAGGCGATGAGGTGCGGCGCCTGGGGCTGCAAGACGTGCAGGTGGAAAACGGTCACGTTTTGTGCCGCGGCACGGACGACGACTGCGCCAGGCTTAATATCAATCTGCGCTGCGGCGCACGGGTGTTGCTGGTGCTGTCCCAATTCCCCGCCCGCACGTTTGAAGAGCTCTTTCAGGGCGTGCGCGCCATCGCGTGGGAGGACTGTCTGCCCCGTGACGCATCGTTCCCCGTAAAGGGCTACTCCATCTCCTCTCAGCTTTTTTCCGTACCCTCTTGTCAATCCATCATCAAAAAAGCGATCGTGGAACGGCTGAAAACACGATACCGTCTGGAGCAGTTTCCCGAAAGCGGCGTGAAATATCAGATCCGCTTTTCCATACAAAAGGATCAGGTCTCTATTTGTCTGGATACCAGCGGAGAGGGACTGTATAAGCGCGGATACCGCGCCGTGGGCGTGGAAGCTCCTTTGCGGGAGACGCTTGCCGCCGCGCTGGTGATCCTCAGCCGCTACCGGGGACGCGATCCCTTCTGCGATCCCTTCTGCGGCAGCGGCACCATCCCCATTGAGGCGGCGCTGATCGCCAAAAACCGCGCTCCGGGACTGCGCCGTACCTTCGATGCGGTGCAATGGGGCTTTCTCGGCGACACGTGCTGGCGGCGCGCACGTGAGGAGGCGCAGGATCGAGAGTTCCTCGGCAGCTATGACATCTGGGGCGGCGATATCGATCCCAACGCCGTTGCCATTGCCCGGGACAACGCCCGCAAGGCAGGCGTGGAGGACGCGGTGCGCTTTGAAACGGCGGACGTGCGGCGTTTCCGGCGCGAGAGTGAATACGGACAGCTCGTCACCAATCCGCCCTACGGCGAACGGCTGATGGAAAAAGCAGAGGCGGAGGAGCTGTACCGGGCGCTGGGCAAGGTCTGGCGCGATCTGCCGGCAGGCTGGCGCACGCTGATTCTCAGCAGTCACACGGAATTTGAACGCTCCTTCGGGCGCAGTGCCGACAAAAAGCGCAAGCTCTACAACGGCATGATCAAGTGCGACGTGTTCATGTACGGCAAGCGCGTGTAAGACGCCGACGGGATGCGGCAAAACTTTTCAATTTGTTCACCCTTTCGCCGTTTTCTGTGCTACAATGGCGCTACAATCTCCCCGTATTTTGACCGAATCGGAAGGAATCGACGCCATGAAACACGTCTTTATCATCAACCCTACTGCCGGCAAAACCGACAGCCGCCAGAGGATCTATCAAATGGCAGAGGCATTGCGCCAAAACCACGGATTAGACGTACAGTGCATTCTCACCAAAAAGCAGGGACACGCCACGGAGCTGGCGCAAAAGCTCTGCCAAAGCGGTGAGTCGCTGCGGTTCTATGCCTGCGGCGGCGACGGCACCGTCAACGAGGTGGCAAACGGCATCATCGGCTACGACAATGCCGCCATGACCTGTATCCCCGTGGGTACGGGCAATGATTTTCTCAAAAATTTCGGTGAGGCGGCGGAGCTGTTCCATGACGCGGAGAACCTGTGGGACGGACCGGACTTTTCTCTGGACGCCATCGACGTGAACGGACGCGTCGCGTTGACGATTGCCTGCTCCGGCATTGACGCGCGGGTGGCGCAGGACGTACACCGTTTCGGCGACAGTCCCCTGCTGGACGGCAAGGGCAGCTACGTGGCGGCGCTGATCGTCAATTTCCTCTTTCGCAGCATCAACTCCCACTGGACGGTGGAGCTGGACGGCAGCGCCATGGAGGGGGACTACGCTCTCGTCGCCGTGTGCAACGGCCGCTTTTACGGCGGCGGCTTCATGCCGGTGGGTGAGGCGCGGATGGACGACGGCGTGTTGGAGACACTGGTGGTGAAAAAGGTCAGCCGTCCCGCCTTTTTGCGGTTTGTAGGTCCCTATTCCAAAGGCGGCTACCGCAAATTCCCGCAGCTTGCGTCCTGCCACACGCCCAAGGTCGTTCGTATCCGTTCTGATAAGATCGACATCGTCACGTGTCTCGACGGTGAGTGCGTCACCTCCGATGACGTGACGATTCGCCTGTGCGAAAAGCCTCTCCGCTTTTTCGGTCCCGCCGGGTGCGACTGCAACAGCAACGCCGGAGCCTGAATCGGCGGTGCGGTTTTTTACAATTCTGTGAACTTTTGTTTTTTTCCTCTTTTCCCCCTTGCAAATCTGCCATATTGTGGTATGATAATCAGCGTTAGCACTCCGGCGTTTTGAGTGCTAACGCTGCGTTTGTTTTTTTAATAACATAAGGAGGAACCAACCATGAAACTGACACCGCTTGCCGACCGCGTCGTTTTGAAGATGACGGAGGCGGAGGAGACGACCAAGAGCGGCATTATTCTGACGGGCTCGGCAAAGGAAAAGCCCTCTGTAGCGGAGGTGATCTCCGTCGGTCCCGGCGGCACTGTGGACGGCAAACCCGTCACCATGACCGTGAAGGCGGGTGACAAGGTCATCACCGACAAGTATGCCGGCACCAAGATCACGCTGGAGGACGTGGAATATCTCATCGTCAAGCAGAGCGACATTCTCGCCATTGTGGAGTAAAAGATAGGAGGCAATTTGTATTATGTCCAAGATTATCAAGCGCGGCGATGAAGCCCGCAAGGCGCTGGAAGCCGGCGTCAATCAGCTCGCCGATACCGTAAAGGTCACGCTCGGTCCCAAGGGCCGCAATGTGGTGCTGGATAAGAAGTTCGGCACGCCGTTGATCACCAACGACGGTGTATCCATTGCCAAGGAAATTGAGCTGGAGGATCCCTTTGAGAACATGGGCGCGCAGCTGGTGCGGGAGGTTTCCACCAAGACCAACGACGTGGCAGGCGACGGCACCACCACCGCTACGCTGCTGGCGCAAGCGATGGTGCGCGAGGGCTTGAAGAATCTCGCCGCCGGCGCCAATCCCATTGTGATGAAGAAGGGCATCGCCAAGGCGGTAGACGCCGCGGTAGGCGCTATTCACGCCCAGAGCAAGCCCGTCAACGGCACCAACGATATTGCCCGCGTGGGTACCGTCTCCTCCGGCGATGAGGAGATCGGCAAGTTGATCGCCGAGGCGATGGAGAAAGTGAGCGCCGACGGCGTCATCACCATCGAGGAATCCAAAACTGCCGAGACGTACAGCGAGGTGGTAGAGGGCATGATGTTCGACCGCGGCTACATCACCCCCTATATGGTCACCGATACCGAGAAGATGGAGGCGGTGATTGACGACGCCTATGTGCTCATCACCGACAAAAAGATCTCCGTGATCAGCGATATTCTGCCTCTCTTGGAGCAGTTGGTGCAGTCCGGCAAGAAGCTCTTTATCATCGCTGAGGACGTGGAGGGCGAGGCGCTGAGCACACTGATCGTCAACCGTCTGCGCGGCACGCTGAACGTGGTGTGCGTCAAGGCGCCCGGTTTCGGCGATCGCCGCAAGGAGATGCTGCAGGATATCGCCATTCTCACCGGCGGTCAGGTGGTCAGCGAGGAGCTGGGCTACGAGCTCAAGAACGCCGATGTGACCATGTTGGGCCGCGCCCGGCAGATCAAGGTCACCAAGGAGAACACCATCATCGTCGACGGCGCAGGCGACGCGCAGGCGATCCGCGACCGTGTGGCGCAGATCCGCGCCCAGATCGGCGTGACCACCTCCGAGTATGACAAGGAGAAGCTGCAGGAGCGTCTTGCCAAGATGTCCGGCGGCGTGGCGGTCATCAAGGTGGGCGCCGCCACTGAGACGGAGATGAAGGAGAAGAAGCTCCGCATCGAGGACGCGCTCAACGCCACCAAGGCGGCTGTGGAAGAGGGTATTGTCGCCGGCGGCGGCACCATCTACGTCAACGCCATTCCCGCCGTTGATGCGCTGCTCAATAGCGTAGAGGGTGATGAGAAGACCGGCGTGCAGATCGTTGCCAAGGCGCTGGAGGAGCCGATCCGTCAAATCGCCGCCAACGCCGGTCTGGACGGCTCCGTGATTCTGGAGAAGGTAAAGACCTCCGGCAAGAACGGCTACGGTTTTGATGCGTACAAGGAAGTTTACTGCGACATGATCTCCGCCGGTATTGTGGATCCCGCCAAGGTGACCCGCTGCGCGCTGGAGAACGCCGCGTCCGTCAGCGGCATGGTGCTGACCACCGAGTCGCTGGTCGCCGACAAGCCCGAGCCTCCCGCACCTCCCGCTCCCGGCGGCGGCATGGGCGACATGGGCGGCATGTATTGATAAAAACCGCCGTAGATACGCTGTAATGTAAAAAAGATCCCGGCGTCCCGGTTTTGCGGACGTCGGGATCTATTTTATGTCTGCCGGTCTCTGTGTTTCTATTCGTTTTTATAATCCTGTGGTCATTTTTTATAAGTGTGTATAAAATTATCTTGACAAGCCAAAATCCGTATGATACACTAATCCTTGCCCTGTCTGGGGGTCATGGCGGCATAGCTCAGTTGGCTAGAGCATGCGGTTCATACCCGCAGTGTCCCCGGTTCAAATCCAGGTGCCGCTACCAACCACCGGTGAGATGCGCGGCATCTCACCGGTGCCCCACAGGGTAATTTCCCGC
>JAFZRS010000005.1 GCA_017619715.1 Oscillospiraceae bacterium | reverse complement strand
GATGGGATTGTTGTTGGGCTTTGTCGTCAGTGCGCTGGTGATTGTGGCGGCGGATATGCTGGACAGCGTGGTACGCAGCGAGGAATATCTGATGCAGATGTACGAGCTGCCGATTCTGGGACTGGTACCGGATCTGCGCTCACCGGAGAGCGGAAGTGACTACGGAACGAATGCGGATAGGAGGCAGAAGACGTGATCTGGTCGAAAAAGCCTAAAAAGTCCGGATCTTCCCAAGGCTTGACTCTGCGGGAACAGCGCCGGATGCTGTGTGAAAATTTGGACTGGGCGGCGGCGGAATCGTATAAACAGCTGCGGGCGAATTTGATGTTCGTACTGCCGGACGAGAAGAAATGCCGGATCATCGGCGTGACCAGCGCGGTGCGCGGCGAGGGTAAATCCACCACGTCCATCAACCTCTCGTACACGTTGGCGGAAACGGGGAGGAAGGTACTGCTGATCGACGCGGATATGCGTATTCCCAGCGTAGCCAAGAAGCTGGCGCTGCAGTCAAAGCCGGGCATGTCCAACCTGCTGGCTGGACTGTGTACGGTGGAGGAGGCGACGCAGAAGGCGCCGCTTCTGGACAGCTGGTATATTATGCCTGCCGGCGAGACTCCGCCAAACCCATCGGAGCTGTTGGGTTCAGAACAGATGCAGGAATTGCTGCAAAACCTGTCGAAAGAGTACGACTTTATCGTGGTGGATCTGCCGCCGGTGAACGTCGTGTCGGACGCGATGGAGGTATCCCGGTGGATCAGCGGTCTTTTGATGGTGGTGCGCGCGGATTATACGGAAAAGCGATTGCTGTCGGAGTGTATGCGGCGTATGCAGGTGCTGGGGAAGAAGGTGCTGGGTTTCGTTGTGACGGATATGATGGGCTTGCCCAAACGGTATAAGTATTACGGCTACAACTCCCCTCAAGCGCAGGGCAAAACCGTGCAGCACGCGGCGCAAACCGGCAATGCAGGCGCGGTATCCGAGCAGAAGGCGGCAGAATCTGCGGTGAAGAAAACCGCCACAAAGGAAAAGCAAGATACAGTATAATAAGAGACGCAAATTTCGGGACGCAAAACAATCTTGGCAAGGAACCCTGTATGGCTGCACGGCTGTGCTTTTCAGGTGGCTGGTTAACTGTGCGGTGCGGCACGGTTTGTGTCCTTTTACTCGGTGTGCGGAAGGCTCTGCGGTGCTTTCCGCACCTGCTTTTTCCGTCAGTCATTATAAAGAGCTGTTCAGGCGGCGGAAAAGTGAGAGCCGATATTCGATCTGTGGAGGAGAAAAGGAGAAAGATCTATGCTGAACGTATCCCATGTAACCAAAAAGTACGGCAAGGCGACCGCATGCGATGACGTGAGTTTCCACCTGGACGACGGAAGCATTACCGTATTGCTCGGCCCCAACGGCGCGGGCAAAAGCACCATTATGAAGGCGATTATCGGATTTCTCCGCTACAAAGGGGATATCCGGGTGTGCGGCATGAGCCACAAGACGCTGGAAGCCAAACGGATTTTGGGCTATATTCCGGAGATGCCGGCGCTCTATCCCAATCTGACTGTGGCGGAGCATATGGAATTTCTGGCGCGCGCCTACCGCCTGACGGATTATAAGATGCGTATCGATCAACTGCTGGAGCGCTTTGAGCTGCAGGATAAGCGAAAAAAATTCGGCGATGAGCTCTCCAAGGGCATGCAGCAAAAGCTCAATATCTGTATGGGTCTGCTGCCGCAGCCGAAAATGCTGCTGTTAGATGAGCCGATGATCGGTTTAGACCCTCATGCCATCAAAGAGCTGAAAACCGTCATTGAGGAGATGCGGCAAGCGGGCAACACGCTGTTGGTCTCCACCCATATCATTGACAGCGTGGATATGCTGTGGGATCGCACCCTCATTATGCAGGAGGGCAAGGTGCGCGCCGATGTGACCCGCGAGGAGTTGGAGCACAGCGGAAGGACGTTGGAGGAGCTGTTCTTTGCGGTCACAGAGGGCGTGGAGCGCAGCGACATGGAGCACGGCGCGGCAGAGGAGGAAGCCGGAAGATGAAGCTATTTCTCTATTACGCTGCCCACTCCGTCAAAAATCAAATTAAAAAGCTCCTCAAATCCAAGGTGCTTATCTTCATTCTCATATGCTTTGTCATGGGCGCGCTGATCGGTATCGGCGCGGGAAAACTGGCGGAGTTGTCCGAGGAGCGGGAAGATCCGGGTCAAGTGGAGATCATTGAAGACGATCCGCTGTCCGGCGAAGACGTGATTGACGTGGAGATCAATGTGGACGCTCAAACGGTCTCCGGCGTGGTGGAGCTGATTGCCGGCGCGGTGATTTTGCTTGTATTCGTGATGAGTATTTTGGGCGCGGATAAAAACGGCAGTAAGATATTCCTGCCGGCGGACGTAGCGCTGTTGTTCCCCGCGCCCATGCGTCCCCAGTCGGTACTGCTGTTCCGTCTGGCGACCCAGTTGGGCATGATTTTGGTGGCAAGCGTCTATATTCTCTTTCAGATCCCCAATCTGATGATGAATATGGGACTGAGCATTTGGGCGTGTCTGGCGCTGGGCGCGGCGTGGATTTTGACTGTGGCGATGAGCAAGCTGGTGCAGGTGCTGCTGTATACGGTCTGTTCCACCCACGCAGGGCTCAAGCCGTATTTGCGCCGCGCGGTTTACGGCGTACTCTTTTTGATCGTAGGCGCGTATGTGCTCTTTTGGCGGCAGAGCGGATTGGGTCAGCTGGAAGCTGCCGCGGCGCTGTACGCCTCGACAGCGTCCCGTTGGATCCCCGTATGGGGCTGGCTGAAAGGCATTGCCATGTTTGCCGTAGAGGGCAACTGGTGGTCTGCGGCGCTGTGCGCCGCCTTGACACTGATTAGCGGCGCGGCACTGCTCGTTGTCATTCCCCGGGTGCATGCGGATTTTTATGAGGACGCCATGGCAAAATCCGAGGAGACGGCGGAACTGATCGAACGGGCAAAGGCATCTGAGTCGGGCGGCGTCATCTTTGCCCGGCGAAAGAAAAATCGCGCCGAGTCCCTCCGCCGGGAAGGACTGACCCGGGGCTTCGGCGCCAACGTGTATTTCCACAAGGCACTATATAACCGTTTCCGGTTTGCCCATCTGGGCATCTTTACGAAAACCGCTGAGACGTATCTGGCGGCAGGCGCAGGCATGGCGCTGCTGTGCCGGCTGGTATTTCAGACGCGTACGCTGATCCCGGTGGCGCTGCTTCTGGCGGTGCTGGCGTTTTACCGTACGCTGGGAAACCCCTTGGAAGAGGACACCCGGCTGGACTATTTCGTGCTGATCCCGGAGAGCACGTGGTCCAAGCTGCTGTGGTCACTGCTGGGTGGCAGCGCCAATTGCGTACTGGACGTGCTGCCTGCCATGCTGGCGGCGGTGCTGATCCTGCGGGGCGATCCCCTGTCCGCGCTGGCGTGGACGGCGCTGGTAGTTTCGGTGGATCTCTACGCCACCGGTGTGGGGACATTTATCAACCTGTCCACCCCTGTAAATGCCGGAAAAACAGTTAAACAGCTCATACAGGTACTGTTCCTCTACTTTGGTATCCTCCCGGACGCCGCCATCATGGCGTTGGGACTGATACTGGGAGCTCCCGCCGCGGCGGCGGCGATCGCGGCGGCGGCGAATGTCGGTCTGGGACTGCTGTTTTTCGGTCTGACGACGCTGTTCCTTCCGCCAAACGGCGGGCGGTAAAACGCCGAATAATGGAATACATTTTCAAGAAGGCACGCGGAGCGATCCGTGTGCTTTTTTGTTGGCGTATTTGTTGCCGCGAGAAGGACACCGCGGCGGGTGCCGAAAAAACTGTTGCGTCTAAAAATAGGGGAGCCAAAGGAAAGGAGGATAAGAACATGGACAGTCTCACGACCCTGTCACAGATCTGCTCATGCGTGACAGGCGCGGCGGCCGCGTTGATGCTGTTGGTACGTCCGCTGCGGGATCGGTTGACCGGCGCCAACCGTCTGCGGGAAGGACAAAAATGTCTGCTGCGCAGCAATATGCTGCGCACCTACTACCGTAACCGGGCGGCACAGGCCATTCGGCAGTATGAGTTTGAAAACTTTATCTGCGAGTATCGGGCGTATAAGGCGCTTAAAGGCAATTCCTTTATCGACAAGGTGTATGACGAAGTGAAGCAATGGGAGGTAATTGCATGAAGAGGGAGATCAATACCTACATGGAGATCATCTTTGAAAGCGTGGATTTTTCCACGCTCGACCGGATCGAGGTGATCTTCCGGCAGTACCGCGATCAGGGGGCGGTGAAAAGAGCCGTATGGCGCTCAGACGGAACGGGCGAGTGTCTGCGCGGCGGCGACAACAGCATTTTGGTTCCGTGGACGAGAGAGGAGACCCGGCTGTTCTCCGCCGAACGCAGCTTCTGGCTGGATACCCGGCCCACCACCGTCACCGGATTGGATCTGGAGACAGAGCCGGTGGAGCTGTGGATGCGCCCGAGCCTGTTTGAGGAGGTGGCGGAATGATCCGCGTGCATGTGGGAAACGAGCCGCTGCGCACGGCGGTCCGTACGGCGGTAGTCGTTGCCGGCAGCACCAGTCCCGAGCTGGTGGTTACGGACTATTCGATTGATAATCAAGCTATTCAAGATTTTGACGAAAACGTAACTTACACGGCCGATTATTCCACCACGGAGATGGGGACGTATGACCACCCCGCCGGTTACACGCACAGCGGAATGCCCAACGGAGTTGCACCGAGCAACATTGTCGGAGGCACGATGGAACTGGTAGACGTCAATATGGGTACGAAGTTTTCGTATTCCGTATCGGAAAACGACACGATTTACAATGTGTCTCCCAACGGCGTTTCACACTATCGGATCATCAAAAACGGTGAAGTTGTCAGCGCCGGCACGTTAAGACCCACCGGAAAAGTCAGGACGATTTACGGAACGACGCTGAAAAACTGCCGTGATTTAGGCGGTTGGGATTGTGACGGCGGAACTGTCAAATACGGCAAGTTGTTTCGCGGAAGTGAATTGACCGGCAACAGCCGGCCGACTGAGCAAATTACCGCTTTTGAAAAGCGCATGATGACAGATTTGCTCGGTATCCAATGCGAGATAGATCTTCGGGACGTAACGGAAGCCGGGGGAACGGCAACCTTCGATCATACCGTTGACTATTTGCATCAGGGGATCGGGGACTACGCAAGCACGCTCTCTGATTCTGTCAACCTGAGCAGAACGAAAACAGTCATGTCCAAAATCATGAACAATGCCATTAAGGGGATTCCCACATTCTATCATTGCGTTGCCGGAGCTGACGGGGCAGGAACCGTATCCTGGCTTTTACTTGGGATTCTGGGTGTGTCGCAAAGTGATTGCGATAAAGAGTATGAGCTGACTTGTTTAGCAGGACCGACAAGATTCCGCAATCAGTACCTGATCGGGCTCTACAACAAAGTAATGTCGTACGGGAAAGCCACTTTCCAGGCTAATATCGCGGAAGCATTCCGGCAAATGGACATTGACATTGATTTGGTAAACGGGTTCCGCAAAGCCATGATTGACGGAACGCCGTCAGACCTGTCTTATGATGTGCCTGCCATGACGATAACGAGCAACGGAACGTATGATGTTTCGGCGGTCAATGAAGCGGTTGTAAATGTTCCCGTTGTGGCGCCTGAAGCCCTTACGGGCGAGATAATGGGGGACGGAACAATGACAATAACCATTCCGACAAATAAGCAATGCAGCTTTGTTTCTGTTTTCCTGGACGCGCCAATGCTATCTCAAATGGATGTCATTGGATCATTATGCGTACATGAGAATTGTCAAGCAGCCGGCGTGTTGAACAGGTGGCGCGGCACTTATGGAGCGGGATATGATTTTACATCTCCCTATGGCGGAACGGTAACCTTCAATTCCGCTTCTATTGTCATCACAACAAGCGCCTATCCGTTTGCGGCGGCAAAGTATCGGTGGATTGCCTGCTGACGGAAAGAAAAAACACAATAGCAGGCGGCGGTATCAAAGCATATCTTGAACTATTATAGGCGGAACAACCGTGGCCCGTATTGACACAAAACCGAATAAGGAAGGAGTAGAAGACATGAAATTGAGCAACAAGACGTATGATGTGCTCAAATGGATCGCGCTGGTGGCACTCAACGCCGTGGGTGTGTGCTACAAGACACTCTCGCTGATCTGGGCGCTGCCCTACGGCGAGGAGATCATGGCGACCTGCGCGGCGCTGGCGCTGTGCATCGGTGCACTGATCGGCGTATCCACGGCGCAGTATCAGGCGGAGAAGGCTGCCGAGGCGGAGCTTCGGGAGTCGGACGGCGCCGCCTATCCCGATGAGGAGGACGAGATATGAGAGCGTTTGGCATCGACGTGTCCCGTTGGCAGGGGGACTTTGATTTTGCCAAGGCAAAGGCCGAGGGCGTGACATTCGTTATCATCAAAGGCGGCGGCGGAGACGACGGACTGTATGTGGACGACCGGTTTGAGCGCAATTACGCCAAAGCCAGGGCACAGGGGTTGCACGTGGGATGCTACTGGTTCAGCAAGGCGCTGACAGCGCAGCAGGCAAAGGAGGAGGCGGCGTTCTTTTACGACCGTTGCTGCAAGGGAAAGCAGTTTGATCTGCCGGTGTATATCGATGTGGAACATAAATCCATGCTGGCGCTGAGCAAAAAGAAGCTGACGGACGTCATCCTTGCGTGGCTGACGTATATGGAATCATATGACATGGAGCCGGGCGTCTACAGTTTTTTAAATGCCTTCCGCCAGCATATAGATGAGACGAAGCTGGGGAGTATTCCCCGATGGGTGGCGTCGTGGAGCAAGACGTGTTCCTATCAGCCGCTGGGCATCTGGCAGTTCGGCGGCGAGACGAATCTGATCCGCTCCAACAAGATAGCCGGCGTGGTGTGCGATCAGGACTATATGCTCACCGACTATCCGGCGCAGATCAAGGCGGCGGGTAAGAACGGCTTTGCCGTTACAGAGCATATACCTGAGAAGAAGGAGGAGTGCGAGGTGAAATTGCCGGTACTGTACAAGAGCTGTAGCGGCGGCTATGTGCGAACGGTGCAGATCCTGCTCAACGCCTATAACAGCGCGGGACTGACGGTGGACGGCGTGTTCGGTGCCGCCACAGACAAGGCGGTGCGTACCTACCAGAAAAGCCGCAAGCTGACGGTAGACGGCGTTGTGGGCGAAAAGACATGGGCGCAGTTACTCAAATAAGCGCAAAAAGAACCGATCCCCCGGAGACGATGTCTCCGGGGGATCGGTTCTTTTTATTAAAAGCATTTTATACCATGCGTTCCGGGTAAAAAACGGCGTCAAATTCCTGCTCCGTCAAAAAACCCAATGCCACGCACGCCTCTCGCAGTGAAAGATTCTCCTCGTACGCCTTGCGCACGGTTTTTGCGGCGTTTTCATAGCCAATGTGAGGATTGAGCGCCGTGGCGAGCATCAAGGAGCGGTGCAATCCGGCGGACATCTGTTCCCGGTTGGCGCAAATGCCTGCCGCGCAGCGCACTCGGAAGGACTCCGTTACGTCCGAGAGCAATCGGGCGGATTGGAGGAAATTGTAGGCGCAGACCGGCGCAAATACGTTCAGCTCAAAATTGCCCTGGGAGGCGGCAAATCCTACTGTTACGTCGTTGCCCATGACCTGTGCCGCTACCATGGTGACCGCCTCGCACTGGGTGGGATTGACCTTGCCCGGCATGATGGACGAACCCGGTTCATTGGCGGGGATCGTGATCTCGCCCAATCCGTTGCGCGGTCCCGAGGCAAGCCAACGCACGTCGTTGGCGATCTTCATGAGATCGGCGGCGAGCGCCTTCAGCGCGCCGTGGGCAAACACCAGCTCGTCCCGGGACGTGAGGGCGTGGAACTTGTTTTCTGCCGTTTGGAAGGGTTTTCCGGTCAACCGGGCAATCTCCTCGGCAACCAGCGAGTCAAAACCAACGGGCGCGTTGAGACCCGTTCCCACGGCGGTACCGCCCAACGCCAACTGCCACAGTCCCGGCAGCGCCCGTTCCATCAGCTCTTGATCCTTTTCCAGACTGGCGCGCCAGCCGGAGATCTCCTGGGAAAAGGCGATGGGGACGGCGTCCTGCAAATGGGTGCGGCCGGATTTCACCACGCCTGCGTTGTCCCTCTCCAACCGGCGCAGTTGCGCGGCAAGACGTTCCACGGCGGGGATGACCCGATCCGTCAGCGCGCAGGCGGCGGAGATGTGCATGGCGGTGGGGAAGGTATCATTGGAGGACTGCGACATATTTACGTCGTCGTTGGGGTGGAGCACGGTGCGGCCTGCCAGTTCGTTGCCTCGTGCGGCAATCACCTCGTTGACGTTCATATTGCTCTGGGTGCCCGAGCCGGACTGCCACACCGGCAGGGGGAAATGCGCCGATAGATCGCCGGAGAGAATCTCATCGCACACGCGAAGAATCAGATTACATTTTTCCTCGGTCATCTTCTCCGGTATCAGACGGCGGTTGACCGTTGCCGCCGCTTTTTTCAAAATACCGAAGGCATGGATTATCTCCGTGGGAATTTTCTCCGTGCCGATGGGAAAGTTCTCACAAGCTCGTTGGGTCTGCGCCGCCCAGTACGCATCGGACGGGACGGCTACCTCGCCCATAAAATCATGCTCCACACGGACATTCACAGCGATCACTCCTTTTGATAGAGCCTTTTCTCTATTGTACCCGTGTTGGATCGAGCTGTCAAACGTCGGCGCATAAAAAGGCCGCGATTTGACCGCCCTCATATAGAAAAATCCGCAAATATGCCTGTTGTGTCTTGACAGGTTCGTACAAAGCAATTAAAATGAATAAGGATTATTATTGGTTGGTTTAGGGGAACCGATCAGTTATTTTCTGCATGAGAACGGGCAATACCGTTACGATACACCAAAAAATGTCGGGAGGAAACCAATGAAAATCGAACTGTGGATCGCCGTAGTCGCGGCGGTCGCGGCATTCGGTCTTGGCGCCCTCACTTGTGTTCTGATCCACCGCCGTAAAGCGCGAAACGATGAACGAAAAATCGCCAACGCGGAGGAGGAAGCGCTGCGTATCGTCAATGAGGCGATCAAAAATGCAGAGAGCAAAAAGCGGGAGGCCTTGGTAGAAGCCAAGGAGGAGATCCTGCGCTCTCGAAATGAATACGAGAAGGAAGTCAAGGAGCGCCGCGCCGATCTGCAAAAGCAGGAGCGCAGACTACAGCAAAAAGAAGAGAACATCGACCGCAAAACCGAGGCTATTGAGCAAAAAGAAGAGGCGCTGGCAGCAAAGCATGCTGCGCTGGACAAGGAGCAGGAGGAGATCCGCCTGGTCAAGCGCAGTCAAACAGAAATGCTCGAGCGCATCTCCGGCTTTACCGCCGAGCAGGCGAAGGCATACCTGATTCAGCAACTGGAGTCCGAGGTCACCCATGAAGCGGCATTGAAGATCAAGGAGATCGAGGCCCGTGCCCGTGAGGAAGCCGATCAGCGCGCTCGGGACATTGTGGCTACCGCCATTCAGCGCTGTGCTACCGATCATGCCGCCGAAATCACCGTCAGTGTGGTTCCCCTGCCCAATGACGAGATGAAGGGCCGCATCATCGGCCGCGAGGGTCGCAATATCCGCACGCTGGAAACCCTGACCGGCGCGGATCTGATTATTGACGACACGCCCGAAGCAATCACAGTCTCCTGCTTTGAGCCGGTGCGCCGTGAAATCGCCCGCGTGGCGTTGGAGAAGCTGATCGCCGACGGACGGATTCACCCCACGCATATCGAGGAAATGGTGGAAAAGGCCCGCCGCGAGGTGGACAGCGTGATCCGCAGCGAGGGCGAACGCGCCGTACTGGAAACGGGTGTGCGCAGTCTGCACCCGGAACTCCAGAAGCTGTTGGGCAAGCTGCATTACCGCACCAGCTACGGACAGAACGTGCTGCAGCACTCCATTGAGGTCAGCCACATCGCCGGCATGATGGCAGCCGAGCTGGGCGCGGACGTACATACCGCCAAGCGCGCCGGCCTTCTGCACGATATCGGCAAGGCGCTGGATCATGAGTTCGAGGGCACCCATGTGGCGTTGGGCGTGGAGTATCTGCGAAAGTATAAAGAAAAAGAGGACGTGATTCACGCGGTGCAGGCGCACCACGGCGACGTGGAGTGCAAGACGCTGGTAGCGTGTCTGGTGCAGGCGGCAGACGCCATTTCCGCCGCCCGTCCCGGCGCACGCCGTGAGAATCTGGAGAACTATATCAAGCGTCTGGAAAAGCTGGAGGAGATCACCGGCACCTATCCCGGCGTGGAGAAGAGCTACGCCATTCAGGCAGGACGCGAAGTCCGCGTCATGGTCAAGCCCGATCAGGTCAGTGAGGACGAGATGGTTCTGCTGGCAAGGGAGCTTGCCAAGCGCATCGAAAATGAGCTGGAGTATCCCGGTCAGATCAAGGTACACGTACTGCGCGAGACGAAGGTTGTGGAGTACGCCAAATAAGAACCTATATGAAAGCGGTATTCGACAAGCGTCGGATACCGCTTTTTGCATCGTGTGGGCAAAACAAATAAAAACAGCTTGATATTTTTTTAACAAATGGTGCTATTGCCAATTGCATATTTGCAGGAATATGTTAAAATATTATCAAAGCCCCTCGGTGCACGAGCGCCGGAAAGGAGAAACCCCATGAAAAAGAAAGAATATCCCGTAGTAGACAGCGTAGAAACGCTGGAAGAGGCGATCGCGCGGGTGCGCGATGCCCAGAGGAAGTTTGCATCCTATACGCAAGAGCAGGTAGACGCTATCTTTCTGGCGGCGGCGACTGCTGCCAATCAGGCGCGTCTTCCGCTGGCGAAGCTGGCGGTAGAGGAGACGGGTATGGGCGTGATGGAGGATAAGGTTATAAAGAACCACTACGCCGCCGAGTACATCTACAACGCCTACCGCACCACCAAGACCTGCGGTGTCATCGAGGAGGATCGCGCGTATGGCATCAAAAAGATCGCCGAGCCCATTGGGGTCGTGGGTGCTGTGATCCCCACCACCAATCCCACCTCCACCGCTATTTTCAAGACGCTGATCTGCCTGAAAACCCGCAACGGAATCATTATCAGCCCTCACCCCCGGGCGAAGAAATCCACCATTGCCGCGGCGAAGGTGGTGCTGGAGGCGGCGGTGAAAGCCGGCGCGCCTGAGGGAATCATCGGCTGGATCGACGTACCGAGTCTGGAGATGACGAACCTTCTGATGCGTGAGGGGGATATCACGCTGGCAACCGGCGGTCCGGGCATGGTGAAGGCGGCATATTCCAGCGGCAAGCCCGCTCTGGGAGTGGGCGCCGGCAACGTGCCCGCCATCATTGACGAGTCGGCGGATATCCTGCTGGCGGTCAATTCGGTGATCCACTCCAAGACCTTTGACAACGGCATGATATGCGCCAGTGAGCAGTCGGTCATCGTGCCGGATCGGATCTATGACGCTGTCCGCTCGGAGTTTGCCCGCCGCGGCTGCTATTTCCTCAAGGGAAAAGAGCTGGACAAGATGCGCGGCACGATTCTCATCAACGGCGCGCTCAATGCCAAGATCGTCGGGCAAAGCGCCGCCGACATTGCCAAGCTGGCGGGGATCACGGTTCCCGGCGGCACCAAGATTCTCATCGGCGAGGTGGAGAGCGTGGATCTGTCCGAGCCCTTTGCCCACGAGAAGCTCTCACCCGTTCTGGCGATGTACCGCGTCAAGGATATCTCCGAGGCCTTTGCCAAGGCGGAGCGGCTCATTGAGGACGGCGGCTACGGTCATACTGCCTCCGTCTATCTTGATCCCCGGACCCGTCAGGCGGTGCTGGACGAGTTTACCGCCCGTATGAAGACCTGCCGGATTGTGGTCAACACCCCATCCGCCCACGGCGGCATAGGCGATCTCTACAACTTCAAGCTGGCGCCTTCTCTGACCCTGGGCTGCGGCTCCTGGGGCGGCAACTCGGTGAGCGAGAACGTGGGTGTCAAGCACCTTCTGAATATCAAGACGGTGGCGGAGAGGAGAGAAAATATGCTGTGGTTCAGAACCCCTGAGAAGGTCTACTTGAAGCGTGGCTGCCTGCCTGTGGCGCTCCAGGAGCTGCGTGACGTGCTGGGCAAGAAAAAAGTGTTCCTTGTCACCGACAGCTTCCTCTATCAAAATGGCTACACCAAACCCATCACCGATAAGCTGGACGAGTTGGGCATAGAGCACACCACGTTCTTTGAGGTAGAGCCCGATCCCACGCTTGCTTGCGCGCAGGCGGGCGCGGCGCAGATGGCGTCGTTCAAGCCTGATGCGATTATCGCTCTGGGCGGCGGCAGCGCTATGGACGCCGCCAAGATTATGTGGGTACTCTATGAGCACCCCGACGTGGACTTCCAGGACATGGCGATGCGCTTTTCCGATATCCGCAAGCGCGTCTACACGTTCCCCCACATGGGCGACAAGGCATATTTTATTGCCATACCCACGTCGGCGGGTACGGGTTCGGAGGTCACCCCCTTCGCCGTTATCACCGATCAGACGACCGGTACCAAGTATCCTCTTGCCGATTACGAGCTGCTCCCCGACATGGCGATCGTGGATACCGATTTCCACATGAGCGCCCCCCGGGGACTGACCGCCGCTTCCGGCATCGATGCCGTGACCCACGCGCTGGAGGCGATCGCCTCCATGCTGGCGACCGACTATACCGATGCGCTGGCATTGCAGTCGCTGAAGATGGTTTTCGAGTACCTGCCCCGCGCCTATGACAACGGTCAAACGGACGCGCAGGCGCGTGAGAAAATGGCAAACGCCGCCACTATGGCGGGTATGGCATTTGCCAACGCGTTTTTGGGCGTGTGCCACTCCATGGCGCACAAGCTGGGCGCTTTCCACCACATTGCCCACGGCGTGGCGAACGCGCTGATGATTGACGAGGTGCTGCGTTTCAACGCCTCCGAGATCCCCGCCAAGATGGGTACATTCTCCCAGTATGACCACCCCCACACCCTCGCCCGGTACGCCATGGTGGCGGACGCGCTGGGTATCAAGGGCAAGACCGATCAGGAGAAGCTGAATGGGCTCATTAAGGCGATCGACGATTTGAAGGCGCGGGTCGGCATCAAGCCCACCATTCGGGATTACGTACCCGATGAAGCGGATTTCCTTGCCCGGCTGGACGATATGGTGGAGCAGGCGTTTGACGATCAATGCACCGGCGCCAATCCCCGCTATCCCCTCTTGAGCGAAATCAAGCAGATGTACCTGAACGCCTACTACGGCAAGACCTTTGTAGAAGCAGATACCCCTTGTGGCGGCGTCCCAATCGGTAAAGGGCAATGAAGCTGAGCGTGCGTTTTTACTGCGTTGGTTGGACGTGGCGGAGCATCAATAACACCGCCACGGAAAAGAAAATGAAACAACTCCGGCTGCTGCCGGAGTTTTTTCATTGGAAAAGAGCGGTAATTGTGTTACAATAACATATATTGTACGTCTGAAAAGGAGAGGCGCGTATGCTCTATCATATTCTGGCACTGGGCGACGTCACCAGCGAGAGCGCCGTGGATCATCTGCAAAAACATCTGCCCGCCTTTAAGAGAAACAAGGACGTGTGTTTTACCGTCATCAACGGGGAAAACGTGTCCGGCGTGGGACTGACGCCTCATCAGGCGGAATTGCTCTTTGCCGCCGGAGCGGACGTGATCACTTTGGGCAATCACACCTGGGGCAAGCGGCAGATCGGGGATTATCTGGACGAGAACCGGTATATCCTGCGTCCGGCGAATTTTTCTCCTCGCACGCCGGGTCGCGGTTGGGGCGTCTACGAGTGCGGACGTATCAGTATCGGTGTGATGAATCTGATCGGGCGGTGCAATCTGGACTGGAAAGCCGCCGATCCTTTTGCCACGGCGGATCGGCTGTTGGCGCAGGGAGATCGTCCCACCTTTACGCTGGTGGACTTTCACGCCGAGGCGACCAGTGAGAAACTGGCACTGGCGTACTATCTGGACGGTCGGGTCAGTGCGCTGTGGGGGACTCACACTCATGTACCCACGGCGGACGAGCGCGTCTTCCCCAAGGGGACAGGCTATATCACCGATTTGGGCATGACAGGTTCGGTGGAATCGGTATTGGGCATACGCCCGGAGCAGTCGGTGGATTTCTTTTTGGGCGGTTTATCCGGCAGATTTCAGGCATCGGAAGGTCCGTGCAAGGCGCAGGGCTGTCTATTCACGCTGGACGACGCAACCGGCATGTGTACCGCGGTGGAACGGGTAGATATCCGCTAAAAGGAGCGTGAGAACATGTCCATTGAAAAGGTGAGGGCGTACCTCAAAGCATATGAGGTGGCGGATCGCATACAGGAGTTTTCCGTATCCAGCGCCACGGTGGAGCTGGCGGCTCTGGCGCTGGGCGTGGAAGGCGCGCGGATCGCCAAGACGTTGAGCTTCAAGGCGGACGAACGCACCATTCTGGTGGTGGCGGCCGGCGACGCCAAGGTGGATAACGGCAAATATAAAGCACAATTCGGCATCAAGGCGAAGATGCTCACGCCGGACGAGGCGGTGGAGCGGATCGGTCACGCCGTAGGCGGCGTGTGTCCTTTCGCGCTGCCGGCGGGCGTAGAGACGTATTTGGACGCATCACTGCGCCGGTTTGACACGGTATTTCCGGCGGCAGGCAGCGCCGCGTCGGCGCTGGAGCTGACGTGCGATGAGCTGGAACGCTGCTGCGGTGACAGTTTTACAGCCTGGGTGGACGTGTGCAAAGGCTGGCAGGAGGAAGAGTGATGGTAAAGATCCTACACGCGGCGGATTTCCATCTGGACAGCGCCTTCGGCGCACTGGGCGAGGATCAGGCGCGGCAGCGTCGGCAGGAGAGCCGCGGTATGGCGGAGAAAATGGTAGAGTACGCCAACGGGCAGGGTGTGCAGCTCTTGCTGCTGGCAGGCGACCTCTTCGATTCAGGCGATATCTACGGCCAGACCGGCGAGGAGCTGGCGCTGGCGCTGGGGAGCTTTGACGGCGAGGCGGTTATTGCGCCGGGCAACCACGATTACTACGATCCCCACGGCGCCTACGGGCGTATTCTATGGCCTGAAAACGTGCATATTTTCCGGGACACGTCGCTGACGGAGCTGACATTTCCGCAATATGAGTGCCGCGTCTACGGCGCGGCGTTTACGTCGCCTGCCGCGCCGGAGGGGGACGTGCTGGCGGATTTCACCGCGCCGGACGACGGCTGGACACATATTCTGCTGCTCCACGGCGATCTGGGCGGCCGCGACAGCCGCTACCGTCCGCTTACGGAGGCACAGCTTGCCAAAACCGGCGTGGATTATGCGGCGCTGGGTCATCAGCACACCTGCTCCGGCGTCTGCCGCGCGGGAAAAACATTCTACGCCTATCCCGGTTGTATGGAAGGGCGCGGCTTTGACGAACTGGGGGAAAAGGGATTCCTTTGCGGCGCGGTAGAACCGGGTCGATCGTCCCTGTCATTTGTTCCCTTTGGCACGCGCCGCTATGAGGTGCTGACCGTGGACGTGACGGACAGCGAACCGCTGTCCGCCGTATTGCACACCTTGCGCGGCGATACCGGGCGTGATATCTACCGGATCATTCTCACCGGTGAGACAGAATCGCCCGTCCGACTGGAATCGCTCCGTCAAGAATTGGCGGATCGGTTCTATGCCTTGGAACTGCGCGATCAGACCCGCATGAAGCAGGATATCTGGGACAGGTGCGGCGACGACTCTCTGCGGGGGCTCTTTTTGCGTAAGCTGCGCCGGGATTATGACAGCGCGGAAAGTGAGGCGGAGCGCCAAAAGATCGAGCAGGCGGTGCGGTTTGGTCTGGCGGCGATGGACAATCGAGAGATATAACGTGCCTCACAGCTTGACAAGCGAAGAACAGGCGGCTACAATAGGCAATACATATCATATATATATAGAGGTATCATTATGGTCAAGGATCAGAGAAAAGTGGACGCGATCACTCCTATGGAGGAAGATTTCGCCAAGTGGTATACGGACATCTGTCTGAAGGCGGAGCTGGTCGATTACGCCAGTGTGAAGGGTTTTTTGATTCTGCGCCCCTACGGCTACGCCATCTGGGAAAATATCCAGCGGCTTCTGGACGCGGAGTTCAAAAAGACCGGGCATCAGAACGTGGCGATGCCGGTGCTGATCCCCGAGAGCCTTTTGAAAAAGGAAGGCGAACTGGTAGCAGGCTTCGCCCCGGAGTGCGCGTGGGTGACCCACGGCGGCAGCGAGAAGCTGGAGGAGCGTCTGGCGTTTCGTCCCACCTCCGAGACCATGTTCTGCGATCACTGGTCCCACGTGCTCCATTCATGGCGTGAGCTGCCCATGCTCTATAACCAGTGGTGCAGCGTGATCCGCTGGGAAAAGACCACGCGCCCGTTCCTTCGCAGCCGGGAGTTCTGGTGGCAGGAGGGACATACGATCCACGAAACTGCCGACGAGGCGATCGCAGAGACGGAGCAGCAGTTGGGCTGCTACGCCGATTTCTGCCGCGACGCGCTGGCGATGCCCGTGGTGAAGGGACGCAAGACCGACAAGGAGAAGTTTGCCGGTGCGGAGGCGACCTACACCATTGAATGTATGATGAAGGATCATAAGGCACTCCAGTCCGGTACCAGTCACTATTTCGGCGACAAGTTCTCCCGCGCCTATGAAGTCACCTTCACCGGCCGGGACAATACGCTGCAGTACCCCTTCCAGACCAGTTGGGGCGCCAGCTCCCGGTTGATCGGCGCTGTGATTATGACCCATTCCGATAACAACGGTCTGGTGTTGCCGCCTGCCGTGGCGCCCATACAGGCGGTGGTGATCCCCATCGCCCAGCATAAAGAGGGTGTACTGGCAGCCGCCGCCGCGCTGCGGGATCGGTTGAGTGCCGTGGGCGTACGGGTCAGCATGGACGACAGCGACCAGTCCGCCGGCTGGAAGTTCGCCCAGTATGAGATGAAGGGCGTGCCCCTCCGGGTGGAGATCGGTCCTAAGGATATGGAGAAAGAGCAGTGCTGTATCGCCCGCCGGGATACGGGGGAGAAGACGTTTGTGCCGCTTTCGGAGCTGGAGAGCGCCGTACCGGAGCTGTTGCAGAAGATCCACGACAATCTCTACGATATGGCGTCGCGGAATCTGGAGGAAAACTGCTTTGACATGACCTCGTGGGAGGAGGTCAAGACCATGGCGGAGGGCAAGGGCGGCTTCGCCCGTACCAAGTGGTGCGGCAGTCTGGACTGTGAGCTTGCCATGAAGGAAAAAGCCGGCGTGTCCAGCCGCTGTATGCCGCTCTGTCAGTCCGGCACCGTGGGCAAATGTCCCGTGTGCGGCAAGGAGTGTACCACGGATATCTACTGGGGCGTGGCGTACTGATACCGCCCTTTGTGCGTTCCAACGAAATATTTTACAAAATTTCATAAAAAATACAGAAAATCCTCTTGACAACAAGAGGATTTTCCTTTACTATGATTGGGCACGTGTGTAAAGGGTGCTACACACCCGGGCGCGTTGCAACTGCGATGAACCGGGAGATTGCTCCGCAAGGAGGTAACTTTCGGGGAGTATGTCCGACAATCGGGCGGCTGAGAAATTTCTGTCACGTCAGCGTAGATCGCTGTGCCAGAAGAACACCGGCCGGACTTGAGCCGGTGTTTCTTATGAGCCGGAATGATACGCACGGAGCGGCGGTCAGGAAAATCTCGCCGTACGGCAAGAGGCAAAGCAAAAAAACCGTACGAAAAAATGGAGGAACAAACCAAATGGCAAAAGAGATGATTCGCATTCGTTTGAAGGCGTATGACCATCAGGTCATCGACCAGAGCGCAGAGAAGATCGTGGAGACCGCCAAGCGCACCGGCGCCGTTGTTTCCGGTCCAATCCCTCTGCCCACCAAGAAGGAGATTGTCACCATTCTGCGCGCGACCCACAAGTACAAGGACAGCCGTGAGCAGTTTGAGCGCCGCACCCACAAGCGGCTCATCGACATCACCAAGTCCAGCCCCAAAACGGTAGAGGCGCTGATGGCGCTGGATCTGCCGGCGGGCGTGGAAATTGAGATCAAGCTGTAAGGCTGCACCTTATTATATTGGCTGATCTCCGCCGCCGCAGGCGGCAAGACAAATGAATCTGCTTGCAACCCAAAGTCCGCTGACTTGCGTGAGGCGGACGGGTTACGTCGGCAGAGCAAGCGGTCCGTACCCAATGCGGATTGAACTATGCCGACCAATAACCTTATAGGAGGATCATACATGAAAGCGATTATCGGTAAGAAAGTCGGCATGTCTCAGATCTTCGACGAAAACGGCAAGGTGATCCCCGTCACCGTGATTGAGGCGGGTCCGTGCGTTGTCGTGCAGAAGAAGACGGCCGAGAAGGACGGTTATGCCGCGGTACAGCTCGGATTTGAGGACGTGCCGGAGCGGAAGCTGACCAAGCCGGAGCTGGGTCACCTGAACAAGGCAAACGTGGCTCCCAAGAAGTACCTGCGTGAGTTCGATCTGGAGAATGCCGACGAGCTGAACGTGGGCGACGTCATTAAGGCGGACACTTTCAAAGAGGGCGACTTCGTGGACGTGACCGGCACCAGCAAGGGTCACGGCTACCAGGGCGTCATCAAGCGCTGGGGCGCCCAGCGCACCCCCACCAGCCACGGCGGCGGTCCCGTGCACCGGCACGCCGGTTCCATGGGCTCCACAACCGATCCGTCCCGCATCTTCAAGGGCAAGATCGGCGCCGGCCAGATGGGTGTTGACACCGTGACGATCCAGAACCTGGACATCGTGCGCGTGGATCCCGAGCTGAATATGATCGCCGTTCGCGGCGCGATTCCCGGCCCCAAGGGCGGTCTGGTCACGTTGAAGACCACCGTCAAGGTACACCGGATCAAGAATGTCGAGTCCGGCATCAGCAACAACCCGCAGAAGGCTTCCGGCCGTAATCCCCAGAAGGCTTCCGCCCGTACTAAGTAAGGAAAGGAGTGCTTACGGAAATGTCTACGATCAATGTTTTGAACATGGCCGGCAAGAAAGTCGGTACCGTGGAACTGAGCGAGAGTATTTTCGGCGTCGAGCCGAACGAAGCCGTTGTGCATGATGTGGTGAAAAACCACCTGGCCAACTGCCGGCAGGGCACCCAAAGCGCTCTGACTCGCGGCGAGGTCTCCGGCGGCGGCAAGAAGCCCTGGCGTCAAAAGGGAACGGGCCATGCCCGTCAGGGCAGCACCCGCGCGCCCCAGTGGACGCACGGCGGCATCGTGTTTGCCCCCAAGCCCCGCAGCTATGCATACGTGCTGAATAAGAAAGTCAAGAGACTGGCTCTCAAGTCCGTTCTGTCCGCCAAGGCGGCGGCGAACGAGATCATTGTTGTCGACGCCATCAAGCTCGACAGCATCAAGACCAAGGACTTCCGCGCGTTTTTGGACGCCGTCAAGGCGGACGGCAAGTCTCTGGTGGTCACCCCCGCCAAAGACGAGATCGTCATCAAGAGCGCACGCAATATCCCCGGCGTCGAGGTCGCCATGGCGCGGCTCATCAATGTCTATGACATTCTCAAGGCCAAGAACCTGATCCTCGACAAGGAAGCCCTCGCAGTCATCGAGGAGGTGTTCGCGTAATGGCAAACGTATACGACATCATTATCCGCCCCATCATCACCGAGCGTTCCATGGCAGCCACCGGCGAGAAGAAGTACGTCTTCGAAGTGGCGCCCGACGCCGGCAAGATTGAGATCAAGAAGGCGGTAGAGGAGATCTTCGGTGTGAAGGTCGCCAAGGTCAATACCATCAACTATAAGGGCAAGGCAAAGCGCTTGGGCGCGAGCCGTCCCGGTTTCCGCAAGAACTGGAAAAAGGCTTACGTCCAGTTGGCGGAGGATTCCAAGACCATCGAGTTCTTCGAGGGTATGGTGTAAGAGGGAGGAGTGTAAGAAATGTCTATTAAAACCTATAAGCCGACCACCCCTTCCCGCCGGCATATGACCGTCTCCGGCTTTGACGGCATCGACAAGCACGCCAAGCCCGAGTCCGGCCTTGTTGAGGTGCTGAAGAAGAACGCTGGTCGCAACAGCTACGGCCGCATCACCGTCCGCCATCGCGGCGGCGGCGAGAAGCGCAAGTACCGCATCATCGACTTTAAGCGCGACAAGGTGGATATGGAAGCCACCGTACTGCGCCTGGAGTACGATCCCAACCGCAGCGCCAACATCGCGCTGGTGGAGTATGCCGACGGCGAGAAGCGCTACATCATCGCTCCTGTGGGTCTTGCCGCAGGCGATAAGGTGCTCTCCTCCGCGGCGGCGGATATCAAGCCCGGCAACTGCCTGCCCATTGCCAACATTCCCGTTGGTACCGTGATCCACAATATTGAGATGCACCCCGGCAAGGGCGCGCAGCTGGTGCGCAGCGCCGGTGCGTATGCCCAGCTCATGGCGAAGGAGGGCGACGACGCCCAGATCCGTATGCCGTCCGGCGAGGTACGCATCATTCGCACGAATTGCAAAGCCTGCATCGGTCAGGTCGGCAATCTGGAGCATGAGAACGTGCAGATCGGTAAGGCCGGTCGGAAACGCCACATGGGTTGGCGTCCCACCGTTCGCGGCAGCGTCATGAACCCCTGCGATCACCCCCACGGCGGCGGTGAAGGCAAGTCCCCGGTGGGCCGTCCCGGTCCTGTTACGCCTTGGGGCAAGCCCGCGCTGGGTTACAAGACGCGCAAGAAGAAGAATCCGACTGACAAGTTCATTGTCAAGCGCCGCAACGTGAAGTAAGGAGGCAAGTTAATATGAGCAGATCTGTTAAAAAAGGCCCGTATGTTGCCCCGGAGCTTCTCAAACGGGTCGAGGAAATGAACAAGACCGGCACGAAGAACGTGTTGAAGACCTGGAGCCGCAGCTCCACGATTTTCCCCTCCTTCGTCGGTCACACCATCGCCGTGCATGACGGTCGCCGCCACGTGCCCGTCTATATCCAGGAGGATATGGTCGGTCACAAGCTGGGTGAGTTTGCGCCCACCCGCACCTTCCGCGGCCACGCCAAGTCTAAGTAAGGAGGATGCAGAATATGGAAGCTAAAGCCTATTTGAGATACGTTCGCATCTCTCCCCGCAAGATCCAGATCGTATGCGATCTGATCCGCGGTAAGGACGTCAAGACCGCCATGGCGATTCTGATGCAGACCCCCAAGGCTGCGTCCGAACCGCTGATGAAGCTCCTCAAGAGCGCCTGCGCCAATGCGGAAAACAACTTCAATCTGGACGGCGACAAGCTGGTGATCACTCAGGTGTTTGCCACGCCCGGCCCCATCTTGAAGCGTATGATGCCCCGCGCGCAGGGTCGTGCCTATCGCATCAACAAGAGAACCTCTCATGTGACGCTGGCCGTCGCTGAGAAAGACTAAGGGAGGAGACAGTTTATGGGACAGAAAGTTAATCCCCACGGCATGCGCGTGGGCGTCATCAAAGACTGGGATTCCCGTTGGTATGCCAGCAATGAGAAGGTCGGCGACCTGTTGGTCGAGGATCACAAGATCCGCCAGTATCTGAAGAAGCTCCTGTATGCCGCCGGTGTCTCCAAGATTGAGATCGAGCGCAGCAGCGAAGCTGTTACCATCTACCTGCACGTAGCCCGTCCCGGTATCGTGATCGGCAAGGGCGGCGACCAGGTGGAGGAGTACCGCAAGAGCGTGGAGAAGCTGATCGGCAAGACCGTGAAGCTGAATATCGTGGAGGTTCGCAACCCCGATATGGACGCACAATTGGTGGCGGAGAATATCGCCGCGCAGATCGAGAAGCGTATTTCTCATCGCCGCGCCATGAAGAACGCCATGGGTCGTGCCATGCGCGCCGGTGCCAAGGGCATCAAGTGCAACTGCAACGGCCGCCTGGGCGGACGCGAGATTGCCGGTACGGAGCATTATCACGAGGGTACGATCCCTCTGCAGACGCTGCGCGCCGATATCGACTACGGCTTTGCCGAAGCGGCGACCACCTTCGGTCGCATCGGTGTGAAGGTTTGGATCTACAAGGGCGAGATCCTGACCCAGACGCTCCGCACCACTCCCCGCACGCTGGATACCACCAAGCCCTATCAGGAGCGCCGTGAGCGCCGCGGCCGCCGTGACGGCGAGCGCCGCGGAGGCTTCAATCGTGACGGTCAGCGCCGCGAAGGCGGCTTTAACCGCGACGGTCAGCGCCGCGAGGGCGGATTCAACCGCGGTCCGCGTCCGGAGGGCGGTCGCAGACCCATTGAGAAACAGGAAGGAGGCGCGCAGTAATGCTTCTGCCTAAGAGAGTCAAGTACCGCAGAGTACACCGTGGCCGCCTCACCGGTAAGGCCACGCGAGGCAATACCGTTACGTACGGTGAGTTTGGCCTCGTTGCTGTTGAGCCGGCATGGATCACCAGCAATCAGATCGAAGCCGCCCGTATCGCCATGACGCGCTATACCAAGCGCGGCGGTCAGGTGTGGATCAAGATCTTCCCCGACAAGCCCGTTACCGAGAAGCCGGCGGAGACCCGCATGGGTTCCGGTAAAGGTTCCCCCGAGTATTGGGTCGCGGTCGTCAAACCCGGCCGTGTCATGTTCGAGATCGCCGGCGTCCCCGAGGACGTCGCCCGCGAGGCGCTTCGTCTTGCCAGCCACAAGCTGCCCATCAAGTCGAAGATCGTCAAGCGCGAGGATCTCACCGCTGAGGAAGTAGGTGAATGAGATGAAGGCAACTGAAGCACGTGCAATGACCGTGGAGCAGCTCAATGAGAAGCTGAACTCCCTGAAGAAGGATTTGTTCTTCCTTCGTATGCAACTGGCGACCAATCAGTTGGACAATCCTCTCAAAATCGCTGAAACGAAGCGTGATATTGCCCGCGTCAAGACTGTGATCCGTGAAAAGGAGGGGAAGTAAAATGGAAGAGAAGAGAATTTCCTCCCGCAAGACCCGCGTGGGCAAAGTGGTGTCCGACAAGATGGATAAGACCGTGGTCGTTGCCATCGAGGACCGTGTCGCCCATCCCCTGTATAAGAAGATCGTCGGCCGCACATACAAGCTGAAGGCGCACGACGAGGAGAACCGCTGCGGCGTAGGCGACGTGGTGAAAGTGATGGAGACCCGTCCCCTGTCCAAGGACAAGCGCTGGCGCGTGGTTGAGATCATCGAGAAGGCGAAGTAAGGAGGTGCCGGAGTATGATTCAGCAAGAGTCCTATCTGAAGGTAGCCGATAATACCGGCGCCAAGGAGATCAAGTGCATCCGGGTGCTGGGCGGCTCCAAGCGCAAGTACGGCAACATCGGCGATGTGATCGTCGCTTCCGTGCGCAAGAGCGCCCCCGGCGGCCAGGTAAAGAAGGGCGAGGTTGTCAAGGCCGTGATCGTCCGCAGCGCCAAGGGTGTGCGCCGCGCCGACGGTACCTACGTCCGTTTCGACGACAACGCCGCCGTCCTCATCAAGGAGGATAAGAACCCCAGAGGTACCCGTATCTTTGGGCCGGTTGCTCGCGAGCTGCGCGACAAGGATTACATGAAGATCCTGTCCCTGGCTCCCGAAGTAATTTGAGGAGGTCCGGAGAATGAATAGTTTGAAGATCAAGAAGAACGACAAGGTGGTCGTTCTGTCCGGCAAGGACAAGGGCAAGACCGGCAAGGTGCTGGGCACGATCCCCAGCGAGCGCAAGGTCGTTGTGGAAGGTGTGAACATGGTTACCTGCCACATCAAGCCCCGCAAGCAGGGCGAAGAGGGCGGCATTGTCAAGCGCGAGGCGGCTCTGTACGCCAGCAAGGTGCAGGTCATCTGCCCCAAGTGCGATAAGGGAACCCGCGTCGCCATGGAGGTCAAAGACGGCAAGAAGGTCCGCGTGTGCAAGCACTGCGGCGCCGAGCTTTGAGAAAGGAGAGTAGCGAACAATGGCACGACTGAAAGAAAAGTATACCGCCGAGGTAGCTCCCGCTCTCTTCAAGAAGTTCGGTTATAAGTCCACCATGCAGATCCCCAAGATCGACAAGGTCGTGGTGAACGTGGGTTGCGGCGAAGCCCGTGAAAATCCCAAGGTACTGGACGCCGTGGTGAAGGATCTGAGCGAGATCACCGGTCAGAAGGCGATCATCACCATCGCCAAGAAGTCCGTGGCGAACTTCAAGCTGCGTGAAGGTATGCCGGTAGGCGCCAAGGTCACGCTGCGCGGCGACAAGATGTGGGAGTTTTTGGATCGTCTGTTCAACGTGGCTCTGCCCCGTGTGCGCGACTTCCGCGGCATCAGCGCCAACGCCTTCGACGGTCGCGGCAACTATGCCCTGGGCATCAAGGAGCAGCTGATCTTCCCCGAGATCGACTACGACAAGATCGACAAGATCCGCGGCATGGATATCGTGATCTGCACGACCGCGCAGTCCGATGAAGAGGCACGTGAGCTGCTGACTCTGGTCGGCGCTCCCTTTGAACGCTGAGTAGAGGAGGAGACGAAACATGGCAAAGCTGTCGATGAAGCTCAAGCAGAAAGCACCTGCGAAGTTCTCCACCCGTAAGTACAACCGCTGCAAGATCTGCGGCCGTCCTCACGCCTATCTGCGTGACTACGGCGTGTGCCGCATCTGCTTCCGGACGCTGGCTTACAAGGGCGAGATCCCCGGTGTCCGCAAGGCTTCCTGGTAAACAAATTCCCACGCGCCAAGGAGGGTTCACCCTCTTGGATATAAAAGGATGGCGAAAGGTCACTGTTAATTACGGCGTGGCACAGACAAAGGTGTACGTTTCAAATTAGCCGTGATACCTCGCTGCCTGAACAGGCAACGCCTGTAACTCTAAATTAGGAGGATAATCGTATGCACATCACTGATCCTGTTGCGGATATGCTCACCCGCATTCGCAACGCCAACAATGCCAAGCACGAGACCGTAGATGTTCCCGCCTCCAACATGAAAAAGAGCATTGCACAGATTCTGTTGGACGAGGGCTACATCAAGGGCTATCAGGTCGTCGAGGACGGTACCCAGGGCATCATTCGCATCACCCTGAAGTACAACGCCGGCAAAGAGAAGGTCATCACCGGTCTTCGCCGCGTGTCCAAGCCGGGTCTTCGCGTGTACGTGGGCGCCGATGAGCTGCCCCGCGTGCTGCGCGGTCTCGGTATCGCGATCGTATCCACTTCCAAGGGCGTCATGACCGACAAGGCCGCTCGCGCGGCGCACGTCGGCGGTGAGGTCCTGGCGTTCGTATGGTAAGGAGGGTTTTGAACAATGTCGAGAATTGGTAGAATGCCCGTTGCCATCCCCGCCGGTGTGGAAGTGACCATCGCGCAGAACAATGTTGTGACCGTCAAGGGTCCCAAGGGTACCCTGACCCAGACGCTCCACCCGGAGATGATCCTGGAAAAGGACGGCGCCACCATCCACGTCAAGCGCCCCTCCGACGATAAGGCGCACTGCGCGCTGCACGGTATGACCCGTGCGCTGCTGCACAACATGGTCGTCGGCGTGAGCGAGGGCTTCAAAAAGGAGCTGGAGATCAACGGCGTCGGTTACCGCGCCGCCAAAGAGGGCAAAAATCTGGTGATGAACCTGGGCTATTCCCATCAGGTCATCGTGTCGGAGATCGATGGTATCACCATCGACGTACCCGCTGCCAACAAGGTTGTGATCTCCGGACCCGACAAGCAGAAGGTCGGTCAGTTCGCGGCGGAAGTCCGCGAGAAGCGTCCGCCTGAGCCGTATAAGGGCAAGGGCATCAAGTATGTCGATGAGGTCATTCGCCGCAAGGTCGGTAAGACCGGCGCCAAGAAGTAAGGAGGTGTGCCGAAATGATTAAAAGACCCGATACAAACGCCCAGCGTTTGAAGCGCCATAAGAGAGTCCGCGCCAAGGTGTCCGGCACTCCCGAGCGTCCCCGTTTGAACGTATTTCGCAGCGAGAAGAACATCTACGCTCAGGTCATCGACGATGTAGCCGGCAACACGCTGGTCTCCGCGTCCTCTCTGGACAAGGAGATCGAGGGCAACGGCGGCAACAAGACCGCCGCCCGTGCTGTGGGCAAGCTGGTGGCCGAGCGCTGCAAGGCCAAGGGAATCGACAAGGTCGTTTTTGACCGCGGCGGTTACCTGTATCACGGCCGCGTGGCGGAGCTGGCGGAAGGCGCCCGTGAGGGCGGCCTGGAATTCTGAGAGAGGAGGACAACTGACAATGCCCAGATTTGAAAGAGAACCCAGTGAGTTCATTGAAAGAGTCGTAGCAACCAACCGCGTGTCCAAGACGGTCAAGGGCGGCCGCGTCATGAAGTTCTCCGCTCTGATGGTCGTCGGCGACGGCAAGGGCAAGGTCGGCTTCGGCCTTGGCAAAGCCGCCGAAGTGCCCGAAGCGATCCGCAAGGGCATCGAGGACGCCAAGAAGAACATGATTACCGTTTCCCTCTCCGGCAGTACCATTCCCCATGAGGTGATCGGTGAAGCCGGCGCGGGCCGCGTGCTGCTCAAGCCCGCCGCTCCCGGTACCGGCGTTATCGCCGGCGGTCCGGTGCGTATCATCATGGAAGCTGCCGGCATCAAGGATATCCGTACCAAATGCCTGCGCTCCAATACCGCGGTGAACGTGGTGGCGGCCACCTTTGAAGGCTTGAAGGCTCTGCGCACGACGGAAGAGGTCGCCCGTGTTCGCGGCAAGGCCGTCAGCGAGATCGTAGGTTAAGGAGGGCAACATGGCTAATCTGAACATCAAGCTCGTTAAGAGCCTTAATGGCAGGCTGGATAAGCACATTGCCACTGCCCACTCTCTGGGTCTTAAGAAGATCGGCGACACCACCGTGCAGCCCGACAACGCCCAGACAAAAGGCAAGCTCGCCAAGATCGGTTACCTGCTGCAGGTGACCGAAGAAAAATAAGGAGGTGCGAGAGCATGAAACTGAATGAATTGTCTCCCGCAGCCGGCTCCACGAAGGAAGCTTACCGCAAGGGTCGGGGCGCCGGTTCCGGCAACGGAAAGACTGCCGGTCGCGGTCATAAAGGACAGAAGGCCCGCAGCGGCGGCGGAACCCGCATCGGCTTTGAAGGCGGTCAGATGCCTCTGGCACGCCGGATTCCCAAGCGCGGCTTCCATAATATCTTTGCCACCCCGTTGGAGATTATCAACCTGAGCGCCCTCAACAAGTTTGAGGACGGCGAGACCGTCACCGCAGAGGCTCTGCTTGCCAAGGGTATCCTGAGTAAGTGTGAGTACGGCTACAAAGTTCTTGCAAGCGGAAACGTGACCAAGAAGGTGACCGTACAAGCTACTGCTTTCTCCCAGGCTGCCAAGGAAGCGATTGAGGCGGCCGGTGGAAAGGCAGAGGTGATCTGACGTGATCCAAACGATTCGTAAGGCGTGGGGTATTCCCGAGCTGCGTAAGAAGATCGTTTTTACGGCACTGATCCTTTTGATTTTCCGCATCGGCAACGCCATTCCCACCCCCTACGTGAATGTGAAGGCGTTGGGCGATACCATCAACGCCATGAGCACCACGATTCTGGGTCTTTACAACGTGATGTCCGGCGGCGCCTTTGCCAACGCGACACTCTTTGCCCTGGGCGTACAGCCCTATATCAACAGCTCCATCATTATCCAGCTGCTGACCATGGCGATCCCCGCCCTGGAGCGTCTGGCGCGTGACGGCGGCGAAGAGGGCAAGAAGAAGATCCAGTCCATCACCCGTTACGCCACCATTGCCATTGCCATTTTGCAAGGCTGGGGCTACTACATGCTGATGAAGAACTACGGGATTCTGTCGGAGACCGCGCCCGGTTTCTGGGCGGCTCTGGTGATTATCGTGTCCTTCATCGCGGGCAGTGCCTTCGTTATGTGGATGGGTGAACAGATCACCGAGTTCGGTATCGGCAACGGCATTTCCATGATCCTGTTTGCCGGTATCCTCAGCCGTGTTCCCAGCATGGTCAGCCAGATAGTCGCCGGTCTGCGTGCCGGGACGCTGGCGTGGTGGATGGCGGCGCTGATCGTTGTAGGTGTGTTGGCACTGATTGTGCTCATCACGTGGGTCAACGGCGCGGAGCGTCGTATCCCCGTGCAGTATGCCAAGCGGCAGGTAGGCCGGAAGATGTACGGCGGTCAGTCGTCCACGCTTCCCATGAAGGTGAACATGTCCGGCGTTCTGCCCATCATCTTCGCCCAATCCATCGCCATGCTGCCCGCCACCATCGGCGCGTTCTTCAAAGCGCCGGCGGAGGGCACCTTCTGGCACGGACTGCTCCAAGCCATCGACAGCAAGTCGGTACTCTATATGATCGTCTACTTCCTGATGATCATCGGTTTCAGTTACTTCTACTCCACCATTCAGTTCAACCCTGTGGAGATCTCCAATAACCTGAAGAAGAACGGCGGTTTTATTCCCGGTTTCCGTCCGGGCAAGCCCACCACCGACTTTATCCGCAAGGTGTTGAACAAGGTGACGCTGTTTGGCGCCATCTATCTGGGAATTGTGGCGATCCTTCCGCTCGTTATCGGCAAGGTCGTCAACAGCGCCAGCTTGTCCATTGGCGGCACCTCGGTCATCATTGTCGTGGGTGTGGCACTGGAAACGGTGCAGGCGTTGGAATCCCAGATGCTGATGCGTCAGTACAAGGGTTTCCTGGAATAAGAGGTGCTGCATGAAACTGATCCTATTAGGCGCTCCCGGTGCCGGTAAGGGTACGCAGGCGGAGATCCTGAAGAATAAGCTGGGAATCCCCACCATTTCCACCGGCAACATATTGCGCGCGGCTATCAAAAATGCGACCCCTGTCGGCTTGCAGGCGAAGGGGTACATGGACGCCGGTCGCCTGGTGCCCGATGAGGTCATCATTGGAGTCATCGGTGAGCGTTTGCGTGAAGAGGATTGCGCCGGAGGGTTTATTCTCGACGGCGTACCCCGCACGATCGCGCAGGCGGAGGCGTTAGAGGCAGCCGGAATCAGTTTTGACGCGGTGGTCGCCATTGAGATCGCCGATGAAAAAATCGTCGAGCGAATGAGCGGCAGGCGCGTGTGTGAAAGCTGCGGCGCCAGCTATCACGTTGTCCACGTTCCGCCCAAGGTTGCAGGCGTCTGCGACGTTTGCGGCGGCAAGCTGGTACAGCGAAAAGATGATACGCCCGAAACGGTATTAAGCCGTTTGGAGGTCTATCATAAAGAGACAGAACCCTTAAAGGGTTTCTACGAGGCCCGTGGGATTCTGAAATCTGTGGCCGATCGCGGACAAGTGGACGCGACGACCCAGGCGATTCTTTCGGCATTGGGGTACTGAGATGATCACGTTGAAGTCCAGCCGAGAGATTGAACTGATGCGTCGGGCGGGCAAGATTACCGCGGCTGCCCGTGCTGTGGCACGGGATATGGTAAAACCCGGCGTAACAACCCACCAAATTGATGAAGCAGTGTACCGGTTCATCAAGAGCCAGGGCGCCACACCCTCTTTTCTGCACTACAACGGCTATCCCGCCAGCGTGTGCGTCAGCGTAAACGACGAGATTATCCACGGCATTCCCGGTAAACGGGTGCTGCGCGAAGGTGATATCGTCAGCGTAGACGTAGGCGCGTATATCGGCGGCTACCACGGCGATTGCGCGGGAACGTATCCTTGCGGAGATGTGTCCGACGAGGCAATGCGGCTGATCCGCGTGACGCAGCAGAGCTTCTTTGAGGGACTGCGCTTCGCCCGGGAGGGATACCGGATCGGAGACATCTCCCACGCGGTGCAGAGCTATGTGGAATCGCAGGGCTTCAGCATTGTCCGGGAATATGTCGGTCACGGCATCGGGCAGAAAATGCATGAGGACCCGGAGGTGCCCAACTACGGTGAGAGCGGTCATGGCCGCCGTCTTCTGCGAGGCATGACGATTGCCGTAGAACCCATGGTGAATGCAGGCGTCGCGTCCATTATCCAGATGAGCGACGGCTGGACGGTGAAAACGGCGGACGGAAAGAACGCCGCCCACTATGAGAACACCCTTCTCATCACCGCCGGAGAGCCGGAGATCCTGACGGATCTTGAAGGGTCATTGGTGTAGCCTATGGACATTGCCAAATCAGACATCGTAAAAGCAGTTGCCGGCAGGGACGCGGGAAGCCTTTTCTTCGTACTTGCGACGGAGGGAGACTTCCTCCTGCTGGCGGACGGGAAGAAGCGGAGAGTGGAGAATCCCAAGCGAAAACGGCGCAAGCACGTAACGCTGGTGGAGTCCGGCTCCGGCATAACCGCCGAGAGAATCAGAGGTGGCGAGAAAGTCACCAACAGCGAGCTTCGTAAAGCCATAGCCGCATACAGCGGCGGTAATCCAGATCAGGAGGGATCTTAGCTTGGCAAAATCCGATATGATTGAAGTGGAGGGCGTAGTGGTAGAATCCCTGCCCAACACGACATTCCAAGTAGACATTGGAAATGGACACACGATATTGGCACATATTTCCGGAAAGCTCAGAATGAACTTCATCAGGATTCTGCCCGGTGACAAGGTGACCGTGGAGATGTCGCCTTACGATCTGACCCGCGGCCGGATTACCTGGCGTAGTAAGTAGGAGGTACAAGACATGAAAGTGAGACCGTCCGTCAAGCCCATGTGCGAGAAGTGCAAGGTCATTCGGCGCAAAGGCCGTGTCATGGTCATTTGCGAGAATCCCAAGCATAAGCAGAGACAGGGCTAAGTAGAAAGTGGAGGTGCTTAAAGAGTATGGCACGTATTGCCGGTATTGACCTGCCCAAGGATAAGCGAATCGAGATCGGTTTGACTTATATCTACGGTATTGGCAGAAAAACCGCCCAGGATATCCTGGCGAAGACAGGCGTAAACCCCGATACCCGCGTGAAGGATCTGAGCGAAGCTGACGAGGCGAAGCTCCGCGAGGCAGTTGACGGCTATGTGGTGGAGGGCGATTTGCGCCGCCAGGTTGCGTTGGACATCAAGCGTCTGACGGAGATCGGCTGCTATCGCGGCACCCGTCATCGTCGTGGTCTGCCCGTGCGCGGACAGCGCAGCAAGACCAACGCGCGCACCCGCAAGGGTCCGAAGAAGACCATTGCTAACAAGAAGAAGTAAGGAGGGAAGGATCAAATATGGCTAACGTGAAAAGCGGTAAGAAGGTCGTTCGCCGCCGTCGTGAAAAGAAGAACGTAGAAAAGGGACAGGTCCATATCCGTT
Organism: Oscillospiraceae bacterium; assembly: GCA_017619715.1. GTDB lineage: Bacteria > Bacillota > Clostridia > Oscillospirales > Oscillospiraceae > Vescimonas. The sequence continues at coordinate 17,399 of JAFZRS010000005.1, read as the reverse complement.
CTTCCTTCAATAACACCATGGTGACCGTCACCGATGCGCAGGGCAATGCGCTGTCCTGGGCGTCCTCGGGCGGTCTGGGCTTCCGCGGAAGCAAGAAATCCACTCCCTTTGCTGCACAGAGCGCTGCTGAAACCGCTGCCAAGGCGGCGATGGAGTACGGTCTGAAAACAGTTGAAGTTTTCGTGAAGGGTCCCGGTCAGGGCCGTGAGGCAGCGATTCGCGCCTTGCAGGCAGTGGGTCTGGAAGTGACGATGATCAAGGATGTCACGCCTATCCCCCACAACGGCTGCCGCCCGCCGAAGCGCCGTCGCGTGTAAGTTAAAGAAGGAGGAACAGTAGATTATGGCTAAGAATATGCAGCCGATCGCCAAGCGCTGCAAGGCGCTGGGCATTTCTCCTACCGTCATGGGTTACTCCAAGAAGGAGACCAAGCGCAACCCCGGCGGACAGATGAGAAAGAAGAAGAGTGAATATGCCATTCAGCTCAATGAGAAGCAGAAGGTCAAGTTTGTCTACGGCATTTTGGAGCGGCAATTCCGTATGTACTATGAGAAGGCCTCCCATATGTCCGGTAAGACGGGTGAAAACCTGCTGAGTCTGGTGGAGCGCCGTCTGGACAACGTGGTGTACCGTCTGGGCTTTGCAATGACCCGCCGCGAGGCGCGTCAGCTGGTGAATCACGCTCATTTCACCGTGAATGGCAAGAAGGTCAATATTCCTTCCTACCTGGTTCGCGTAGGGGATGTGATTGAGGTCAGAGAGAGCAGTCGCTCCTCCGTTGCCTTCAAGCGTCTCACCGCTGAGGACGCTCCTCTGGTCACAGTTCCTGCATGGTTGGAGCGCGAGAAGAATACTTTGAAGGGTACTGTCACCAGGCTGCCCGCTCGTGAGGACATTGATATGCCCATCGAGGAGCACCTGATTGTTGAGTTGTACTCCAGGTAACAGGGCTTTGACCCTCACAGCCGCACGGATCTGAAATAGCGCGGGTTTTACCCCGTACCGCAATGAAAATTGAAGGAGGGTACTGCATGATCGAAATTGAAAAGCCCCAAATCGAGTGTATCGAAACACCCGGCGACGCCTCCTACGGAAAATATGTGATCGAGCCTCTGGAGCGCGGCTACGGCACGACTCTGGGCAATGCGCTGCGCCGCATTCTGCTCTCGTCTCTGCCCGGCACCGCCGCTACCAGCATCAAGATTGCAGGTGTGCAGCACGAGTTTTCCACCGTTCCCGGTGTGAAAGAGGACGTGACAGAGATTGTCCTGAACGTGAAAGAACTGCTCACCAAGCTCCATAGTGACAGTCCCAAGACGGTGTTCATCGAGGCCACCGGTCCCTGCGAGGTTACTGCCGGCGATATCAAGGTCGACGGTGAAGTGGAGATTCTCAATCCGGATCTGCACATTGCCACATTGGACGTAGACGGCAAGCTGAGCATGGAGATCACGCTCAGCCACGGCCGCGGTTATGTGGACGCCAACCGCAACAAAGCGTTGCGTGGCGGTGTGATCGGTGTGATTCCCATTGACTCCATCTATACCCCCGTCTATAAGGTCAACTACACGGTGGAGAACACCCGTGTGGGCAACATGACGGACTTTGATAAGCTGACGCTGGAAGTCTGGACGGATTCCACCATCTCCGCCCGGGACGCTGTTTCCCTGGGCGCTAAGATCCTCTGCGATCATTTTGCTCTGTTCACCGATCTGAGCGAAATGGCAGGCGGTCAGTCCACGGTGGTGGAGAAATCCACCGATCAGCGTGACAAAGTGCTGGAGCTGACCATCGAGGAGTTGGATTTGAGCGTCCGCAGCTTCAACTGTCTCAAGCGCGCTAATATCAATACCGTCGAGGATCTGATCTCCAGGACGGAGGACGAGATGATGAAGGTGCGTAATCTGGGACGGAAGTCTTTGGAGGAAGTCATCAATAAGCTGGCGATGATGGGCTTGAGCCTTGCCAGCGAAGAGAACAATTAACTGCTTCGCGCATTGCGCGGAATATCCTTATTAAGGAGGAAACTGAAATGCCCGGAACTCGTAAGCTCGGCAAGACGACGGATCAGCGCAGAGCGATGCTTCGTCAGCAGGTGACTGATTTTCTGGATCTCGGACGGATGGAGACCACCATCACCCGCGCCAAGGAGATCAAGCCCATGGCCGAGAAGATGATCACTCTCGGCAAGAAGGGCGATCTGGCAGCCTACCGTCAAGCGCTGGCGTTTATCACCAGAGAAGACGTGGCGAACAAGCTGTTTAAGCAGATTGCCCCGGAATACGCGGAGCGCAACGGCGGTTATACCCGCATCGTTCGCACCGGCGTACGCCGCGGTGATGCCGCCGAGACCGCTATCATCGAGCTGGTCAAATAAAGAGCGGCGTATCAAAGCGTAAAACACCCTTTTCTATGGTCAGAGCCCATAGAAAAGGGTGTTTTTTCATGTATTGCACAGCAGGTAAACCGTACGTTGCGCACTAATAAAGCAATTGCAACCGGAAGTTGATAGACAGCCGCGCTCAAATGTGTTAGGATAAACGCAGAAGAAGGGGGGAGCACTATGGTGATCGTCCGTTGCAAGGCGTGCGGCGCTGTTTATAATTATAATAAAGAGGGTTGCTGTCCTCGTTGCGGTGCCTATAACCGCCCGCCCAAGAGGGAGCGTGTCATGGTGGACGGCACGGTACAGCACATGACCGACGATGCCTACGCGAAGAAACAGGCGTACAGCGATAAGGTCTGCTTTGAACAGAAGGAGTGCTATGAGCATCAGGCGCAGAATGACTATCGCCCATCGATCGCCGAAATAGCGCACAGCGGAAGCGCACCGTCGCCCGCCGCACCGATTCGTCTGCGTCAGAAAAAGAAAAGCGGCTGTCTCCCCGCGGTGGGTATTTTGGTGGCGGCAAGCGTCCTGTTCAGCGCGCTGATGGGTATGTTGGACAATGACCGTCAGCCGGATGGGGCAGGCGGTCAGGCGGATAGTCTTTTCAGCGTAGGGCGGGACGGCTGGGAGAGAGACGACTATTGGCGGGAAGCCGGAATGGACGAATCCTTTCTTTTGCCTGACGGAACGGTGATGGCGGTAACAGGCGTGGCGTGGTCCGGCTCGGATCGATGCTACCGTATCTATATGACGGCGACAGGCAGCGCTTTGCCGAGCGAATGCACCCTGTATCTGCGCGATCAGCCCGGTGAAAACCTGTATATGGCGATAGAGTATGAGATTCTTGCACAGGGTGTATACAGCTTCCCTGTGGGGATCGACAACATCGTGCCGGATCATGTGGTGTTTGGCTGCAGAACGCCGGATGGAGAATACAAACTGATTTGCGTGTATTTAGAGTGGTAAAAAAACGAATGCCGTCCCCCATGGGGACGGCATTCGTCAACGGTATTTGCTTTACATACCTGCGGCAACCATGCAGTTAAGGATCAGCGTCAGCACCACGAAGGCGGCGCCCACCCACTTGGTAGCCTTGGCGAGCTTGGCGTCCAGAGACTTTGCCTTGCTCTTTGCCATGTAGCTGTCGGCGATGCCGCCGATAGTACCGGACAGACCCTGGCTCTTGCCGGATTGGAACAGCACGATCGCGGTCAGGATCAGCCCCACGATCAACTGCAAAACGGTGATGAAAATCAACATAGTGAAAACTCCTTCTTGCCAAATGGCATACGTCTCAAAGTACAAGTTATCATACCACACCGCGCCGCAAAATGCAAGAAAAAATCAAATGTTTTCTGCAAGAAAAAAATAGCAAGAAAAAATATCGAACAAATGTTGCAATATAGGAAACGATATGCTATAATGCAGTAGAAGAATCGTGTTTTCCCCAGAAGAAAGGAGATACAGCATGGGTCAGATGACGAAGATGCAGCAGCGGATCTACGATTATATCACCGCCACGATCCGTGAGCAGGGGTATCCGCCTTCCGTCCGGGAGATCGGCGAGGCGGTGGGTCTAAAATCTCCGTCCACAGTGCATTTTCACCTCAAGCACATGGAGGAGCAGGGTATCATCAATAAGGGCGCCGGCAAGGGTCGCGCCATTACACCGATTCAGCCGGAACGGACAGGGGACGATTTGTATGGTCAGCCGGAGCTGCCGGCGGGCAAAGTGCCCATCGTGGGTAATGTGGCGGCAGGTACGCCCATTCTGGCGCAGGAGTGCATTGAGGACTATCTCACCTTTGATACCGGCGGCAGGGACGGCGAGTATTTTGCGTTGCGGGTTCGCGGCGAATCCATGCTCAACGCCGGCATATTGCCGGACGATCTGGTGGTGGTGCACCAGCAGCGCCAGGCGCACAACGGCGAGATTGTGGTAGCGCTTCTCGAGGACGAAGCAACCGTCAAACGGTTGCAGCGCAAGGGAAACGAGGTGTGGCTACTGCCGGAAAACCCTGATTACAGCCCTATCGACGGACGAAACGCCACTATTCTGGGCAAAGTCTCGGCGGTAATCCGCACCTACTAAACGAACAAAGAAACGACACGGCGGAGTATGCTCCGCCGTGTCATTTCTTTGTTTCACATGGCGTGAATATCCATGCCTCACTCCTCGGCGTTTGCCCAGTGTACTGTCCAGTCAGGCAAATTAAAAAACGGATTGGCGGCGGTGGGAATCACACCATCCAGCGCGCCGGAGGGCAGCAGCATAGAGATATTCTTGAAAGAAATGGGCACAAAGGGCGATTGGGTCTGCAGCCTTGCACACAGCGCCCGCATCGTATCGCCGCGCCGATCCGGATTGGCGGCGCGGTCCTCTGTGATCAGACGGGTCAATTCCTCGTCGGCGTAGGCGCTGAAGTTCAGCGCGCCGCCCTCGCCCAGCAGCGCCGTGAGATCCCAGTCCGCGCTCAAGCGGCACTCCCCGTAATAGAGGTCGTACCGTCCGGCGGTCAGCGCGGTCCGGTATTCCTCCCAGGGTAGGGCAGACACAGAGATTTGGATATCGTATTGGGATAGATCTGCGGCGATCTTCCGGGCGGCGTGTACACGGAACGGATTTTCCTCATTCACCAGCAGCGTGGCGGTGCGTAAAACGCCTGTGTTGTACCCTGCCGCCTCCAGCGCCGCCAGGTAGTTATCCGGGGAATAGGTCTGCTCCATGGAAACCGGATACAGAGCGCAGACAGGGGACAGGGGGAACTGGGCGGCGTGACCGTGACCAAGCAGATATGCGTTGACACAGCCCACCCGGTCAATCCCGGCGCTGACGGCGGCGCGCAAAGCCGCGTCGCTGAAAATGCCTGTGCCGGTGTTACAGCCAATATATTGCATCACCGTGGTAGCAGCATCGATGTATTCGCCGCTGCCGGAGAAGGAAGCGGAGGTCGTACCGGTCAGATCACAGGCGAGTAGCTGGATCTGCTGGGCGTTGAAGGCATAGGGAAGGGACTCCTCATCTTTGCAGTCTTTCAAAGCGATCCGGGCGATGGGCAGTGTACCCTGCCGCCAACGGTGCAGATTGGGTGTAAGGTATAATCCCTTGTCATCCTCTGCGCAGCAGTAGAGACCCGTTCCCACAGGGATCATTTGATCCTCTGTTCCCGTCTTGACAATGGGAATATCCAGCCGGGAAGCAAAACCGGCGCAGTCGGTGCTGAGCGTAATATATACCGTATTGCCGCTGCCGGAGACGGAAACCATCTCTGCCAGCCGCGCCGCGTATCGCTCGGAAATTTGTGCACGGCGGAGCGTAGCGACCACGTCCGATGCGCTCACAGGTGAGCCGTCGGAGAACGTAATGCCGCTTCGCAGGGCGATGGTATATTCACGGTTGGCGGCATCATAGGAATAGCCGGTTGCCAGAGCCGGACGCAGTGTCAGCGTCTCGTCCAAGGTGAATAAACCGTCGTACAACAGCGCGCCCAGCGTCTGGTGTATGCCGTCCGGACAGGTGATGGGATCCAGTGTCCGGTTCTTAAAATAGGGCAGAGAAAAGGAGCGCAGCGCTGTGTCCGGCTGCGCGTCGGAGGAAGAGGACAGACCGATCATATCGCCGAAGGGATCGTTGGGATCAGAACTGTCCGGGTCGGCACAGGCGGTCAGTATCACAAACGCCGCCAGTGCCAGAAAGACAAGACGCTTTTTCATGGGAAAACTCCTGTCATAGTGAGATCATGGCGATCTGCGCACCCCGCGCGCCGCCGGTTTTGCGGTGCGACCAGTAGAGATCGGTGCGGCAGGCGGTGCAGTGGTCGCAGATGTCGATTCGCTCCACACCTGAGCGGCGCAGCCACAGTGCGTTGACGGCGCGCAGATCAATGTGCCATTTTTTTCCGTTCCACGCCATATACGGCTCCGCCGCCTCGCCCAGCGCGTCACGCAGTGCGTCCGGCACGTCGTTGTCTGTCTCAAAACAGCACGGTCCGATGGCGGGACCGATGGCGGCGCGAATGCGGGACGGGTGCGTGCCAAACTGCGCCGCCATGGACTCCACAGCGGCTTTGACAATACCCTGTGCCGTGCCGCGCCAGCCGGCATGAGCCGCGCCAACGGCTCCGGTGGCGTCGTCGTAAAGGAGAATCACATTACAGTCAGCGGAGAACACCACCAACGGAATATCCGGCTGGTTGCAGATCATGGCGTCCGCGCTGGTGTAATCCCGATCGCGCCAAAGCCCCTTGCCGCAGTCATCGGAGGTGACGAGGCGCACGTTCGCCTCATGCACCTGCTTGCTCAAAACACATCGCGCCGCGTCCGCGCCGATGGCGTCGCAGAAGCGCCGGTAGTTTTCCCGGACGTTTTCCATCGCGTCGCCTCGCCCGACACCCAGGTTCAGGCTGTCCCACGGCGGCGGACTGACACCGCCCCGGCGCGTGGAAAAACCGTGTCGCACACCGGATAGCAGATCACAGGTCAAATAGGTCAGTCCGTTTTTCTCATGGATATGAAATGACATGAAGACTCCTTTTGCGGTGGACGTATCAAGAGCTGTGATACTGGGAGCAGGTACATTTTTTCCATTTAAGCCCCGAGCCGCAGGGACAGGGATCGTTCCGTCCGATCTTGACCACTTTCTTGGGCTGTTTTTTCACGGTGCCGTCGCCGCCCACGTTCTCGGTAATGCCGGTAGCGACCTGCTTGCGCTTGATCTCCTCATTTTGCCGCAGCCGCACGGAGTAAAGGCGGCGCACCGTTTCCTCCCGAATGGCGGCGATCATCTCCTCGAACATCTCAAGAGATTCCTTCTTGTAGGCGATGACGGGGTCTGTCTGGGCGTAGGCGCGCAAGCGGATTCCCTGCCGCAGATCGGTCATGGCGTCGATGTGATCCATCCAGTATTCGTCCACCACCCGCAAGAGGATCACCCGCTCCAACTCCCGCATGACGGGAGAGGTGATCTCCGCTTCTTTCTTCTCATAGAACTCGGCGGCGGCGGCGGTAAACAGGTCGATAAAGTCCTGCGCCTCCATGGTGTCCAGTTGATTTACGTCAATCCGCACGGCATATTTGGGGAAATAGAGTCCTTCCACCGCGTGGAGCAGCGCCCGACAGCCATCGGCGTCGAGATGGGTGTGTTCCATAAAGGCGCTGTGCACCTGACCGGCAATGGAGGAGCTCATCATGTCCATGATGACTTCCTTGACGTCCATGCCGTCGAGTACCTGCTTGCGCTGATCGTAGATGATCTCGCGCTGTTTGTTCATCACGTCGTCGTACTCCAGCACGGATTTACGCGCCTGGAAGTTCCGTGACTCCACCGTGGTCTGCGCCTGCTCAATGGCACGGGAGAGCATACGGTTCTCGATGGAGGTGTCCTCGTCAATGTTCATGCGCTCCATGATGCCGGTGACACGATCTCCGCCGAATAGACGCATCAAATCGTCTTCCAGGGAGATGTAGAACCGCGTTTCACCCGGATCACCCTGCCGTCCGGCGCGTCCGCGAAGCTGATTGTCGATGCGGCGTGAGTCGTGGCGCTCCGTGCCGATGATGAAAAGGCCGCCTGCCTCGCGCACCTGATCCGCCTCGCCCGCAATCTCCGCCTTGTGGAGTGACAGCTTCTCGTTAAAGAGCTTGCGCGCCTCAAGAATATCCTGATCGTCGGTCTCGGCGTAGCCGGTTGCTTCGGCGATCAGCTCATCAGACAAGCCTGCCTTGCGCAGATCGTTGATGGCGAGATATTCGGCGTTGCCGCCCAGCATGATATCCGTACCGCGTCCTGCCATGTTGGTGGCAACCGTCACCGCGCCCAATTTACCTGCCTGCGCTACAATCTCCGCCTCGCGCTCATGATTTTTGGCGTTGAGGAGATTGTGCTTGATGCCGGCGCGCGTGAGCATATGCCCCAGCAGTTCGTTTTTCTCAATGGACACCGTACCCACCAGCACCGGCTGTCCCTTGGCGTGGCAGGCTTTGATCTGCTCGATGACGGCGCGATACTTGCCGTTTTCCGTTTTGTAGACGGCGTCCTCGTTGTCCACACGGGCGATGGGACGGTTGGTGGGAATCTCCACAATATCCAGCTTGTAGATGGTGGCAAACTCCTCTTCTTCCGTCAGCGCCGTACCGGTCATGCCGGAGAGCTTGGCGTAGAGGCGGAAATAGTTTTGGAAGGTGATGGTAGCCAGCGTCTTGCTCTCCCGCTGTACCGAGACGTGCTCCTTCGCCTCGATTGCCTGATGGAGACCCTCGGAATAGCGCCGACCGAACATCAACCGCCCGGTGAACTCGTCCACGATGATGATTTCGCCGTCCTTGACCACATAGTCCACGTCCCGCTTCATAATGCCGTGGGCGCGGATCGCCTGGTTGATGTGGTGAGCGATGGTGGCATTCTCGGGATCGGAAAGGTTGTCCAGATGGAAGAACTCCTCCGCCTTGGCAATGCCCCGGGCGGTCAGGGTCACGTGCTTTCCCTTTTCGTCCACCACGTAGTCGGCGTCGAGGTCCGTGTCCTCCTCCGCTTTATCGTCGGTCTCCGCCACCACGTACTTTTTTAAGCCTCTGGCAAACATCTCCGCCATGTCGTACAGCTGTGTGGACTTGTCTCCCATGCCGGAGATAATGAGCGGCGTGCGCGCCTCGTCGATCAGGATCGAGTCCACCTCGTCCACGATGGCGAAGCTGTGTCCGCGCTGTACCTGCTCGTTGGCGTACAGCGCCATATTGTCGCGCAGATAGTCAAAGCCCATCTCGTTGTTGGTGCCGTAGGTGATATCGGCGGCATAGGCGTCCTGCCGCTGTTTCTTGTCCAGATCGTGAATGATAAGACCCACCGTCAACCCTAAAAAGCGGTGTACTTTCCCCATCCACTCGCTGTCGCGCTTGGCAAGATAGTCGTTGACGGTGACGATGTGTACGCCGTTGCCCGTCAAAGCGTTCAAATAGGCGGGAAGCGTTGCCACCAGCGTTTTGCCCTCGCCGGTCTTCATCTCGGCGATGCGCCCTTGATGCAGCACGATGCCGCCGATGAGCTGTACCCGGTAGGGGCGCAGACCCAGTACCCGATCCGCCGCCTCCCGGACGGTGGCAAACGCCTCAGGCAAAATGTCGTCCAGTGTCTCGCCGTTTTGAAGCCGCTCTTTGAACTCCGGCGTTTTGGCTTGGAGCTGGGCGTCGGTCATGGCGCGGTACTCGTCCGCCATCGCCTCAATCTTGTCGGCAATGGGGTAGATGGCTTTCAGCTCACGCTGGCTGTACGTTCCGAATATTTTGGTGATCAGTCCCATATGTGAATGCGTCCTTTCTGTTGTGAAGAGAAAATCACACTAATATACCAAATATAAGTATATCACAGCGTGCTGTCATATGCAAAGGAAATCTGCCGCGAAAAAGGGCGACCTGTCGGTCGCCCCATTTTCAAAAGACCACGTTCGTGCGTTTTTTGCGCCCCAGATGCACTGTGCCGCTGATAGTCAGCGAGGTGAGTTTTCCGTCTGCAAAAAGGGTGGTAACGGCAATCGCGCCCCCCGGCTGGCGCACGGACAGGCATTGATTCTCGCCGCGCCGCACGGTCAGCCACGCGCCGATGGCGGCGCTGCCGCTGCCGCAGCCCTGCTCCCATACGGCGGTATCCGTCTCCTGCACGTATACCAGCGGCTCCATGGACGAGGCGCTCTCGTTCCAAAGAAGCAGTCCCGCCGCGCCGGAGAGAAGCCGCGCAGCCCAGTGGCGCAGCCGATCCTCCGCCTCGCTCTTTTTCATAGCGTTCGCCGGGACGATCACGTGACAAATGCCGGGGAAGAATACCGCCGGAAATGGCGCCGTGCCGCCTGCAACCGGAAGCTCTACCGTTGTTACCCGCTCCGGCAGCGGCATCGCCACCGTACCGAGATAACAGGTACGCACCGGCGTGACGGTACACGCCACCGGCTCCGGCGCACCGGAGACCTCCAACAAAAGCGTCCGGTTCTCCCCCACGGCAGATCCCTGTTCCCAGCACAGCCACGCGCCTAAACTCATGGCGGCGTTGCCGCAGAATTCCCCGCCCATCATTTGCAGCCGCGCCTGACAGCCGGCGGTTTGTGCCTGCTCGAGGAACGCCACCTGCTCGGCGGCTTTTTCCCGCCGCAGGAGATACCCTGCCACCTGCGGCTGGAGCGCGCGCTGTATCGGCGTGGTCACCAGCAGAGTGATATTTTTTGTGGGGTCGATGAGCGTGTATTCCAGCTCCATGGCGTTTTCCTCCGTAGATGGACTCCATTCATTATACCCGGGGTTGCCGTCCGTTGCAAGACGATTTGTCCGCTTTATTGCTCCGCCGGGAACTGCCGCCCGGTATGGTCGATGGTGTAGTCGCCGGTGTAGATGAGCTGTGAGATGGGGACCACGGTGTAACCCTCCGATTGCAGGAACTCCAAAATGGCGGGCAGCGCCTCCGGCGTGTGGAGCGCGGCGTTGTGAAAGAGTACGATGCTGCCGCTGCCCACCTGGGAGGTCACGCGCTTATAGATCGTGTCCGCATCGTAGTCCTTCCAGTCGAGGCTGTCCACGTCCCACTGAATCGGCTCCATGCCGATGGAGCGGATGGCGGCGATCACATGGTCGTCGTACTCCCCGTAGGGACAGCGGATCAGCGTAGGTACTGTGCCGGTGGCGGCGCTGATTTTTTCATTGGCGGCGTTGAGGTCGGCGACGATCTGCTGGGCGGAAAGGCTGTTATAGTGGTCGTGATGGAGAGAATGGCTCATTACCTCGTGTCCCGCGTCCGCCAGCGCTTTGGCGGATTCCGGGTACTTCTCCGCCCAGTCGCCCACCACGAAGAAGGTTGCTTTTACATCGTACCTCCCTAAAATGTCAATGAGCGCCTGGGTATCTTCGTTGCCCCAGGCGGCGTCAAAGGAGATGGAGCAGAGCTGATCCGGCCGTTCTACCGAGTAGATGGGGAGCTGTCGCTGTGAGGCGACGGCGCTGACGGCGGCAGGCAGACTGGCGGCGTAAAAAATGCCGCCTGCCAGCACCAGCGCGGCGAGGATCAGAAGATGCTGCCGCCGCAGCAGCAGGACCTTTACGGAATGCTTTTTCATGAATCTCCGACCTTTCTGCTTTTTTGAAAGCGTATGCGCCGGAAGAAGAAGTTATGAAAAGCGCGGCGAGGACAGACCAACCTACAAAAAGAGCTTTTATTTTCCAACTCGCTGTGATAGAATAACGAAACAGGGAGGGGAGCGGCATGAAAAAACGCGGAAGGAGACCTCTGAGCGCGTTAGGCAGGATTGCCGGACGCATGGTGATCCGTTACTACGATCACGACGTGGCGCGTGATTCCGCCGCTCTGACGTACTACCTGCTGTTTGCGATCTTTCCGTTGCTGATTGTCATCAGCATGCTGCTGGGTGCGCTGGCGCTGGACGTGGAGGAGACGGTGAAGCTCCTGTCCGCCATCGTACCGCCGGAGGTGTTGGGGATCGTACGCAGTTACCTCGACTACGTGTCGGGCAATACCAGCGCACAGCTCTTGTGGTTTTGCGTGGTGTTTTCCATCTGGTTCCCCATGCGCGCCACCAGTTGCCTGATGCACTCGGTGCGCAAGGCATATGGCTGTGAGCCGCCCAAGAGCATCTGGCATACCCAGCTTCGCACGTTGGTGTTTGCCGTATTGCTCATCATCACCATTGCGCTGACGGCGCTGTTGAGTGTGGCAGGACGTCGGGTACTGCACTTTATATCAAGGCTGGTGACACTGCCGGATAGCCTCTTGAACGGCTGGAACTATTTACGTTTTGCCGTGATGGCGTTGATGATGGCGGCGATGCTGGCAGCGCTGCATATGTTGGCGGTGGGGCGGCGTCTGCCGCTCAAGCAGGTGCTTCCCGGCATCAGCGGCTCACTGGCGGCGTGGATGCTTTTAAGCGCGGCATTTTCCTACTACGTGGAGAACTTTGCCCATTATACGGAATTATACGGCTCGATCGCGACCATTGTGGTGGCGCTGCTGTGGCTCTATATGAGCGGACAGATACAGATCATGGGTGCAGAGCTCAACGGAGCTTTGCAGGAAGACCGGGTACGGGACGCCGGCGGACCGGACGGGGAGGATAACATTTGATATGAAAATCATCATTGTGGGAAACGGCAAGGTGGGCTACGCCATTGCCTGTGAGATGGCAAAGGAGAACCACGATATTGTCATGGTGGACTCCGCCGCCGCCGCACTGCACCGGGCGGACACCACGCTGGACATTATGTGCGTGGAGGGCAACGGTGCCAGTATCAGCGTGCTGATTGAAGCCGGCGCGCGGCAGGCGGATCTGGTGGTAGCTGTTACCGATAAGGACGAGACGAATCTCGTCTGTTGTCTGATCGCCAAGAAGTTGGGCGCGCGCCATACCATTGCCCGGGTGCGCAACCCGGAATACCGCCGGGACGCCAATACCCTCAAGCAGGAGATCGGACTGGATATGGTGATCAATCCGGATCTGAGTGCGGCAAGGGAGATTGCCCGGATTCTCAGCTTCCCCACCGCCTTTTCCGTAGAGCCCTTTGCCCGGGGCAGAATTGATATGATCGGTTTCCAGGTGGCGGATACGGACGCCCTGGTGGGCAGGTCGCTGAGCAGTATGGGCGTGCCGCGCATTGCCAACGTGCTGATCTGCGCCGCCGAGCACAGCGGCGAACTGTTGATCCCCGACGGCAGCTTCGTGCCTGCGGCGGGGGACAAGCTCTATATAGTCGGCACCAAGCCGGAGCTTTTGAAGCTGCTGCAAAGCATCGGCCGTACCCGTCAGCGGATCAAAACCGTCTCGGTACTGGGCGGCAGTCGTACCGCCGTATACCTGGCGTGGGAGCTGGCACGGATCGGTATGAAGGTGCGTATTGTGGAGATCAGCCGCGAAAAGTGTGTGCATTTGGCGGCACAGCTCCCCCAGGCGATGATTATCGAAGGAGACGGCACGGACAGCAACCTGATCGACGGCGAAAACATTTTCCAGACCGACGCCTTCGTGTCTCTCACCGACCGGGACGAGGAGAATCTGCTGATGGCGATCAACGCCCAGCGCAAAGGTGTGGGCAAGGTGATTGCCAAGATGACCCGTCCCAACTATATGGACATGGTGCAGGATATGGGGATCGATACCATTATCTCGCCCAAGGATATTACCGCCGGTCAGATCAACCGCTACGTCCGGGCGCTTGCCAACAGTGAGGGCAGCGGCGTAGAGAGCCTGTACCGCATGCTGGACGGCACCGTGGAAGCGTTGGAGTTCACAGCCGCCGCCGGCGGCGCGGTGCTGGATACGCCCTTGAAGGATCTGCGCCTCCGGCGCGGCGTGCTGATTGCCGCCATTGCCCGGGGCAATGAGATCATCATTCCCGGCGGCATGACCTGCCTGCGTGCAGGCGACCACGTGGTAGTGGTAAGCCGCGCCGCCGGATTGAACACGCTGGATGATATTCTGGCACAAAGCGCAGTATAGGGTCTATTTTGTCTAAAAGATCCCCGCCGCTCTCGCGGCGGGGATCTTTCTATGCAGGCAGCCGCGGTCCGAGCTTTTCATCGTAGGGGATTCGGAACACCGGTATACCTTCCAGAGCAGGGGCGATGGTATACATCTGGTAAAAAAGGCACAGATGTTCCGGCGTCAGATACCAGTGATCGGCACTGAAAGCGGCGCGAATGGCGCGCCGCCAGTCGGGGTGATATGCCGCCATACCTTGCTCCTGCCGCCGCAGGATCTCCCCGGTGACCGCGCCCAACAGCCGCCTGCGCGGCATGGGCATTACCGGAAACAGATGTCTCAGTGGCACAGGCGTGTTCTCCGCCAGATCCCAGGTGTCGGCACGGCGCACCACCAACCGCCGTCCGTCCGTTTGTTCCACCGTATCGGTATAAAGGCTCAAGTATCGGTCGGTATGTAGCGTCACGTCTGTATCCAGCGCGATGTGCCATGCGGGGATCGCACCGCCGGACTGCTGGGAAAGCGCCAGCGCCTCCGTTGCCCGGGGCAGCAGCTCGTGTCGGCAGTAGGAGAAAAACGCCCGGGCGTAGGCGGCGTAATAGCGGTCAAAACGGCGTCCGCCCCGTCCGTCCCAGCGGGGCAGACGCAGCCGGGCGGTCAACAGCGGCAGATCATCCGGCGGAAATTGCCTCTCTTCGGTAAAAAAGTCAAGCTGTCCCTGCAAACAAAACACCTCTTTGCCCATGTGATCTGGTTCAATCTATGTGTTTTGCTCCCACGTGGTGAAATTTTTTCGGTCGACCTGTTTACTTTCACAATTTACTATGTTAAAATGCACTTGTATAAAACGGCAATGCCGGAAATACGGAAAAGGAGTGGGTCGGAATGAGAGCGGCAAAATCCAAGATCGCCCGAAAGGAAAAAAACGATCGGCTGTATCAGGCAATCTTGACGTTGGAGACCGAGGAGGAGTGCTATCACTTTTTTCAGGATCTTTGCACCATTTCAGAGCTGCGCTCCATGGAGCAGCGCTACGAGGTGGCGACATTGCTCAACGACGGGATGATCTATAACGAGATTCTGGAGAAAACAGGCGCGTCCAGCGCCACCATCAGCCGTGTGAATCGCAGTTTGTTGGGCGGCAACGGCGGCTATGAGAGCGTGTTGGAGAAGATGCGCCGGAAGGAGCAGGAGGGAAAATGAGCTGTTATGAGCAGCTTGCCGCCTGCTATGATACGCTGACAGGGGACGTGGATTACGTCCGCCGGGCGGACTATCTGGAGCGGCTTTTTCGTCGGAGCCGTTTGAATGTCCACACGGTGTTGGATCTGGCTTGCGGCACCGGCACGATGACGTGGCTGCTCGCCGGGCGCGGCTATGAGATGATCGGTGTGGACGGCAGCGAGAACATGCTGGCGGCGGCGATGGAAAAACGCGGCACGGCGGAGGGGGAGAAGCCCCTTTTTTTGCACCAGTCCATGCCGCGGCTCGATCTCTACGGCACGGTAGACGCCGCCGTCTGCTGTCTGGACAGCCTCAATTATCTGACCCGCCCGGCGGACGTACGCAGGACACTGGAACGTCTGCGCCTTTTTATTGCCCCCGGCGGTGTGTTGATCTTTGACGTGAATACGCCGGAGAAGTTCCGCGCACTGGACGGGCAGGTGTTTCTGGACGAGACGGAGGAGACGTACTGCGTCTGGCGCGCCGAGTACAGCCGTCAGGTCTGTACGTACTATCTGGATCTCTTTCGCCGCCGCGCGGACGGGAGTTGGAAGCGCGATCTGGAGATTCACCGTGAACGGTGCTATACGCCGGAACAACTCACCGCGTGGCTGCAGGAGGCGGGATTCGGACGTATCCGGATCCACGGCGAGGAGCGCATGGGCGCACCCCGCGCGGGGGAACAGCGGATCTACTTTTCCTGTATCCGGCTATAAAAAGGAGAGGGGCGATGTATATGGGATTTTTCGGCATGGCGGCGCTGTCGCTGCTGCCGGCGGCGCACGGCGCATACCGCTGGCGCAAGGCGGAAAAGAAAGTGTCGCGCGGCGCGAAGGCGTTTTTGCTTATACTGTCAGTGCTGTACGGCTGTGCCGTGGCATCAGGCGCGATTGTGGCGATCATCGGCGCGGAACAGGCGGCGTCCCACGCCATGGGACTGATTGCTCTGGTACTGTCGCTGTGGTTTGATTACAGGTGCAAGCGTATTTGCGATGACGCGGGCAGCGGAGAGGTGTGAGCGTATGAGTGATCGGGTTGTAAGAGCCATTTCATCGGACGGACTGGTACAGGCGGCGGCGATTAACAGCCGCGCACTGGTGGAGAGAGCGCGGCTGATCCATAAGACGCTGCCCACCGCCACTGCCGCGCTGGGGCGCGCCTTGTCCGGCGCCAGTCTGATGGGACACGCGCTCAAGGGCGAGGGCGCCAGCGTGACACTGCAATTCAAGGGAAACGGACCACTTGGTACGGTGCTGGCGGTATCGGACAGCGAAGGAAACGTCCGCGGCTACGTGGCGCAGCCCGGGACGGATCTGCCGCTGCGCCCGGACGGAAAGCTGGACGTGGGCGCCGCCGTGGGACATGAGGGTACGCTGACGGTCATCAAGGATCTAAACATGAAAGAGCCGTACGTGGGCACGGTGGATCTGTTGGGCGGCGAGATTGCCGAGGATATCGCCGGGTATTTTGCAGAGTCCGAGCAGATCCCCACAGTCTGCGCTTTGGGCGTACTGATCGACCGGGACCAGAGCGTCCGCAGCGCCGGCGGGTATCTCATTCAGCTCTTGCCCGGCGCCGGCGAGGACACTATCGCCAAGGTGGAAGGCGGCGTCATGGCGGCCGGCGCGGTGTCGTCGCTGCTGGAAAAAGACGATGACCCGGAGCGGTTGCTGCGCACGGTTCTGTCGGATTTTGAGCTGAAGATACTGGACTCCACGGCGGTGGCGTATCGCTGTTACTGCTCTCGCGACCGTGTGGAGCGGGCATTGATTTCTCTGGGCGCGGAGGAATTGGAGAGTATCCTGCGCGAGCAGGGAGGGTGCCATATGACCTGCCAGTTCTGTGACGCGGTGTACGAATTCTCCGCATCGGAACTGCGCGGGCTCATAGACGGGCTGGCGGCAAAGTGATTTTGTTCTCAAAAATTTTACGGCAGTTTTTGTAAAACTTTTTATTGACAGACCGTTTGCCGTTTAGTATAATACTCCTTGCCGTTATTCTCGGCGGCGGAGGACGGGAGCATAGCTCAGCTGGTTAGAGCACCTGCCTTACAAGCAGGGGGTCACTGGTTCGAGTCCAGTTGTTCCCACCAAATAAGGCCAAGTAGTTCAGTTGGTTAGAACGCCAGCCTGTCACGCTGGAGGTCGTGGGTTCGAGC
This sequence comes from Oscillospiraceae bacterium, assembly GCA_017619715.1. Lineage (GTDB taxonomy): Bacteria > Bacillota > Clostridia > Oscillospirales > Oscillospiraceae > Vescimonas. The sequence continues at coordinate 163 of JAFZRS010000005.1, read as the reverse complement.
CCCATCTTGGTCGCCAGATGCCTCTGTAGCTCAGTTGGTAGAGCAGCGGACTGAAAATCCGCGTGTCGTTGGTTCAATTCCGACCGGAGGCACCATCTGCGGGCGTAGCTCATCTGGTAGAGCGCGACCTTGCCAAGGTCGAGGTAGCGAGTTAGAGCCTCGT
>JAFZRS010000004.1 GCA_017619715.1 Oscillospiraceae bacterium | reverse complement strand
TGCTTCGGAGCTGCTCACTTTTGCCGGCGAATCCCAGAACAAGAGCTTTGCCGGCTGGAAGGTCAAGCTGACGAAGGATATCGACCTGAACGAGGACTGGGAAGCCATAAGCAAGACCGCGCCTGCTACCGCGTGGACGCCCATCGGCAACACATCCACCCCCTTTGCCGGCACCTTTGACGGACAGGGTCACACCATCCGCGGCGTGTATCTGAATGCGACCGTGGAGGGGCAAGGCTTCTTTGCGAGCACAACTGCCAGCGCCACTGTCCGGGATTTCAAGTTGAAAAACAGCTATCTTTATACCGATACAGGTAATATAGCCCACAACAATTTCGGCAGCATAGCCGGAACGGCGGCAGGTAAATTTGAGAAGATTTACAGCGACGCCATTGTGGAAGCCCACCTGCAGCGTGTGGGTGGGTTGATCGGCGCCACGGCATCCGGCGGCGTTACCATGAACGACTGCTGGTTTGCCGGCTCTGTTACGATCAAAACCAAGTCCAGCTATCTGGGCGGCCTGATCGGTGATGTTACCCACAACAGCACGATCAACAACTGCCTGAATACAGCCCCTGTGAGTTTGGAAGCCCAACCTAAAAATACCGGCGTGGGCGGTTTTATCGGGCATATGGCGTCGGCTACGGTGAACATTACGAACAGCGTCAACAGCGGTCGGCCGTATCAAGCCGGAGATAGCAGCAAAACAGGTCAAATTGCCGATCTCGTTGGCCTTAAGGATTCGAGTAGTACGTTGAATCTTTCAAACAGCCACTCGATTTTGTATAAGAATAACAACAACGCCAGTATGACCCTTGTGTACGCTACCGGTGACCCTGTTGATTGCGGCAGATTCACCACAGATGAGGCAAAGGGCCTCAGCGGCTATAAAACCTATGCCAAGATTCGGGCGCTCTTCGACGGCACAAAGGAGTCGGCGGCCGGCCACTGGGTCGTCACGGAAGACACCCTGCCGGTTCTGAGCCTCTTTGCAGATGAGTATTCCACCAGAACGCTGGGTCTTGACTGGTACGGCGACGGCACGGCGACCACCTTCACGTTGCGGGATGCGCACCAGTTGCTGGGCTTTGCCGCCATGGCTCAGACCATGAACTTTGCCGGCATAACGGTGCAGCTCGGCGCGGATATCGACCTGAACGAGGACTGGAAGGCCAGCTCTACCGCGCCTGCTACCGCGTGGACGCCCATCGGAACCAATACTACCCCCTTTGCCGGTACATTTGACGGGCAGGGCAAGACCATCAGAGGCGTGTATCTGAATGGGGGAAGCAGCCAGTATCAGGGTCTGTTCGCCGCAACAGGCCCCGATGCGAAGCTCCAAAATTTCAAGTTGAAAAATAGCTATTTCACCTCTACCGGACGGCAGCTTGGTAGCATCGTTGGCAATGCAAAGGGAGGAGACTTTGAGAAGATTTACAGTGACGCTATTGTAGCTGGCAATAACGCACGTATAGGCGGTCTCATCGGCAATGTTGAAAGCAGTAGCGTCAGCATGGAGGACTGCTGGTTTGCCGGCAATGCAACCATCAATATTAAAAACCAGAACTATCTTGGCGGTTTTATTGGCGATGTTCAAGCTAACAGCACCATTAAAAATTGCCTGTGTACCGGAGAAGTTTGGACCCACGCAAATGCAAGTGGCATACCAAGCAGAAACGGCGCAACGGCCTGCTTTGTGGGACACTTGCCAAGCGGCAAGACGCTGAGCATTTCCTACAGTGCCAGTCTCACCGCTCCGAAAAGCGATATTTCAAGTGATATCGGTCTCGGCTACTTTGTTGGTCAAAAGCAAGGCACATTGACGCTGGAAAACAGCTATGTCATTGGAGCGAACGGCAAGTACCTAGTGCAAAGCAACTCACCTGCTGACTCCACCTATACCTCCGGCACTTGTGCCAGAGTGAATGCAGGGGATGTGGCGGGGCTGAAATCCCTGCTGGCGGCAAAGGTTCAAAATCTTTTCGCAGGCGACGCGAAGGGACACTGGGTCTGCAGCGTGAGCAGCTTGCCCGTCCTGCGCTGCTTTGCAGACGAGTACAACACACTTTCCGTCGCTACCGACTGGTATGAGGTGGACGCGACTACCTTTACCCTGATGGATGCCGGTGATCTCTACGGCTTTGCCGCGGTGTCCCAGCTTACCAACTTTGCGGGCATAACGGTGCAGCTCGGCGCGGATATCAACCTGAACAAGGGCTGGACGGCCGATGAAAACGGCGGTACCGGCACCACGCCCACGGAGTGGACGCCCATCGGCAGCACCAGCACCAACAAGCGCTTTGCCGGTACTTTCGACGGACAGGGTCACACCATCCGCGGTGTATATCTGAATAATAGCAGTAACTATCAGGGCCTGTTCGGCGGCACGGATTCCGATGCGGTCATCCGGAACTTCAAGCTGAAAAACAGCTATTTCACCTCATCAGGCCAGCAGCTCGGCAGTATCGTCGGCAACGCGATCGGTAGGTTTGAAAGGATCTATAGCGAAGCCGTTGTATACGGTAAGAACCACTACGTGGGCGGACTGATCGGCGCCACGTCATCCTCTGGCTCCGTTACGATGAAGGATTGCTGGTTTGCCGGCTCCGCCACGATGAATGCGGCAAAGTACGCTCTGGGCGGATTGGTCGGCCTCTCGCAGAATAGTGGTGGTACCACCATCGACAACTGTCTGAATACGGGCGAGGTATATCATAAGGTGAGCGCCGCCAGCGCCTACACAGGTGGTTTTGTCGGGCAGATACAGAGTTCGTCTACTGTTCTCAGTATTTCCAACAGCGTGAACCACACCAATCCCAAGTATACGTCTGGCGACGGCATCGGTTTATTTGTCGGATACAAAACCGGCGGCTCAATAAAGCTTACAAACTGCCACGCCATCAACTACTTCGACAAAGCATTCGTGGGTAACGTATCCAATACTACATACTCCGATACCTGCACCAGCCCGAGCAAGGCGGATGTGGCTGGGCTGAAATCCCTGACTGCGGCGCTCGTTCAAAACCTCTTCCTTGCGTCCGACGCGCAGGGACACTGGGATTGCAGCACGGACAGCCTGCCGGTTCTGAGCTATTTCGCGGCCGAATACAGCAACGGCACGATCCCGGTCAATGCGGGCTGGTATGACGAGGAGAAAACGGATTTCACCCTGACAACTGCTGCGGAATTCTACGTCTTTGCCATCCTCTCTCAGACCAATAACTTTGACGACAAGACGGTGCGGCTCGGCGCGGATATCAACCTGAACCCGGGCTGGACGGCCAATGAAAACGGCGGTACCGGCACCACACCCACGGCGTGGACGCCCATCGGCAGCACCGCCAACCGCTTTGCCGGTACTTTCGACGGAGGGGGTTACACCATCCGCGGCGTGTACCTGAACAACGGCAATCAGTATCAGGGCCTGTTCGGCGGAACGGATTCCACCGCGGTCATCCAGAACTTCAAGCTGAAAAACAGCTATTTCACCTCGACGAGCGCCAAAGACAGCCACCTCGGCAGTATCGTCGGCAGTGCAGCCGGCCGCTTTGAGAAGATTTACAGCGACGCCATTGTGTACGGCCAGAACAACTATGTGGGCGGTCTGATCGGCTCCAACGGCTCCGGCAAGGCTGTTACCATGACAGATTGCGCCTTTGCCGGCTCCGCCACGATGAACGTGGACGGTAAGGGCCGTGTGGGCGGCTTGATCGGTCTTGTGCAGAGTGGTGGCGCCACCATCGACAACTGCCTGAATACGGGTGAAGTGGCGCATAAGGGCATCTATGTGAAGGACTACGTGGGCGGCTTTGTCGGGCATGTACAGAGTACAAGTACTGTTCTCAGCATTTCCAACAGCGTGAACCACACCAATCCCACGTATACCTCAAACAGCGGCGCAAAAAACGGTCTGTTTGTGGGTTATAATGAAGGCACGGTGAATCTTACGAACTGCCACGCCCTCAACTGCAACGGAAAGCATCTTGTATACGGTGAGGACAATGATATCACCGCTTATCCCACCTGCACCAGGCAGGACCTGAAGGATGTGGCGGGGCTGAAAGCCATGTCTGCGGAGAAAATCGCGTATCTCTTTACTGCGGATGGCGCGCAGGGGCACTGGGTCTGCAGGGCGGACAGCTTCCCCGTTCTGAGCTGTTTCGCAGGCGAATACGGTGATACCATCGCGGTGGACTTAGCCGCTAACGAGACGGATGCGAATACGCTGAGCGATCTGTATACCGGCCGCACGCTGTATCAGGGCGAGCTGCATAACCATGCCGACACCAGCGTTAACGGCAGTAATGACGGCACCTCCGACGGCTATGTGGAAGTTACCGAGTGGTATAACCAGATGAAGCCGGAAAATCTGAACTTGAATTTTGCCGCCAGCCTCGATCACCAGCAGACAAGTCATATAGATGCCGATTGGAGCGCTTGGGATACAAGCAAGCTGGTGTACGGCACGGAGGCGAGTACGAGCGTTCCCTCCACGGTGAGCAGCGGCAGAACGGAGATGCATTACAATATGCTCTTTAGAACCAAGGAGCAGTTAGAAGCAGTTTTGGATGCATTCGATGGGTTCAATTATAGAAAAACCAATGTGAAGCCCGGATGGTGGTGGTCTAGAGGTACCCGAACCAATAGCGGAAACGCGGAGTTTATCTATCCGGAATTCACACGGGAGGATTTTGCGGAGTTGATGGAAGCGGTGCAGGGCGCAGGCGGATTCTTCGTGCTGCCCCATCCGTTTACACTGCCTGGCGACACGCAAAAGGCGCCTGCCGATTACTACTTCGGTGTGGACGGCATCGGGTTTGAGGTGAAATTGACCTCCGGTAATCATGAGCGTGATAATCAGATGTATGCCGGTTGGGAAACGCTGCTGGCAAGCGGCGCCAAGATATACGCCTGCGCCGGTAGCGATACCCATCAGGGACTGGACGATACGTCGCTCACCAGTATCTACGGAACCTCTGCTGCGGTTTCCGACAAGGGCTATCTCATCGATCAGCTCCGTGTCGGTGACTTTGTGGCGGGCTGTGCGGGCATCAAGATGTGCGTGGGCAACACCGCCATGGGCAGAAGTTGCAACTTCTCCGGGCAGCGCGTGGTAATCGACGTGGAGAAGATCCGTGCCATCAGTGCTAACGGTAGCCCTGCCACCAGCCTGACCGACCAGTATCGGCTGGATGTCATCAGCGACAAGGGCGTTGTGTGCAGAAAAGAGCTGACGGTGGATAGCACCAACGGTATGGTTGACGGCACGGAGCTTGCCTTCGATGCAGATGCGAGCTGTGCTTTCTACCGTGTGGTGGTAGTTGATATCACAGCGGGGAATTCGCGCATTGCCATCGGCAACCCCATCTGGAACAGCAACGTGCAATAAGCATCAGAACCTGATGCAGTCGCCCTGTCCATTGCAGAGCGGAACAAAAATGAATGGAAAGTGAAGGCATTGTTATATGACGGAGCAGGATTATACGCTTCTTGAAAAAATATATGGAGGCCGCAGCTTATATCAGGGCGAACTGCATGACCATGCTTCAACGGGGGGCACCAGCGATGGTGCCCGCCCGTTGGCGCATTGGAAGGGCGCACTGGAAGCGCAGGAGATGGATTTTGCCACCATCCTGGACCACAGGCAGGTGCGCCACATGTATCTGCCGGAGTGGGATGACACGATCTTCATCGGCGGAACAGAACCCGGCGCACACATCTTCAGAGAAAATGGCGAAGAAGCAGGAATTATTCATTACAATATGGTTTTCTCCGATCCCAAGCAGTTGGAGGCGCTTCTGGAAGAATTCCCGGAGTATCAGTTCACCGGCGGCCCGGAGGGACACTTTAAATATCCGAGCTTCACACAGGAGCGGCTGGGAGAAGTGATAGACGCAGTAAAGCGTTTGGGCGGGTTCTTTGTGTTCCCGCATCCGCGGCAGGTTCCTTACGCGACAGCTCCGTCTGTAGGCGGTCCCGTCACAGATTGGTGGCTGCGCAATGAGATCGCCATTGAGGGGATCTATATTCAACTGGAAGGGGAACGCTCGGAAAAAGATTACGAGGTATGGCGGCAGCTCCTGCAAAAAGGAGCGCGCATGTGGGTCAGCGCAGGCGGAGATATGCACGAATGCGCTCACGATTGGGCGCTGACAAGTATCTATGCCGAGGAGAAAAAGGCCGCCTGCTTTGTCAGCCATCTGCGCAAAGGCGATTTCACCGCCGGGCCGGTCGGTATTCAGATGTGCATCGGCGACACGCAGATGGGCGGAATGTGCGATTTCAACGGGCAACGATTGGTCATTGGCGTGGGGAAATTCCACAAGAGCGTGCGAAATCCCGAGCATCAGTACCGGCTGGACGTGTGGGCTGATGAGGAGATCATATTCTCACAGCCGATCTCCTGTGAAGAACCGACCCATGTCGCCATGGACACGGGAGACTATAAGTTTTACAGAACGGAAATCTATGATGTAACGCGCAACCTTCGGCTGGCAATGGGCAATCCGATCTGGAATGCGCCGAAATACCGCTGATAGGAGGATATGGCATGAAAAATGAGTTCATGTGGGCATATTTGATGCATCTCGGTGAAAATATGTGGGGCGATCCGGGCGGCATCATGACCTATGCAAAATATGAAGAGGAAGTGACTGTGAATGATGCAGTATGGCGGCAGACGATCGATTTTTTGCCCAGCCAGAGCATCAACACTGTACTAATAGATTTGGGAGATGGCGTACAGTATGAAACGCACCCCGAGATTGCCATAAAAGGCGCATGGTCAAAGGAAAAACTGAAAAAAGAATTAGACCATATGCGCGCCATCGGCTTGACACCGATCCCTAAACTGAATTTCTCAGCCGGCCATGACGCATGGCTCGGCGCCTACTCCAGGATGTTGTCTACGCCGCCGTATTATCAGGTTTGCAAAGACCTGATAGAGGAAGTGGCGGAGTTGTTTGACTATCCCAAGTATTTCCACCTGGGGATGGACGAGGAAATTGCGGAATTTCAGGCGGGACTGGCCTTTTGCTGTATCCGCCAGCACGATCTGTGGTGGCACGATCTTTATTATCTTCTGGACGTATGTGAAAAAGTCGGCGCAAGACCATGGATCTGGGCGGATTATGTGTGGCGTCACCCGGAGAAATTTATAGAGAAAATGCCGAAATCCGTGTTGCTGTCCAACTTCTGGTACAACCGCATTCGCAAGAAGCCGGACGGTACTTATAAAGAAACACAGTACGACGCGTATCGGGTGTTGGAGGAAGCGGGGTTCGATCAGGTTCCCTGCTGCTCCACAACGGAGGGCGTCCGCGTCAGCGCGCTTGAAACCATGAAGCTGGGAAAAGAAGTGATTGCGCAGGAGCGTCTTTACGGATATATGACAGCGCCATGGACCCGCCCCCGATATGGCATGGAATACCAACTGATGAATGACGCCAGACAATTCAGGATTGCGTTGGAGCAGGTCTATCCTGAGAGGGCGTGAAAGACGGGATTTTCCCATAGTGTCAGCAACGTGCCGTTATAGCGGCGCTGTCATGTAAGATTACTTGATTGTTTTCAGGAGCGGGAATGGGTATTTTCAAAAATCAACAGACGAAGAGTGCGCTTATGATAGGAACTGTCAGCGCCTTGTCGTACTGGATTTGCTATGTTGTCAGAAATATTTTAAGTGTGTTATCTCCGCAAATTGTAGAAACAACGGATATCACCGTGGAATTTATCGGAGTCTTGTCAACCGCCAATATGATCAGCTATGCCGTAGGGCAATTGATAAACGGTGTGATCGGCGAGAGGATCAAGGCAAAATATCTGGTCAGCGGTGGCCTCATGGCGGCGGGGTTTTGCATTGCGCTTTTGGGGCTGATACAGTCCCATACGGGCATCCTTGTTGCATACACCCTGGTGGGTTTTGCCCTCTCTACGATTTATGCCCCGCTTATGAAAGTTATTGCAGAGAATTTAAAAGATATCTATGCAGTCAGATGCTGTTTGGCATTGGCATTTGCCTGTTTGTTGGGCTCGCCAACGGCAGGCATTGTGGCGATGTATTTCCAATGGAAAGCCGCATTTGTGATTTGCGGCGCTATGGCGGTGATATCGGGAGCAGTATTCTTTCTTCTGATGGTTTTTCTTGAAAAGAAGAGAGTCGTGCAATACCGGAAACAGAAAGAAGAACAGAAAAAGTCCGGAGGCATAAAGGCGCTGATCGAGCATGAGATCATCAAGTATTCTCTCATCTCTGTGCTCACCGGAATTGTACGAACTTCGGTTTTGTTTTGGGTGCCAACCTACTTATCCCAGTATTTGGGTTTTTCACCCGGTCACTCCGCAACCATCTTTACCGTCATCACATGTGTGCTGTCGGCAGCTCCCTATTTCAATAACCTGGTTTTGTATGATAGAGTTTTCAAGAGGAACCGCAACAAGAGTTTGATCTTTGCGTTTTCTATGAGCATGCTCAGCTTTTTTATGATGTTTGCCATAAGCAACAAGGCGGTCAACATTGTTTTCGTCCTGGCAGCCATTGCCATGAACCAAGGAGCTTCGGGAATCCTGTGGGAGGTATACTGCCCCAGTCTGGGTGAAACGGGTATGGTTTCCACTGCGACAGGTTATTTGGATTTTCTCAGTTACCTGGCTGCCGCATTGGCAAATCTGCTGTTTGCAAATGCCATTTCTGCGATAGGATGGCAAACCTTGATTTTGGTGTGGGCGGGATTGATGGCTTCGGGCTTCATACTCGTGCTTCCGTGGAGAAAATGGCGCAGCGGTAAATCAAAAAGGATCGCGCCGGTGTAATGCGGCCGGATCAGTGGGAAAAAGACGATTTCCAATGGTATCATTTTCGCTAAATGTGTAAAAAAGGAGGCTGCATTTTATGAGACTTGCAACAACAACCGGCGATTTTGCGTCCTGTTTCAGCAGCGACATCGAGAAACTGCGAGCCGTTGCCGAAGCCGGTTTTAAGTATATCGACCTGAGCATGTATTCCGGCGACGATCCCGGCTGGGTCTACTCCGGAGAGGATTGGGAAAAAAGAGTTGACGAGCTTGGCAACGAGGCGGCGCGGTTGGGCGTGAAATTTGTGCAGGCCCACGCACCCGGCCACACCAATTTGCTGAGCGTTGAGAAAAGAGAGCGCATCGTTTCGGCCACGGCAAGGTCCTGTGAGGTCTGTGCGCGATTGGGGATCAAAAACAACGTTATTCACACCGGCACCTCCGAAAGCTTGCTCTATGATCGGCCTGAGGATAAGGAAAAATATTTTGCCGCGAATCTGGACGTTCTAAAAGACCTCTTTCCCGTTCTTGAAAGAACCGGCGTTAATCTCCTTGTAGAAAACAGTTGCAGGAAGAACGCCGGCGAAAAGTGGTTCTTTTTCACAGGGAAAGAAATGAAGGAATTCATTGATTACTGCGCCCATCCCCTGATCCATGCAGCCTGGGATGTGGGCCACGCCGCCATAGAGGGGCATCAGTATCAGGATATTATGGATCTGGGCGATGATCTCAGGGCGCTTCATATACATGATAATCGCGGAGAGGATACGCACGAGCTTCCCTTGAGTGGTAAAACCAACTACGATGAAATCCTCAGCGCCCTTATAAAAATAGGCTACACGGGATATTTCACGATGGAAGCGGATAACGTTTTCTACGGTTTCAAGCGTCTTAGAAATCATCCGGAGCTTCAGTTTTACGGAAACCGCTTTACCGCCGCACCGATCAAGATCTGCCAAATGGGCGAAAAACTGCTCTATGAGATCGGGAAATACATTCTCGAAACCTATGACCTGTTTGAAGAATAAAGGAAAAACCAGTCCGCTATGGAACCGGCAAATTTGGAAGAAGGCAACAGGGTATTGAGGAAGTGATTTACTATGAGTGAGCTATATATTCCTCTGATGAACAGCGCCGTCACAGCGTATACGCCGGAGGCATATCTGCCTGATCTGGCAAAGTTGTCGGTCAAGCGCATTTTCCTAGCGGTGGATCGTGTCGTCTTCTTTCTGCGCGGCGAGGAGCGGCGGCAGGAGCTGTTCCGCCTGCGGGAAAACGCCGCCGCCTTTCAGGCGGCGGGCTATGCCGTGGGCTTGTGGACGCAGGCGTTCGGCTTCGGCGATCCGCTGTCGGAAGCCGGGCGCGCCGTGAGCGCGGCGTATACGCCCCTGCGCTCTATCACCGGCAGGGAACGGTCAGGGCATGATGCGTTTTGCCCGGAGAATGAGCAGTTTACACGGGATTACATGGCGTACATTGCCGATTTGGCAGCTGTGGGCTGTGATATGATCCTGCTGGACGACGATTTCTGCCTGTCCGTGCGGCCGGGACTGGATTGCTTTTGCGACAGGCATCTTTCGCTTTTGGAAGCGGAACTGGAGGAATCTCTGGCGGGAAAAGATTGGAAGGCGCTCTTTTTTACCGGCGGCGGAAACCAATACCGCCGCGCCTGGCACACGGTCATGGGGCGCTCCCTTGTCCGCTTTGCCGAGCGCGTGCGCGCTGCAGTAGATCAAGTCGATCCGCAAATCCGCATGGGCTTTTGCGCCGGTTATACCTCGTGGGATATCGAGGGCGTGGACGCGCTGACGCTGACGCGGGTGCTGGCGGGCAAGACGAAGCCGATCCTGCGCTTCACCGGCGCTCCTTACTGGGCGGCGCCGTTTGTAGACCGGTTCGCGGGGCTGCCCCTTGCCGCCGTCATCGAGGAAGCGCGGTTTCAAGCGGCGCTCTGCCGCGGCGATGACGTAGAGGTGCTGATAGAAAACGACTCCTATCCCCGCCCCCGGTATAATGTGCCGTCATCGTTGTTGGAGTGCTTTGCTTTGCCGCTGGCAACGGAGGCAGGCATGGGAGAATTGTCCTATCTCTTTGACTACACCGCCTCGCCCGCCTATGAGACGGGGTATCTGCGGCACCGGCTGTGCCATCAGCCCCTCTATGATTTTATAGAAAAACATTTTACCCAAAAGTCATTTTCCGGGGTTCGTGTTTTTAATGAACCCTGCAAGATCGAAAATGCGGAGATCGATGAATCTGCCACCGAGAAGGACATCATGCGCGGACACTTCCATCGCGGCGCAGAGCTGTTGGGCATCCACGGCATCCCCACCGTGTACGGCGAGGACGCGCCGTGCGGCATCGTATTTGGCGAAGACGCCCGGTATGTGGACACACTGCCGCCAAAAGTGATCCTTGATATGAAGGCGGCGATGATCTTACGCGAGCGTGGATTTGACGTGGGATATCGAAGCGTATCAGAGGCGGAGAGCCCTGTATTTGAGCATATGAACGGAGAGAAGATTCGTCTTTCCGGCGTGTCAGAACGGGGATATTACCGCGTTACGCTAAAAAAAGAGGCATGCGTACAAAGTGAGTTTGAAACAAACGGTATGCGCCGCGTCGCCGCATATACATATCACGGCGACGGCACGGAATTTCTGGTGTATACCTTCTGCGCGGATACATTATCCCACCGGGACAATGTGTTAACGTCCTATCTGCGCGGTGAGCAGCTACGGCAATTTTGCTGCCCGGCAGCGTATATGGAAATGGCGCCGGGGCTCTATCAGATTTGCAAGGAGGGCGGCGGCGAAACGGCGGTGCTGTTCGTTAATATATCCGCCGATCCCATCCTTGATCCCTGCGTGAAGCTGTCTCGCGCTTACAGCGATTGTAGCTTGTGCGGCGCGGCGGGTAAGTTGGCGGGAACAACGCTGCGGCTGGACGCACCCATAGCGCCTTACGGCGCATTTGCGGCGGTATTGAAGGAATAAAAAAGAAAAAATGTGCGGAGAACCTTACCGGCACCGCACCGAAAAAGTAGGAGGATTTGGAAATGAACATTCTGGCAATCGGCGCGCACCCCGACGACGTGGAGAGCAGTTGCGGCGGCACGCTGGCGAAATACGCCAAGCTGGGTCACAAGGTGTTTACCGCCACGGCCACCAACGGGAACGTGGGTTCCGCCACACTGCCTATGGAGGAAATTGCCGCCATCCGCAAGGAGGAGGCGCGCCGCGCCGCGGCACATATTGGGGCGGAGTACATCTGTCTTGACTACGACGACGAGATGTTTTTTGAGGAAAAGGCGGCAAGATTGGCATTCATCGATCTGGTGCGCTACTGCAAGGCGGACGTGATATTGACCCACAGCCCCAAGGACTATAACCCCGACCACATGCTCACCAGCAAGATCGTGACGGATATTCCCGTTATGATCCCTGTTGAGAAGATTAAAACCCATTCTCCGGCGTATGACAAGATCCCTCTGGTGGTGTATTTTGAGCCGGTACACTCCATTGGCTTTGAGCCGACGGAGTGGGTGGACATTTCAGAGGAAATGGAAACCAAGATCGCCATGATGTCGGAACACAAGAGCCAGGTTCTCTGGATGCAGGACAACTATAAGGACTCTTTAGGCGACGAGAAAAAAGACTTTTTTGAAGGCTTTACCACTCTGGCAAAGTTCCGCGGCACCCAGTGCGGCGTGGAATATGCGGAAGCCTTCCGCATGGCATACGACGCCTATCGCGTGGTACCGTATCGTGTATTACCGTAAGGGGATTCCCAACAGATAATCAAAAAATACATAAAATAAAGCAGGAGGTACAAAGAGATGGCAGGCGGACCCGGCGCCTATGTATTCGGCGCAGAAGAAAAGAAGGAATTGATGGACGTGATCGAGGCCGGCGGACTGTTTCGGTATGGCACGCCCGGTGTGGACGGGTTTCAGGCAAAGGTCGTGACCTTTGAAAAAGAGATGGCGGAGAGGCTCGGTCACAAGCACGTGGTGGCCACCAGCTCCGGCACAGGCTCCCTTTTGTGCTGCCTGGCGGCGCTGGGCATCGGCGAGGGGGACGAGGTGATCGTACCCGGCTATACCTTCATCGCATCCATCTCCACCATTATACTGATGAACGCCATTCCAGTGCTGGCGGAGATCGACGAGTCGCTGACCATCGACCCCACGAAGCTGGAGGCGCTGATCACGCCCCGGACGAAGGCGATTATGCCCGTACATATGCTGGGCAATCCCTGCGATATGGACGCCATTATGGCGATCGCCAAGAAGCACGGCCTTGCGGTGATCGAGGATTGCTGTCAGGCGGTGGGCGCCTCGTATAAGGGTCGCCGACTGGGTACCATCGGCGATATGGGTGCGTATTCCCTCAATGTGTTCAAGACCATCACCACCGGCGACGGCGGCTTTGTGGGCTGCTCGGACGAGCTGCTGTATGAGCGCGCCTTCGGTTTCCACGATCAGGGTCACAAGCCCTGCCGGATGGGCGTGGAGGTAGGCAACCGCTCGCTGGTAGGCATGAACCTGCGCATGAACGAGCTCAGCGGTGCGGTGGCGCTGGCGCAGTGCCGGAAGCTGGATAATATTCTGGAGCTGCTTCGCGTCAAGAAAGCGCGTTTGAAGAACCAGTTGCAGGGACTGCCCGGCGTGGGCTTCCGCACCATCAACGATCCCGGCGAGTGTGCGACCCTCCTGACGCTGCTTTTTGACACCCCGGAGCGGGCGGCGCGTTTTTGCGAGAAGGCAGGCACAGCGCCCATTGCCAAGTCCGGCTGGCACGTCTATAACAACATGGAGCAGATACTGGATAAGAAGATGTGGTCGGAGAACCACCCCTTTGTCAAGAGCGGCGCCCACTATGAAAAGCACATGCTGCCCCAGACGGACGACATTCTGCTTCGTGCGGTGAATATCTCCGTGGGCGTGGTGGATAAGGGTCTCGGCTCCGGCACGGGCATCAATATCCACTCCACCGATGCGGAGATTGACGCGGTGGCTGAGAATATTCGTAATATTCTGAATTCTTAGTTGGTTGACTCACCAACCTACTCCTTTCCTCATTTCCCCCATGTTTGCAGATACGCACGCGGTTTGCAGTTTCCGCGTGCATATCTGCGTTTTGGGAGCGCCAAAGAAAAATTCCGGCAACAGGGGGAGAGAAAGCACGATAGTGAGGGGATTCCCGGTTGAAGCAAATATATGGTTTGCTAACCGGTTTTGAAAACACAAAAGGAATCTATGTGGCCTATTCATTTGTGTTGCCGTTCCAGACGAAAAAGGTGGGCGCTAAAATGCTCATCTTTAAAAAAGTGAAAAAACCGGTTGTAATTTAAACAAATGTTTGATATGATGACCTCACAATAGAATACGAACTCTAGTCGAGCAAGCGGAGTGAACCTTTATCGGTTGGACTACCAAGCGCCGTGCGAGTCGAAATGATATGGGATAACTATATCATTTTGGGTCCATGGCGTTTTTGCTTGCCCGGATCGCTCGCACGACAAAAGGAGTCCTTTTCGCTTGATCGGAAAAGGTCTCCTTTCTTGGTGTCTTTAGACGTGGAAATAAACCCCCCGGTTCTACCGGGGGAAGAAAAAAGCTTTAGCATGAGAAAAACCTCCTATTGCGGTAAAATGGTAACGGTTTGGCGACCGCATTACCAAGAGCAATAGGAGGTTTTTATGCAAGTAAAGAAGGACGATAGAACAGAGATAAAAAGCACAGCGCACTCGAAGTACAGATGCCAATACCACATTGTATTTGCACCAAAATATCGGAGGAAAGTGGTATACGGGAAACTGAAAAGAGACATAGGAGAAATATTGCGGACGATGTGTAAACAGAAGAATGTAGAGATTATAGAAGCGGAAGCGTGTCCGGATCATATCCATATGTTGGTAAGTATCCCGCCGTATTAAAGTGTAGCACAGTTTATGGAGTATCTCAAGGGAAAAAGCAGCCTGATGATATTTGACAGGCACGCAAACCTGAAGTACAAGTATGGATCGAGAAATTTTTGGTGCAGAGGATATTACGTGGATACTGTGGGACGGAATAAAAAGATCATAGCAGAGCATATCCGAACGCAGCTGGAAGAGGATTACGCAGCAGATCAGACGAGCATAAAAGAATATTTTGACCCGTTTACGGGTGACAAGAATAAGAAGGCATCATAATAAATACCCCCGGCTTGGCCGGGGGGTATTTATTATGATACGACTGCTTTATCTGTAGTTTGCCTTTTTCTTTCTGCCGTAGAGGAGCGTAGCGACCATGCACAGAAGAGACAGTGCCGTTAGAGCAATCCAAAGCCCCACGTGGCTGTTGTCTCCGGTTTGGGGAGAGGTGGCGCTGTTTGCCGCCAGCACGGTAAGCGTTGTGTTGACCTCACCGTTATCGAAGAGAACGGTAACGGTATGATCGCCCACAGAGAGCTTTTCCAGCGTCTCCGGATTTAAGGTCACGATGGTGCTGCCCTTTTTCACGGTGTAGTCCACGTCTTTGACAAGGTCTTTGCCGTCGAGTTTTACACCGATAAAGTGTTCAAAGCTGTTGTCGTCACCGGAGACTTTCACGGTGATGACCACGCCGTCTTTGGCGCCCTTTGCCCACTGCTTGTCGTTTGCGCCGGAAAGACCGGTTACGGAAGTTATGGCATAGTCATTAGGCGTCCACTTGGCGTAGAGGGTGTACTCCGACCAGGTAATGACTTCATTTTCAAAATCCCACGGGGTTTCGTATTCTTCGTCCCAGAACCATCCGTCAAAGGCATAATCTTTGCGGGTAGGATCGGCGGGCCTTGTCAGTTTTGCCTGATAAGCAAGATCGGTTGCGCTTTCGACTTTGCTTCCGCCCTTGCTGTCGAAGATGACTGTAGCGCTGAGAGCAACCGGTTCAGCGGTCATAATGTCGCCCACTTCCGAATCGCCGGCAAAAATCTTCGCTGTGATGTATTTGCCGTTGTCTTCGGCACGGAAGGTGTAGCTTGCGCCGGCAGCGCCGACTATTTCGGCCAGTGCGTAATGCAGGGCGCCTTCGTCGTCATCCGTCACTTCCGTCTGATACCACTTATAGGTCAGTCCTTCCGTTTCGGGTTCCGGCTCTACCGTGATCGTCGCACCCACAAGCGTGCTGTCGTAGTCTAATCCAATGCAGGAAAGCGTGGTATAAACATTTGCCTTCACCGCTGCGCTCACAAAGGTGTTATCGGTCTCCGCCGTGCGGGTGTAAATCTCGTATTCCGTTGCCGCATTCAAATTATTGAAGAGCACCCAGTTATCGTTATCTGCATTAGGCAAAACGGCGTTATTCCAATCCGAATCGGTTACTGCTGTTCCTTTGCGAACGATGATATATTCCTGTCCTGCTACGCCTTCGATGTAGATCGACTCGGAGGTGTAAGACATCGTATCGGTGCTGATAACGGCGGTGGAACCGGCCGCTTTGCCGACGGTAACAGTTACATTCACATTGGAAACAGTGTTGTAGTTCGCCGTATCAGCCGGCGCAAAGTTCGCCTTGAAGGTCTTTGTGCCTGCATTGCCCACGCTCTGTGAGCCACTTGCCCAAGTCCAGCCTGTCGGGAGAGTAACACTCGAGAGAGTATCGCCATAAGTTGCGGTCAAACCGGTGGGAACGGTGTAGGTCGGGTTTGCCTTTGCGATCTCATAATCCACGCTTGCGATCTTTGCGGCAGTACCTTTGCCGAGCGTAATGCTTGCTTTGTAGGTGCCTGCATTCGTCGGTGCGGTTTCGCTGTCGTAGGTTGTCGTGCCGCAACCTGTGTACTTAATAGTCGGCGCGGGCAGACCTGCTGCTTCCCAAGCTGCGGAATCAGGCGTTGCGCCGTGTGTATTGGCGTCATAGGTCGCGTCGCTAGCGCTGATTGAAAGCGTTGCCTTGTTATCCGTCAGACCGCAGCCTTCCGCCGTGCAGGTCGCTGTGAGGGTCGCGCCGTCTGCGGAATAGGTGAAGTTGTGGGTGTGGGGCGCTGTGACCTTGACGTACCGCTTTTCGGAAGAAGTTCCCAAAACGGCAGTCCAAGCGGTTCCGTTGGCGCTTTCCTTGGCGCTTCCGGTAATGGTCCCGGTAACGGCTCTGCCGACAAACGCGCCGTTGCCGCCAATCGCGGTGAGCGTGCCGCCGGTGACGGTGACGTTTCCGTTGACGGCCTTTCCGCCGGAGTTAGTGCCGATGCCGGTGAAGCTGCCGCCGTTGACCGTGATTGTTCCGCCGTTGACCGTGACGTTGCCGTAGACACCAATGCCGCAGCCGCCGCTGCTGGCGTTGCCGCCGTTGACCGTCACCGTGCCGCCATTGACCGTAACGTCGCCGTAGACGGCGGTCCTGTTAGCGCCGCCGGTGATTTCGACCGTACCGCCGTTGACGGTAAAGTCACCAGTCACAGCGTTGTTATTGCCCGGACCCGTGACGATCAGTTTGCCGGTATCGGCAGTCTGGGCATAGATGTTCAGAGTGCCGCCCTCGGATACGGTGATGCCCGCGCTGGTCATCTCCGCGCCGTCGCAGAGAATGATGTTTGCCGTGCCTGTAACGGTGATTCGGCTTTCTACGGTCACGTTGCCGTTTACCACGTACCACTTGCCGTCTTCAAAGGCTTCGTCGCTGTCCGTGACCACGGTGTAGTCCTCGCAGGTTTCGTCGGTGAAGGTCACCTCGTGGGTTGTTGCGTCCACAGCCGCGTCCTTGTAGGACACGGGGTCGGGAAGGTATTCCACCGACAGCATCACGGCACCGGCTGGCATCGTCAGCGTCCATGTGTTCTCTGTGGTGCTCTTCGTTACGTCCACCGCGCTGACATCGTGGACAAGACGGACGGAGTAACCGCTGAACCGGTTGCCGTAGTAGTCCGGGCCCACGCCCACCTCTTAGTGGAAGCGGAGGCGGTACGCGTAGATATCACTGTTAGTCGTACTGGTACTGGACCAGTAGCGGCCGTCGGTGCCGACGCCGTCGTCATCACCGACACTGGAACCGTAGCGGCCGCCGGCCGCCGGCAGGAAGACGCAACCGGCAGTCTCCATGGCAGCCCATTCGGTTGCATTCCAACTGTTGGTGTTGTATGCGGCATCGCCGTTGTTCACACTTGCACTTGCAGGAGCATCGATGCCAGCGGGAGGGGTATAGCTGTCCGGGAAGAGAACGATACCTGACTTGCCATCCACCGTTGCCTTGCAGTAACGAGTTTCGGTTCTGCTGGTTTCGTTGAACAGATAAGCCCACTCGTCCATGGTCAATGTGCGCCAACAGGTGCCGAGAGCTGTCTGCAGGCTGCTGTTATTACCCCAGTCGGTGAAAGTACCATATTCTTTGTTGTCGGCGGTTACTTTGTTAGGCATCTCACCCGTGCCCCAGCCGAAGAGGTCGCGGTGGTTGTCGCTCTGATCGTCGCCGAAGTAGTCGTATTGATTCGTGGCAAACTGCCAGGTGTTCTCGCCTGTCAGTTGCAGGTTGCCTTTCGAGAAGTACACCTTGTCACCGTCGGCGTTGATGGTGAACACGCCGGAGATAGCACCCTTAGGAGCTGCCAGAGCGGCACCCGTCGTGGCGGCGGTAACGTTCTTCACCTTCTTGTCGCCGTTGTAGGTGATGGTCACCGGTTCGCCCCCGTCCAGATTCTCGCTTGGCGTGATGGTCCAGTTTGCAGCATCCTCCGTGCCCTCGGCGAGCGCGACGGTGTAGGCGGTAGGAATAACTTCACCACGTACATATCGTTTTGAAGAAGAACCGCCTGAAACAGCAGTCCAAGTGTTGTTATCATCACTTTCCTCAACGTTGCCGCCGGTGATTGTTCCGGAAACTGCCACACCGTTGCTGCCGTTACTGCCGTTGCCGCCCATAAAAATTTGTCCGCCGTTGCCGCCTTTACCGCCTATCGCAGTGAATGAACCGCCTTCAAGAGTAACGTTGCCGCTGACACCGGCACCGCCATTTCCACCCGAAGCTCCTAGGGTTTCGCTTGTGCCGCCGTTGCCGCCGTTGCCGCCGTAAGCGTTAACGCAGCCGCTTTTTACAGTTACGTTACCACTAATACCGTCAGCGCCGCTACTGCCGCGTTCTCCGTTATATATCCCTTCCGGCGGGTTATTATCGGCACCGTTTTTACCCGAGCCGCCTTTTGCGTTAACCGTTGCTCCATCAACAACAAGATTTCCCAAAATAGCACAGTACTCTGCAGAGCCTGTGACATCAAGGGTACCTTTACCGTTTACGGTAATCGTGTGAGCTGGAGCCTCTAACGAATCTTCGACAGTCAGCGTCACACCTTCGTTGATTGTAAGAGTAATGTCCGCAGTAATGCTAACATGACCGTTAATTGTTCTGCTTTCAGTAACGGTTATGTCCGTAGTCCATTGCTCTGCTGCGCCTGAAGCAAATGCCGTAAGGCCCGCTGCCGGCACGAGCGAGAGCAGCATCACGAGAGCGAGCAACAAGCTCAGGGCTTTTGTTCTGCCGTTGTTTTTCATATATTTCCTCCTTGTCTTTCGACATATTTTACTGTAATCTTGGCTGCGATCAGCCGTGGTTCCGTATCTGGTTTACGGGCGGTGCTGGACCTGCCCTCGCCTCACCGAAAAGAAAAGCAAAAAGGTGCGATGAGCCCGTTTCAAACGGGCGCACCGCACCTGAAAAAATATTTGTAAATTTTAAAAAAAGGGTATTG
>JAFZRS010000003.1 GCA_017619715.1 Oscillospiraceae bacterium | reverse complement strand
CCCCAGCTCCTGGGCAATCAGAATCCGGTCGAAGTGGGGAAGAAGATCCAGATGCTCCAGCGCGGTGCGGCAATGGGTGGGTACGCTGGAGGTCAGCACGATCATGGTCTCTCCGGCATCGCGGCATTTGCGGAGATATTCCAGCACGCCGGGCTTCACGTCCACGGAGGTGGCGTACATATCCCCGGCGAGCTCCATCCACTCCGCCATGATCTCTTCTTCACTTTCGGTGAGGCGGCAGTACGCCTTGGTGAAGGCGGCGGCCTTGGGGAAAACCGTGTGCGCCACGCCCTCGTAGTATTCCCGTGTATAGGGCAGTCCTCGCCGGGCGAGAAACGTCTCGTCCACGGTTCTCCAGATTCCGTTGGAATTGATAAGCGTGCCGTCCATGTCAAAAATCAGCATGGCGTCTCCTCCTGAGCGTATAGGGCGTCAGCTTTGCCGCCTCGCCGCCTTTTTAACTATTATAGCCCACGCCGCGTCCGCTGTAAACGGCAAATTAGCCGCTGTTTCTACTGGCGAGTACCGTCTCGGCAAAGCCTTTGGCAAAGAGCCGGCCGGCGTAGATCGCCTCGTCCAGCGAGTTTCCGGCGGCGCCTACTTCCACCAGCATGGCGCCGCGGGAGAGGTTCTGGTTGTAGTTGGCGTTGAGCAGGAAGATGGGACGCATCAGTGTGGGGCGGGACGATTGCACGGTGCGCTGTATGGCAGTCGCCAGCTTCAGGTTTTCCTCCCAACCCTCGTGGTTGACGCCCATGATGAGGCTGATCTGGGCGGCGCGGGGATCTTCACGGCTGATGAGCTTATACTGCTGTCCGCTGCTGTCCTGCACGGCGTCGCGGTGAATGTCCAGCACGTAGGTGAGGGAGGGGTATTTGGCAAGATAGCTCTCCGCCGCCGCACCGCTGCGGACGTATGCGCCGTTGTAGGCGGGGTCGTCATAGAGCGTCCGGTCGTGGAGCACGGAGATCCCGTAAGAGGACAGCACGGCGGCAATCTCGTCGCCCACCCGTACCACGCTGACGGAGGCGTCGTCGGTACGGTAGGTGCCGGTGGAGTGGTACGTCTGCCCCTGGGGAAGCGTGTAGGCTTCGCTGCCGTGGGTGTGGTAGATCAGCACCTGCGGCGCACTGTCGCCGTAGACAGCGGCAAACTGTCCGCCGGATAGATCCTCTGCGTCCAGCGTTTTATCGGAACGGTTGCGGATATAGACGTCTCCCGCCACCGTGTAGCCGGAGGGGGAGGACGGCTGAACCGTCTCCGAGCGAACGCCGTTGTCGGCAAACGTCAAGCCCTCTGCCAAATCCGTTTCCGGCGGTGTCACCGGCGTCGACGGTTCGGGGGAGACGGGATCCGTATTCTCTGCCGGTGACTCCACCGGAGGCGGCAGCCATTGCGATTCCGTATCAGACGCATCACCGGGCGCAGGATCGGCTTCCGGCGACGGAGAAATAAACGACTGATTCAGGCGCAGAACGGGTGATTGATACAGCGTCATCAGCGCGGCCAGCGAAAGATTGCGCCGGGGCAGGAGGTCACCCAGCTCCCAACGCACCAGTTGCTGTGCCGGCGAGAGTGTACGTATATTTTCCGCCGCCTCATGCAAGGATCGGCTACCCACGGTGACCGCTACCGTCCATAGCGTCAAAAGCGCGATACCCAGCGCCGATACGCGCCGGAGGATCACCTTTCCCTTCATAGGCGCAAGCCCCCCTTTCGTCAGACAAGCCTATGCAATGTTGGCACCGCTTATGCCGGAAAAAGTTACTTGCATCGCCGTGTGAGGAATGGTACAATAGGGGTGGAAGAGGGCAAAAATTGACAGATTGTTCATTTTTTGCCGGGCAGAACGTGGTATCCTATATTGTAAGAAACGGCGCGTGTTGTACAGGAGGAAATGCATATGGAAAATGTGAAGGAAGTACTGCTGGAAAACGGGAAAAAAGCGTTGGACGCCGCGGAACAGGCGGTAACGAGTGTGACGGAGAAAACCACGATGCTGGTCAAATCCGCCGGCAATAAGGTGCGCGGTCTTGCCGACCGTAAGCGGGAGACGATGCTTTTGATCGTAGCCGCCGCGTCAGTATTGGTGGCGGCAGGCGCGATGCTCTGGTATTTACTGGGGCGCAAAAGGTAAGAGAGAAATAAAATAGGGCGAGGGTCGCCGCCGGCGGCCCTCGCCTCCATGCGTAGGAGGCACATATGAGAAAGAAAAAGTTTAAAGCGGAATCCCAGCGGTTGTTGGATCTGATGATTAACTCCATCTACACCCATAAGGAGATTTTCCTGCGGGAGATCCTCTCCAACGCGTCTGACGCCATTGATAAGCTTTGCTATCTGAGTCTCACGGACGATCAGGTGGGCTTGGATCGAGGCGATTTTGCGATTCGTATTAAGGCGGACGAGACGGCGCGGACGCTGACTGTCAGCGACAACGGTATCGGTATGAGCGAAGAGGAGCTGGAGGAGAATCTGGGCGTAATCGCCAACAGCGGCTCGCTGCAATTCCGCCGGGAGACAGAGGGCAGCGCCGAGAAAGATACCGATATCATCGGGCAGTTCGGCGTGGGGTTCTATTCCGCCTTTATGGTGGCGGATCGGGTCACCGTTATCACCCGGAAATACGGGGAAGAGCAAGGCTATCGCTGGGAATCCGCCGGCGCGGAGGGTTATACCGTAGAGCCGTGCGACAAGGAGCGCGTGGGAACGGACGTCATCATGCACATCAAGAGCGATGAGGACGAGCCGGACGAGTACAGCCGGTATCTGCGTCCCTACGAGCTGCGTGAGCTGGTGAAAAAATACAGCGACTATATCCGTTTCCCCATTCGCATGGACATGCCCCATTCCCGCCGCAAGGAAGGCTCTCCCGATGACAAGCCGGAATACGAGGAGGTCATGGAGGAGGAGACGCTCAATTCCATGGTGCCCCTGTGGCAGCGGAAAAAGAGCGAGGTAACGAAGGAGGAATACGAGGAGTTTTACCGTCAACGCTTCGGTGAGTTTTCCCCGTCCCAGTCGGTTATCACCGTGTCGGCGGAGGGCGCCGTGACCTATAAGGCGCTGCTGTTTATTCCCTCCCGCCGCCCGGGACTCTACGGAACGGAGGATTTCCAGCCCGGCTTGCAGCTCTACAGCGCCGGTGTCATGATTATGGACAAGTGCGCCGATCTCCTGCCCGAGCCGTTCAATTTTGTGCGCGGCGTGGTGGATTCTCCCGATTTGAGCTTGAATATCAGCCGCGAGCTGCTGCAGCACGACCGGCAGTTGAAGATCATCTCCGGCAATCTGGAGAAGAAGATCAAGGCGGAGCTGGAGCGCATGCTTCGTGACGAGCGGGAGGAATATGAGAAGTTCTGGCAGAACTTCGGTTTGCAGCTCAAGGTGTCGGCGATCAACAACTACGGCGCGCGAAAGGAGCAGCTTCAGGACCTGTTGCTGTTCTACTCCTCCAAGGAAAAGAAGCTGGTGACGCTGTCGGAATACGTCTCGCGTATGCCGGAGAATCAGAAATATATCTACTACGCCGCCGGCGACACGGTAGATGCGGTGGATCATATGCCCCAGACGGAGCGGCTGAAGGATCACGATATGGAGATTCTCTACTTCGTGGACCGCCCGGACGATTTTCTGGCGGACGTGTTCGGCGCGTATCAGGATAAGCCCTTCCGCTCGGCTACGGACGGTGACTTGGAGCTGGAAGATGAGGTAAAGCATGAGGAGACACCGTCTCAGCAGGAGGCGCTGGCATTCGTGAAGGAGACACTGGGTGAGAAGGTGACGGAGGTCAAGGCGTCCGCCAGGCTCAAGACCCACCCGGTGTGTTTGAGCAGCGGCGAGGGTCTGACCTTTGAGATGGAGAAATACTTTGCCGCCGTACAGCCGGAGATGGGCATGAAAGCAAAGCGGATTCTGGAGATCAATGTGGATCACCCTGCCTTTGCGGCGCTGGAGACGGCGCGGATCACCGATCCGGAGCGTGCGAAGAAGTACGCGCAAGTGCTCTACAACCAGGCGCTGCTGATCGCGGGACTGCCGCTGGAGGATCCGGGCAGTTATACAGACCTGCTGTGCAGCCTTTGGCAGTAAGTTCATAAAAAAGAACGGGACGCGGCAGTTGCCGTGTCCCGTTCTTTGTGCTATAATCCATACAGCATCTATAAAGGAGCCACTACCTATGCGCGTTATCGACATGGAGAACATCAACTACGCCATGCGCAGCGAGACGCAGTTCGTACTGCGCTGCGAAGAGGTCTTTCACGATAAGATCAGCTCTGCTGCAGGAGCAATCCTCTCATCGCTGCATGATAGACCCTTTGTGGCGCTGACCGGTCCTTCCGGCTCGGGAAAGACCACCACCGCCATGCGCTTGAAGGACTATTTGGAGAAGTTGGGCGTGAAGGTCTGTCTTATCAGTATGGATAATTTTTTCCTGCCGCTCGATGAGCGATCGCCGGAGATCACCGACTGGGAGTCGCCTTACTGCGTAAACGTGGATCTGCTGGTGAGCTGCCTGACCCGTCTGGCGGACGGGCAGGAGGTGGAGATCCCGCGCTACGATTTCAAAACCGGCGGCAACGGCGGTTATGTGACGATGCAGGGTGATCGCCAAGCCGTCATCATTGCCGAGGGGATTCACATGCTCAATCCGCTGATCTTCGACAAGATCCGCGGCGCCGCCACCGGCATTTACGTAGCGCCTCGCACCCGGATCATCACCGATGACGACAAGATCGTGCGTCCCGAGCAGCTTCGGGTGGCGCGGCGGCTTATTCGGGATTACAATACGCGCGGCCACTCCCTGCGCGATACGGTCAAGCGCGCCCACAGCGTGAATCAGGGCGAGATCAACTATATCATGCCCTATAAGGACAACGCCTCCATCCACATCGATACCTTCCACGACTACGAGCCGTGTATTCTGGCGCGTTATCTCATTGAGATCCCCTGTTTCCGCGAGGAGCTGACGGACGAGTTTCTGGAGGAAAACGGCTTGACGGATCTGATGAAAGTGGTCAGAGGCGTGGCGCCGCTCCACACACCCTACGTGCCGCGCGATTCCATCGTGCGGGAGTTTGTGGGCGGCAGCTGCTACGAGTATTGACAAAGGAGGCACAGATATGGCAAGGATCATCACCATCAGCCGGGAGTTCGGCAGCGGCGGACGGGAGCTGGGTAAGCGTCTGGCCGACGCGTTGGGTATGCCCTGTTACGACCACCAGATTATTGAACTCATCGCCAAAGAAAACGGATTTGACGAGCGATATGTGGCAAACATGTCGGAAAAGAGCATCGAGGCGGCGTATCCGCTGACCATTGCACACACCTTTGCCATGCCTGTTTTGCCGCTGATGGATCAGTCCTACCGTGTGGCGGCGGCGCAGCGGCGTATTTTAGAGAGCTTTGCCCGGCAGGGCGACTGCGTGATCGTGGGACGCTGTGCCGACGTGATCTTGCAGGAGTATCACCCGTTGCGGCTGTTCGTATATGCGGACACGGAGCACAAGGTGCGCCGGTGCTTTGCGCGCGCGCCGGAGGGCGAGAATCTCAGCCGCAAGGAGATGGAGCGGCGCATTCGTGCTGTGGAACGCTCCCGCGCGCAATTTCGTGAGATGTATTCCGACAGCAAATGGGGCAGCAGGGAATCCTGCGACCTGTGTGTCAACACCTCCGGTCGGGAGATCAAGGAATTGATCCCGGGTCTTGCCGCCTATGCACGCTGTTGGTTTGACGCGGCGGAGAAGGAGCAGGCGGACTGACTTGCCATAGTGCAAACGAATCCCCCGGTCGGTGTATAGGCATCAACCGGGGGATTATTGCGTCTATTTATTTTTCCTTCCCCAACGTGTGAATCCAAAGACCAGACCGCAGCCGCCGCCGATGATGTGAGTCATCTGGGAGATGTTGTCCCGGGTAAAAAGTCCGTCCACGATCTCGCCGCCTAAGTACAGCGTTACCACCAAAATCAGCGTGAGAGGGATTCCGTCCCTGCGGGTGCGTGTGAAGGAGGAGAGTACGATCAGCATAAATACCACGCCGCTGGCGCCCAACAGTGCCGTGGCAGGGAAAAAGATGAATTGCACCAAACCGGTAATCAGGGCGGTCAGCACGATAAAGAGCAGCGTATCGCGGCTGCCGTAGCGCTCCTCCACCACCGGTCCTACCAACAGCAAAAGCAGCATATTGCCGATGTAGTGTGAGTAGCCGGAGTGTCCCAGTACGTGAGCGAAAAAGCGCACGTAGGTCAGCGGATCGGTGAGGGGCGCGCGGTAAACGCAGAAGAAGCGTGACGTGGTGACGCCGCCGGTCACGCCGTCTAAAATCACCGCCAGCAGCGACAGCGCCGCAAAGGTGAGGATCACCGGGGAGTTAAAACGGATCACAAGTTTTTTCACGGCAAAGCTCCTTTTTTTGACCTTTTAGCTGTCCGTCCTTTGGGCGGCGGCTTTTTTTCGGGCGGCTTCGTTGGTGTCTATGCTGTCGCGAAATACCACGAACCGCTGGAAGAGATACTCGGTGACGAAGTTTGCCAGCATGTTGATGGCGGTGACAAGATATTCGTTCCAGCATAGCGTCTCCGCCAGATAATTGCCCAAAAGCGTGGATAGCGGCGTGAACACGCAGTAGTAGGCGAACACCTTTGCCATCGCCACCGGCACGTTGGTGGCGGACTGGAAAGTAAAACGCCGGTTCAGCGTGAAGTTCCACAGCACCGACAGCACCAGTGCGATCAGATAGCACGGCCAGTAGGTAAGTCCGCTCAATTCATTGAGCAGTGTGAACGAGACGATCTCGATCACGCCGGCGGAGATGGAAAATCCGACAAATTTCAGTGTGCGGAGCAGTTCTTTTTGATCCATGGTGCGCCTCCGGATACAAGATAGTTAACAGTATAACCGGATCTCTGTAGCTCCCAGAGATCCGGTTTATTGCAATGAAGCGGCTTCTTATCCCAAAAGCGGCGCTACGCGCTCCGGGAAGTCGAGATAGGAGTCGATGGTGATGTAGGGGAAATCCGACTGATATACCGACTCATCGTTGCCGCCCAGACCGTAGTCGTCGCCGATATAGACCACGTTTTCATGGGAAAGTCCGTTCTCCCGGCAGTAGAGATCCAGCGCGTGGTACTTATTGAAAGGACGCGGCGCCATATCGAAGGAGGAGGAGCCGCCTACGAATACGCAGTAGTCGGGGAAGGCTTCACATACTTCGTTGTAGATGGCGCGGCGGCGGCTGCGATCCGGGTCAAACGCCAGCTTGTCCTCCTGCGCCGCCTTCGTGCCGAGAATCGGGAAGGTGATACTGCCGGAGGGGTGATATTCCACCGAATCACCGGCAAACTTCGTAAAGCCATATTTCTCGCGGAGCGTTGTGACGATGCGATCCACGTTCTCCCGGTCACAGGGGGCGGTATCGTCCCGCACCAGCACCATCTCTCCGGTTTCGTGGTTATATTTGCCGTACTGCATGCCGTAGTTGCCGATTACGTCAATGGGATAGCCGCCGAGCTGCCGGTGAATACGCATCACCTGTCCCGCGCCCACCATCAAAAGGGTGTAGCGGCGGCGCAGCGCGTCCAGTACGGCGCGCTGGGTATCGCTCAGGGGCGTTTTGTGCTGGGTCAACGTGCCGTCCAGATCCATGGCAATGACCTTGATTTTCTCATACATGGCGCTTTCCTCCAAAGAAGTCATAGTATAGCCACAGCACGGTGTAGCGATCCTTCAGATCCTTGGCGTAGAGCACCGCGTCTGCGATATGATCCTCACCGTAGAAATCGTAGAATTTCTGCATGGGAAGCCCCAGATGCTCCAGCATATCCCGGATCTTCTCCGGCGCGGGCATTTCCGCAAGAATGGCGCGGATCTCCTGCTCTTTTTCGCGAAACACGTTCAGCCGGTCGGCATCATAGTTGCCCACCTTGTCCTGCAAGGCGAGACAGCCGTCGGCGGACGAGCCGTAGATCCGATGCATCTCCGCTTCCAGCTCCGCGCGGGGCAGACGGAAAATATGATCAGGGAAATCGTTTTGCAGCAGCGTCTGCCGAACCTGCGCGGTGATGACGGTGGCGTACGCCACGTCGATCCCGTGGGGGAAATAGGGCGTGCCGTGTACGATGCCTGTGATCTCGAAGAAGTGAGACAGATGGTGTTCACTACCGGAGGCGGGACGGGACGAGCCGGCAAAGCTCATCATGATCCCCACGACCACCAGCGCCTCCATCAGTGCGCCCACGGCGTCCGCCTTGCGCTCCAGGATATCGTCCGTCAAATCCAGCACGCGTTGGATCTGCTCATAGGTCAGATCATAGATGAACTGGCAGAAGTATTCGCCGTTGATGCAGCGGCTCAGCTTCCAGTCGTTGAGGGCGGAGAACTTTCCGATGATGTCGCCCGCACCGGCGCGAATCATATCCATAGGAGCCGCCGCCAGTACCCGGGGATCGGCTACAATGGCAATGGGTAGATGACTCTTCACGGTTACCTTCATACCGCCGAGGATCATCGCCGCGCCGTCGGAGGCGTAGCCGTCCATGGAGGGGGCGGTCGCCATCACCGCGTAGGAAATGCCCGCCTTAAAAGACACGTATTTGCAAAGATCCTGCAGTACGCCGGATCCGATCGCCACCAGCAGGTCTACACCGTCAAGCGCGGCATTCACCGTTTCGATTGCCGCCTCATCGGGTATCAATAACGGCTGGGCGGGGAAGATCACCTTGCCCGACACCTTGGCGCCCAACGCCTTTTCTACGGCGCTGCCTGCGGCGTCCCAGGTGTTGCCGTCCGCTACCAGCAGTATCCGCTGATAGGGCGCGCAGATCTGCGCCAACTCCTCTGCCGCGCGGGGAGTAATGCAAACCGCCTGAATGGGGCAGCTATGGGTCTTGCCGCACGCACAGGGGATATCCCGCAAAAGTTCAGAAACACGCATAAAACGATCTCCTTTACAAGGTCTGCCTGATAGGCTGAATGAATGCTGAATTGTTATCATTATACGACTTTTTTACCAAAAGTAAAGACATGGCAGGAAACAGAAAAAAACTTTTCGGATCGCTCAGGCAAAGCGCAGCGTACCGAAGTCGTCCGGCACATGGAACAGGGGTGCCTCTGTCCGGATGGGATTCCACGCCAGATAGTGAGGGTGCGCCGTTTTATCACCGCACTTATAGAAATTGCCGCGTATGACCATGCCGGCACGGGGGGCGTAGGCAGGAAAGAAACGGCGCACAAAATCGTGGGGAACAGCGTATGTGATCTCCCAGCCGTCCGGCGTGGTTTGGGCGCGGAAGGCGAAGGGATCGCCCTTATCCGGCACCAGCCGCACCAGATCGTCCATGCAGCTTCCCAAACCCAGATACATACAGCCTTTAAGGTTAAACTCTACGTTCAAATAGCGCCTGTCGCCGGGTACAGGGGAAAAGAAGAATTCTAAACAGCTGTCCTCACACGGCTCCTGCCAGACCTCCGTGTTTTCGGCGCGGATATGCTCTTCCGCCGCCCGGAGGCGGACGTAAAGGGCGTCACTGTCGTAACACAGCTGCGCCTGGGCGGAAATGCCGAAGCTGCCGCCCCACAAGGGGACGTCGATCGGCGCGGCGGGCATGCGGGGCAAATCGTCCCGACTGCCTGAGCGAATCGTATATTCTCTCATATGCGCTCCTCCACAAACGGCTTTTTGATTTCAAAATGCAGTATAGCGCATTTTTCCTTTTTTAGCAAGGTTTGGATTGACAGCCTTTGCCGTTTGTGTTACGATGACGACAGTGTAAAAGCGCACAAAATGCTTTAACGAAAGTCAGAGCGAGAAATAACGAGCAGGAGGAAAAACAAATGAAAGACATTATTGTCGATCCCGCCACCAAGTTCAGCTTCGAGCCGGCGGCATTCGTCCCCTTTAAGGATCGGGCGGTCTGCGAGCGCGTGCGGAACATGAGCGGCAAGGAGCTGGAACAGCGCGAGCCGTGGTGGCATCCCGAGTTCAACGTAAAGGTCATGATGAATCCCCACCCGGTGCTGATCGCCACTCTTTTCTCCCGGCTGAAGGCAGCCTCCGAGGCGGGTCGCACCTTCACCATGATTCTGGGCAATCCCGAGCCGGATACGTATATCCCGCTGGCACAGCTCATCAACTATTTCCAGGTGGACTGCTCCAAGGTACACATCTTCGCCGAGGACGAGTGGGCGGACGATCAGGGCAACATCGCCCCCGAGACGTACGAAGCGGGCTTCGTGCATTCCATGCTGAAGTATCTGGTCTATCAGATCGATCCCAAGCTGCGCATGCCCATGGAGAACGTGCATTATCCCACCAATAAGAACATCAACGACTATTCCAAAATCATCAACGACATCTCCCAGGGCGGCGCGGATATCATCTCCACCTCTCCGGGCTGGACGGGTCATGTGGCGTTTGTCGATCCCATTCCCGAGTTCGTGCGCGACAGCGTGGAGGAGTGGCTGAGCCTGCCGGCGCAGATCGTCACACTGCACCCCATGACCGTTATGCAGAACTCCCTCAACGGTACGTTCGGTCAGTCCGGCGACATTGCCAACGTGCCGCCCAGAGCCGCCACCATCGGACCTATCGACGTGATGCGCGCCAAGGAGCGTATCGAGGTACACGCGCTGGCGACCAACGGGACGTTCTCCTCCTGGCAGCGTATGACATCCCGTCTGGTGACCCACGGTCCCGTGACGCCGCTGGTGCCCAGCTCCATGCTCCAGACCAAAAAGACCCAGGTCTATATCAGCGACGAGCTGGCAGCTCCCTTCGAGTGCTGGGAGAAAGTCGGATATTGATCTATCTGTGCAATCTGACAGGGGCACGTCGCAGAAAGTGCGGCAAGTCCCTGTCGTTGTGCGTGTCACGTGAACGGAAAGAGAGAAAAAGATGGAAAAGAAATGTACGATCAAAGCGCCGTTTTTTGAAATCGGTCCCAAGGCGTATCTGTACGGCGACGATGTGATTGCGCTGGCGAAGGCGGCGGACGCGGCATCGGAGAAATACGGCGTGGATATCATCTTTACCACCCCGGTGGCGGAGATTTCCCGGGTCAAGGAGGCGACACGGCACATTCACGTGTTCGCTCCCCACATGGATCCGTTGCGTCCCGGCAGAGGTCTTGCGGATATTCTGCCGGAATCGCTGGTGGCGGCAGGCGCGGAGGGCGTGATGCTCAACCACTGTGAAAAGCCCCTGACGCTGGCGGTACTGCGTGAGACCATTGCCCGGGCGAAAGAGGTGGGACTGACCACCATCGTCTGCGCCGACTCCATGGCGGAGGCGAGCATGATCGCCATGCTCCACCCGGACATCATCGTGGCAGAACCCAGTGAGCTGATCGGTACGGGTGTTTCGGTGGGACCGGAATACGTGCAGGCGGCGACCGATGCGGTGAAGAGCGTTGATCCGGATATTCTGGTGCTGACCGCCGCCGGTATCGCAGGCGGACAGGACGTGTACGACACCATCATTGCCGGCGCCGACGCCACCGGTTCGTCCTCGGGCGTCGCCAAGGCGGCCGACCGTGCGGCCATGGTGGACGAGATGATCTCTGCCGCCCGCCGCGCGTGGGACGAGCGCCACAAGTAAGCTATCATTATATATTTACATAGGAGGAAAACAAACATGGAATTCAAAGTGTATCAGAAGGAACTCGAGCTGCAGTCCCGGGGTTGGATCCCCACGTTCCACGACGTGTCCAAGGAGATCATTGAGATCGTCCAGGCGTCCGGCATCAAGAACGGCACGGTGACCATTGCGTCTCACCACACCACCTGCTCGGTGATGGTGCAGGAGTGCTCCCATGATATCGACAAGTACGATCTGGAGTTCTTGCAGCACGATATCCTCGACATCATGAAGAAGCTGGTGCCTTCCTTCGATGAGGAGCATGAGTATCGTCACCCCGGCCCGATCCATACCCAGTTCGGCCGCTACGTCAATGAGCCCGGCGACGTGACCAGCCTCAATACGGACGGACACCTTCGCAGCGTATTCTTCGGCCGCAGCGAGAGCATGACCATCAAAGACGGCGTGCTGGACGGCGGCGAGTTTGCCCACGTGTACTTTGTGGACTGGGACTGCGTGCGTGCGCGGCATCGTCAGCTCAACGTCACGGTGATGGGTACCACGGAGGACGTGGAGGATCGCAAGTGGAACGACGGCAAGGTCATCAACACGTTGCGCAAGTACACAGACGAGGAGAAGGCGTACGACGTCCATTACACGCTCCAGCAGCAGCGGTAAGTAGAAATAATCTGCATAACATGGATTCAAAAAAAGCGGCTGTGCCGCTTTTTTTGAATCATGGAGAGGAGAAACAGGCATGAGATATCTTCTGGGTGTCGACGTGGGCACCTCCGCGCTCAAAGCGGTTTTGTTCGACGAGAACGGGGCGACGGTCTGCTCCGTTACCAAGGAGTATACGCTCCACGTGTCGGGTGACGTGGTGGAGTATCCCGCGGAGGGGTACTGGCGTCTTTTCAAAGAGGCGCTGGACGAAATTCGCGCCGACTACCCTGTCTACGCGCTCTCCATCGACACGCAGTGCGAGACGATGATCGTGACGGACGCCTCCGGCAAGCCGCTTTGTAACGCCATCGTGTGGCTTGATAACCGCGCCGCCGCCCAGGCGGAGGAGCTGCGCGCACGCTTTGGCGAAAAAGCCGTCTATGAGCACACCGGTCAGCCGGAGATCACTGCCACGTGGCCCGCCTCCAAGCTGTTGTGGCTGCGGCAAAACCGCGGCGAGGTGTGGCAGAAGCTGGACAAAGTCTTTTTGCTGGAGGATTACCTGCTGTATCGGTTGACGGGTCGCTTCGTCACGGAGCGCACACTCCAGTCGTCCTCATTGTACTACGATATCCGCACCGGACAGTGGTGGGACGAAATGCTCGATTATCTCCAGCTGTCGCCGGATCATCTGCCGGAACTGCTCGATAGCGGCGTGGCGGTGGGAACATACGAAGGCATCACGGTGGTCACAGGTGCGATGGATCAGGTGGCAGGCGCTATCGGATCCGGGATCGTCCGGCAGGGCGGAATCAGCGAGATGACCGGCACCACCATGACGGTCTTTGTGCCTGTACCGGAAATACCGCCCTACCGCGCCGAGAGCAAGATCCCCTGCCATGTGAACTATGACGGTCGTTATTGCCTGCCCATGTGGTCGCCCACTGCCGGTATTGCGCTCAAATGGTTCAAGGCACAGCTTTGCGAGGGACTGGACTATGATGCGCTGAATAAATTGGCGGCGGCTGTGCCGCCCGGTTGTGACGATCTGACGTTTTTGCCGTATCTCTCCGGCTCAGTGATGCCGCGCTATAATCCCGCCGCCCGGGGCGCATTTTTGGGTCTTACCATGGCGCACACCCGGGGACACATGGTGCGCGGTATATTTGAATCCGTGGCGTTTATGCTTCGGGAGCATCTGGAGTATTTGGGCGCGGAGATTACGGAGATCCGTTCCACCGGCGGCGGCGCCAACAGTCCGCTGTGGTGTCAGATCAAGGCGGACGTGTGCGGCAAGACCATCGTTACCCTCAAGAATAAGGAGACGGCTTGCCTGGGCAGCGCCATTTTGGCAGGCGTAGGCACAGGTATATTCTCCTCCATTGAGGCGGCGTCTGACCGTTTTACAGCGGTGGATCGCGTCTATACCCCCTCCGGCACCGATTATACACCGTTTTATCAGCGCTTTATCGCCATGGAGGATCAGCTGACAGGGAAATAGGTCCCACTCCATCAAATATGAAAAAACGCGAAGCCGGTTACGGCTTCGCGTTTTTATGTAAAAACAGGTTATTTGACCGGAGCGGCGCTGAAAAAGAGATAGCTGCCCGGTTCTACGGTGCGGCTGATGCCGCCAATAACCACCTCTGCCTCCACCGGCGTGGTAATCTCATAGCGCCACATGGCACCCTCCCGGCGCCAAGCAGAAGCTACGGTGCCGCGGCGTGTGTTGACGGTCGCCTTCAGCCAGTCCAGCCGTCCGTCCGGCAGCGGCGCAATGCGCACGCGCTCATAGCCGGGGTGATCTTCCACCGTTTGGATACCGGCGGCTTTGGTGTATACCCAGTCCGCCACAGAGCCGTAGGCGTAGTGGTTGTAGGAGTTCATATCCGTGGACCACATCTTGCCGTCGGGACGGATACCGTCCCAATGCTCCCAGATGGTGGTGGCGCCCATGGTGACGGAATAGAGCCACGAGGGGTACTCCCGCCGCAGGAGAAGCGACCATGCCAGTTCACCGTAGCCGTAATCGCTGAGCGCATGCAGGAGATACGGCGTGCCGATAAAGCCTGTTTCCAGCTGTACGCCGGCTTTTCGTACCATTTCCGCCAACTGATCCGCCGCTTTCTGCGGGTCTTGAACAAGGCGGAAATAAGCCGCCAGCACACATTCGGTCTGGGTGGTGCAGACGGGGAATCTCTCCCGAAACGCCTTCAAAATACGCTCATACAGATCTTCATAATAAGCGGTGTCCTTACCCAGTGCTTTGCCCGCCTTGATAACCAGCTCCGTGGAGTAGGCGTAGAACGCGCTGCCGAGAAACCCATCGCGGCTGGCGCCCTTATACGTTCCGTAGGGCGCGTCCAGTCCCAGCCAGTCGCCGTAGTGGCGCTTACCCTCCGGCAGCACGTCAATCCACAGATACGGCACAGTGGTAACAGACGTGATATACCCCACCCATTTGCACATGGACGCAAACTGTTTTTCTAACAGCTCCCGGTTACCGTAGGCGAGATAGATCTCCCACGGCACCACCGTAGCGGCGTCACCCCAGGCAGGGGAGGCAAAGGAGCGCTCACGCACGTCGGGGATCACGGGCGGCACAAGTCCGTTATCCCATTGATCCGCCCGGAGATCCGCCATCCATTTGGCAAAGAACCGCTCCACGTCGAAGTTCAAGGCGGCGGTGCGTGCAAAGATCTGCGCGTCGCCCGTCCAGCCCATGCGCTCGTCCCGCTGGGGGCAGTCCGTGGGGATATCCAGGAAATTATCCTTTTGTCCCCACACAGTATTTTCAAAGAGACGGTTCAGCAGGGGATCGGAGCATTGCAGCCAGCCGGTGCGCTTCATCTCCGAATGTATCACAACAGAAGTAAAGTTGTTTTCCTTTACGCCCTCTGCACCGCCGGGGAATTCATTGACGCGCACATAGCGAAAACCGTAAAAGGTGAGCTGCGGCATATAGGTCTGCGCGCCGTCTCGGCAGGTGTAGCGGTAGAGGCATTTGGCGTCACGGTAGTTGGCATTGTAGAAATTGCCGTCCGCGTCCAGCACCTCGCCGAAGCTCAGATCCACCACGTCGCCCGCCTTGGTGTCCACACTGACAGCTATCACGCCGGTGAGATTCTGCCCAAAGTCCAAAACGGTCTCGCCTTTGGGTGTGCGGAGTATGGCGGCGGGTGCAATACGTTCCTGAGGACGCACCTCGGGACCTTCCTGCTCGGTCAGCGTGTCGGTGGGACCATCGTAGAGCGCGGCGGGGGCAAATTGCGGCACGTACGTGGCGTCATATACTTCACCGTTATATATATCGGTGAAACGGGCGGAACTCTCCGCCCACTCCCAGCTTGCATCGGTGCCGATCACCTGCTCCGTGCCATCGGCAAACGTGAGGCGCAGCTCCGCAATAGCCGACAGGGGACTGTTCATCAGATCCGTACGCCATTGGGGGATCTCCCAAATCTTGAGGAAACGGGAGTGATACCAACCGCGTCCCACAGTAACCGTCAGCTCATTGTCCTTTTCAAGCAGAGCCGTCACATCGTATTGCTGCACCTGCAACCGGGTGCGGTACGCCGTAAAGCCCGGCGCCATGAAGAAATCTCCCACGCGCTTGCCGTTGAGCTGCGCCTCATACACACCAAGCGCCGTCACGCGCAGCGTGGCGGAGGCGAGAGGTTTTTCCACGGCAAACTTTTTTCGATATACCGGAGCTGCCTCACCGGGGTCGGCGGCGGGGCAGAGCCAGCTTGCTTGCAGAATCATATCTTCTTTTACTCCTTACTATGCTTGCTGTCGAAATGATTTCTTCAGTTTCTTTTGGACAGAACGGCATTTTCATAGTCTGCCACCTTGGCAAACCACTGGTTGTCCTCGCTCTTTCCGCAGCGGCGGCAGTACTCGTTCCACACCTCGCCGAAGGGCAGCGTCTTCAGTTCCTCCTGCACCACCATGAGCTCCGAGAAACGGCTCTCGTCCTGGAGCTTTTGGAGCTGTGCATTGGGCTGCAGCAGCGCAAAGAGCAGGGACTTCTGGGCATTGCGGAAGCCCATGACCCAGGCGCTGACGCGGTTGATGCTGGCGTCGAAATAGTCCAGCGCGATATGGACGCGCCCTTTCAAGCCGCCGCAACGAACGATCTCCCGTGCAATTTCCCGTGTCTCATCGTCAAACAGAACCACATGGTCGCTGTCCCAGCGAATGGGGCGTGTGACGTGGAGCGCGATCTCCGGGAAGAAGGTCAATAGCGCGGAGATTTTGTCCGACACCACCTCGGTGGGGTGATAGTGACCGTTGTCCATCAGGGGAATGCACTTATCCTGATGCATGGCGGCATAGGTCAGCGCGAACTCGGCGCTGCCGGCGGTGTACGCCTCCACACCGATGCCGAAGACCTTGCTCTCCACGCAGGGCTTGACTTTGTTGAAATCAAACGGTTCACTGAGGATCTCGTCCAGACTCTCTTTATAGCGCACGCGCGGACCCATACGGTCGCCGGGAATATCCTTGAAACCGTCGCCGGTCCAGATATTCATGGTGCACACCTCGCCCAGCTGCTCGGCAAGATACGTGGAAATACGGATCGCCGCCTTGCCGTGGTCGATCCAGAAACGGCGGGTCTCCTCATTGGGACTGCTGAGGGTCAGCGGGTCACATTTAGGGTGGGAGAAGAAGGTGGGGTTAAAGTCGCAGCCAATGCCGCGCTCCTTGCAGAAATCCACCCACTTCTGAAAATGCTTCGGCTCCAGCTTATCGCGGTCCGCCCACTCGCCGGGCTCAAAAATGGCGTAGTTGGCGTGGAGATTCAGCTTGGGACGGCCGGGAATGAGGGAGAGCACCATGTCGATGTCCTGCATCAGCTCCGCCGGTGTGCGGGCGCGTCCCGGATAATTGCCGGTGGTCTGAATACCGCCGGTGAGAGGCTTGTTGGGGTCGGTATCAAATCCGCGTACGTCGTCACCCTGCCAGCAGTGGAGGGAGACGGGGACACTTTTCAGCGTCTCCATTGCCGCATCGGTGTCGATACCCAGCGCGGCGTATTTGGCTTTTGCCTCGTTGTAGCTCATTACGTACCTCCTGTATGTTATTTATCGTTCCGTTTGAATTTTCAAGTTGCCCAACGCGGTCGCCTCAATAGGCAGGGCAACCACCTTTTTGCCGGTGGCTTCGGCGGTGAGGTCGTTCAAAAACTGATTCTTGGCGCCGCCGCCTACAATGTACAGGAATTCATATTTTTTTCCGGTGTTACGTTCCAGCTCCGCAATGGCGTCGCGGTAGCACAGCGCCAGCGAGCGGTAAGCACAGCGGAAATAGCCACCCTCGCATTGGGGCGAACGGGGGAGCGCCGCATCAAAGGCGGCTTTCATGCTCTCCGGCGCGAGGAACGCCGGATCATTGGCGTTCACCGTGCTGTCAAACCGGCTCTCCTGCGCTTCGCGGACAATGTCCCCAAAAGGCTTGCCGGGACACAGCTCATCACGCAGACGGTTGATGAGCCACATACCCATAATGTTCTTTTGATAACGGTTGTAGCCCACGCCGCCCTCGTTGGACCAGTTGGCGGCGGCACTAGCTTCGTCCGTCAGCGGTTTAGGGGTTTTGATACCCAGTAAAGACCATGTGCCGGAGGAGATGTAAAGGTTGTTTCCTTGCATGGGGATACCCTCCACCGCCGAGCCGGTATCGTGGGTGGCGCACAGCACCACGTCGATCCCCTCGTAGCTGCCCACACGCTCGCCGGGCTGGTGCAGCTTGGGGAACAGAGAGCGCGGCAGACCCAGCGCATCGGTCAGGGCGAGATCAAACTCTCCGGTTTCGGCGCTGACAAGTCCGGTGGTGGTGGCGTTGGTGTATTCCCGCGTTTTTGCGCCGGTGAGCCGGTACATCAGGTACTCCGGCAGCATCAGAAAATCGGTTACACCTTCCAGCCGACCATGAGCCAGATCGTCGCAGAGCTGATAAATCGTGTTGAAGGGTTGGAACTGACAGCCGGTATGGCGGTACAGCTCCGAGAAGGGAATTTTTTCGTGGACGGACGGAATAACCGCCTCGGTGCGCTCGTCCCGGTACGCATAGCAGGGCAGTACCGGTTCATCGCCCCGCAGCAGTACATAGTCCACACCCCAGGTGTCAATGGACAGGCTCTCGATGGAGCTGTATTTTTCACGGGCGGCATCAATGCCCGCTTTCACGTGGCGGAAAAGCGCCTCCACGTCCCAGACCAGATGACCGTTTTGCTCCTGCACGCCGTTGGGAAAGCGATAGACTTCCTCGGTGCGAAGCTCGCCGGACTCCTTCCAGCCCACAATGTGGCGTCCGGAAGAGGCGCCGATATCAATGGCGAGATAGTATTTCACGGATACGTCCTCCTTGTGAGATATGGGGGTTAATCCTCCTCGCCTCTGCGGAAGGAGTAACCCTTGCCCTCGGTGTGGATATCGCGCACCTTGCGGTGACCGAAGTCGTCCTGTGCCTTGACAAGGAACGCCTTTTCCAACCGGTGTATATTCTCCATGGAGATGGCGTTGGCGGTGTTGCCGCCGGCGGAGCGCACCTTGATGAAGATCTCCGCCGCCTTTTCCACCGTGTGGGTCAGACCGAAGGCGGTATCCAGATCCTTGCCGGCGCAGAAGATGCCGTGCTGGCACCAGATCACCACGTCGTACTTTGCCATCAGCTCACTGGTGGCAACGGCGATCTCCCGGCTGCCCGGCACCATCCATGGCAACACGCCGATACCGTCGGGGAATACCACCACGCACTCGGAGATCATGCCCCAGAGCGTTTTGGTGAACACCTCGTCATCCGGCGGCAGCAGGAAGCTCAGCGCAATGGTGTTGGCGGGATGACTGTGGTAAATCACACGTACGTCCGTCTGACCGATGCGCTGCTTCACCTCATGGTTCATCAGGTGGGAAGGCAGCTCACTGGTGGGACGTCCGCCGTGGACAAGCCCCCAGCGAATGCGGTAGTTTTCGCCCCTTTCGTCGAGCTCAATGATAGCCAGACAGTCCTCCGGCGCGTGTTGTACGTGGCGGAAGTACTTGCCCGATCCGGTGACAATAAACCACTGCTTCGCCAGCAGCGGCACGGATACGCCGATGGGCGTCCATGCGCCGGGTTCGGACTGGTTCAGGCACAGCACCTGCCGGATCTCCTCGTCGGTCATACGGTAGCTGAGATTGCCGCCGTTGCGCTCGTGCCAGTTCTGCTGCCAGCCGTCCTGGCAGCTGTACATAAAAGCTTGAATAAAGCTCAGATCGTAGATTTTCACGCTTTGGCCTCCAATAATACCTTTTCCGCTTCCAGACACCACAGACCGTTATTCGCCTGACAGATCTCATGGAGCTTGGCGAAAAGGGGATCGGTCTTGCCCAACTCGCCGAAATCGGCGATGGCGGTCAGCGGCATGTCGATGTGGGTGTAGATCAACTTCTTACCACCGGGGATCTTGGGCAGGTTCAGCGTGGTTTCCGGCACGCAGTTGAGTCCGCCGATATGGGTGACCAGAATGGCGGGATTCAAAAGACCCTGGGACATCATATCCAGAGACTCCTGCATATCTTCTTTGTTGCCGCCGGAGGTGCCCACGATGTGGGTGCCGGCGTAATGTACGTTATAGAAATTGAACTTGGCGGAGAAGGTGGGATCAGACGGACCGGAGAAGAAGTTGAGGCAGCCGTCCTTTGCCAGCAGGGAATCCGCCAGCTCCACCAGCGCCGGCACGGGGGCAAACACCAGTACGTCGTCAAAGCCGTTGCCGCCGTTGATCTCCAGCATTGCCGCCTTGGCGTCAAGGTTGGCTGTGTTGAGGTATACCAGCTTCACACCCTGTTTTGCCGCCTCCTCCACGGAGAGAATGCGTCCGGCACGGTCAAGACGATCCTGGGCGATATCGGTGACGACCAACAGACCCGGACGGCGGTCACAGTGCAGAATATAGTCGATGGCGGCAAGACCCATGGGTCCTACGCCGGCAATGATCGCCATGGCGCCGCCCTCGCGGATGCCCATGTGGTGTACATAACTGCCCTGCTTCATGTGGTAGTGGGCGTGGAACGTACCCGCCACACAGCTCACCGGCTCGGCAAGACTGCCGCAGAAATACGCTTCGCCGCTGTAGGGCAACAGGCACCCCGTCTCCATCACTTCGTTGGGGATAATGACGTAGGTGGCGTCGCCGCCGATATGGGAATAAGAGTAGCCGGGCGCGTCCAGCGAACCCTTGTAGTTCATCGCCGGCTGAATAGAGAACTTTTGACCGGGCTTGAACTGATCCGCCCATTTGCTGCCCACCTCCAGCAGCTCGCCGCAGAACTCATGCCCGATGATGACGGGATTCTCCGCCACGTTGTCGGGGACGCGCTTGTGGTCGCCGCCCTGAATGGCGGCCTTATAGCTGGACATGCAGATGCTGTCCGACACGACGCGCGCCAAAATCTCATCGTCTTTGAGCGCCGGCAGCTCGAACTCCTCCAGCCGCAGATCACTCTTTCCGTACAGTCGTACCGCTTTTGTTTTCATGGTGTTACTCCTCCTCACGTTTTACCAGCGCCCACGCGGCGCTGACAAGATGTTGATATCCTTCTTGCGTCAGTTTTTCGCAGATAAAGCTCTGTCCCAATGCGTTGACGTCCTCGCCGGAGATCTGTGTCATACCGTTTTCACGGCACAGCGTCATGACACGCTGAAGCTGTGTCTCCGTGTTGCGGCTGGGCATAAAGGTGATTGCCTTTACACCGCGCTTTTTCAGAAGCTCCACCAGCTCCGGAAGGAACGAGTCCTCGTATTTTGCCGCCTTCTTGTCCCCGGTGGGGGAGGCGGTCACGTCGCCCAGGTAGGCGTAGCAGAGGATCGCATCGATCTCCCGGGCAAAGCCCACCGCCGTATCCAGCATCATCAGCTCGTCTGCGGCGGGTACAAAGATTTGCGGCACCAGATCGCTTTTGAGCTTGCCCAGTAGCTTGTAGCGTTCCAGTTCGCCGCCCTCGGGCAGCATTTTGCATGCCAGTGCGAACAGCAGATGCCGTTCCGTCACCGCGCCGCCGTCCGCGGCTTGTGAAAGAGGCAGCACATCCCGGTCAAAGTCCAGATTCTGCCCGGTGACGCGGTTGATGTTCTCCACCATACGGCGGTTGCGTTCGTTGCGTTTTTCGCGTAGGGGTGCGAGAAAATCCTGCACCTGGGTGAAATATTTGCTGCGAATGCTGTGGAAGGTCATGTATCCCACGCCGTCCTGATCGGGATTATTGAGCCGCACATGGTCAAAGCCGGTGCCGGCATAGTTGATCCGCGCCTCAAAACCGCAGGTGGCGCCCACCTTCATCAGCTTCGCCGCCGCGCGAAACTCCGCCGCGCCGCCCATGCTGTCGTGATCCATGATCCCCGCCACGGGAAGACCCGACTGCCGGGCAAACCACACGGCGGCGGTGGGGGAGTAGGGGGAGAAGGAATAGGTAGTATGGATATGATTGTTGGAGAGATTCTGCCGCACCTCCGGCAGCTCGATTCCCTGTGCAAGCAACTTCTCCAGATTGGCAAGGCGCTCCGGCGCCGTAGGCGCGTTCAAAAACGCGCGGATATCCGCTTCCGTCATGACAGCATCACCTGCCCGCCGGTCACGGGGATCGCCTGCCCCGTTTCATAGGTCTGCTCCACGCAGTAGAAGAGCGCCTTGGCAACGTCGCCGGGGAGACACCCACGGTGAATGGGGGATTTGGAGAGGTAGTACTCCTTCACGTCCTCCACCGTCTTGGCACCGGGTACTTTCCCGGCGTTGAGATACTGAACGAAAAGACCGCGCTCGGGATCGGACCACAGAGGACCGTCGTAGAAATTGCCCGGGCAGATGGAGTTAACCTTGATTTGATAGGGCGCCAGCT
Organism: Oscillospiraceae bacterium; assembly: GCA_017619715.1. Classification (GTDB taxonomy): domain Bacteria; phylum Bacillota; class Clostridia; order Oscillospirales; family Oscillospiraceae; genus Vescimonas. The sequence continues at coordinate 5,156 of JAFZRS010000003.1, read as the reverse complement.
CCAGCGCAAAGCTCTGGGTCAGACCAATGCCGCCGAACTTACTGCCGGCATAGGCAAAGTTGGCCTTTGAACCTACCAGACCGGACTTGGAGCTCATCTGGATAATGTCGTGCCAGAGGGAGTTGTCCGCCTGATACTGCGCCTTCATGACCGCGCTGGCGTATTTAGCGCACAGGAAATAGCCCTTGTAGTTCACGCCTGTGACGAAGTCGAAGGTCTGGGCGGTCATGGCGTCGAGATCGCCCGCCTTGGCAACGCCTGCGTTGGCAAAGAAAATATCAATGCCGCCGAAACGCTCCACCGTGGCGCACACCATGGATTTTACACTTTCTTCGTCCGTCACGTTCACCAGCGCAAAGGCGGCGCGCTCACCCAGCGCCTGAGCGGCGGCTTCGCCGGTCTCGGCGTTCATGTCGGCGATCATCACGCACGCGCCTTCTTTATAGATCGCCTCGGCGATACCGTAGCCGAACCCCTGGGCGCCGCCGGTGACCACGGCAATCTTCCCGGACAGCCGACCGGGTGCGGTGGGACGGTCGTGTACCTTCTGCGCGGCAAGGCGCAGCGCTTCTTCCCATGTAATCATGCCTGTTTCCTCCTGTAACTCTCCGCTTCCCAGTGGGTAATAAACTGTATCATGTCGTCCGACATGGGCTTTTGCCCGCCGAAAGAGGCGGCGTAATGCGCGATCTTCTTGGCGCTGTCCCAGCTCTGGCGCGCCACGTCGGTGTCCGGCAGATCCGGACCGAGTCCGCAGTAGACAATGTGGTCGGGAGTGAACGGACCGCTCAGCGCGGGGGGTACGTCCAGCGCGGTATTATACCCGGCGGCGATGGCGCTATCCAGTGTATCGAGCATGGAATGGAGCATGGTATCAAGCTGCTCCGGCGTGTCGGCGGCAAAAAAGACGCCGTGGTTTTGCAGCAGCACGGTGTCCGCGCCGTCGGCAATCTTCTCGCGCACCTTCATGGCAAGGATATACCCGGGACGGCACTCCTCGATCCAAGCCGCGTTGGGGAAGAGACGCTTCGCCTCCGCCTCGCCGTTTTTGGAGCAGGTGAGACCGTTGACCTTGTTGGGGTGCAAATGCAGTACGTACCGCTGGGGGAACAGCGCGTGGAGCAGTGTCTCCACGCTGGGGCGCTTATGCTCCTCACCCGGCAGACGGGCGGCGAGGATATCGGCGAGGAATTCCGCTTCGCGGGCGGCGTCCTCGGCGGGATACGTCTTTTCCGTGATCTGCAGCAGCTTTGCCATATCCAGCGCCACAAATTCCTCAGCGCGGATCGTGGCGAGCGCCGTGCCGGAGCCTTTTACGTACAGCACGCCGTTTTCCTTCATGGACGTGTTACCTCCGCCGGCTACCACCAGGTCAGGGTCTGCGCCGTAAAAGTTCGAAAATGCTACCAGTTGTTTCATTTGTTCCTCCTTGACTCTCTTTGCATATTCGTCATGAATTTGTACGGAGCGGGTGCATAGATCGGTTGCCGTCATTTCAGCCGCCTCCGTTTCCGCAGAAGGAGCGGCATCGGACCTCACCTTATACACCCCATAAAATACAAGAAAAGAATACTATTTTACCCACAAAGTGTCAAGTGTCTTTTCCGCCGCTACGGCAAGTAATGCGGCATCGGGCTGTTATGATTTGACATGCATCGAAAAGAAGCGGAAAAACGCACAATCACCGGCTATTGAGGAGATGTGCTGTGCGGCAGATTACAGTTGACAGCGAGCCAAATGAGGACTACAATATAGGTGCTGACACCATAACAATGCGCTGCAAGGAGGAAGAAACCATGCAAAAAAAATATGTTTGGATTATTATCGCAGTAGCCGCCGTGGTTGCGGCAGGAGTTATCGCGCTGGTAGTGAGCGGCGGCAAGAGCAATACCGCCACGCAGGATAGCCATACCCAGCAGGTGGACGCACAGCAAGGTGAAGATCCTTCAGGCGAGGGAGGATTGGTTGTAGGCGATATCGACGATGCGCCGGTCTACGATTTGGACGATCTCGACGGCAATGCTTCCACCGGTTCCGGCAACTCCGGCTCGGGTAATTCCGGTTCGGGCAACTCCGGCTCCGGCAATTCCGGCTCGAGTAATTCCGGTTCCGGCAATTCCGGCTCCGGTAACTCCGGCTCGAGTAATTCCGATTCGGGCAATTCCAGCTCAGGCAACTCCGATTCGGGCAATTCCGGCTCAGGCAACTCCGGCTCAGGCAACTCCGGCTCGGGCAACTCCGATTCGGGCAATTCCGGCTCTGACAACTCCGGCTCCGGCAGCGGTTCGACAACGGACGGAACGGATAGCTGGACTCCGTTGGAGTAAGCGGCATAATACATCAAACCAACTAACCAAGAAAAGGGCTGTGAGACGGCGGATATTCTGCCGGTTTCGCAGCCTTTTCTCTGCAATCGGACGATCTCTACGCAGTAGGGGCGGTCGGCGGATTATATGTTGACATTTTCCTGTTTTGGATATAGAATCGAACAAAGACTGTGGGTTCATAGAGCTTGAACAACGGCACAATATAACGGGAGGCTTTCACATGGCAAACTTATCGGCAGGTTTCAGTCGGGTGGTCATCAACCCGGAGAGCGGAACGCCCATCGAGGGGTATTTTATCGAACGAAAGACCGAGGGCATTCTGGACGATCTGGAGATCAATACGCTGGCGCTGCGCATGGGTGAGGAGACGGTTCTCATCATGAGCATGGACCTTTGCCAGATCGCCCAGCGCACGATGATCCGTCTGCGGGAATCGGCGGCGGAGAAGACGGGTGTGGCGCTCGATCACGTGTTTATGTGCTGTACCCATACTCATACCGGTCCGTTTGTGGTTTTCGATCACACGGATCCGCTGGTACGCAGTTATTCTGAAAAGCTCCTCGTATGGGTGGCAGAGGCGGCACAGGCAGCCATGGACGATCTAAAGCCGGCAAAGGTCGGCTGGGGCGTGGGCTCCTGCGACATCGCTCATTGCCGCCGTCTTCGCATGAAGGACGGCAGTATCCGCACCAATCCGGGCGTTGGCAATCCCGACGTGTTGGAGGAATTGACCCCGATGGATCACCGGGTCAACGTGGTGCGGTTTGATCAACAAGGCGGCGTGAGCGTCGTCATCATCAACTACGGTACGCATCCCGACAGCATCGGCGGCAACAAGATCTCCGCCGACTGGCCGGGCTTCATGCGTCGCACGGTGGAGCTGGCGATCCCGGAGGCGCGGTGTCTGTTCCTCAACGGCGCGGAAGGCGACGTGGGCGTGCTGGATATCTGGGCAAAGGGCGGCTGGTTTAACGACACCTTCAACGATTTTGACGACGTGATCCGCGGCTACGGTCACTCCCGCTGGTACGGCCGATGCATGGCAGGCGCCGTACTGCAAGTATATGACAAGGTAAATTACTTTACACCGGATTCTCTTAAGTCGGTGGAGCATACCATTGAGGTGGCGGCGCAGCTTCCCTCGCCGGAGGAGCTGCCTGAGGCGCACCGGATCAACGACCTCCATCTTGCCGGACGCGACAGCGAGTTGGGATATGAGGGCATGATGCTGACCACGGTAGTGGCGGAGGCGGGACGCATGGTGCGCCTGGAGCACGGACCGGAATCCTTCTCCATGCCGCTGCACGGCGTCGCCATCGGCAAGGTAGCGCTGATTGGCATTGCCGGCGAACCGTTCACCGGCATCGGCACCGGCTTGAAAGAGACGGACGGCTGGGATCTGATCCTGCCTGTGTGCAACGCCGACGGCGCGGAGGGATATTTCCCCATGCAGGAGTGCTATGATGAGGGCGGCTATGAGACGCGCAGCTCACCGTTTAAAGAAGGCGTGGCGGAACATATCATCGAAGAGGGTAAAAAAATACTGCGTGAAATGGAGAATGACTGATGCTTGCGATTATCAATGCGACTCTGGTACTGCATGATCGGCTCCAGCCGGAATCCTGGCTGTTGGCGGAGGAGGGTAAGATCGTCTCGCTCGGACAAATGAAAAGCGCGCCGTCCTTTGCCGGGGCGGAAGTATATGACGCGAAGGGTCGGTTCGTAGGACCCGGTCTGGTGGATATTCACTGTCATGCCGGCGGTACGACATGGTTTTATGAAGATCCGGAGAAGGCGGCGCGTTACTTGCTGGAAAACGGTACCACCACGGTGTTGCCCACGCTGTATTTCAGCATGACGCAGGAGGAACTGGTACGCAACTTCGCCACACTGCAGGAGGCGTGGCGCGCCGGCAAGACGCCTAACGTTGCCGGATTCTACACCGAAGCGCCCTATATGAACCCAAAATTTGGCGCGGACCGTGAGAACAACCCGTGGAACGGCCCTATTCGCCGGGAGGAATATATGCCTGTGCTGGAGCAGGCGGGACAGGATGCCCGCGTCTGGGTCGTTGCGCCGGAGCGTGAGCATATCGAGGAGTTTGTGAAGGACGCGCTGGCGGTGAATCCCAATGTGCGTTTTGCCGTGGGACACAGCGAGGCAACGCCCTATGAGGTGGAGGCGCTGATCCCCTACGGGTTGTGTATCGGTACGCACCACACCAACGCCACCGGCATGCTGCCCAAGTACCCGGAGTGCCGCGGCGTCTGCGTGGACGAGGCGGTGTGGTATCACGATGATATCTACGCTGAGATCATCTGCGACCGCATGGGGATCCATGTGGATCCCTATATGCAGCGTCTGGTGCGCAAGATCAAGGGTCAGGATCGGATCATTCTGATATCCGATGCCTGCGTGTTTGACGGTCCCGTGCCGGAGGTAGGGGATTATGACGGCGCAACGGATATCCTGTTCGACTGGTCGGGCGAGATCGCCGGCAGTAAGCTGTTGCTGCGCGATTCCTGCCGCAACTGGGGTAAGCACACCGGCGCAGGTCTGGTGGAGGTATTCCGCGCGGCGTCCTATAACCCGGCGCAGGCGACGGGCTTTACCGATCGCGGCGAGATCGTGCCGGGTAAGCGCGCCGACCTCATCGTGATCGATGGAGACTTTACGCTCCATCAAGTGATTTTTGCCGGCGATCTGATCTGATCGGCTCTATTACAAAGAGAAAAGCCGTTTTCCGGAGGATATGGAATGAGAAATTTCTTCAACGCGGACAGTTGGTTCTGGCAGCGCATGAACGATCTGGCGGATATCATTCTGCTG
>JAFZRS010000034.1 GCA_017619715.1 Oscillospiraceae bacterium | reverse complement strand
CTGCGGGCCAACGGGGCCGGTTTCACCAACAGGTCCCTGCGGGCCAACGGGGCCGGTTTCACCAACAGGTCCCTGCGGGCCAACGGGGCCGGTTTCACCAACAGGTCCCTGCGGGCCAACGGGGCCGGTTTCACCGGCGGGACCCTGCGGGCCAACGGGGCCGGTTTCACCGGCGGGACCCTGCGGGCCAACGGGACCGGTTTCACCAACAGGTCCTTGCGGACCAATGGGACCGGTTGCACCAACAGGTCCTTGCGGACCGGGAGGTCCTCCGGCGGGGCCGGGTTCACCCTGCGGACCGGCGGGACCCTGTGGACCAGTTAAACCACGAGGGCCGGCGGGTCCTTGGGCTCCTGTTAACCCTCGCGGACCGGCAGGACCCGTTGCCCCGGTGGGACCCTGCGGACCAGCGGGACCTTGCGGACCGGGAGGTCCAGGACAGCATATATTGCAGGAATTGTTGCAATTACAGCAACCCCGAGAATCTGCTTTTACGCTCTCTACCGGCGTACTGCCACTATATCTCTTCACGCCAGTCTGGAGATTTGAGTCTCTCATTTTATCACTTCCAAACAGATATACAGCGCAATGCGCCTGTTTCATTTTATGGTGAGTGATACAACGACGTTCTTGTTTATTTTCCCTGTAGTGTTCTCAAAATTTGCAGCGTTGGCATCTAAAGTGTAACGACCCGAACCCGTCCAAAATTTTTTTACACACGGCAAAAGAGGACGCCCGATACCGGGCGTCCTCTTTTGCTGTATGCTTTCCTATCAGTCTTCCTCTGCCAGCGCCTTTGCCTCAGCAATGGCTTTTTCCTGCGCCGCCGCGGGGCAATCCTCGTAGCGGACGAAATTAAAGGTGAACGTGCCGCGGGACTGGGTCATGGAGCGCAGGTCTATGGCGTAAGAGGTCATCTCCGCCATGGGTACCTCTGCCTCCAGCACCTGCTCACCGTCGCCGGTAGGATTCATACCCATCACACGGCCGCGGCGCTTGTTTAGATCGCCCATCACGTCGCCCAGATAGCTATCGGGGATCGTGACCTTCAGCTCGCCGATGGGCTCCATCAGCACAGGCTTTGCCTCGGGCAGCGCCGCCTTGAACGCCAGGTTCGCCGCCAGCTTGAAGGCGATTTCGGAGGAGTCTACCGGGTGGTAGGAACCGTCCACCAGCGTGGCTTTCAGGAACACCACGGGATAGCCTGCCAGCACACCGTGCAGACAGCTCTCCCGCAGACCCTTTTCCACGGCGGGGAAGTAGTTTTTCGGTACAGAGCCGCCAAACACGTTCTCCTCGAAAATCATCTCCTCCTGCTCGGTCTGCGGCTCGAAGATGATATGCACGTCGCCGTACTGGCCGCTGCCGCCGGTCTGTTTCTTATAACGACCCTGCTTGCGCACGGTGGAACGGATCTTCTCGCGGTACGGTACACGCGGGGTATCCAGCTCCGCCTCCACGCCGAAGCGGGATTTCAGCTTGGCGCACAGCACGTCGATCTGGATATCACCTGTACCGGCGACGACCACCTGATGAGTCTCGGCATTGTTGGTGACGGTGAAAGTGGGATCTTCCTCGTTGAGCTTGTTAAGCCCGGTGCCCAGCTTCTCCACCTCCTGCTTCGTCTTGGGAGCAATGGCGCGCTCATAGCAGGGCTGGGGATAGTTCATGCCGGCGAGCTTGACAATGCTCTTGCCGTCGCACAGCGTGTCGCCGGTCTTGACCTTGTCCATCTTGCCGATGGCGCCGATGTCGCCGCAGCAGATCTCCTTGGTCTCCTCACCCTTCTTGCCCTTCATGGTATACAGACGTCCCAGCTTTTCAGTGCTGCCGGTAGTGGTATTGTAAAGCGACATGTCGCTTGTGACCTTGCCGCGGACAACCTTAATCATGGAGTACTTTCCGTACTGGTCGGAGATGGTCTTAAACACAATTGCCGCCGTGGCGCCGTTGGGGTCGAAGGCGACCTCCACGGCGTTGCCGTCGTCATCTTCAGCCGCTTCGGCGCTCATATCCGTAGCGACGGGCACCAGATCGAGAATAGTCTGCATCAGCATCTCCACGCCCAGACCCGTCACAGCACTGCCGCACAGCACCGGGCAGATGCTGCCGTCCCGCACGCCGATCTTCAAGCCCTTGGCGATCTCCTCTGCGGAAAGCTCCATGGTCTCAAAATACTTCTCCATCAGCTCCTCATCGGCGCCGGCGGCGTTCTCCATCAGCTCGGCACGCAAGCCCTCCACCTCGTCCGCCACAGCAGCGGGAACGGGGCACTCGGCGACCTTGCCGCCCTTGACCTCATACGCCTTGTTATGCAGCAGATCCACAATGGCGGTAACAGCCTTGTTGCCGTCGATCACCGGGGCGACGATGGGCGTGACGGCGGTGCCGAACTTGCCCTTGATCGCCTCCAGGCAGGAGGCGTAATCGGAGTTGGCCTCCTCGGTGCGGTTGATGAAGATCATGCGGGGCTTGCTGCCCAACATCTTCCAACTGCGCTCCAGACCCACGCTCAAACCGTCCTTGGCGGCGCCTACCAACACGGCACACTCGGCAGCACGCACGGCGGACAGCGCCTCGCCGGAAAAGTCGAAATTGCCCGGCGCGTCCATCACGTTGATCTTCACGCCCTTGTAGTTCACCGGGGCAAACGCCAGCGAAATGGATATCTGGCGCTTGATCTCCTCGGCGTCGTAGTCGCAGGTGGTGTTGCCGTCGGCGGTCTTGCCCAGACGGTCGGTGCCCTTGGTCATAAAGAGCATTTGCTCCGCCAGAGAGGTCTTACCGGAGCCGCCGTGTCCCAGCAGGGCGACGTTGCGAATGTCATTGGCTGTCATAATATTCCGTTTCTCCCTTCATGTTCAGTAGGCGCGCCGCGAAAAGCGCGCAAAATGCTCAGTGTTTTGATTATATACCATTTTCACAACGCTGACAACTATATTTTCCCGGCGAAACGGTAGAATTTGGGACGATTTTTTTGCACAATGTGCTCACATATTGCCGCGCAACACCCGTTTATCAGATTACCTGCCATGCCGGGTACTCAATAGTGCCGCACCAGACCGCTCAAAAACCACGTAGGGAGCAGCCAAAGCGCCTGATAGACCAGCAGGCGCAGTGGATCCAGCAGACTCCACGCGCCGGTGGCGGTGAGGTAATAGGTAAGCAGCAGCCCGCACAGTCCGCCCAGATAGGCAAGCACCGTGGAGGCATGTACGGCGCGGGTCATGCGGCGGCTGCCCACCACCACCTCGGCAAAGGGCATAAGACCCTCCCGATAGACGACCGCTCCGGGCTTTTCCGCCGTTTCGCGCCCGAGATCTCCCAGCGCCAGGCGGGTGGATACGTCCGGGTAAACAGGCTTGGCGTCCATGCCGAATTTCCGGCGGAGAAGACCGGGCGTGACGTTACAGCTACGAGCCGCCAGCACCGGCTCTACCCGATTGCGGCGCATGGCGCGCAGCGCCCACTCCACATTTCGGGATGGCTGATACTTGATGGCGAATACGGCAATCAGCACACCGTCCACTGCCAGAAACACGCCCGTTTTCAGCTTGAGACCCTGGGGCAGTGTGACGTGCTTTTTCCGCATGAAATAGGCGCTGCCCATGGTGACGCTCTCGCCCCGGATTGTGCCGCCGACGCCGCCTTCTTCATAATAGTGCAGATCCTCCACGGTCAGATGGCTGCCGCCCTCGGCGGTAAGCAGCTGTTCAAAGAGAGGGAAAAGCTGACTGTGGGATTCCAGCGTCATACTGGCGGCGTAGGAGACCACCTTTCCGATCTCCTCGCCGTAGATTTTCAAGCCGTTCAGCCCCACCGTACCGGGCGGGAACACATCGTCGTCAGTAATCACCATGCGCCGGGAGCGGCTCACCGCCCGGGCGCCCTGATAACCTGCCACGGCGCTGCCGCTTCCGGCAAGGCGGCGGCTCAAAAAGTTCATAGGAAGGGTACCTGTCAGCGGCAGGGCAAAAGGCACGGTCGCTGTCAGCAGAACCGACCAGATCCACAACAGCTCCCCGGACCGTCCGCCGCTTAAGCCTACGATACCTGATAGCACCGTGGCGCCTGCCAAATACAGCGGCACCAGAAAACGCTGCCAGCGGCGGGCGGGATCGTCCTGCACGCTGGTGCGGTACAGTCCTGTCAGTGTCCCTTTCTGCTTACAGCTTCCGGCGGCAGTGACCGACACGCCGTAGGGCGGCGTGCCGCCGATATCCGCCAGGCGGAACGTCTCACGCCGGGCATTATGGCGCAGCAACAGTCCCCACTGGCACAAGAGGATCAGCAAGGCGGCGGGAGCCGCAAGAGGCGTGCGCGTACAGCCGTTGATAAGCCCGTATACGCAGTCTGCCAATGCCACGAATGCCGTCAGCGCCGCAGACAGCTCACAGCCAATGCGACCTCTTTTCCACGTTTCAACCAGTTCCCGCCACATCGGCAGCGCCAGCGCCGCGCACAGGAGCAATAAACCGCCGGGCAGGAAGCTGCGCGCCGGGGGCAGCTCGTCCCACAAGCTGTTCAAAACACCGATGCCGTCCAGTACCGCCAGCGCTGACAGAAACAGCGCCGGCAGCGCCGCGAGCACCGTATGGCGATGCAGCTGCTTGCACAGCAGCCGTTCCTCCCGGGCGGCGTCCGCCATGTCCGGTTCCGGCTCTTCCGGCACGGCAATCGGCTCTTCCTCGGGCTGTTCCCACAGGGAATTATCGCCCGCTCCCCGGCGCGGCAGACGGTCAAAAACCCAATCCCGCCACAGCAGCAGCGTGTCACGGATCCGCTCACCCAACGGGCGCGGGGGTTCTAAAATAGCGTCGTCCTCGTCCAGCACCGCCTCCACCGTATCCGACATCACCTGCTCTAAAGGTATGCTGTGCATTCCCTCCGGCTCCTCCGGAAAGATTGTTGACCGCACCGGCGGTTCCGGCGGTTCTTCCCGGTTCGGCTCTCTTTGGGGCAGTTTCGGCTGCGCCGTCGCGGATTTGCCGGCCATCACCTGTTCCATCGTCTGGGCGACCACGTGACGCAAATCGCCCGTGTCAATCCCCTCTAAAAGGGACGGCGCGGCACCGGCTTTTTCCTCTTTTACAGGCGGCACAGGCGACTCGGTCTTTTCCCGGGCAGGCTTCGCCGCACCCTGACCGAATTCCTCCAAAATGGACGCCAGCGTGTATGTTTCGTCCGGAAGTGACTCCTCTGAGCCGATCAACCGATCCAATTCTTCGTCTGTATACCTGTCCATACTCTCCCGTCTCTCATTGCCGCCGGCGAACCGCCTCGTACAGCAATATCGCCGCCGCCGCAGATGCATTCAGCGAGGAGATCTTACCCCGCATGGGAATGTGTACCAGAAAATCGCAGTTTTCCTCCACCAATCGCGTCATGCCGCTGCCTTCGGAGCCGATCACAATCGCCGCAGGTCCGCGCAGATCGGCATCGTACAGCGCCGTAGCGCCGCCTGCCGCCGCACCGAACACCCAGACGCCCCGCTTTTTCAGTTCCTTTAGCGTGGCGGACACGTTGGCAACCCGCGCCACCGGCACGTAGCTGACAGCGCCGGCGCTGGTCTTTGCCACCACGGCGGTTAGTCCCGCACTGCGCCGCTTGGGAATAATGACCCCGTGGGCGCCGGCGCACTCCGCCGTGCGCAGTATGGCGCCCAGATTGTGGGGATCGGAAATCTCATCGCACACCACGATCAGCGGCGCCTCGCCCTTTTCTTCAGCCGCGTCCAGAATGGACGAAACACTGACATATTGGCGCACCGCCGCCAGCGCAATCACGCCCTGATGGGCATGGGTACGGGACATGGCGTCCAGCTTCCGCCGATCCGCCTCCACCACCACAATGCCCGCCTCCCGGGCGCGGGAGGCAATGTGTCCCAGCGTCTTGTCCGTCTCGCCGCGCGCCAGATAGATTTTATCGATGGGTGTTTGCACGCGCAACGCCTCGATCACCGCGTTGCGTCCCTCAATCACGCCGTCGGCGTCCGCTTCCATGACGGGACGCGCCTTTTTCTCGTCTAACATAAACCGTTCCTCTTTCCGGAAACACAAAAATCACAGTCACGGTCAGTATATCATAATTCCCCGACAGAATAAAGCGTAACTGCACAGAAAATTTACATAAACCGACCGCCGCCATAAAAAACGGACAGAGCCAATTCCCTCGCAAGACTGCTCTGTCCGTTTTTTTCTACGGCAGCAGCACGTAGCTGCCGCTTTGCGGTTTGGTACGACTCTGCACCGCCAGCTCGGTGGCGGCGTCGCACGTGTCGCCCAACAAAGTCGTCAGCGCCGCGATATCCGCCGTTTCGTCCACATAGAGCCGGTCAAAGCTGTCATACAGCGTTTTGGCGATGCCTTCCGTGTCGGCGTGTATCGCCACGCTCAAGACCACCGTCTCCGGGATCGTTTTCCGAATAGCGGCGGCAAAATCCGCTAAAATGGCAGTTTGATCCGTATCCGCCGCTAAATCGATACTGCTTACGTCCCCCGTGGAGGGATAGGAAAAGCTATCCAGCAAAAGCTCGTCGAATCCCAGTTCTGCCAGCTCCTGACACAGCGCTGTCAAATAGGCCAAAGTCTCCGCTCCCGCCGGATCCAGCCACGCCCGGCCTTCCCCGTCATACCAAAGCTGTCCGTCTGCGGCGGTCAGCGCCGTGCCGGGTACGCTTCGGGCATAGGCTGTGTCGCAAAAGCAGTGAATCCGCGCTACGGCATAGTGATCGCTGCGGAGTAACGCAGTCAGATTGTCCCGGGTGGAGCCTTGCTCTGATGCCACGCCCGCAGGGAGCGTCACCGACGTAGCATACCGCAAGCTGCCGCCAACGGTCTTACACTCAATCACCATGTCCTCTTCCAGAGACGACAGCACATTCTCCGGCTGCCACCACAGCGCGCCGTTTTCCAATTCCCGGGCATGCACTTGCGCCAATGCGCGGCGCGGCGGCGCTTCCGGCTCCTGCCGCTCGATCGTCACGTCCGCAGGATCAATGGGATTGTCGTATCCGCCATCGCCGCTTTGCCCGAAGGGAACCGCCCAGCGGACATTCCCCTCGTCATCGTAAATAAGATACTGCTGCCCCAGCAAAAATGCCACGGCGGCAAGCAAAACGATGCACAGCGCGATCACCCAGATCACTTTGCCGACTCTGCCTTCGCGGCCGCGGTAGCGGCCATATCCTCTCGTTCCCATACCTTACGCTTCGATGCTGTTGAGCTGCTGTACCCGCCGGGCATGACGGCCGCCTTCAAACTCCGTTTGCAAGAACACGTCTACGATCCGTTTTGCCAGATTCGGCCCCACGATCCCCGCACCCAGCGCCAGCACGTTGGCATCGTTATGGCGGCGGGTCATCTCCGCGGAGAGGGGATCACCGCAGTGGGCGCAGCGAATGCCCTTGACCTTGTTGGCGGCAATGGAGATTCCGATGCCCGTGGTGCAGATGACGATGCCACGTTCACACGCGCCGGACGCCACCGAGCGCGCCACCTTCTCACCGTAGGCGGGATAGTCCACGCTCTCGGTACTGAAGCAGCCAAAGTCCTCGTACTCGTAGCCGTTATCCTTCAGCCATGTGAGAAGCTCCTCCTTGAGCAGATATCCACCATGATCGCAGCCAATCGCAATTTTCATGTTTGCCACTCCTTATCATTTGCGGAACTTCTTAAAAAAGTTGCGCTGTTTCTCATAATTATTCTCTCCCAAAGTCTCGCTGAAAATCCGAAGCGCTTCTTTTTGTTCCCGGTTGAGACCTTTGGGCGTCTCAATGGTCACAGTGACGTACTGATCGCCGCGTCCGCGTCCGTTCAGCGACGGGATTCCCTTGCCCTTCAAGCGGAACACCGTGCCGGTCTGCGTGCCCTCGGGGATCGCATATTTCACCTTGCCGTCAATGGTGGGGATTTCCAGTTCCGCACCCAGCACCGCCTGGGCAAACGTAATGGGCGCTTCGCAGAACACCGATGTACCCTCCCGGCGAAACATCTCGTGGGGGCGTACCATGACGGTGATGAGCAGATCACCGCTCTGTCCGCCGTTGCGTCCGGCGTGACCTTGTCCCCGCAACGAGATGGTCTGGCCGTCGTCGATACCCGCGGGAATATTGACCTTGATGGTGCGGCGGTGCCGCACCGCGCCGCCGCCGTGGCAGTCCGGACAGGGCTGATGGATAATCTTGCCCGTGCCGGAGCATTTGCTGCACGGCGCTTGCGACTGCATCACACCGAAGGGGGTACGCTGGGCGCGGGTGACCACACCCGTACCGCGGCAGTCGGGACAGACTTCCGGCGTAGTACCCGGCGCGCAGCCGTTGCCGCCGCAGGTGGCGCACGGTTCACTGCGCTCGAGCGTAATGCTCTTTTCACAGCCAAACGCCGCCTCGGTAAAGCTGACAGTCACGCTGGCGCGAATACTCTCGCCCCGCAGCGGTCCGTTGCGCCGGGCGGCGCCGCCGCCGAATCCGCCGCCGAAAAAGCTGCCGAAGATATCGCCTAAATCGCCGAAATCAAAACCCGTGCCGCCGTAAGCGCCGCCCCCGCCGCCGTAATTGGGGTCTACACCGGCAAAGCCAAACTGGTCGTAACGCGCCTTCTTCTCCGGATCGGAGAGCACCTCGTTTGCCTCGTTGATCTCCTTGAATTTCTCCTCCGCCTCTTTGTCGCCGGGGTTCATATCCGGGTGATACTTCCGCGCCAGTTTCTTGTACGCTTTCTTGATTTCTTCCTCACCGGCGCCGCGCTCCACACCCAGCACCTCGTAATAATCTCTTTTTTCCTGTGCCATCGGCTCATTCTCCTAACGCCGCAAATAGGGGCAGGCGTTCCCCTGTCCCCTATCTGCGGTGAAATGACTACTGCTTTTACTTGTTCTGATCGTCCTCGTCCACGACCTTATAATCCGCGTCGTAATACTGACCGTCTTGCCCGCCGCCTTGCGCGCTGTTGGGATCGCCCTGCTGGGGCTGCTGCTGATAGAGCTTCTCACTCATCTTGTAGAATAGCTGCGTCAGCTCCTCTGTGGCCGTCTTGATGGCGGCGGTGTCGTCGCCCTTGAGCGTTTCTTTCAGCTTGTCGATACCCGCCTGGATCGGCGCCTTCTCGCTCTCGGGCAGCTTGTCGCCCATCTCGCTGAGCGTCTTTTCCGACTGATAGACCATCTGATCCGCCTGATTGCGCACTTCCACCTTTTCCTTGATCTTGGCGTCCTCGGCGGCATACTGCTCCGCCTCCTTGACCGCCTTTTCGATATCCTCCTTGCTCATGTTGGAGGAGGAGGTGATGGTGATGTGCTGCTCCGTACCCGTACCCAGATCCTTGGCGCTGACATTCACAATGCCGTTGGCGTCGATATCGAACGTCACCTCGATCTGCGGCAAGCCGCGGCGCGCCGGGGCGATGCCGTCCAGATGAAATCTGCCCAGACTCTTATTGGCCGCCGCCATCTCACGCTCACCTTGCAGCACGTTAACCTCCACGGAAGTCTGGTTGTCAGCGGCAGTGGAGAAGATCTGGCTCTTCTTGACCGGAATGGTGGTGTTGCGCTCGATGAGCCGCGTGCACACGCCGCCCATGGTCTCAATGCCCAGGCTCAGCGGCGTCACGTCCAGCAGCAGCAGACCCTTCACGTCGCCGGTCAGCACGCCGGCCTGCAACGCCGCGCCCATTGCCACACACTCATCAGGGTTGATACCCTTAAACGGCTCGCTGCCGGTAAAGCTCTTGACTGCGTCCACCACGGCGGGAATACGGCTGGAGCCGCCCACCATCAGCACCTTGCTCAGATCGCTGGGCTTGAGTCCCGCGTCGGACATCGCCTGACGCACGGGACCCATGGTGGCGTCCACCAGATAACCCGTCAGCTCGTTGAACTTGGCGCGCGTCAGCGTCACGTCCAGATGCTTGGGACCGGTGGCGTCGGCGGTGATATAGGGCAGGTTGATGTTGGAGGTGGTCACGCCGGAGAGCTCGATCTTCGCCTTCTCCGCCGCCTCCTTGAGACGCTGCATGGCAACCTTGTCGCCGCTGAGGTCAATGCCCTCGGTCTTCTTAAACTCGCTCACCAGATACTTCATGACGCACTCATCGAAGTCGTCACCGCCCAAGCGGTTGTTGCCGGCGGTAGCCAGCACCTCGATCACACCGTCGTCAATCTCCAGAATGGACACGTCAAACGTGCCGCCGCCCAGATCGTAGACCATGATCTTCTGCGCCTGCTCCTTGTCCACGCCGTATGCCAGCGCGGCGGCGGTAGGCTCGTTGATAATGCGCTTGACGTCCAGACCGGCGATCTTGCCGGCGTCCTTGGTTGCCTGGCGCTGGGCGTCGGTAAAATACGCCGGCACGGTGATGACCGCCTCGGTGACGGTAGAGCCCAGATAGCTCTCCGCGTCCGCCTTGAGCTTCTGGAGGATCATGGCGCTGATCTCCTGGGGCGTATAGTTCTTGCCGTCGATGTTGACGCGGTGATCGCTGCCCATCTCGCGCTTGATGGACGCGATGGTGCGCTCGGGATTGGTGATTGCCTGACGCTTTGCCACCTGCCCCACCATACGTTCCCCGGTCTTGGAAAATGCCACTACGGACGGCGTGGTGCGGTTGCCCTCAGCGTTGGCGATGACGACGGCTTCGCCGCCCTCCATGACCGCCACGCAGGAATTGGTCGTACCCAGATCGATACCGATTACCTTTGACATGTTGTTTGCCTCCTAATTATATGAAAAATTTTTTATACGCTTTATAATCAATTTGCCACTTTTACCACGGCGAACCGCAGTACCTTGTCGCCCAGCTGGAAGCCCTTTTGAAAGACCTCCACCACGGTGTTCTCCCCTGCCTCTTCGTCCTCCACGTGCATGACGGCGTTGTGCTTTTCCGGGTCGAAGGGCTGTCCCTCCGCCTCGATCTCCGTGACGCCCAGCTTGTGCAGCACCTCCAAAAGCTGTTTGGCGATCATCTCCAGTCCTTGCCGGTGGGGATCGTCCGTTTCAAACTGACCGACACCGCGCAGGAGATTATCGTACACGTCTAAAAACGGCTTGACCGTGTCCGCTTTGGCGGTCTGGTAGAGGTTCTCCTTCTCCCGGGCGGTGCGTTTGCGGTAGTTGTCGTACTCCGCCGCCAGACGCAGATACTTCTCGTTCCCCTCGCTTACCAGCTTGGCAAGCGATTCCATCTGCGCCATCTGCTCGGTTGTGACGGTATATGTCTCCGGTGTCTGCGGCTGTGTCTCCTCTGCCGCGCTATTCTCTTCCGCCGCCGGCATTTCCTCTTCAGGCAGATCCTTTTTCTCTTTCTCGCTCATTCTTTCTCCTCCTTGGGGGGCAGTTGGTTTTTCCTGCCGAACATGGCGCTCAGGCTCTCGGCAAAATAGCTCAACCGGGCTGCCACGGCGGCATAGTCCATGCGGGTAGGACCTACCACGCCCACCAGTCCGCGCATATGGTCGCCGATATCGTAGCTTGCCACGATCACACTGCTCTCTTTCAACGCATCGTTTACATTTTCCGGACCGATCAAAATCTGCACCGGCGCGCCGTCTGCCGGCACCGGCAGCGCGCTTTTGCTCTCCGACATAAAACGCATCAGATCGTGGGCTTTATCCACGTCCCGGTATTCCGGAAAACGCAACAGCTGACTGGCGCCATCGGTAAACACCTGCTGCCGCTCGCTCTCGCGCACCAGCGCCGCCGCGTATTCCACCACCTGATTGAGCAGTAAAAACCAGTTGCCCTGCACCTGATCGCTCAGGTTCATCAAGCGCGCGTTCATCTCTGATGCGCCGATGCCGGTGAAATGGGTGTTCAGCAGATGACTTAACTCCGGGAGCTGTGACGCGCTCACCGGCAGTTCCGGCTGCAAAAGGCGGCTCTTTACCCGGTCGTCTGACAGCATTACCACGGCGATCACGCCGCTGTCTTCCACTCCCAACAGCTCAAACCGCCGCGCCGTGGAAGCGCCCGTGTGATCCGCTACGGCATAAGTGGGGTAGCCCACGAAGCTGGACACCATTTGCCCCGCCCGGGCGATCACCTCGTCCATGCCGGACATGCGATCTGACAGCGTGCGGTTGATCTCCGCCGTTTCCTCCGCCGAAAGAGTCCGCCGTTCCATCAGCTCGTTGACGTACAGCCGGTAGCCTTTTGGGGACGGAATCCGTCCGGCAGACGTATGGGGCTGCTCGAGATAGCCCATCTCCGTCAGATCCGCCAGCTCATTTCGCACCGTGGCGGAGCTGATCTTGCCGGACATCTTCTCCACGACCGCTTTCGATCCCATCGGCTCTGCCGTGTCAATATAGCTCTCCACCACAATCTTCAATATTTCTTTTTTCCGCTTCGTCAATTCCATGCGGATCTCCTCTTTTAGCACTCCATTCCCCAGAGTGCTAAAACAGTGTATCACCCATTTTTTTCAAAGTCAATAGGCGGGGTTTTAATAAACTGTAAACAAAACACCGCGCCGGACGGAAAACCGTCCGGCGCGAGGCGTGCTGTGGCATATGATCACCAAAAAGCGATGTAATCCGGCTGCTCCGACGACACCAGTCCCGTGCGGCGCATCACGGGAATCAGCGCTTGCAAAACGAGGAACAGCAGCAAAATCTGAACGGGCAGATAGAGCGTGTTTTTCACCACGCTGGTGGCGGCGTAATAGAGATAGCCCTTTCCGTAGAGCACATGGCTCCACAAACAGCCCAGCCCCACATTGATGGGGTAATTGGTGAGCACCTTTGCCGCCACGATGCGCCAGACGGTGATGCGCTGGCGGTAGAAAAACAGCGCGTAGATCACCACCGCCAGCACGGTGTTGAGGGTATAGCCGGGGAAGAACGGCCCGCCTGGATGGATCACCCAGCCCACAATGTCCTCCACCACACCGTAGATAATCCCCAGCAGCGGACCGCCCACCGCCGCCGCCAGCGCGCGCGCCATAAAGGACACGGATACTTTCAGATTTTCCGCCACCGGGATACTGAACAATCCCAGCGCAATCGCGGCGGCGACCATCAGCGCGCAAAAGACAATACTGCGAAGCTGCGTCAGTTCCCGGCGCGCGGCGCGCCAGTAGCCGGCGGAAAAGGGAGACGGGTAAAGGGACATAAAAAGACCTCCTTTGTTTTCGGCAGTCCGTTTCCGGAATTGCCGCACAAAGGAGAATAACGCTCCGCCATGCGGCAGCGGGATGCGGGATCGGTACTGCAAGGGAAAACCCCTTTTCGTCCGGCGGACAACTCCCCGTCCCGCCGGCACTTGAACACACCGATCCCTACTCTGCCTTTTTCCCTATTATATACCGTAGGCGCAAAAAGGCAAGAAAAAGAGCATATAAAAAGATCCGCCCGGGGCGGATCTTTTTTGTCGTCTCTTATTCCGCTGCCTCCGCTGCCGCTTTTTTGGCGGCGGCGCGTTCGGCGGCTGCTTTCTGCGCCGCTTTGAAGCGCTCCCGCTCCTCCTCGGTGGGAATCGGCTCGATGGCGTTGCGAGGGCAGACCTTGGCGCACATGGTGCAGTTGCGACACTTATCGCAGTCGATCACCGCCACGTTATCCACCACGTGGATCGCGTCCAGCTTGCAGGTACGCTCGCACAGACCACAGCCGATACAAGAGTCGGTGCAGACCTTGACCACGCCCGGACCGCGATCCCGATTGGCGCAGTTGACAAAGACCTTCTGCTTATAGGGTACTTCCGCGATAAGCTTGCGAGGGCAGGCGGCACGGCAGGCGCCGCAGTCGGTGCATTTTTCCTTATCCACCTCCGCCACGCCGTTTTCATTGATATGAATGGCGTCAAACTTACAGGCGCTCACGCAGGTGCCGAAGCCGAAGCAGCCGTAGCGGCATCCGTTGACGTCGCCGCCGCAGACCTTGGTGGCGGCGAGGCAGTCCTGCACGCCGCGATACGTAAAGTTCTTTCCGGCGTGAATACCGCCGTTGCACGCCACGTGCGCTACCATTCGCTCACCGGCAGTAGCTTCCAAGCCCATGATGGCGGCAATTTTTGCCGCTCCCTCCGCGCCCACGGGCGCGCAGGCGGTCACAGGGGCTTTGCCCGCGAGAATCGCCTCGGCACAGCCGGCACAGCCGGGGTAGCCGCAGCCGCCGCAGTTGGCGCCTGCCAGACACGCCTGGATTTGAGAAAGACGCGGATCGGTCTGCACCTCAAATACCTTCCCCGCCACTGCCAGGATCAATCCGAACACAGCGGCAAGCACACCCAGCAACGCTACAGCATAGACAATATTCATCGTTTCTTCCTCCTTACTGGGGCCAGACCTGCAGACCGCTGAAGCCCATGAACGCCAGCGCGATCAGTCCGGCGGTGACCAGCGCGATGGGGAAACCCTCAAACGCCTTGGGCGTATCGGAGAACTCCAACTGCTCCCGCACGGCGGCAAACAGGAAGATTGCCAGCAAGAAGCCCAATCCGCCGGTGATGCCGTAGACCACGGACTCAATGAAGTTGTAGTTGTTCTGCACGTTCAAAAGCGCCACACCCAGCACGGCGCAGTTGGTGGTGATCAGCGGCAGATACACGCCCAGCGCCGTATACAGCGTGGGAATATAGCGCTTGAGGAACATCTCCACAAACTGCACCAGCGCGGCGATGACCAGAATGAACGCCACCGTCTGCATATACTCCAGACCCGCCAGCTTCAGGAGACTGTTGATCCCATAGCACACGGCGGACGCCAGACCCATCACGAACGTTACGGCGGCGCCCATGCCCACGGCGGTGTCGATTTTCTTGCTGACGCCTAAAAACGGGCAAATGCCTAAAAACTGTGAGAAAATAAAGTTGTTGGTGAGGATGGCGCCCAGAGAAATGGCAAGTAAACTCGTAATACTCATACCTTACTCCGCCTCCTTTTCCCCGGAAGACTTCTTCTTGTCTGCGCGGTTCATGCCCCACTGCATCGCGGCAATCAGCGCGCCCAGGCACAAGAAGCCGCCCACCGGCAGTGTGAGAAGTCCCATATTGGTATAGCTCTCCGGCATGATCCGCACGCCCAGCAGCGTACCCGCGCCGAACAGCTCGCGGAACACGCACATAACCAGCAGTACCGCCGTGTAACCCAGACCCTGAAAGATGCCGTCCAGCGCGGAGACGCCCATGGTGTTGCGGGAGGCAAAAACCTCGGCGCGGCCGAGAATGATGCAGTTGACCACGATCAGGGGGATAAACACGCCCAGGCTCTTATCCAGCTCCGGCAAAAACGCCTTCATCAGAAGCTGCACGCAGGTGACGAAGCCTGCGATCACGATGATAAAGCAGGCGATACGCACCTCGTTGGGAATGATCTTGCGCAGCAGTGAGATGATGATATTGCTCAACGTCAGAATAATGATGACGCTCACGCCCATGCCAAGACCGTTTGCCACGGACGTGGTGATCGCCAGCGTGGAACACATGCCCAGTAGCTGTACCAGCACCGGGTTCTGGGTCAAAAGGCCCTCTTTCAACTGTTTTTTCACGTTCATTCGGCAGCTCCCCCTTCTGCGCCCAGCGTGGCAGCCACCGCCAGCGCGGCATTGGCGCCCTTGGTAACGCCCTTGGTGGACACGGTAGCGCCGGTAATAGGCGTGACGTTTTTCTTGACTGTCAGCGTACCGGCGCCGGACAGTCCGATAAACTGCCCGAGAACCGGCTCACCGCTGTCATTGGGCAGATCCGCCATGACCTTGGAGCCGATACCGGCGGTCTCGGAGTGATCCACAATGGAGATGCCGGTGATGACGCCGTCCGCGTCCACGCCCACGATCATTTCGATCGTACCCTGTGAGCCGGAGGTCGACACTTTTACGGCGCAGCCGCCGGTAGATACGGTGTAGATCTCCTGCAGTGCGCCGCCTTGTGCGGCGGCGGCGTCAGACGCCTCCTGCGTAATCTCCGCCGGCGTGAAGCTCGCGCCGAGCGGCGCTACAGCCGCCAGCGCCTGACGGGTACTCTGCCCGTTCAGCTCTGCGATCCGATCGGCGGTGACCAGATTGACCAGTCCCAACAGCGCCGCCACCGCCAGTGCAATGGCGGTGAGCGTACCGGCTACCTTCTGTATGTATTTTACGGAAATCCCTTTCATTTCGCCGCCGCCTCCTTCTTCTCCCTGCGCAGCGCGCCGTAGATGGTGGGGCGGATATACTTATCCAGCAGCCAGGTGGTACAGTTCATAATCAAAATAGAATAGCACACACCCTCGGGATAGGATCCAAAACGACGGATAAAGCAGGTAATCAGACCGCAGCCTACGCCGAACACGATCTGCCCCAACCGGGTGACGGGACTGGTGGCATAGTCGGTCGCCATGAAAAACGCCCCCAGCATCAGTCCGCCGGCAAACAGGTTGTACGCCATATACTCCGCCGCGCCGACGCCGGCGGGAGCGGACAGCAGACATACCGCCGCCACCGTGCCGATATAGGCAACGGGAATGTGCCAGGAGATGACCTTGCGGACCAGCAGATAGATACCGCCTAAAATCAGCATCAACGCGGGCGCCTCGCCCAGCGAGCCGCCGATCTTGCCCAGAAACAGATCACCCAGAGAATACGTGTTCGTCAGCTCCGCAAACGATTCCGCTGTTCCTTCTTTCATGATGGCAAGGGGCGTGGCGGCGGTGATAATATCCGCCGAGCCAAACGCGGGGTAGGTCGCGTCCGGGGCAAGCCAGGTAGTCATGGCGCCGGCGTATGCCGCCGTCAGCGCGGCGCGGCCTGCCAGCGCGGGGTTGAGAAAGTTACACCCGATGCCGCCGTAGAGCTGTTTGACCACCACGATGGCAAAGAACGATCCCACCAGAATCATCCAATAGGGCAGTGTAACAGGACACACCATGGCCAGCAGCACTCCCGTGACCACTGCGCTCAAATCACCCAACGCCATGGATTTTTTCATCAGCTTCCGGTAGCCCCATTCCCAGAATAGACACCCTGCCACGGAGCAGACCGTCAGCGTCAGCGCCCGGAAACTCCAACTGCCGAACTGATAGACCCGCATCAAAAGTGCCGGCAGCAATGCGATGATCACGTCCAGCATGATGGACCGGGTATCCTCCTCGCTGCGAATGTGGGGCGAGGAGGACGCAATCAGTTTCAAATTCTTATAATCCGTCATACGTCACGCCTCCTTCTTTTGCTCCGCTTCCGCCCGCGCTTTCGCCGCCATGCGATCGGCTTGTACCTGCTGCTTGCCCATGCGGAAGGCGTGCGTCAGCGGCAGTCTCGCCGGACAGATGTAGGTGCAGGCGCCGCATTCAATGCAGTCCATGCCGTGGAGCTTGTGCTCAAAAGTCTCCCGGTCGCCCTTCATCAGATATTTATACATGAAGATCGGCTCCAAACGTATGGGACACGCGCCTACACACTTGCCGCAGCGAATGCACTGCGGGTCGGACACATACTGTTCCTCGTCGCCGGCGAACGCCAGCATACAGCCTGTGCCCTTGCCCACGGGAACCTCCGTATCATACTGCGCCATACCCATCATGGGACCGCCCATGATAAGCTTGTAGGTATCCTCCCGCAAGCCGCCGCACGCGTCGAACAACTTGGCGACGGGCGTGCCGATGGGACACTCCAGATTCTTCGGCTCAATCACGCCGGAGCCGGACACGGTGACGACCTTGCTGACAATGGGCATGCCCTCATACACCGCCCGATAGATGGCACAGGCGGTGCTGACGTTGAAGATACAGCAGCCCGCGTCCGCCGGCAGCTTCCCCGAGGGAATCTGGCGGCCGGATATTGCCTGGCAGAGCTGTTTTTCAGCGCCCTGCGGATAGCGGGTGTGGAGCACCTCTACCGCCACAGGCGCGCCTGTCTTGGCAATCTCGCGGTTCAATACATCTGCCGCGTCCTGTTTGTTCGCCTCAATGCCGATATACACCTTATCCACACCGAAGCACTGCGCCAGCAGCGTGGCGCCGCCGATTACCTGTTCGGGACGTTCCAGCATGGTGCGGTGGTCGCCGGTGATATACGGCTCGCACTCGGCGGCGTTGATGATCACGTAATCCGCCTTGCCCAACGCGGAGCTGATCTTGACATGGGTGGGAAATGTCGCGCCGCCCAATCCGACAATCCCGGCATTGCGGACAACCTCCACCAACTCCTCCGGCGTCATGCCGCCGGGATCGGCAACGGGTTTGACCTCGCCGGAGATGGTATTTTGAAAATCGTTCTCGATCACCACGGACAGCACCTTGCCGCCCATGGACGAAGGACGCGGCTCCACCGCCTTCACCGTGCCGGACACGGAGGCGTGAATCGGCGCGGATACAAAGCCGCCCGGCTCACCGATCCGCTGACCGAGCTGCACCGTATCGCCCTTTGCCACCAGCGGCTTGCAGGGTGCGCCGATGTGCATGGACATGGGGATCACTACCTCTGCCGGCGCTTCCAGCGTCTCGATGGGTTTGGCGCGGGTGGCGCTCTTTTTATCATCGGGATGCACACCGCCAAAGAAGGACTGTGCCATTGTTTTCACCTCGTCTTACCGCAGCGGGAACTATCCCGCTGCAAACTACCCTTTAATGTATCACAGTTTTGGAAAACTGTCCAGTACTTTGGCTCGAACCAAGGTGGACTTTGTTTCCTTATGGAGGATTTTTTGGTTTTACTTGTTATTGCGGAGGCGACATGGTATACTTTTCCTGCCCTTATTTTGTGGGATAGAAAGGAAGTAGAAGTTTTATGATCCATCGTGCGCAACTGAAACAGGAAGCCAAGGAAGTCATGCGCGGCGCCACAGTATCTCCTTACGGTTTTACGCTGGTGTATCTCCTCATAGGAATGGTGCTGTCCTGCTTGAGCCTGTATGCATCGCTTCCCGATACAATTACCTCCGTGCAGAAGATGCAGGAGCTGTATCCCTACCTCCCGATCTCCGCTCTTCTGCCTTATTTGAACTCTCTGCCCGTTCTGCCCTCCGGCACCGCCATCTTTGCAGGCGTTCTGCTATGGCTGGTAGCTGTTGTGCTGGAAGCCGGCGTAGTGCTGTACCATCTGGGGGTGCGCAAAGGTAAAGAGATGCCCTTTTCGTCTCTATTTGAGGGCTTTGGTATGGCGGGTCGTGTGATCCTTCTGACCGTTCTGGAGAGTATCTTCATCATGCTCTGGTCCATGCTGTTTGTGATCCCGGGCATTGTGGCGGCGTACCGCTACCGTTTCGCTCTGTACAACCTGTGCGAAAATCCCGACTTGCGCGCCATGGACGCTATTCGTATGAGCAAGGCGCAGACCAAGGGCTTTAAGGGCGCACTGTTTGTGCTGGATTTGAGCTTTATCGGCTGGGATCTCCTCTCGGGTCTGACCAGCGGCATCTTGAACATCTGGCTGCACCCCTACAAAGTGCAGACCGATATGGGCTATTTCCGGGCTATCAAGCGCATACAAGGCATCGGATTGCTGTCCGACCCGGCGCCGGACAACGGCGGCGAAGCCCCCTCTGCCCACGCTTGATTTCTCTTCCGACTTTGACCGGGACGTACGGAGCGTCCCGGTCTTTTTTCGCGCTCAACGGCGCAAAACGGCAAAAATACGGCTTTACGCACTCTCTATCGTGTGCTATAATACAATAATATAAAGTGGATTGTTATGCGCCAAAAAGATGCAGAGAAAGGAGGCGCGGCATGAAGTTTCAACGGTGGAATATTCGTCCCTCTCATAGTGATGCCGCGCAGCGTCTCACAGACGCCGGCTATCCCCGTCTTGTCTCTTCGGTCCTGGCTGCCCGGGGGATCACAGATCCCGCCGAGGCGGCGGATTTCCTGCTGTGCGATCATGAGTTGACCCTCTCTGCGTTGCTGATGGCGGATATGGATCGCGCGGTGGCGCGGATCAACCGTGCCCTTGCCGACGGTGAGCGCATCGCCGTGTTTGGCGACTACGATGTAGACGGCATCACTGCCACCGCTATTGTAGTGGACTATCTTGCCGGACGCGGCGCCGACGTGACGTACTATATCCCCCGCCGCATCGAGGACGGCTACGGCTTGAGCGCCGATGCCGTCCGCGCGCTGCACGATGCAGGCGTAACGCTGCTCATCACGGTGGACTGCGGCATCACCGGCGTGGAGGAGGTCGCCTACGCCAATTCGCTGGGCATGGATACCGTGATCACCGATCACCACGAGTGCAAGGATATACTGCCCGATGCTGTGGCGGTGGTAGATCCGCACCGGCCGGACTGCCCCTATCCTTTCAAGCATCTGGCGGGCTGCGGTGTGGCGCTGAAGCTGGTGCTGGCGCTGGGCGGCACCGACCGGGAAAAGGCGCTCTTTGCCCGTTACTGCACGCTGGCAGCCATCGGCACGGTAGCGGACGTGATGCAGATGTGCGGTGAAAACCGCACCATTGTCTCCCGCGGACTTTCCTCCATTTCCCACTCTGATTTTATCGGACTGCACGCCCTTTTACAAGAGACGGGACTTGCGGACAAAGCTGTGACGTCTGTGCAGATCGGTTATGTCCTCTCCCCCCGGATCAATGCCGCCGGACGCATGGGTGCGGCGGATATGGCGGCGGAGCTGCTGCTTTGTAACGAGGCGCAGCGCGCCGCTTCTCTGGCGCGGGAGCTGTGTGAGCTGAACCGGGAACGGCAGGCGGTGGAACAGGAGATCTACTCCCAGGCGCTGGAGATGATTGACGCGCTGCCGCCCACGCAGCGCAGTGCACTGGTGCTCTCCTCCGACACATGGCATCAGGGCGTGGTGGGGATCGTGGCGTCCCGTTTGAGCGAAAAGTTCTCCTGTCCCAGTTTTATGATCCATCTCAACGGTTCGGTGGGCAAGGGCTCCTGCCGCAGCTACGGCGGCTTCAATCTCTTTGCCGCGCTGGAAGATTGCTCCGACCTGCTGCTGGGTTTCGGCGGACATGCGCTTGCCGCCGGATTTACCATCGAGGAGGCGAAGATTCCCGCCTTCCGCACCCGCATGAACCAGTACGTCCGCGCTCATCTGGGCGATCAGCCGCCTCTGTCTACACTGGACGTGGACGCAATCCTTCCCCGACCTGACGCGGTGACATTGGAAGAAGTGGAGGCGCTGGAAGAGCTGGAGCCCTACGGTGCAGGGAATGTGCGGCCTGTTTTCTGTCTTTGCGGCGCGGTGCTGGAACGGGTACAGAACGTGGGGCAAAACCGCCATCTGAAAGTGCGGCTGCACAAGGGCGGCACGGTCTTTGACGGTATCTTTTTCTCCGCCACCGCCGAGAGTTGCGGCTGCATACCGGGCAGTCGGGTGGATGCCGCGTTTTATTTGCAGATCAATGAATTCCGCGGCGATCGCACCGTACAACTGCAGTTGGTGGACATGCGCCCCTCCCTGTCTCCCAACAGCCGGGAGGATGAGTGCTTGTCGCTGCTGCGCCGCTTTATGGACGCAGAGGCGATACAGTCGGAGGAGGCGCGGCGCCTGCTGCCCAGCCGGGAGCAGTGCGTCAGTATTTGGCGCGCGCTGCGCCGGCTCGTGCCGCAGACGGGTCTGACGGCGGATTATCTGCCGCTGCTGCGCACCGTATCCAAAAGTGTTACCGGTTCCGAACCGTTCCTGCGTACGGCTTTGTGCCTGGAAATCTTTGCCGAGCGGCAGTTGCTGACGTTCCGCCGCCGGGAGGATCTGGCGCAGATGCGTTTGAGGGACGATGGTAAGAAGGTGGATCTGGAGCATTCGGTGTACCTACGACGGCTGCATGAAATTCTCGACTTATCACAGCAAGGAGGCGGAACGGCATGACGATGCAGGAACAGTATCAGCGCTTGGAGGATACCGTCCGTGCCTATAACCCCGGCGCGAATTTCAGCCAGATCCGCGCCGCCTTTGACTTTGCCGAGGATGCACACCGGGGACAAATGCGAAAGGACGGCTCCCCTTTTGTCACCCACCCGTTGGCGGTGGCGCAAATCCTTGCCGAGGAGCTGCATCTGGACAGTGAGTCCATTGCCGCCGCCCTGCTCCACGACACCATTGAAGACACCGTCGCCACCCACGCCGATATTGCCCGGCTCTTTTCTCCCACCGTTGCCGATCTGGTGGAGGGCGTCAGCAAACTGACCCGGGTACACTACACCTCCAAAGAAGAGGAACAGATGGAGAACCTGCGCAAGATGCTCATGGCAATGGCGAAGGATATCCGCGTGATCCTCATCAAGATCGCCGACCGGCTCCACAATATGCGTACCATGGAGTACCAGACGCCGGAAAAGCAGAAGCAAAAATCCTTTGAAACCATGGAGATCTATGCGCCCATTGCTCACCGGCTGGGCATGCAGAAGATGAAGTGGGAGCTGGAGGATCTGAGCCTGAAATACCTCGATCCGGTGGGGTATGGAGAGATCACCGAGGCCCTGGAGCAGAAATCCGCCGCTTACGGCGACTTTATAGCATCCGTCCGCCAGCAGATTGCGGAGCGTCTGGCAGAGGCGGGTATTTCCTGCACCGTATACGGGCGCACAAAACACCCGTACAGCATCTACCGGAAAATGTATACCCAAAACAAGAGTCTGGACGATGTATTTGATCTGTTTGCCTTCCGGGTAATCGTGGATACGCTGGCGGACTGTTACAATGTGCTGGGTATCATTCACGACCTGTACCATCCCATTTTAGGGCGGTTCAAAGACTATATCGGCACGCCCAAACCCAATATGTACCAAAGTCTCCACACCACCGTGGTGGGGCAAACCGGCATTCCCTTCGAGGTGCAGATCCGCACCCGGGAGATGCACGAGGTGGCGGAATACGGCATTGCCGCTCACTGGAAGTATAAGCAGAACGGACAGGGCACAGGAGACGAAAAAAGCTACGAATGGGTGCGCCGCCTGCTGGAGAACCAGGAGGGTGCCGACGCTGAGGATTATATCCACTCACTGAAGGTGGATATGTTTGCCGACGAGGTGTTTGTTTTCACGCCCCGTGGCGACGTAATCAATCTGCCTGCCGGCGCCACCCCCATTGACTTTGCCTATACCATTCACTCCGCTGTGGGCAATCACATGGTGGCGGCGAAGGTCAACGGACGGATCGTGCAGTTCGACTATACGCTCCAAAGCGGCGACGTGGTGGAGGTGGAGACCTCCCAATCTGCCCACGGACCCAGCCGCGACTGGATCAAAATCGCCCGGTCCAACAACGCCCGCAGCAAAATTCGTCAGTGGTTCAAAAAAGAGCGGCGGGACGAAAATATTGTCAACGGACGCGCCTCCTTTGAGTCGGAGCTCAAGCGCTGCGGCGTTACGCTCAAAGAGCTGACCGCGGAGGACATGCTGCCGCAGGTACTCAAGAAGCTGTGCTATAACAGTCTGGAAGATATGTACGCCTCCATCGGTTACGGCGGTGTCACCGCTTTGAAGCTGGTGGGGCGTCTGCGGGAGGAGATCAACCATATCCTGCGCCGGCGGCAAGGCTATATAGCCGGGAAAGACACTGCTGCGCCGGTCAAGACGGCGTCACAGCCGTCACAGCGTCAGACCCACGGGGAACAGGGCATCATCGTGGAGGGTTTGACCGGGTGCCTGGTGAAGTTTGCCAAATGCTGCTCCCCCGTGCCGGGCGACGAGATTGTGGGCTTTATCACCCGGGGCTACGGCGTGTCCGTCCACCGTGCCGACTGTCCCAACGCCGCGGCGGAGCGGCACAGTGAAGCGGACGCCGGACGCTGGATCAGGGTAAGCTGGGCGGAGAAAACCAATGAGTCCTATCACACCACACTGGAGGTGGTGGCAAAGGATCGCATGGGACTGATTATGGACGTATCTACGGCACTTTCAACCACCAAGACCCAGGTGTCCTCCCTCAATGCCCGCACCACGCCGGACGGCTTCGCGCTGGTTACGCTGAACATCTCCGTCCCCGACAGCGAACAGCTCCAGGCGGTGATGCGCAAGCTGGGTCAGATCTCCGGCGTGCTGAATGTCATGCGACCCACCGGATAATTATTTACACGAAGGAGACAGGATTATGCGAGCTGTACTGACCCGGGTGCGCCGTGCCGGCGTCACCGTGGACGGAAACGTGATCGGCTCTATCGGACGCGGCTTCCTCATCTTGCTGGGTGTCGGGCAAAACGACACGGAGGCGGAGTGTTTGAAGCTGGCGGACAAGCTCACGGGGCTTCGGATCTTTGACGACGACAATGATAAGATGAATTGGAGCCTATCCGACATAGGGGGCGAGATACTGGTGATCTCCCAGTTCACCCTGTACGGCAACTGCCGCAAGGGTCGGCGTCCGGAGTTTTTGTCCGCCGCGCGACCCGATACGGCAATCCCCCTTTATGAAAAATTCGTGGCGGCGTGCCGTGAGAAGGGTTTTCACGTGGAGACGGGCGTTTTCGGCGCAGATATGCAGGTGGAGTCCGTCAACGACGGACCGGTCACTTTGATGGTGGACACCGACACGCTCTGACGGGAGGGATCGCAGGTGAAAATTGATTCCGTTGCGGTCGGTTTCCTTCAGACCAACTGCTATCTGCTGTGCGATGAAACAGCGCTCGTCTGCGCCCTGATCGATCCGGGCGCAGAATCGGTGCGTATCAAGCGCATGATCGATGATTCCGGCTGTGCGCTGCGATATATCCTGCTCACCCACGGACATTTTGACCACACCTACGCCATTGACGCACTGCTGCGTCAGTATCCGGACGTACCGGTCTATATCCACCGCGCCGATGCATCGGACAGTCACGGCAATAAACTGAAATTTGCCCGGCTGAGCGATCACAATCAGCGCTATTATGCCGACGGCGATACGTTGGCATTGGGAAATCTCACGGTCACCGTTTTGGAAACGCCCGGTCACTCCGCCGGATCGGTGTGCCTTTTGTGTGAAAATGCGCTCTTTTCCGGCGATACGCTTTTTCGCATGAGCTGCGGACGTACCGATTTCCCGGACGGTGATGCGGCGCAGATGCTGCGCTCTCTGGCGCGATTGGGGCGGCTTATCGGCGAATACCGCATACTGCCCGGTCACGAGGCGGAGAGCCTTTTGTCCTTTGAGCGAATGAACAATCCCTACATGAAGCAGGCATTGGCATTATGAAACTGATTTTTTACGGTCACGACGAGCGCTACGCGGTGGAGCAAAGTCTCCTGGCTTTCTTTCCCGATCAGCGTCCCGTCTATGAAGGAGAGGACGCATGCGAGGCGGTGGTGCGCCTGTGCGCCGGCGCGCACTATACCACCGCCGTAACGCATATTACCTATAATGGGCAGTCGGCGCGGGGCATATCCCGGGTCGTTATTCCCGCCGGGCTCGATCCGTATGAGGCGGAGCGGCGGCGGCAAAAGGCGATAAAGCTGAGCTTTTTTAAGGCAGCCCGTGCCATCACCGGCACTACACCCTCCTGGGGCGCGCTGACCGGTATTCGACCCGGAAAGCTGGCGGAGCGGCTGCTGCTGGAGGGGCGCTCTGCGCGGCAGGTGGACACTGTGTTGGCAAATACCTATTTTGTCTCCCCTGCGCGGCGGCAGTTGGCAATAGAAACAGCGCAGGCCGGCTTGCGCGCCAAGGCGGAATTGCGCGAGGAGGATATCTCCCTCTACGTGGGGATTCCCTTCTGTCCCACCCGGTGCGCCTATTGCAGTTTTGTCTCATCATCGGTGGAGCGGTCGCTGGGTATGATGGATACATACCTGGACGCGCTGTGCCGGGAGATCACCGGCGCGGCACAGATGGTGCGTGAAACGGGGCTTCGCATCAAGTCCTTCTATATGGGCGGCGGTACGCCTACCACGTTGTCCGCCGAACAGATAGATCGTCTATTGACGCATCTAAACGGTTCATTTGACTTGAGCCACTGCGCCGAATACTGCATTGAAGCCGGGCGGCCGGACACCATCTCACGGGAAAAGCTGGAAGTCCTGCTCACCCACGGAACGACCCGCATCAGCGTCAATCCCCAGTCGCTCAGCGACCGGGTACTCTCCGCCATCGGGCGGCGGCACACTGCCGAAGACGTGGAGCGTGCCATGACGCTGGTCACAGAAATGGGATTTCCCCATGTAAATATGGATCTTATTGCGGGACTGCCGGAGGATACGGTAGAGGACTTCCGCCGCACACTGGATCGGTGCATGGCGATGGGCGCGGACAACATCACCGTACACACGCTGGCGCTGAAGAAGGGCAGCAGAATACTGCTGGAAGGCTCTGTTATTCCCTCCGCCGAAATGGTGGGACAGATGCTGGACTATGCCGGTACAGCGCTGCGCGGCAAGGGTTTTGTCCCCTATTACCTTTACCGCCAAAAATACATGTCCGGCAGTTTTGAGAATGTCGGTTGGTGCATACCCGGCGCGGAATGTCTATATAATATCTACATCATGGAGGAACTGCACAGTATCCTCTCACTGGGCGCAGGAGGCTCTACCAAGATGGTAGATCCGGCTGCCAATCGAATCAGCAGGGTGTTTCACGCCAAATATCCCCAAGAGTATATCTCCCGCCCGGAAAAGATCCGGGAAAATCTGGAGACGTTCCGCCGCTTTTATGAGGAGATGCGGCGGTGAGCTCCCCCAGGAGGCTGCCATGAGCAATTCCCCGCGACAAAGCTTTTTAAGCGGCGCTATGATCCTCACCGCCACCATCGCCGTTACCAAGCTGGTGGGCGCGCTCTACAAAATCCCGCTGGGCAATTTGCTGGACAGCGAGGGTATGACGCATTTTTACGCCGCCTACAACATCTACCGATTGCTGCTGACCCTCTCTACCGCCGGACTGCCGCTGGCCATGAGCCGCATGGTGTCCGAGGCGGAGGCTCTGGGACGGGAAAATCAGAAGCACCGGATCCTACATGTAACCTTTATTTTGTTCTTTGTCACAGGCGCGCTGTCCGCGCTGGGTATGTTTTTCCTGTCAGCGCCTTTGAGCCGCCTGCTCAACGATACGTTGGCGCGCCCGGCGGTGCAGGTACTGGCGCCGGCGGTCTTTTTCGTGTGCATGATGGCGCCCTTTCGCGGTTATACCCAGGGACAGGGCAATATGCGTCCCACCGCCGCCAGTGAGATCATTGAGTCTGTGACCAAGGCGGCAGTTGGCTTTTTCCTGGCGTGGTGGCTGTTGGGACACGGGCGTCCGCTTCATATTGCCGCCGCAGGCGCCATTGCCGGCGTTACGGCTGCCACCGCCGCGGCGCTGTTGGCGCTGACGCTGTACTATCTGACCCACCGGGGACGCCGACCCTCCCGGGACGTGCCGTCCACACGGCGTGCCATTGTGCGGCGGCTCTTGAAAACCGGTATTCCCATCACACTGGGAACGTGCGGCATGAGTATACTCTCTTTGCTGGATACCTCTCTGGTGCTGGGTACGCTTCAACGGGCGCTGGGATACTCGCAGCAGACTGCTGCCGCCCTCTACGGGGAGTACACCTACGGCATGAACCTTTTTACACTCCCTGCCTCTTTGATTTCTCCCGTGGTAATCAGCTTGATCCCCGCTATCAGTGCAGCGCGGGCACGACGCGATGAAATCGCCGCACAACGCCATACCGCTACCGCGTTCCGTTTTACGGCGCTGTTGGGTCTGCCCGTCGGCGTGGGATTGAGCGCGCTGGCAAAGCCTCTTTTGCTGCTGCTCTACCCCGATATCCCCCAAACGGCGGCTGCTGCCGCCGTCCATCTGCGGGTGCTGGGCTTTGCCAGCATCTTTGTCTGCCTGATGACGCTGTGCGCCGGGATTTTGCAAGCCTACGGCCGGGAACGGATCCCGCTGTGGACACTTTTGGCAGGCGGAACGGTGAAGATTGTGTCCAACTATCTGCTGGTGGGCAATCCCGCCATCGGGATTCGCGGTGCTTCCTACAGCACACTGCTGTGCTACGCTCTGATCGCGCTGCTGGATCTAATTGCCGTGGCGCGGGTGATGCCGCAGCCGCCGCGCTACCGTTCCGTCTTCGGCGCGCCGCTGCTGGCGTCACTGGTGATGGGCGTGGCGGCGCAGGCGGTCTACGGTCTTTTGCAAAGAGCATTATCCCCCCGCCCGGCAGCGCTGTTTGCGCTGGTAATCGCGGCGGCGGTATATGCCGTGCTGGCGCTGACCATGGGCATGGTACGTCGGGAGGATCTTCTTACCCTGCCGCAGGGGGAGAAAATAGCACGTTTTTTGCACATTTCATAAAGATTTTCCCTATTTTTTCCAAAAAAGCACTTGCAATAGGAGTTAAAATATGGTACATTTTGATAAGAAATACTGCTGATGGGTCTGCACCCTGTCCTATGGACAGCCCTGCTCCGACAGTTGCCGGAGGGGCTGATGCGTTTTCGGAACGAATCAAAGCGTTCTTAATGCGGTCTTGCCGCATCAGGATAGATACAAATGATTTTTATGTAGGAGGAAAAACCATGAACAAGACTGAACTCGTTGCCGCTATCGCTGAAAAGACCGGTCTGTCCAAGAAGGACTCCGAGGCCGCTGTCTCCGCCGCTCTGGGCGCTGTTACCGCTGCTCTGGCGGCAGGTGAAAAGGTGCAGTTGGTGGGCTTTGGTTCTTTTGAGACCAAGAAGAGAGCTGCCCGCATGGGTCTCAACCCCAGCACCAAGCAGCCCGTGAAGATCCCCGCCACTAAGGTTCCCACCTTCAAGGCCGGTCAGGCGCTGAAGAACGCCGTTGCCAAGTAAGGCATTACAGCGATCCACTTTGTCCCGGTGCGCCGCGGCGCACCGGGATTTTTTAAGGAGAACACCATGCGTCTGGATAAGTATTTGAAAGTTTCCCGGTTGATCAAGCGCCGCACCGTGGCCAACGAGGCGTGCGACGCCGAGCGCGTCAGCGTAAACGGACGGGTACAGCGCGCCTCCTACGACGTGAAGGTGGGCGACCGGATCACCATTCGATTCGGCGCACGCACACTGACCGTGGAGGTTTTGCAGGTGCAGGACAATGTGGGTAAATCCGACGCCGCCGCCATGTACCGGGAAGTGATGTGACAGCTTGTCATAAGCGCTTCGCTCCTCTCATACAGTAGCAATAGCTATACTTGTATGAGAGGAGTTTTTCTATGCCTTATGAGGTCAGCAATCTCTCGCCCATGCTCCACCGATTGGAGATGGAGGGACGGGAGCGTCTTACGGTGTCCGGTGTGGAAGATGTGGCGCGGTTTGATGAGAACTGTATCGTGATGACTACCTGTGTGGGCAGCATGATCGTCATGGGTACCGATCTCCACATCGGAAAGCTGTCGCTGGATGGAGGGGAACTGCACGTGGACGGACATATCGAATCCATCACCTACGAAGAAACGCGCTCCGAACGGGGCTCTCTGCTTTCGCGTCTGTTCGGCTGATGGAAAACCACGTGGTACAGCAGCTGTGTCTGCTGGGTCTGTCGGCGCTGTTGGGGAGCGGAGGCGCTCTGCTTTACGATATCCTCCGCACGGCGGTGCGGCTGCGCCACCGCGCCCGCAAGGTGCTGACCCACCTGGCGGACGGGCTGTACGCGGTAGCCATGCTGGCGGTACTGGCCGTTTTCATGCGTCGCTACGGTGGCGGTGAACTGCGCCTTTATATGGTGTTGGGAATCCTGGGCGGCGCGGCTTTTTACTTCCTGCTGCCCGCCGCGCTATTGCGTCCCCTGTGGGATTTCTGGGCACAGACTGCCGATGAAACGCTGCGCCTTTTGTGTCTGCCTGCCGCGCTCGTGAGTAAATGGATAAAAAAAGTTTCCCACCGGGCAAAAAAAGACTTCCTTTTTTTCCGGAAGTACGCTAAAATAAATAGGTATAGGTGGGATTTTATCCTGATCCACAGGCGTATAGGCGGCAAAGGAGGTCGTGTCCACCGTGAAAAGCGCAAAAAAAGGGAAGCAAAACCGTAATTTTCTCCCCCTGCTGCTGCTGATCGTTCTGTTGATCGCGGCGGGAGTGGAGTTGATAAACGTCTCCGGGAAGCTGCGCGCCGGCCGCGCCGAAGAGGCGAGACTGACTGCACAGAAACAGCAGAGCCAGCAGGAAAACGACGCACTGCGCGCCGATCTGGATAAGGCGGATGACCCGGAATTTCTGCAGGAGCTTGCCCGGGAGCAGTTGGGCATGGCAGAAGCCGGAGAGCGTATTTTCTACGACGTAAACGACTAATAAGAGGAGCAGATAACGGGAATGGAATGGGAAACCGGAGCTGTCGTCACCGGTCGTGTGAGCGGCATCACCAAGTTTGGCGCGTTTGTCGCCCTGCCGGGCGGCAAGTCCGGTCTGGTGCATATTTCCGAGGTGTCCAACAGCTTTGTAAGCGACGTACACGATTTTCTCACCGAGGGGCAGGAGGTACAGGTCAAGATTCTTGCCATCTCCCCGGAGGGGAAGATCAATCTGTCCATCAAGCAGCTGCAGGACGCTCCCGTACGCTCCGTCACCGCACCCCGGACGCCTCGGAACGTCTCTGCCGTCCCGGCGTCTGCTCCGTTGCCGCCGTTGGGTGACGTCTCCTTTGAGGACAAGCTCAAGCAGTTTATGTCCGTGTCGGACAGCAAGCAGTCCGAGTTCAACCGCCATATGGCGGGCAAGCGCGGCGGACGCAGGAGAAAATAACCGCACCGTTTATTGCCGATAGCAGGTGAAGGTTCACCTGCTATTTTTACCGTCAGGAGGGGTTTTGATGGAAAAGATCGCTTTGGTCACCGGATCTTCCCGGGGGATCGGACGCGCCGTGGCAGATCGCCTTGCCCGGGAGGGCTGGGCGGTGTGCGTCAACTATCGGGTGCGGCAGGATTGCGCAGAGCAGTTGGTGGATACGCTGCGTCGCAGCGGCTGCCGCGCTATGGCGGTGCATGCCGACGTGTCCGACCGGTCGCAGGTAGAAGATATGGTTCGCCGGGTGGAGGATTGCTTCGGTCCGGTATCGCTTCTGGTGAACAACGCCGGCGTAGCTGGTCAGGCGCTTTTTCAGGATATCACCGATGCGCTGTGGCACCGCTATTTCTCCGTGAACGTGGACGGTGCGTTCCATACCATTCAAGCCGTCCTGCCCCACATGCTCCATGCCCATGAGGGGTGTATTGTAAATATTTCCTCCATCTGGGGACAGCGCGGCGCCAGCTGTGAGGTCACATATTCCGCCACCAAAGCGGCGCTAATCGGTCTAACCCGCTCTCTGGCGGCGGAGTTGGCACCCACCCATATCCGCGTCAACTGTGTGGCGCCGGGTGTGATCCGCACCGATATGCTGGACGCCCTGCCGCCGGAGGTACTGCCCCAACTGGCGGAGGATACTCCGCTGCGCCGCCTCGGCACGCCGGAGGATATCGCGCGGGCGGTGTGCTTCCTATCGGGCGATGAGGCGGACTTTATCACCGGACAGGTACTCACCGTGGACGGGGGTTTTATTCTGTAAGGGCGCATGGCCTCCTGCAAATTATACAAAATCGCTCCGGGGACTGTTCCCCGGAGCGATTCACTTTGTCAAATAACCCGGTATCCCGTTTGGCAACCGCCGGCTCTGATTTTATGGGATCGTTTTCCCTTTCAGCTCACTCAGTTCAAATAATCAGGTGGCAATTCAAATTCGCCGGACACGCCGGGGAAAGTAAAGGGTTCCTCGCCGCCCGTCTCCTCAGGCGGTTCCGAGGTGCTGCCTCCCGATTCGGATGGAGGCGTTTCCACGGGAGCACCGGATGTACCGGGTACGTCGGACGTCTGAGGCGCATCGGTCGTTGCAGGAGCGTTGGATTCGGTTCCTGCAGGAGCATTCGATTCCTCGCCGTCCGTTTTGGAAGGTTCCTGCCCGGGGGACGGGGAGGTGTCCTGCTCCGTAGTGGGCGCGGGGGGAGAGCCATCCTGCTGCGCGATGTTTTTCTTGCAAGCACACAGGGAAAGGGTCAGCAACAGGACCGCCGCCACCACAACAACATATTTCTTTTTCATTCGGTCAAGAGCCCCTCCTTTTTTAGAAGATCCACTACTCTTTTCACGGCCATTTCAGCGCCTTGTCGATCGATGCCGTCATACCGCTCCAGCAGTTTTTCGGCGATTTGCGCCTCGGTCAAGCCGTCCAGCAAGCCTTGAAAAACGTCCTTGCCGGTTTCATTCAGCCGCACAATACCGCGAAAGCCCTCGGCGCTCTCGCCTGTGGGAACGGCGATGTACTCATCGCTAAGTTCAGTCAGCATCCATCCAGCCTTAAGTTTCATTTGTGGTTCTCCTTTCATTCGTTATATAAACCAATTATTTGTTCCTGTAAAGTATTTATCATGCTTTTTCGAAATGTCTTTCAGCTTAATAGTGCTTTCTCACTTTCTGATTTCCATTTATTGTACGACTGCTGAATCTGTTTCTCCAATGAGCGCATACTCATTATTCGGGTTGTCGCCGCGCAACCGTTCTTTACCCACTCACAACGCTTCAGTATTCCGCAGCGAGGGAGCAACGCGCACTCTTCGCATTCAGAAAAGTGTGCCGGCTCCTTCCATGCGAGGATTTCTTTTTCATCGCGTTTCTCGCTGTATATGCTTCCGACTGTACCGGCACAATTTACGTGTTCGCACTTTGCAATGCTGCCATCCGGGAGAATCACTTCGGCACAGTCATTGTCCGCGATACATTTGTTTACAATGAGCTTTCCGGACAGTTCCGGTGTTTCAAGACTGAATCCATACTCCTGAATCTTTTTGTATAAGGCAGTACAGTGCTTGATCGCATCCTGCTCTGTAGGAAAGCGGCAAATCTTTCCAGCGACCTCTCTTAAAATAACAACAATCGCGCTAAAGCCTGCACGATCTCGAAATCTACTGCCCAGCTGGTCAACCAGAACAAACAGATCGTCAGCATTGCCGGCATCCATATTCAGACGCGCGATAACCCGGATCCCAGCATCAAGTGCGCCTCCGATGTTAGTGAGAACTCTTTCAAATGGATTGTCATCCTGGTTCCGATAAGATTTGATTCGGTTATAGACCTTCTCTGTTCCGTCCAGTGTGATTTGTACTTGATTCAAATGCCAATCCTTCTTTGCCCTAAGCGATGTTTTGGCATCCAGATAATAGGCGTTGCTAGTCATGCGGGAAGAAAAGTCAATTTCGTGCTCTCTCAAACCTGCACATATGATGTCGATCGCCTCTTTGTTATAGAGGGGCTCACCGCCGAACCAATGAATGCTTACTCGCTTCCCTCCGCAGCTGCATATAATATATTCTGCAACATCTTTCGCTGTCTCTGCAGTCATTGTCAAATGCTTCACGCCGCGCTCAAAGCAATAGTAACATCGTGCGTTGCAGTCCGTTGTCGGCAGGATCACAAATGCCGTTTTATCTTTTCCATGCATGGATGCCGCCGCCAGTATGGATCGGAGCCGTCTTGCATATCTGACCTCATCCCAATTATTCGGGACATAATACCATGCGGCGGTTAACTCGGTTTGATGCTGTTCAAGAGTTTCATTTTTTGTCAGTAAACGCAATTCTCCAGTCAGCGTATGATAGAGCAATGTACCTTCCTCACAAGGCACCGAAACAAAGAAGCGGCTTCTGCGCAATTCAGTACCCGGTGTTGTTTTTTGCGTGCCGCACAAGCGGGACACCACACTGTCGACAGGTATCAGAATTTTCAAAACAATTTTTCCTTTCACTGAGAAAGGGCAGGCGGTTTCGCCTGCCCTTCCTTTTTGTTGTTTGATATTAAAATTCGTCCGGTGCTGTTTGTCCAGGTATAACTGGGCATCCGCTTGTAACAATTACATCGTTTTCACTCAGAATAACAATGTTTGCTTCCGGCTCAAAAAACTTTTTTTTCATGGTTTTCCTCCTTCCTTTCCAGAATAGATTTAGGAAAATTCTCTCCCTACTCAGGGTAAGTTATATTTTAGGGATGTGCTTCGAAGAACGCTTTTGCAGCCAGATAGTAGTAATACAGAGCTTGGCAAATTGTTCCCGTACCCTCTTCATTCTGCATTCTGTATGCATAGCTCATCGGCGAATAGGTGATCGTCTTGCTTTCTCCGGTATTACTATTTGTTCCGGTAACCTCAACCGCGTCATTAAGCTCAGTAGCTGCAAAACCCTTGACCGTTACAACGATCCAGCCATCGTAAGCACCAATAATCGGTGTAACTTCTTCGCCACCCTTTGTAGCTGTAAACTGATAGTCATTATCAGTATATCCGGTAGCAGGCTTAAAGTAGAAGTTGACCTCGGTCTCAGAAGCCAGTGTCAACGTCGCAGATGCGCCGCTGAATGCTGCACCATTATTAACAGAACCAGTTACATTGAAAGATGAACCGATCGGCGAAGCACCTGCAACAACCTTGTTGGCAGAATATTTTTCGGTAACAAGGGCATCGGTCTTATAGTTGAAGTACATCTGTGCATATGCTCCGTACTCCAGCGTAGACTTGCAAAGATCAACCAGTGTCTGATCGGCTCTCTTTGCGATCTGTCTCTCACAGTAGGTCTTAACAGAATAGTCCAGGCTATAAATCGTTTTGCCGTTGTACTTCACTACGATATTGATAGTGTCGCCCATCTGCTCAGCTCTGCAGCTTGCCGCAACAAAACCGTATACGCCGCTTTCATTATGAGGAGCATTCTCTAATGGAACAATTGTTTTTTCTCCGTTGAATGTGAACTCGACCGTATAATTCTCCGCCTCACCGCTGAGGTTAAAAACATAGAAGTTTACATCTATATTGTTATTAAGCGTCAGTGTTGCGGAATATTTTGCGGTAGCAGTTGTAGCGAGATCGTCAGGTGCCAGTTCAAACTTACTGAAGTGGGTAACAACTAACGTAACTTTGCCATCTACGACTTCATAGGTTCCAATCTCAGTTCCATTTTCGCCGTCATCACTGATATGAGATACTTTAACTCTTCCACCATCTGCAGCAATTGATACCGGTACCGGAAGTGTGATCGTAAAGGATGCATCATCTGCCAGAGCATCGTTGCCGATCACAACAGATCCGACCTCAACATTGTTTACAATAGCAGTAGCAACAGGATGTACCTCGTATGTGATAGTATTTTCTTCAATGCTTGTTGTACCCTCATCGCTAACGACAGAAATACGTACTTCGATCGTCTCTTCAGTAGTATTGACTGTTTCGATCGCTTCACTGATGATTCCCTGAAGGGCATCCTCATCGATCTTGGCGAGTTCAGTATCGGAAGCGACAGTTCCTTCGGTTATAACCTTTACATTTACGGTGATGTCTGCGGCTTCCGAGATAACCGTATCCTCGCCGTCGGTACTGATGACCTGCTTAGTAGCAGTGTAGGTTGCATCATAATTTTCATTGGCAGCTGCAGGGGCAATGGCAGAAGCCTTAACCTCGCCGACCTGCCACGTGGTGTTGTTAATTTTCACAGCCTCGTAGCCGGGGGCAACATAGTCAGTGGGATCATGGTCAAACGTGCCGCCGGTGATGATGATTTTCGTTTCGCCGGTTTTGCTGTTGGCCTGCTGACGGAAACCACCGTTATACGTGCCACCGTAAACTTCAATGTAGCTGTTGCCGTCGTATGTTGCGCAGTAATTGTCAGAAACCTTATCTGCGACCAGCACATAGTAGCCGGCAGCAGCCTGCAAATCGACATTATAAAGCTTAATGGTACCGCCGGAAGTGTTCACATAGAAGCCGTAGCCAGCAGCACTATAGTTACCGCCTCTTACAATCGCCGTAGCTCCGTAGCAAACATTGACGGGGGTGCTGTTCCAATCGAAATAACCGGTCTGCTCAACCGTGCAGTTGATTATCTCAACATCGCCGCCGGCTTCCACCGCGCCGCCCCACTCGGAAATGAAGGCGACGTTTTCGATTCTGGCAGTGGCTCCCTCAGTTACCTTGATATTCTTGCCCCAAGGACGATAATTCTTCAAAGTAACGTTGGAAACGTCAAGGGATGCACCGCTCTCGACGCGGAATGCACCGTAGGTACCCGTGCCCGCCGCGGAAGTGCCTTTGTCGGCAACCTTTGCACCCTGCGCGTCAATCGTGCCGCCGCCGTAAACGGTCAGCGTACCGGATGTAATCTTGAAAGCGCGGTTGCTAGCGTTTGCACCGGTGATGACCGTGATGGTCTTGCCGTTGGTGTCGATGGATATGGTCTTGTTAATGATGAATCCGTCTATGCTGGTCACATCCGTCAGCAGTTCAACGGTGTCGCCATCCTGTGCCGCTGCGATAGCCGCCTCCAGGGTCTCGTACTTGGTATTGCCGATCTGGGCAACTGCCTGCGTGATCAACTGATAGTTATCAGCGATGGGAGCATACACATAGCCTTCAGGCAATGTCGGGACATTATTTGTACCGGAAATAAACGTGTCTCTGATTTTGGTAACAGATTCAACAGCGTCATCACAGTAGAATTCGCAGTTTGCACCAACTGTGATCGTGCACAAAACCAACGCAAGGCTGTTGTAGGCACTCGGATTGTTGTGCAGAAGCACATACTGTGTATTGCCCGTAGTGCTTGTCGCAGTAATATTACAATTTGTGACAGTGACACCATAAGCGGTAGAATGCTCGTCTGTATTTCCGGTGGTATCGCCTTCGAGAATAATAACACCAAAGTCATTCCAGCCCTCAGCATTATAACTCTTATCGTTTATACCCACCAGGGTGGAGTTGCTGACGTTGACAGTACCGTTATTACCCCAAAGGTTGATAACGCCCCAGCCGGTCAAGTTGCAGTTGGCGATGTTCAATGTCAGATTATCAACGTAACTGCAGATATTAACCGTATAATAAGTTGCTGTAGTGGTGATATGATTAAGATTTAAAGTCACATTATCACAATTGGGATTTACCTGGATCGATCTTTCCATTGTATTATTGCTGCTGACGATCTCCATGTTTTCGATCGTTACAGTGACGTCGGAACTATCAATCCAAATGCCCCTTGTGGCTGTTGTAGTCAACACATGGTTGCCGCCATCAAGTGTGATAGATTTTGTGATCTCGACTGTTTCACTAACATTTACATCAGTCAGCAGGGTAACGGTGTCGCCGTCCTGCGCCGCCGCGATAGCCGCCTCCAGGGTCTCGTACTTCACATCGCCGATCTGGGCAACGTAGTTGACTTTTACAAGCGAGCTGGTGCCGTCACCGTTATCATTCCACTTGTAGCCTGCGGGAGCGGTCTGGGTGAATGCATCAGCCTTGGTTACTGTGGCTGTCTCCGGTGTCGCCTCCATTGCAGTTACAGCAGAACTATCAAGAACGATGCTGCCATTGAGTGTGCCGGAGGTCAATGTCAAACCAAAGCCGTCCTTGGCATCATTCTTGCTGGCAGAAATCTCCACGTTGCCGTTGATGACGCTCGTACCCTGCACCGTCACATGGACGGAGGTATAGGAAGCGTAACGGCACACGTCAAAGGCATAGCCGCCCGCGGGGTTAGCATTGATGGTCGTGCTATCAATGACAACGTTGCCGTTGTTGTTGGACAGCGTATACGCATAGGCGTAGTTGGGGTTATTCAGCGTCAGCGTCATACCCTCCAGGGTCAGATCGCTGTAGTTCTGAATCAGCATCTTCGCCTTGGCGGAGGTGATGGTGCCGTTCCGGAACGTGATCTTGTTATCCTTCAACAACTGGAACGCCTGTGTCTCCGTGCCGGTGGAGCCGACCAGAGAGCCGTCCACGGTGTAGGTGTGATCGTCGAAATTCACCGTCAAACCAGTGGTGAACTTGCCCTGGGGCACCTTGATACCGTTACCGGCGCAGTCCGCCAGCACGGTAACGGTCTCGCCGTCCTGTGCCGCCGCGATAGCCGCCTCAAGGGTCTCGTACTTGGTCGCGCCGATCTGGGCGACGTAGTTGACGGCTTCGCCGATCACATACGGATAAGCAGCAGCGTCGTCATCGTTGTTTGCAACCGCCTGATAGCCTTCGGCAACATGAGCGGACGGGTCTACGGAGAACTTGCCGCCGGTGATGCTGTACGCCTCGGCGTA
Source organism: Oscillospiraceae bacterium (assembly GCA_017619715.1). Classification (GTDB taxonomy): domain Bacteria; phylum Bacillota; class Clostridia; order Oscillospirales; family Oscillospiraceae; genus Vescimonas. Next base: position 11,404 of record JAFZRS010000034.1, on the reverse strand, counting down.
GCTCGTCCAGCTATTGTTCTGGAACGCAGTGTCAGCGTCCGCAAAAGCAAACCTGCCGCCGGAGATGTTGACCATCGGATCGGTCGGCTCGGGAATGGTACCGGCCGTCAAATTCTTGCCGTATTCGGCTGCATACTTGCGTACGCGCAGCGTGGCATTGGTGAAGTCACCGCCGGTGATGTTCAGCGCGGTGCTGTAGGGGTGACGGATCTTCAGATCCACCAGACCCTTGACGGTACCGCCGGAGATGTTCACCACACTGTCGATAACACAGCCGCGAGTAATGTCGGTAGCGTCGAAGTCGGTGGCATTTTGCCCTTGGGTATAGAGAACGGTGTCAAAGAAGATACCGTTTTCAATGTAACCACCGGAAATATTCACATAGTTCTTGGATTCAACCTTCCAGCCGATACCGGTGTTCTGATACACGCGGAGGGTGTTATCCGTTTGGGCGCCCAGGAGGGAGCCGCCGGTCATGTTGAAGGTGGAAACAACGCTATGACCCCATGCGTTGGAGCTGTTCTTCACTGCATAGGACAGACCGCCGTTCGTGGTGTTCTCGATGGCACCGCTCGACAGGGTCAGCGTGCCGTTCTCGTTATAAACGGTCACATTCTCAACGCTGTAGCCTTCATCGGCAACAGCACGGAAGGTGATCTTACCGGTATTGGTGTCGTCCTTGATTTCAAGCGTACCATAGTTTGCAATGAAATAATTGCTCTTTTGCGTACTGGTGCCGGAAATCGTTTTGCCGTTCAGGTCAAGAACAATATTCTTACCCGAAGCAATGGTGATGACTTCGCCGGTTTGTTCCGTCGCGATCGTCTCGTCCGCGAGCATGGTGATCGTGGTCGCGGTGCCGTTGGCAGGTACCGCCGCGATGGCTTCCACGAGGGTCTCGTACTTGGTATTGCCGATCTGAGCAACATAAGACGCAGGAACAGCAACTACATACGGATAAGCAGCCATTGTTGCCGAATCCGTGTTATCAAGATACTCGTACCCTTCAGCAAGAGTGATTTTGTTCTTTTGTCCCGAAGTACCTTGAGCGTAACCAAAGTAACCGCCGGAAACGTTAATCGTGCCATAGGCCTGCCATACTTTACCCAAGAACTTTCCGCCCTCGATGGTACAAGTGCCGTACTGGTTATTAACCGCGTAACCGTAACTTGTAGTATACGAATTCGGCTTCCACGTTGCATCAGCCGAAATAGTAACGTCATTTCCGCTGATAATCAGTGTGTCTTTTGAACCTTGTAGCCAAATGGCATGAATACCTGCAGAGCTATTTGTGTCAAGAGTAGTAGATCCGCTGATCGACACATACGGGTTCACCTTTGCGCTAGCATGCGCCGTGGTATAGATGAGGTACTGAGCGGATGTGTTACCCGATACATTCGTTGCGGACAAATTGGAGTTGATCACATTTAACTTTCCGCTTTCAACGTAAATCATCGATAGAACTTTACCTTTTGGGAAAGTTACGCTGACGTCAACGCCATTCAGTGTCAAGTCGCAATCGCCACCGCTGTAAATGCCGTTCGACATATTCATGCCGACGTTAATAACATTTGCATTCGATTGGGCGGCGGTGCCGGTATACGTGGAAATATCATAGGTGATTTCACCGTTTTTGATCTCCACCGTGCCCGACAAAGCCTTAATCACAGGCGTTTTATCCGTTGTGCTCGCGAGCGACTTTGAAAGTGTTTTCTCATTAAGATCAAGCGTGATACTTTTTTCGATCTCAAGAGTAGCGCTCATCGTCACATTTGCCAACAGCGTGACGGTGTCGCCGTCTTCAGCAGCCTCGACTGCTTCCGCCAGCGTGGCGTAGCCAACGCCGCTGATTTCAGCAACGTTGTCGGAGTTGTCCGTAGTATCTGCAAAGGCGGGAACGCTGCAAAGGCTCAGCGTCATAACCAGCGCGAGAAACAGGGACAATAGCTTCTTTGCTTTCATAAAAACCTCCTGTATTTTTGGGGGAATTTATCGCACTGACAGCGGCGGCGACAAAAACCCATATTCATGAGTTTACTATACACAAGCGGAGACGGAATGTCAACCGGAAAAGACGGTTTTCCAGTTTTTTTTCATGGAAATTTTCTGCGCGTTTGCGGGTTAAGTTTTGTGCATTTTTACGGTGCGGGCGCTTGACAGGCGGGGTCGTTTGATGATCTCTGCGTCCAAACGGATCGCACCGTAGAGGTTTTTGGCGCTGCACCCGGCGCGACCGCCGCCGGCACAGGCACAGGCGCAGGCGCAGGCACAGCTGCTGGCACAGGCGCAATGACTGCCGCCGCCAAAGCCGCCGCCGCCAAAGCCGCCGCCCAGTCCGCCGCTGCTGTGGCGCACCGGCGGCGCGGGCTTATGCGCCGTGCCCGTACTGCCGGGTCTGGGGCGACCGTCGGGTCCCGCGGGATACCACAGGTGATTGACGTACACGTAACGGGTGCCGAAGCCGCCGGCATAGCCGTCGTTCCGGGAGGCAACGGCCGCAATGATAATCACCGCAACGATGACGAGAATGACGATCACAGCGAATACCTCACCGGGATCTGTGCCGGAATCCTCATATTCATAGTAGCCTGACCACTGTTCCTCCGGCAGATTATCGCGGCTCATATCGCCGCTGAGTGCGGTAGGCCATTGACTATACTCCGCATACAGGTGTACCTGCGAGCCGTAGGGCAGATCGGTGCCGAGCAGCGTCACGCCGTCTACTTCCCAACAATCCGGATCGTCGGCATAGTAGCTGATGTCACCGTCCAGCTCATCGGATTCCTGCCACGTGACCGTCATGTGATCCACCCGCGCCTCGTCGAACCAGCCGGGCGTATAGTCATAGGTCACGACGCCGTCCTCATCCAGAGCGTACATATATTCCTGCACCCAGGAATAAGCGAAGTGGAACGTCTCCCCCGCGCCATACTTTCGGGTGAGATACACGTACATATAGCTGTTGTCGTGTTCCAGACGCTCGATATTATCCGTCTGTGCCGTAACGTCCCGGATAGAACCGTTGGGAATGCCGATCTTCAGCTCCTGTCCGTAGGGCAGCTCCTCCAACGCCTTCCAGTCAAAGGCGACGGTAAAGGCGAGGCTGCCGTCTTGGGCATTGGGGGCAACAACAACATCATAGCTGACCACTTCATCGTAATCGGCGTAGACCGTGACCGGCAGCAGCGCCGCACATACCAGCAGCGCCGTCAGCACAATGGAAATGAAACCTTTTTTCATGCCTGATCCCCTCCCCGATTGCCACGGCGCAGTTGACAGATTTTCTCCATCTTGGCGCTCTCGCTGCGGATCGCGCGGCACTGTTCGCCGTTCCAGATTGTCCCCCAATCGTTCGTGAGGATATTACCCAGCGCCGTGCCGCCTAACCAGCTTTGACAGGGTACCACGGTGCCGTCCGGCGCTATCGCCATATTGGAAAGGCAGGCGCCACAGCTGGGGATCAGATGCAGTCCCAATGCGCGCAGCGTCTCCTCGTCCAGCCAGCCGGGGGAGGTGAAGTCCAGCTCCATCTCCAGCTCCTCCGCCGCAGCGGCCGCATGACGCAGTATATCCGTCAGCTCCTGCGCCGTCAGCGCCGTGGCACGGCTTGCCGCACCCTCGGCGGCACCGGAGGGAATTAAGCCCGAGCAGGTGGCATAACGCACGCCCAGTGACCGGGCAAACCGGAGCGTGGCGGCGTAATCGGTATTTTTATCGCACAAGGGCGTATTCACGGAGACGATCAAGCCCGCCGCCACCGCGTTGCGAATGCCCTGTACCGTCCGCTCAAAGCCGTCCGCGCCCACCAGGGCGTTGTGTACCGCGCTGTCGGCAGCATACAACGTGACCTGCACGCTGTCGAGACTTGCCTCATACAGCGCCCGACACAGCTCCGGCGTTAAAAGCTGACCGTTGGTATTGAGCCGCGTGACAAACCACTGCGCCGCCTCCACCAGCTCCGCCAGATCGTGCCGCAGCGTTGGTTCGCCGCCGGTAAAGGTCACCTGCGGCACTCCTGCCCGGCGCAGACGCGCCAGGATCTCTTTCCACTCGGCAGTATTCAACTCCGCCGTCTCGCCCACCGGCTGACCGGCGGCATAGCAGTGCAGGCATTTCTGGTTACAGTGCCACGCGCCGCCGCGCGTCATGGCGCTCACTAATAGATCCATGCGGTGCGGCGCGGTCATCTTATCGGCGTACTCGCCCAAGCTCACCGGGGCGACCTCCACCGGACACTCCTTGCCGCGCGCCACCGCTATCAGACTGTCCAACAGCAACTGCAAATCGCTTTCCAAACGCACCTTTTTCGTGCCGGGATAGGTGCGCCGGGTGACCGACACGGTCTTTGCCGCGATGGACTGCCAGTCCTCCTCGGCGATCTCCCGACCGATGAAGGTTTCCATCTGATCCATAAAATTCGCCAGCAGAATCGCCCAGCTCAAATTGAGCGGCAGCAACTGCGCGCCGTTGAGCAGCAGCAAAAACGGCGCGTCCGGCTCCTCCGCCTTGGGCGGCAGCATATGCAGCCGTACCACACCCGGTCCTTTGGGATCGAGCGTAATGTGCCGCACACAGTCCAGATGCTTTTTCCGGTAGCGGCGCTCCAATAATGTCATCTTTTTCATATCGTCCTCCTCATGAGGTCTTTGTCAGCAGTATACCAATTTTTATCCCCGGACGCAAGCGCCGCCTATGACCCATAAAAAGGAGCCGCCCTGCTGTACAGAGCGGCCCAAGCGGGTGGGATATTGGAAAGCTTCCACTGGCAGAATAACACCGCCGCGGCGCAAAACGTGTCGCTTTCCGCCGGCAAAAAATATTATTGCAAAAGTGTTAAATTTGCACAAATCTATCCCGCCGGTCTTTTCAAGTCTTTGTTGATGTGTTATACTTTTTATACGCAGAAGGGAGGCGGTCGTCATGGTTTACCGACTGCGGCAGCCGACAGGCTGCCCTATGTACCGCAAATTGAAAGGAGCTGCCACCAAATGAAGTATACCTTTACCTGCAAAAAAATCCCTTTGAACGATTCCATCAAGCTCTACGCCGAGAAGAAAATCGGCAAGCTGGACCGGTATTTTGCCGAGGAGGCGGACGCCACGGTGATCTTCTCCGTGGAGAAGAAAAACCGCTGCGCGGTGGAAGTCACTATCCGTGCCGCCAACGGTACGCTGTTTAGGGCGCAGGAGCAGGATCCCGACGGCGATATGCGCGCCGCTATTGACGCCGCCGTCAGCTTTATCGACCGGCGCATTCGCAAAAACAAGACGCGCCTTGCCAAGAATCTGCGCTCCGATGCGCTGTCTTCCGACATACCCGCCGAGTTTGACGTGGCGGAGGACGCGGTATTCAATGTGGTACGCACCAAGCACCACGTGATTGAGCCCATGACCATCGACGACGCCATTTTGCAGATGAATCTGCTGGGACACGACTTTTACGTGTTCCGCGACGCACACTCCCGAAAGATCTCCGTGGTCTACCACCGCAACGACGGCGACTACGGTTTGATCGAGACGGAAGAATAGTCTTTTCTCACCTTTTCGGCGGCCGGACGTATATGTCCGGCCGCTTTTTTTGCGCTCTCCGCTTTTCCCGTTTTATGGAAACGAAATTATTATGGGTAGGATTTCGTCGAATTATCCGTTGACATAACGATTGTGGAAAACTCCGTGGAAAGTGTGAAAAGTCCGTTGTCTAAACGTGTTTCCGTTGGTTGCTTATGTGTTATTTTTTGTGTAAACCACGCACCTTTTTTGTAAATGCGGCAGTTTTTGTCAATCAGAAACGGGTGTGACCGATGCCACTTGTCAGAACAGAAAAAATATTATAAAATCATGATATTGGTAAAAAGATACAGGCATACCACGTTCGGGACGCGAAAGGAATCAGGAAGCAGTATGGCAACGAAGAAAACGTATGACAACGAAAGCATTTCCAGCCTGAAAGGGGCGGATCGGGTGCGCAAGCGTCCGGCTGTTATTTTCGGCTCCGACGGCTTAGAGGGCTGTGAACACGCGGTGTTTGAGATTCTTTCCAACTCCATCGACGAGGCGCGGGGTGGGTACGGCAAGCTGATCACCGTGACGCGGTTTCTGGATCACTCCATTCAGGTGGAGGATCAGGGACGCGGCTGTCCCGTGGACTGGAACGAAAAAGAGGGGCGCTACAACTGGGAGCTGGTGTTCTGTGAGCTGTACGCCGGCGGCAAATACGACAACGAAAGCAGTGAAAACTACGAGTTTTCTCTGGGGCTGAACGGACTTGGCTCGTGCGCCACCCAGTACGCCTCCCGGTATATGGACGTGACCGTGTGGCGGGAGGGAAAAGAATTCCGCCTCCACTTCGAGCGCGGTGAGATCGTGGGCAGACTTCGCTCCGAGGAGCTGACCGCCGGAAAAAAACGTACCGGCACAACGATCCGGTGGCTGCCGGATCTGGAGGTCTTTACGGATATTGATATCCCGCTGGACTACTATCGGGACGTGATGAAGCACCAGGCGGTGGTCAACGCCGGCGTGGTGTTCCGGTTGCGCAACGAGACGGCGCCCGGTCGGTTTGACAGCGAGGAGTTCCTCTACGCCAACGGCTTGCAGGACTATATTGCCGAACTGGCGGGAGACAACGCGCTCACCGAGCCGGTCTTTTGGGAGACGGAGCGGCGCTGCCGCGACCGGGACGATCAGGGAGACTACAAGGTCAGGCTCAGCGTGGCGTGCTGTTTTTCCAACCGCACAGCGCTGTGTGAACACTATCACAATTCCAGTTTCCTGCGGGAGGGCGGCGCGCCGGAGAAGGCGACACGGCTTGCCTTTACCGCCGCCATCGACAAATACCTCAAGGACAACAACAAATATCAAAAAGGCGAGGCGAAGATCACCTTTGCCGACGTGCAGGATTGTCTGGTGCTTATCAGCAACAACTTCTCCACCCGCGCCAGCTACGCCAATCAGACCAAGTACGCCATTACCAATAAGGGTATTCAGGACGCCATGACGGAGTTCCTGCGCAGCCGTCTGGAGGTCTATTTCATTGAGAACCGTGACGCGGCGGAAAAAATCGCCGCGCAGGTGCTCGTCAACAAGCGCAGCCGGGAGACGGCGGAACGTACCCGGGTCAATCAGAAGAAAAAACTCACCGAGAAGATCGACATCGCCAACCGCGTGCAGAAGTTTGTGGACTGCCGTACCAAGGACGTGGAGCGCCGGGAAATCTACATCGTGGAGGGCGACAGCGCGCTGGGCGCGTGCAAGCAGAGCCGGGACGCGGAGTTTCAGGGTCTGATGCCCGTGCGCGGCAAGATCCTCAACTGTCTGAAAGCCGACTATCCCCGCATCTTTAAAAGTGAGATCATCACCGATCTTATCAAGGTGCTGGGTTGCGGCGTGGAGATACACGGCAAGGCGGTCAAGGAGCTCAACCAGTTTGATCTGAACAATCTGCGCTGGAGCAAGGTGGTCATCTGCACCGATGGCGACGTGGACGGCTTCCAGATCCGCACGCTGATTCTGACCATGCTCTATCGCCTCTGTCCCACGCTGATCCGGGAGGGGTACGTCTATATTGCGGAAACACCGCTCTTTGAAATTACCTGGAAGGAAAAGACATGGTTTGCCTATTCGGAGAGGGAAAAGGCGGATATCCTCCAAGAGCTGGAAGGCAAGAAGGTGACCGTTCAGCGCAGCAAGGGATTGGGCGAAAACGACCCGGAGATGATGTGGCTGACCACCATGAACCCGGCTACCCGCCGCCTCATCAAGGTCATGCCGGACGAAGCGGAGGAGACGGCGCGGGTCTTTGACCTGCTGTTGGGCGACAATCTCTCCGGGCGCAAGGACTATATCGCCGAAAACGGCTACAAGTATATGGATATGATCGACGTATCCTGATTTTGCCGCTCTCGCGCATTTCCACCAATCAGAAAGGACACTGCTTCCATGCCAAAGAAGAAACAAACCGATGACAAGCATCCCGTCCGCCGCACCGACAATCCCAACGTGATGGGTCTTCGCGGCGCGGTGGTGGATCAGGTGATTACTAAGACGCTGGACACCAACTTCATGCCCTACGCCATGAGCGTGATCGTCAGCCGTGCCATTCCGGAGATTGACGGATTTAAGCCCTCCCACCGTAAGCTCCTGTACACCATGTATAAGATGGGTCTTTTGAGCGGCGGACGCACCAAATCCGCCAACATCGTAGGGCAGACCATGCGCCTCAATCCCCACGGCGACGACGCCATCTACGAAACCATGGTGCGGCTTTCCCGGGGCAACGAGTCGCTCCTGCACCCCTTTGTGGACAGCAAGGGCAACTTCGGCAAGGTCTATTCCCGGGATATGGCATACGCCGCCAGCCGCTATACCGAGGCAAAGCTCGCGCCTATCTGCGGCGAGCTCTTTCGGGATCTGGACTGTGACGCGGTGGATTTCATGCCCAACTACGATAACTCCACCACCGAGCCGACACTGTTGCCCACCACCTTCCCCAACGTGCTGGTCAGCTCCAATTTGGGTATTGCGGTGGGTATGGCAAGTCAAATCTGCGGGTTCAATTTAGGCGAGGTGTGCGACACCACCGTGGCGCTATTGAAAAATCCCGATCACGACGTGGCATCTACGCTGTTGGCGCCGGATTTCCCCACCGGCGGACAGCTTATCCTCAACGAGGAGGATCTGCGCCAGCTCTACGCCACCGGTCGCGGCGGCGTACGGGTACGGGCAAAGTACCGCTATGATAAGAAAGAACACGTCATTGAGATCTATGAGATTCCCTATTCCACCTCCATCGAGGCAATTTTGGACAAGGTGGCGGAGCTGGTAAAAGCCGGGAAGCTCCGGGAACTGGGGGACATGCGGGACGAGAGCGATTTAAGCGGCTTGAAGCTGGCAATTGACCTCAAACGGGGCGCCGAGCCGGACAAGGTGATGGCAAAGCTCTTCAAGATGACGCCGCTGGAGGACACGTACAGCTGCAACTTCAATATTCTCATCGCCGGAATGCCCCGGGTGATGGGTGTGGCGGAAATTCTGGACGAGTGGATCGCCTGGCGCACCGAATGCGTGCGGCGGCGGATCTACTGTATCATGAGCCGGAAGAAGGAAAAACTCCATCTGCTGCAAGGTCTCAAGCGAATCCTGCTGGATATTGACCGCGCCATCGCCATTATCCGGGAAACAGAGGAGGAATCCGAGGTCATTCCCAATTTGATGATCGGCTTCGGCATCGACGGGGTGCAGGCGGAGTTTGTGGCGGAGATCAAGCTGCGCAACATCAATAAGGAGTATATTCTCAAGCGGGTAGCGGAGGTCGCCTCACTGCAAGCGGAGATCGACGATCTCGCCGACACGCTGGCAAAGCCGGTGCGCGTCCGGAGCATCATTATCGATGAGCTAACCGCCGTAAAGAAGAAATATGCCCTCCCCCGCCGCACCGAGATCGTATACGGTCACGAGGTGGAGGAGTACCGGGAGGAAGAACAGGTAGAGGATTACCCGGTGCATCTGTTCCTTTCCCGGGAGGGGTATTTCAAAAAGATCCAGCCCCAGTCACTGCGTATGTCCGGGGAACAGAAGTTCAAAGAAGGCGACGACCTGCGCCAGAGCTTTGAGTCCACCAACGCCGCCGAGCTGATGTTCTTCACCGACCGTCAGCAGGTTTACAAGGCGCACGTATCCGATTTTGCCGACACCAAGGCGTCTGCGCTGGGTGATTATCTGCCTGCCAAATTGGGCATGGACGATGGGGAGAGCGTCCTCTTTCTTTGTCTGCCCGGCGACTACTCCGGTCATATGCTGTTCTTCTTTGAAAACGGCAAGGCTGCGAAGGTGCCGCTGGAATCCTATAAAACCACCTCCAACCGCCGCAAGCTCACCGGCGCCTACAGCGACAAAGCGCCGCTCGCCACTATGGTGTATCTGCCCGTCGAAACGGAGCTGGCGCTCTATACCAACGAACCGAGGGCGCTTCTTGTCCACTCGTCGCTGCTGCTGCCCAAGACCACCCGTGCCACCCAGGGTGTGGCGGTGATGCACCTCAAGCCCAAGTTCCGTCTTACCCGGGCTGTGCCCGCCGATGAAACAGGTATTGCCAATCCCAGCCGTTACCGTACCCGTTCTATTCCCGCCGTTGGCGCGCTTTTGAAGGCGGAGGATACGGACGAAAAGCAGACTTCCCTTCTGTGACGGCTGTCCGCCACTCTTTTCCAGGAGGTGCTGTCTTGAAACAAAATCTCTTCGTCCGCTATGCCATTATCACACTGGCATGCGCCCTGTTCGCGCTGGCATTCAACTGGTGCTTTGCCCCCAATCATCTGAGCATCGGCGGCTTTACCGGCGCGGCGCAGATCGTCCACTACTTTTTCCCGCAAATTCCCGTGGGTGTAATGACACTCGTCGCCAATGTCCCTCTGTTTCTTCTTGGTTGGAAGAAGATCGGACCGCATCTGCTGTTTGCGTCGCTGTACGCCACAGCCGTCAGTTCGGTGATGATCGACGTGCTGGATTCTCTATATACTTTTTCTCCTATGGAACCGATTTTGGCGGTTTTGTACGGCGGCGTGATGATGGGCGTGGCGTGCGGCGTGATGATGCTCCAAAGCGCCACTACCGGCGGCACGGAGTTGGCGGCGCGGCTTTTGAAGCTGCGCTTTGAGCACATCTCCATCGGCAAAATCTGCCTGTTTATGGACGCTTTCGTTACCGTGGTCTATGCCTTCGTGTTCCACGATATGACCCGCGCACTGTATGGCATTGCAGGTCTGTACGTGACCTCCATCGTCATGGATAAGGCGGTATACGGCGGCAATGCCGCCAAGGTCGCATACATTATCAGCGACCGCTATGAGGACATTACCGATCAGCTTCTGGAGCTCGACCGCGGCGTCACATTGCTCCACGGCAGCGGCGCATACAGCGGAAAGGATAAAAACGTCATTTTGTGCGCCTTCAGCCGCAGTCAGATCGTTTTGGTGAAAAAACTGGTGCGGGAGATTGATCCGGACGCATTTATCATCGTGTGTGAAGCCCATGAGATTTTAGGTGAGGGGTTCGGTGTCTATACGCCGGGAGGACTGTAAGGTTTTCGCCGGGCATCACTTTTGCAGAGGGAGGCGCTCGCCGGCGAAAAAAATGAGTAAATGCAGGGTTGACAAATGATGATCGCCGCGCTATAATCAACCTTGCTTTTGCGGGCGTAGCTCATCTGGTAGAGCGCGACCTTGCCAAGGTCGAGGTAGCGAGTTCGAGCCTCGTCGCCCGCTCCAAAAAACAGGACACCCATTTGGGTGTCCTGTTTTTTTGCCAAGAGGGCAGAGGCTCGAACAGACCGGTTCCGGCGATAGCCGGAATCTCAACCGTCCGGGGGACGGTTGAGAAGGTCGTGTGCGTGTCGGCGGCGATAGCCG
>JAFZRS010000033.1 GCA_017619715.1 Oscillospiraceae bacterium | reverse complement strand
TGTCAAAAAACGGCATAGCCGTTTTTTGACAGTCTCTCAAAAGTGGGAACCAAAAGGTTCCCACTTTTTTCATGTACACACTCCCCTATTCGCCCGGAAAAAACGCTTGCAAGCCGCCGCCGACCGCGCTATAATAGGTGCACAAATCCGATTGATTTCATAGACTTTTCCGCTTCAGCGGAGAAAGGCAACGTGTATGCTTGATTCATGGGAAAGAACACAGCTCCTCTTGGGTGCGGACGCCATGGCGCATCTGGCGTATGCCCGCGTGGCGGTGTTCGGTATAGGCGGCGTAGGCGGCTACGCGGTGGAGGCGCTGGCGCGCAGCGGCGTGGGCGCGCTGGATCTCATCGACAGCGACCGTGTCTCCCACAGCAATATCAACCGGCAGATCATCGCCACCCACGCCACGCTGGGTCAGTATAAGGTAGACGCGGCGCGAGAACGGGTCGCCTCCATCAACCCCGAATGTACCGTCCGCACCTATACGACCTTCTTTCTGCCCGAGACGGCGGACGCGTTTGACTTCTCCCGATACGACTACGTGGTGGACGCCATCGACACAGTGACCGGGAAGCTCCAGTTGATCCTCCGCTCGCAAGCGGCAGGTACGCCCGTCATCAGCTCCATGGGTACGGGCAATAAGCTCGACCCCACCTCTTTGCGCGTGGCGGATATTTACGACACCTCCGTGTGTCCGTTGGCACGGGTGATGCGCAAGGAGCTCAAGCGTCGCGGTGTCAAGGCTGTAAAGGTGGTTTACTCTACAGAGCCGCCGCGGCAGGTCTCGGCGCCTGCGGAAGAACTAAAACGCACCGGTCGGAGGTCGATTCCCGGCTCGGTATCGTTTGTTCCGTCGGTGGCGGGGCTGATTATTGCCGGCGAGGTCGTACGGGACCTGACCGGCATCTCGTTGGAAGGAGAATGAGCGAGATGATGATTTCCACCAGAGGACGCTATGCCCTGCGCATGATGCTGGATCTTGCCCAGCACCAGGACAACGGCTATGTGGCGCTGCGGGACGTGGCGCAGCGGCAGGATATCTCCAAAAAGTATCTGGAACAGATCATTCCCGTGCTCAACCGGGCGGGACTGCTGCAAACCACCCGGGGCTATCAGGGCGGCTACCGGCTCTCCAAATCCCCCGCCCGCTATACCGTGGGGGAAATTCTGCGCGCCACGGAGGGTTCGCTGGCGCCGGTTGCCTGTCTGGAGGGTGAAATTTCCTGTCCGCGCCGGGAGGACTGCGCCACGCTCCCCATATGGGAGGGACTGGAGAAGGTCGTGGACGCGTATTTAGACGGCATCACACTGCAAGATGTGCTGGATCAGGCGCGCTCTCGCTCCGGTGGGGATTACGTGATTTAATCTGTACGCACTTCTCTATCGCATAAACCGCCGCCGGAGGCAAAATGCCTCCGGCGGCGGTTTATGTTGTTCATTCCTCGATGGCGGTGACGTTGTAATCCTCCGCCTCCACCGCCCGACGCAGAGCCTCCCGATCCACCGCGCCGCGCAAGCGCACCTCGGCAACGCCGCTTTGGTAGCTGACACGCACCTCGGATACACCCGGTACACCCTGCAATGCGCAACGTACCGTCTCCTCGCAGTGTCGGCACATCATGCCCTTGATGTGTAGTGTCACGGTATCGTTTCGGCGCGACAGGACCGGCGTTTTTGAATTGCCGTAGAGATGGAAGAGATTTAGCCGCAGCGCGTTGGTGACTACAAAGAAGCTGGAAAGACTCATGGCGGCGGCGGCAAACATGGGGCTGAGCGTCAAGCCAAGAGGGACAAATACTCCTGCCGCCAACGGGATACCGATGGCGTTGTAGAAGAACGCCCAAAAGAGGTTCTGGCGGATATTGCGCAGTGTGGCACGGCTGAGGCGAATCGCCGCCGGCACGTCGCGCAGCCGGTTTTTCATCAGCACCACGTCCGCCGCGTCAATGGCAACGTCCGTGCCTGCGCCGATGGCAACGCCCAGATCCGCCCGGGTGAGGGCAGGGGCGTCGTTGATACCGTCGCCCACCATCATGGTTTGACCACGGTCCTTCAGTTTCCGTATGGCCGCGTCCTTGCCCTCCGGCAGCACGCCGGCGATCACCTCGTCTACCCCCGCCTGCGCGCCAATGGCGCGGGCGGTTTTTTCATTGTCTCCGGTGAGCATCACAACATGAATGTCCATATCACGAAGCTCACACACCGCCGCGGCGCTGTCCTCTTTGAGTACGTCAGCTACCGCGATCAGTCCCAGCAGCGTATTGCCGCGGCTGAAAAGAAGCGGCGTTTTCCCTTGCTCCGCCAGCAATTCCGCCCGGTCGCGCACCGCCTCGCTTACCGCTACCGTTTTGGATAGGAAAGAAAGGCTCCCGCCTAAGAGCGGCACACCATCAAGATGCGCCGTTAAACCGTTCCCCGGCAGGGCTTGAAAGTCCGTAACCTCCCGAAGCGTCAGACGGCGCTCATGCGCCTCGTCCAGCACCGCCCGCGCCAGCGGGTGTTCGCTCCCCGACTCCAGGGACGCCGCCAGCATCAATAGCTCCTGCTCATCTGCGCCTGTCGGCACGATGTCCGTCACTTTGGGCTCTCCGGCGGTGAGTGTACCGGTCTTATCCAGCACCACGGTTTTTGTCTTCCCGGCATTTTCCAGCGATACCGCCGTTTTGAAGAGAATACCGTTTCGCGCTCCCACGCCGCTGCCTACCATGATCGCCACCGGCGTAGCAAGTCCCAGCGCGCAAGGGCAGGAGATCACCAACACGGAGATCCCCCTTGCCAGCGCGTATCCAAAACCGCCGCCAATCAGCGTCCAAACCGCCGTGGTGACGGCGGCGATGGCGATGACCACCGGCACAAAGACGCCGGACACTCTGTCCGCCGTCTTGGCGATGGGCGCTTTGGTCGCCGCCGCATCGCTGACCATTTGGATAATTTGGGAGAGCGTCGTATCCTCCCCCACCCGGGTGGCGGTACAGCGCAGCAGTCCGGACTGATTGATGGTCCCGGCGGACACCGGATCGCCCGCCGCCTTATCCACCGGCAAGCTCTCCCCTGTCAGGGCGGATTCGTTAACGGCGCTGATGCCGGAGAGCACCGTGCCGTCCACGGGAATACTCTCCCCCGGACGCACCGTAAATATCTCGCCCGGACGCACCTGCTCCACCGGCACGGTGATCTCCTTGCCATGCCGCTCCACGTGGGCGGTCTTGGGCGCGAGGCGCATGAGGCTTTTCAGTGCATCGGTGGTTTTTCCTTTGGATCGCGCTTCCAGCATCTTGCCCACGGTGATGAGCGTGAGGATCATAGCGGCGGACTCAAAATATAAGCCGCCCATGACCGCCTCGCTGTCCCCTCGTGCCTGCGCGCCCGTCACGGCAAACATCACGCCGGCGCTGTAAATAAACGATGCCGCCGAACCCAACGACACCAGCGTGTCCATATTGGGCGCGCGATGCCACAGCGCCCGAAATCCGCTGATGAAAAACCGTTGATTGATGACCATGACAACCGCCGCCAGCAAGAGCTGTGTCAGCCCCAGCGCCAAATGATTGCCCTCAAAAAAACGCGGCAGCGGCAAGCCCCACATCATATGTCCCATGGAGACATACATAAGGAGCAGCAAAAAGACCGCCGACCACACCAGCCGCTGTACCAACCCGTGTGTCTCCGTATCCGCCGGCGCGGCTTTTTGTCTTGGTGCGCCCTGAAGCGATGCGCTGTACCCTGCGCCCTGCACGGCGGCAATGATGCTCTCGGGCGATGCCGTACCCTCCACACCCATGGAGTTAGTCAGCAGGCTGACGGCGCAGCTCTCCACGCCCGGCACGGCGGAAACCGCCTTTTCTACCCGGGCGCTGCACGCCGCACAGCTCATGCCCGTTACATTATACTGTGTCATACTTCCTCCACTTGGTACATTTTCATTTTCTCAAGCATATCACAAAGAGTCTTTTTCCGCAACTGTCCCCTCTGCGACAGGTTTCCTGTTTGCACACACGCAAAACCGTGGTATAATAGTCACATAGCCGCTATTACGACAGGAGGAATACCATGGATATACTGGAAGCCATGCGCGCACGGCACAGCGTGCGAAAATACGCCACACAGCCTATTCCCGCCGACGTGCGGGAGAAATTGCAGCAGGAAATCGATGCGTGTAACCGGGAGGGGCAGCTCCATATACAGTTGCTATGCGATGAACCGGGTGCATTCAGCGGCGCCATGGCGCGTTACGGGAGCTTTTCCGGCGTAGCCAACTATATCGCCGTGGCAGGCGTCAAGGCTGAGGATTTGGACGAGCGCGCCGGATACTATGGTGAACGGATTGTGCTGCTGGCACAGCAGTTAGGTCTAAACACCTGCTGGGTGGCGCTGACCTTCTCCCGGCGAAAGGCGCGCTATACGCTGGAAAAGGGCGAAAAGCTGGTGCTGGTAATTGCGTTGGGATACGGCATCACCCAAGGCGTACCTCACCGCAGTAAGACCATGGAGGAGCTGTGCCGCTGCGCCGATCCCATGCCCGACTGGTTTCGCCGCGGCATGGAGTGCGCGATGTTGGCGCCCACCGCCGTCAATCAGCAGAAGTTTCTCCTGACACTGGAGGGGGAACGAACCGTACGCGCCCAAGCGGTGCGCGGGCCGTATGCCAAGCTGGATCTGGGCATTGTCAAATATCACTTTACCCAAGGCGCGGGCAGTGAGAACTTTGATTGGGCGCAGAGTGATATTCCGGCGGACGAGGAATAACGCCTCGTATGTTTTTTTGCACATTAAAAAGGAGTGGGAACGGTCGTTCCCACTCCTTTTTTTTGTTAAAAACGGATCACTCCTGCGCTTTTCTCGCCTCATGGAGGATCAAAGTGAATATGATCGAGAGGTACGCTTCCTCGGGTGTTACAAAACGGCTGGTGAAGGCAACGGGTACTTTGGCGCCCATCAGCGCGCCGCAGACCGTGGAACGAGCGTGGATCAGCCAGCTCTTGAGGAGTGTGTTGGCGGTGGTCAGTACCACCCGCAGAGGCTTATCAAGCTTGGGTGTCAATGCCAGCAGATCGTCGAAGGTGTTCAATTCCATAATACGGTTGCCTCCTATTCTTACTGTCGCCTTACAAAAGACTGATAAGGTTCCACGAAAGGATCAGACCGGAGAAAACAATGGAAACGGTAGAGCACAGCTTGATGAGAATATTGAGACTGGGACCGGAGGTATCCTTAAAAGGATCGCCCACGGTGTCGCCCACCACAGCCGCCTTATGCTGACGGGAACCCTTGCCGCCGTGGTGACCGGACTCAATATACTTTTTGGCATTATCCCACGCGCCGCCGGCGTTGGACATGAACACCGCCATGGCAAAGCCCGTAACAGACACGCCGCCCAGCAGTCCCACCACGCCGGTAGGACCGAGAATCAAACCGGTGATGAGCGGTACCACGATTGCCAGGATCGCCGGCGCCACCATCTCATGAAGAGCCCCTTTTGTGCAAAGCGCCACGCAGGATGCATAGTCCGGATCCGCCTTGAACTCCATGATGCCCTCGATCTCCCGGAACTGGCGGCGAACCTCCACCACCACGGACTGCGCCGCCTTCTGCACGGCGCTCATGGTAAAGGCGGAGAACAAAAACGTCAGCATAGCGCCGATAAACAGTCCCACCAGTACCGAGGGGCTTGTCAGCGTGAAGTTCAGCGTTTCGGCGGTGTTTTCCTGCACGATATTGACGTAGGACACCAGCAGCGCCAGCGCGGTCAGCGATGCCGAACCGATAGCGAAACCCTTGCCGGTGGCGGCGGTGGTATTGCCCAGAGAATCCAGCGCGTCGGTGCGCTGGCGCACTTCTTCGGGCATCAGGCTCATTTCGGCGATACCGCCGGCGTTATCCGCCACAGGTCCGTAGGCGTCGGTGGCGAGGGTGATGCCCAACGTGGACAGCATGCCCACGCCGGCGATACCGATACCGTACAGTCCCTGATTAAAGGCGGCGGAGAAAGCGCCTGTCCCGTCTGCGATGGACACGGATCCGCCTGCGGCAAAGTAGCTGACCAGCACGGCAACCGCCACGATAAGGATGGAGGCAAGCGTCGAGCGCAGGCCAAGAGAAATGCCGCCGATGATAATAGTGGCAGAGCCGGTCTCGGACGCGTCCGCCAGCTTCTGAGTGGGCTTATAGTTATCGGAGGTGTAGTACTCGGTAAAGTAGCCGATGGCAGTGCCGCCTACGAGACCGCTGACGATCGCCACATACACGCCCCACCAGCGATCAAAGTCGCGCAGGATGAAATAGCACAGAGGCAGCGCCAAAATCGCACTGAGAACAGCGGCGGTATATGTACCGGTACGAAGGCTCTTCA
>JAFZRS010000032.1 GCA_017619715.1 Oscillospiraceae bacterium | reverse complement strand
CCTCGATCTTGTCCACCGTCCAGCCGTCCACCAGCTTGGCAATGGCCTTGAGATTGCCGTTACAGCCGCCGGTGAAGCGAATGTCGGTGATCACGTCGTCCTCGATGTGGAACTGAATCCGCACCGAGCAGACATATTTGGTGAAATAGGTATAGTCCATCATTTCCGTCTCCTTTATCTATCGTCACTTTTGTTGCGGCGCAGCAGCAAACGCATGGCATTGAGAATACAAAGTACCGCCACGCCCACGTCGGCAAACACCGCCGTCCACATATTTGCCGCGCCCAGTGCGCTCAAAAACAGCACCGCCGCCTTGACCGCCAGCGCAAAGGTTATATTCTGCCGGGAAATGGTCACCGTCCGTTGGGCGATCTTCATGACCTGTGGTATCCGCCGCAGATCGTCGTCCATGATGACTACGTCCGCCGCCTCGATAGCGGCATCAGAGCCCAATGACCCCATGGCGATGCCCACGTCGGCGCGGGTAAGTACCGGCGCATCGTTGATTCCGTCGCCGATGAATGCCAGACAAGCGCCGGATAAAGAAGCCAGCAGCTCCTCCACCTTGGCAACCTTGTCCTGTGGCAACAGCTCGGTATACACCTCGTCCACCCCCAGCTCCCGGGCAACCGCCTCGCCTGCGGCGGCGCGATCGCCGGTGAGCATAATAATACGCCGGACGCCGCCGTTTTTCATCTCCGCCAGCGCCTGCGCCGCGTCCTCCTTGACCTGATCGCGGATCAATATACTGCCCAGAAACCGACCGTCCTGCGCCACATGGCACACGGTAGCGGCACCGCTTTTTATCTCGGACAGCTCGATCCCGCTCTCGCGCAGCAGTGCCGCGCTGCCCACGAGAATCCGGTGTCCGTCCACTTGCGCGATGAGTCCCCGACCTGAGATGTTTTCCACGTCCTGCACGCGGGCGGTATCTATCTCCGTCTCACCCAGCGCCTCCCGGATCGACCTGGCAATGGGGTGGGTGGACAAGCTCTCCGCCAGCGCCGCCTTTTCCAGCAGCTCCGTCTCGCTGATATCTGCCGCCGGCAGTACCTCGCTGACGCGGAAACTGCCGCAGGTCAGCGTACCGGTCTTATCCGATACCACGGTATCCAGCCGCGCCAATAGCTCCAGATAGTTGGAGCCTTTCACCAACACGCCCATACGGCCTGCCGCGCCCACGCCGCCGAAAAACGCCAGCGGCACGGAGATCACCAGCGCACAGGGACAGGAGATCACCAAAAAGGCGCAGGCGCGGTAGATCCAGACGCCCCACGCCCCTATGAAAAGCGGAGGAACCAGCGCCAACGCCGCGGCGGCGCATACCACTGCCGGCGTATAGTACCGGGCAAAACGGGTGATGAACTTCTCGGTTTTGGACTTCTTCTCCGCCGCCGTCTCCACCAGCTCCAAAATGCGGGACACGGTGGAGTCCTCAAAGACCTTGTCCGCGCGGATACGCAGCAGCCCCTCGCCGTTGACACAGCCCGAGACCACCTGTGCGCCGGGCGATACCGCACGCGGCACGCTCTCGCCCGTAAGCGCGGCGGTATTGACCAGGCTCTCGCCGGAGAGCACCGTGCCGTCCAGGGGGATCCGCTCACCGGGACGGATCACCAATATATCGCCCACCGCCACCTTGTCCGGCTCCACTGTCTCCACCGCGCCGCCGGGACGCTCCACATGGGCGTACTCCGGTACAATGTCCATGAGCTCCGAGATGGAGCGGCGGGAACGCCCCACGGCGTAGTCCTGAAACCACTCCCCCACCTGGTAGAATACCATCACCGCCACCGCCTCGGCATATTCGCCGATAGCAAACGCGCCTACGGTGGCGAGCGTCATCAGAAGGCACTCATCGAAAGGCTGACGGTTCTTCACGCCCAGCGCCGCCTTGCGCAGTACCGGCGCGCCGCACAGCAGATACGGCACCAGATACACCGCCAGACACAGCCAATTCCGCCCAAATACCGCCGCTGCCGCGCCGGTCCGATCCAGCGCCAGCAGTGTCAAAAACAGTCCCGCCGCCGCGCAGATGATCCACAACTGCCGTCTTAGCTTACTGCTCATAGCGCTGCCGTCAGATCTCCACGGAAAAGTCCGGCTCGATCCGTTTGCCTGCGGCAATCGCCGCACGCAGTACCTCGTCAAACCGCTCGTCGTCGGCTTCCAAAGTAAACTTCTGCATCATGAAATTGACACGCACGCTGTGTACGCCGTCCAGTTTGGCAATCGCTTCCTCCACCTTGGCGGCACAGTTGGCACAGTCGATCTCGCAGGAAAACTTTTTTTTCACGGTTTTCGCCCCCATCCGAAATAATTACTCCTCTATATGCTCTTTGCCCATGGCAATGATGGTCTTTACATGGTCGTCCGCCAACGAATAGATCATCTGCTTGCCCTCCCGGCGCGACCGGATCAGCCGGGCGCTTTTCAGCAGCTTCAACTGGTGGGATATCGCCGACTGATTCATCTCCAAATCGGCACAGATCTCCGTCACGTTCTTCTCCCCGCTGAAAAGATCGTACAATATCCGGATCCGTGTGGAGTCGCCGAACACCTTGAAAAGCTCCGCCAGATCGCTCAGTTCGTCCTCGGTTGTGTTGTCGACGAGATGGTGAACGGACTTGGCGCCGTATGCCGTGTTTCTATCCTCCACGCCGATCCCTCCTTTGCCATAAGCTGTTCTCACATGAATATATTATCATACGTTGATGGTTTGTCAAGTGTTCATGGCAAATTTTTTAGCAGGGAGGTTCGAGCTGCAACATATGTTCGGCAACAATAGAACATCTGTGAAGAACATACCGCGCCAACCTATTAAGGCTAAAAATAAGGCTAAACATTTTTCGGCATAAGAAAAAACCCTGAAAACACAAGGTTTCCAAGGCTTTTCGTTGGTGCGCGAGGCGGGACTTGAACCCGCACGTGCGTAATGCACACTAGAACCTGAATCTAGCGAGTCTGCCAATTCCACCACTCGCGCATTTATTCACTTCGTTCCGTCTGCTCTCCGCCGCCGCTCCTACTCCCCCCATAGGGAAAAGTGGTGCGAGTGGCGGGACTTGAACCCGCACGTCCTTACGAACACAAGCACCTCAAGCTTGCCTGTCTGCCTGTTCCAGCACACTCGCAAATGAGCATCCCCAAACTGAACGCTTGCCTATTATAACACGTTGGACACGTTTGTCAAGCCCCGAACGGAGATTTTTCCAAAATGTTTTGGGCGCGTCAGTACGGCGATACAGACCGCGCCGCCTGCTGCCAGTTGATGCGGAAATAGCAAACAGCAAACACCGCACAGCTCACCGTCCACGTGAGCGGATACGCCCAGAAGATCACCGCCACGTCCCGCACAAACCGCAGCGTGACGGTAATATACGTCACGCGCAGCACGCACCAGCACCCCAGCATGGTATACATCGGGATCCCCGCCTTTCCCACGCCGCGCATCACAGCAGAGATGGCGTGCGCCATGGCGAGTGCAAAATAGAACAGCGACTCTATGCGCGCCCCTCGCACGCCTACCGCCACCACCTGCGGGTCGTCGTTAAAAAGCCTGATAGCGTAAGGCGCCAGCACATACACCAGCACGCCGATACTCTCCGCCATCACCATGGCGCTGAGTATGCCGAACCGCGCGCCGGCTTTGGCGCGCTGATCCTTCCCCGCACCGAGATTCTGTCCGATAAAAGTGGTCATCGCCATGGAAAAAGCCGTGATGGGCAGGAAAACGAAACCTTCCACCTTGGCGTTGGCGCCGTAGCCTGCCATAGTATCGCTTCCGAAGGTGTTGATATGGCTCTGTACCGTCACGTTGGCAATGGCAATAATGGAGTTCTGGAGTCCCGTGGGAACACCCTGCCGGACAATGCGGCGCAGCTCCTCCCTGTCGAAACGCACCCGCTTGAGATCAAGACGGAACGAACCCTCCATTCGCAGCAACCGGCGCAGACACAGTGCGGCGCTCATCACCTGACTGATGACCGTTGCTGTCGCCGCACCGGCCACACCCATGGAAAACACGCCCACAAACAGCAAATCCAGCGCCACATTGGTCAGCGACGCGATCACCAGAAACCGCAGAGGACTGCGGCTGTCGCCCATAGCCTGCAGGATGCCGGTGAAAGTATTATAGAGTACGGCGGCAAGGCTCCCGGCAAAATAGATGCGAAAATACACTGTCGACAGCGGCAGTACGTCCGCCGGTGTGCGCATCCAGGTGAGGATCTGCGGCGTAAAACATATACCTGCCGCCGTCAGAACCAGTCCGCACACCGCGCCGAACGCCACGTCTGTGTGAATGGCGGCTTCCAGCCGTTTTTCGTCGTGCCCGCCGAACCAGTGGCTGATGACCACGCCCGCGCCGATGGACAGTCCGATGAAAAAGGACGTCATCATAAAGATGAGATTTCCGCTGCCGGATACCGCCGCCAACGACTCCTTGCCGGCAAAACGTCCCACCACAATGCTGTCAAAGGTATTATAAAGCTGTTGGAACAGGTTGCCCAGCAGCACCGGAAGAGCAAAACGAACGATATGCCGCCAGATGGAACCATCGGTCATATCCACCACTTTGCGCGCTTTTTCCGACATAGAGACACCCCCATCGCCCGCGCTTTTTTATCTCGTCTGCCCATACTATATATTACAATAGGTGGAAAGTCAACGCGATAAAAACTGCCGCCGCCTCCCACGGCGGTAGGGCAGCGCGCTATTGCAGCCAAGGGCATTTCTGTGCTACTATACGTATAGACGCAGTGCGATGTCTCGCCCTTGCCTGCCGTCGCACCGACACGAATCATAATCGGACCGAGAGGACGTTTATATGAAATACGCCCGTCTTTTCCCCTGTGCGCTGATCCTTGCGCTATTGCTCACCGCCTGCGGTCATAATGTCGCTTCCTCTGTTGAGCCGGATCGCAAACCGCTTCCTATAGAAAAGCCTGCCCTGAAGCTGAAACCGGAAGTCGACCGGCGTGCGGAATCTATCTATCAGGCGCACCCGGAGTTGACGCCGGTGAACTACGACTCCCCCGTGTTGCTGCCCGCCAGCGACGACGCGGGAGAGAAATATCTGGATCGGATCACCTTCTTGTGCGACTCCCCCACCTACTGGCTCAAGCCCTTCGGTATGCTCAGGGGCGGGACGTGCACCACCCAAATCTGGACAGGATCCGAGGGGACGATGACGCTGGCATACCTGCGCGGTTTTCGCATTCTCGACCCCTACGACCGTGTGGAGCGTACCATTCCCGAAACCATGGCGCGGCATCAACCGGCAATCATGGTGATCGCACTGGGGATCAATGGCATATCCTTTATGGACGAGGCGGATTTTATCCGGGAATACTCCCATCTTGTTGAGGAACTACAGGCCGCCAGTCCCGATACGCAGTTGATCCTTCAGGCTATGTACCCCATCTCCCCCTCCTTCCGCTACTGGGGCGATATCACCAATGCTTCCGTTACCCGCGGCAATGCCTGGATTCTTCGGATCGCCGAGGAATATGGCCTGCCGTATCTGGACACATTTGCCGCGCTGCTGGGTGAGGACGGAAACGCCCGACCGGAGCTTATGATGGACGACGGTCTGCACCCCAATCAAGAGGGTCTGACGCGCGTGTTGGAATATATCCGTACCCACGCGTGGCAGCCGCCGCCTGATGAGGACGACCCAAGATATATCCGCCCCGAAACGAAATAACCCCCACACTGCCCTGATGCGCAGAACAGCGTGGGGGTCTTTTTGATTTGTCCGCATTGCCCTGCGGAAAGCTCAGCCGCAGATACCTTCTGCAAGCATAGCGTCTGCTACTTTGAGGAACCCGGCAATATTGGCGCCGGCTTGGATATCGCCATTCATTCCGTAGCGCTCTGCGGCATCGGCACAGGCATGATAGATACCCTCCATAATGGTTTTGAGCCGCGCATCTACCTCTTCAAAGGTCCAGCTTACCCGTCCGGAGTTCTGGCTCATCTCCAGCCCGGACGCGGCCACGCCGCCGGCATTGGATGCCTTAGAGGGGCTGTAGAGAAGCCCCCCATTCTTCACCGCGGCGATCGCCTTGGGCGTCAGCGACATGTTAGATCCTTCAAACACGCCAATACAGCCGCTTTGGATCAGCAGCGCAACGTCGTGCTCATCCATTTCGTTCTGGGTGGCGCAGGGCATGGCGATATCGCACGGCACACTCCAAATACCGTGGCAGCCTTCTACGTAGGAGGCGCCTGGCACGTAGTCCAGATATGTCTTGATCCGATCGCGCTTGTCCTCCTTGATTACACGGATCACTCGGAAATCAATGCCGTTTTCATCTACAATGTAGCCGCTGGAATCGGACATGGCAACAACCTTTCCGCCCAACTCCGTGGCCTTCTGGTTGGCATAAATCGCCACGTTGCCCGATCCGGAGATCACCACGCGCTTTCCGACAAAGGTCTGTCCGTTGTCACGAAGCTGCGCGTCGGCAAAATAGCACAATCCGAATCCCGTGGCTTCTGTACGCGCCAGTGAGCCGCCAAAGCTAAGTCCCTTACCGGTCATGGCGCCGGTCCAGGTATTGGTCAGACGCTTATACTGCCCGAACAGGTAACCCACCTCCCGGGCACCTACGCCGATATCACCGGCAGGCACGTCGGTGTCTGGTCCGATGTGCCGGAACAGCTCCGTCATCATGCTCTGGCAAAACCGCATGATCTCCCGATCTGATTTGCCCTTGGGATCGAAATCACTGCCGCCTTTCGCACCGCCCATGGGCAGCGTCGTCAGAGCGTTTTTCAAGATCTGCTCAAAGCCCAGGAACTTGACAATGGACAGATTGACAGACGGATGAAATCGCAATCCCCCCTTGTACGGTCCGATAGCGGAGTTGAACTGCACTCTGTAGCCCCGGTTGACACGCACATTTCCTTCGTCGTCTACCCACGGAATGCGAAACAGAATTGCCTGCTCCGGCTCCACCATCCGCCCTACGATGTTCTGCTCCTGATATCTGGGATCGCTTCGATCACCGGCACCAGTGTCTCCAGCACCTCGTGAACCGCCTGCAAAAACTCCGGCTGATCCGGATAATGCCCCGCAAGCTCCTCATACACCCCGTTCAGATACCCGTTTTTGATCATTCTATCCACCCTCTTTTCATTTTGTCCGGATGCACGTCCTACTTCCTTTGAGGCAGATTGTCCGTCACCCAATTACATGTGTAGCCTATAGAGCTACAATTTAGGGTCATTGTACGGCAGGACTATGCAAATTACAACTGTCATTTCATGTAAACTTTGCATAATATGCTTGCGTTCTTTTGTTGATCTTTACTTTTTTCTCCTCTCCGAAGGCAGATCCTCTATTTCATTCCTTGTGCAAGCCGATGCGCTGTGCAAGACGCGCCTCGCCGTCCGTCCGGAAACAACATTGCCCTTTGCCACCTGTCTTATATTGTTTCGTATGCTTTTTTTGCCAACCGGGTATACTTTCTGTGAAAAAATTAGAAAAAGCTATTGACAAAATAAAATATATTTTGTACAATCTAATTGCTTAAAATAAAAACAAGGAGGCTATCTTATGACGTTCTATGATTACAAGGTGCGCAGGAGATCGGGCGAAGAGTTGGATCTGGGCGAGCTGCAGGGCAAGGTAGTGCTGGTGGTGAACACCGCCACCGGCTGCGGCTTTACGCCGCAATATGAGGCCATTGAGCAGCTCTATGAGAAGTATCACGATGCAGGCTTTGAGGTGCTGGACTTCCCCTGCAATCAGTTTGGTCATCAGGCGCCCGGCGACGATGAGGAGATTCACGCCTTTTGCACCGGTCGCTACAAGACGCAATTCGATCAGATGGCAAAGGTGGAGGTAAACGGAGAAAATGAACTGCCGCTCTATACCTTTCTCAAATCCTGCAAGGGCGAGGATGAGGTCAATGGCTTGAAGGGCAAAATGACCATGAAGGCGATCGAGAAGATCAGCGTCAGCACGAAGAAACCCGGCGATATCCGCTGGAACTTCACGAAGTTTCTGGTGGATCGGCAGGGCAACGTAGTCAGGCGCTATGCCCCCACCTACGATCCCGCCGCCATAGAAAAGGATATTGCGCAGCTTCTGTAAAGTATATTTACTCAACAGATAGAGAGGAAGTAAGGAGGAGATTCACAATGGCTATCATGGAAGTGAACAGCAATAATTTCGATCAGGAGGTATTGAGTGCCGACCGCCCCGTGGTGGTGGACTTCAATGCCGGCTGGTGCGGTCCGTGCCGTATGCTCAAGCCGGTACTGGAAGAGCTGTCCGATGCGCGCGGCGACTACAAATTTGTCTCCGTGGACATTGACGAGGACGTGGAACTGGCGGAGCGGTACGATGTCAGCTCCATTCCCTGTCTGGTGGTATTCAAAAACGGCGCCGAGCATAACCGCAGTATCGGCTTTCAGCCCCAGGCGGCACTGGACGCGCTGTTGGACGAGTAAGATATGACGGATATCATCATTGTAGGCGCCGGACCTGCCGGCTTGACCGCCGCCATCTACGCCAGACGCGCCGCCAAATCGGTGCTGGTGCTGGAGGCGATGAGCTACGGCGGCCAGATCATCAATACGCCGGATATTGAAAACTACCCGGTGGCAGAACACATATCCGGATTTGATTTTGCCACCAAGCTATACGAGCAAGCGAAAAATTTGGGTGCGGAAATCCGCTTCGAAAAGGTTACGGGACTGCTCGACCACGGTCAAGAGAAGGAAATTGTCACGGCAAAAGGCTCGTATTCCTGTAAAGCTGTTATCCTTGCCACCGGCTGTGAAAACAGGAAGTTGGGCCTTTCCGATGAGAAGGCGCTGGTAGGACGCGGCATCTCCTACTGTGCCACCTGCGACGGCGCCTTTTATCGAGGCAAGACCGTGGCGGTGGTGGGCGGCGGCAACACCGCGCTGGAGGACGCGCTGTATCTATCTGATATTGCCCGGCAGGTGTACCTGATCCACCGGCGCGATTCCTTCCGGGGCGACGCGGCCACCGTGGCGCAGCTCACGGCGCGAAAGAATGTGACGTTCCTCTATAACAGTGTGGTGACCGCACTGCACGCAGACAAGCGCCTGCACAGTATCGATCTTACCGACAAAGCCGGGGCGGTAACCACCGTGGAGACGGACGGTCTTTTTGTGGCGGTGGGACGTATCCCCTCCAACGGAGATTTTGCCGGACTGATCGAGCTGGACGAGACCGGCTACGTGGCAGCGGGAGAAAACTGCCGAACCAACGTGCCGGGCATCTTTGCCGCCGGCGATAATCGGGTCAAGGACGTGCGCCAGCTTGTCACCGCCGCCGCCGACGGCGCCGTGGCGGCTACCGAGGCGATCCGCTATATCGGCACTCTGTGACCATTCGCAGCGCAAGAACTAAACAGCGGAGAGAACCTGCCGTGTTCTCTCCGCTGTTTTTATCTGGTATTATTAAATAGGCGCAATCTGGTTATTTTCACAATGTCAGTCGCGGCGTATATTGTCGTAAACAAGGCAAGGAGGCGCATAACATGCGACAAGCACGGACTCTTCGGAAAATCATCTATATGGCGGTACTGGCGGCGCTGGTATTTGTGGTCACCTTTTTCCGCTTCCCTCTTTTGGGCTCCAAGGTACATTTCGCCAACGCCATCTGCCTGCTGTGCGGGCTTTTGATGGGACCGGCGGCAGGCGGCGTGGCGGCAGGTTTGGGTTCTGCTCTTTATGATGTGTTTTTCTATCCCAGCGACCTGTTAACGTATGTGATCACCTTTGTGAGCAAGTTTGCCATGGCATGGGTGTGCGGCAGGATCGCCTTTGCGGCGGATCGGGAGGCACGCAAACATGGCTGGAATGTGGTAGCGTGCGTGGCGGGCGCGTGGACGTACGTGGCGCTCTACATGCTCAAAACGTACATCTATCAGCGGTTTGTCTACGGTTTCCCCGCCGACGAGGTGTGGCTCACCGTGGGCAGCAAGTTCCCCGCCTCCGCCATCAACGCCGTGGCGGCAATGATTGCCGCGCCCGTTCTCTATACCGCACTGCGTCCCGCTTTGGAAAAGGGAAAGATTCTGCCGCAGATGCGCTCGTAAACAAAGCAGCATACAGAGGCGCCGGAGGTGAATGCCTCCGGCGCCTCTGTATGTTGTCAAGACTGCTTTATCTCACAGGTACGCTACCTCATCCCCCTCACGGAGCGCGTAATTCTGCTTTGCCGCGCTTACCTTTCCCTTGCGCCGCACCAGCACGATATCCAGCTTGTATTCCTCCTCGATCTGCCGTACCGTCTTGCCGATCCACGCGCTGTCCACCCCCAGTGTAATGGCGGTCAGCCCACCGGTAAGCTCCGGCGCGGACTGCTGCAGCTTGCTGTACTGCTCTACAAATCCGGCGCTGATAATACCGGTGGGGATCGCCACCATGCCAACGCCTAAAAAGGTGATAACAATCGCCATGGCGCGCCCCAGTGCCGTCACGGGATAGATATCTCCGTAGCCCACCGTCAGCAGTGTGCTGACGCTCCACCAGATACCCGAGAGCGCGTTTTGAAACGCCTCCGGCTGCGCCTCATGCTCGGCGCTGTACAAAAACAGCGACGACGCCAGCACCAATATCAGCACAATGAAAACAGACGATGCCAACTGGTTTCGCTTCTCATAGAGCACCGAGCGGATCACGTTGAAGGAATCGTACTGGGTATTGATGCGAAACAAGTGGAAAATTCGCACCACCCGCAACATGCGGAACACCACAAAGCCGGAGAGGAAGAAAAACGGCAAAATCGTCAGAAGATCAATCACGCCGTCATAGGAACATAAGAATTTCACCACGGCCTTTCCGCGGCTTACCCCGGGATAGAGATATTCTGCCGTCCAGATTCGCAACAGGTATTCCACGCAGAATACCCCCACCGTAATTGCCTCCGCCACTGTGAACAGTCCCTGCCATGCCGCCAGTTCCTCAAAGGTTTCCAGCAACAGCGTCAGAATGTTCAGCAGAATCACCGTCACCAGAAAGATATCAAACGCCCGACTGGGCAGGTCCTCCTGATTGCCGATCTGAATAATGTCAAAAATGCGACGCTTCCAATTCTTCTTTTCCATTGCTACAACCCCACTGTAAAGGAATTTCCCTTGTTAGCTTTTTGCCTCTTCGCCGCGAAGAGGCGTCCCGCCGGACGCATTCGGCGACTATATCCGGCTATATTATAGGGGAATGCGCGGCAAATTGCAAAGCATTCTTTTTCCCGTTTCCATATGGACACCCGCCTTCTCGCATTCCATTACCTTGTCAGCGATGCATATCTGTGCTATAATCAAAGTCGCGAATCCATCTTATAAGAACAGTATAATATAATGTCTAAATTGTTCAATATAATAAACAGGAGGTAACCCCATGACTGACCGTCCCATTCCTGCGCGCAGTGAAGTACCCGAAGAACTGACCTGGAATCTTCGCGACATCTATCCCGCCGGCGACGATGGCTGGCGCGAAGCATATGAATCGCTGAAGACCGCGCCGGAGGAGATCGCCGCTTTTCAAGGTACGCTCCGTCGCAGTGCGGAGGATTTGCTGCGATGGTTTCGCGCCATGGACGACTATTCCCTGCGCTTGAGCAAGCTCTACGGCTATGCCAACTGCAAAGGCGACGAGGATACGGGCAACAGCGTCTATCAGGACATGCGTTCCAAGGCGATGGCCACGGTGGTGTCGGTGCAAAGCGCCGCGGCATTTTCCACGCCGGAGATCATGGCGATTGACGAGGACACGCTGAACCTTTTTTATGCCGTGCAGCCGGAGCTGGAGACGTACCGCCGCAGCATTTATCAGATCCGCCGGCGCAAGGAGCACATTCTCTCCCCCGCCGAGGAGAAGCTGCTTGCCGCCGCCGGGGAGATGTCCGACGCGCCGGACCGCATCGGCTCCACCTTCCGGGACGCGGATCTCACCTTCCCCGATGTTTTAGACGGTGCGGGCAATGTCCGGCAGCTTACCGACGGCACTTTCGTGCCGCTTTTGATGTCGGACGACCGCGTATTGCGGAAGAACGCCTTTGAGGCGTACTACAGCCGGATGGGTGAGTTCAAAAACACCGTCGCCGCCACGCTGGACGCACAGTTCAAGAGCCTGCGCTTTTTTGCCGATGCCCGGGGGTATGACAGCACGCTGGCGGCGTCGCTGGACGGCACCGAAGTACCGGTGCCGGTATATCTCAATCTCATCGAGGCGGTACACGCCAATATGGATAAAATGTACCGCTATGTGGCGTTGCGCAGGAAAATGCTGGGTGTAGACGAGCTCCACATGTACGACGTATACACTCCCATTGTGCCGGACGCCGATGAAGCCATCACCTACGAGCAGGCTAAAGCTACGGTGCTGGAAGCGCTTGCGGTACTGGGCGAAGATTATACCGCGCTGCTGCAAGAGGGCTTCGATAACCGCTGGATCGACGTATACGAAAACGTGGGAAAACGCGGCGGCGCGTATTCCTCCGGCAGCAGTCAGCCCCACCCCTACGTGCTGCTCAACCACAAGGACAATCTGGACAGTCAGTTTACCCTTGCCCATGAGATGGGACATGCGCTTCACAGCTATCACTCCACCAAGTATCAGCCGGTCAACACCGCCGATTATGTGATCTTTGTGGCGGAGGTGGCGTCCACCTGCAACGAGGTACTGCTGATGCGCCACCTGCTGAAAAAGACCACTGACCGCAAACAGCGCGCGTATCTCATCAATCACTTCCTTGACCAGTTCAAGGGTACGGTGTATCGCCAAACCATGTTCGCCGAGTTCGAGCTGGAGATGGGGCGCATGTCCGAGCGCGGCGCGGCACTGACCGCCGATGCGTTGAGTGAAAAGTATCTGGCGCTCAACAAGCTCTATTTCGGTCCCGATATGGTGTCCGATCCCGGGATTGCACTGGAGTGGACGAGGATTCCTCACTTTTTCTACAACTACTATGTGTTCCAGTATGCCACCGGGTTCAGCGCCGCCGTTGCCATCGCCAACCGGATTCTCCGCGAGGGCGCCGACGCGGTCGCCGACTACAAGAGGTTCCTCTCCGGCGGCAGCAGCGCCGATCCCATCAGCCTGTTGAAGATCGCCGGGGTGGATATGTCCACGCCCGCGCCGGTCAACAGCGCGTTGGAGCTGTTTGGAGAGCTGGTAGACGAACTGGAACAGCTACTGTAAAGCACTTTCCCTTTTCACATTTTCCTCAAAAACAGCACACAAAAAAAGCCGGGGAGCGACCCTTCAGGTCGCTCCCCGGCTTTTGAGCTGTTGATTTAACCTTCCACCTTGGGAAGCCGTGCGCGGAACTTTGCCAGTTCCTCGTCGGTGGGGATATAGTCCTCCATCTGTCCGTCGTGGAACTTCTCATACGCCACCATGTCGAAGTAGCCGGTGCCGGTCAGACCGAATACGATGGTCTTCTCCTCGCCCGTCTCCTTGCATTTGAGCGCCTCGTCGATAGCAACACGAATGGCGTGACTGCTCTCGGGAGCGGGCAAGATACCCTCCACCCGGGCGAACTGCTCAGCCGCCTCGAATACGGCGGTCTGGGGAACGGATACCGCTTCCATCAGTCCGTCATCGTAGAGCTGGCTCAATACAGGACTCATGCCGTGGTAGCGCAGACCGCCGGCGTGGTTGGGCGCGGGAATGAAATCGCTGCCCAGCGTATACATCTTTGCCAGCGGACACACCATGCCGGTATCGGCAAAGTCGTAGGCGTACACGCCGCGGGTGAAGCTGGGGCAGGACGCAGGCTCTACGGCGATGATCCGGTAATCCGCCTCGCCCCGGAGCTTCTCGCCCATGAACGGTGCGATCAGTCCGCCCAGATTGCTCCCGCCGCCGGCGCAGCCGATCACGATATCCGCCTTGATGCCGTACTTATCCATCGCCGCCTTCGTCTCCAGACCGATCACCGACTGGTGCAGCAGTACCTGATTGAGCACGCTTCCCAGCACATAGCGGTAGCCGGGGTGGGACACTGCCACTTCCACTGCCTCGGAGATGGCACAGCCCAATGAGCCGCCCGTACCGGGGTGCTCCGCCAGAATCTTCTTTCCCACCTGCGTTGTTTCGGACGGCGAGGGGGTGACGGAGGCGCCGTAGG
>JAFZRS010000031.1 GCA_017619715.1 Oscillospiraceae bacterium | reverse complement strand
TGGTCCGAGTGGGGAGACTTGCCCGGCTCGCTGCCGCTTGCCGGCACGCACGCGGGCAACGAAACAGCCCGCCGGGCTGTTTCTCCCGCTGCGCGGGCGCCCTGTTCAAGTCTCCCCACATTTTGCCGACAGAATAATAACAGACACGCCGAAGCGTGTCTGTTATTTTGGTCCGAGTGGGGAGACTTGAACTCCCGGCCTCTTGGTCCCGAACCAAGCGCGCTACCAGCTGCGCTACACCCGGATGCATTTTCACAGCTTTCTCATTATATGTATTTTTCCGCTGAATGTCAAGAGCAAAATACGGGTATCCCAACACGAAAAGCGGGACGTTCTATCTCCGTGTGCCGTCACATATATTCACAGGAAAACCGGCGGCGAGAGGTGAAAGAAATGACGGCTCAGCAGGTGAAACGTGTACAGAGGCGACAGACGAACAGCCGAAACCTGTATCAGCAGGCGGCGCGGCGCGACAAGCGTGAGGAGAGATCACGACCGGGAGAGCGGCGCAGGCTGTGGCAGCTTGCCGTCAGTGGGCTGGTGCTCATACTGGTTGTAGCATGTAAATTAGCGTTGCCGGACGTAACGGAGCAATACCGAGGTAAGATTCTCGCCCTTCTCGGGGAGGATACGGACTTTGTGGAAGCGTTTTCCTCCGTAGGGCGCATGGTGTCGCCGGACGGCACGGTAGGGGAGGCGCTCAACGATGCATATACGGCGGTATTCGGTGTGCAGGACATGGAAAAACCGGCGCAGACACCGGATCTGGATGCCGCAAATACCGTGCCGCAGGAGCTGCCGGACAACGTATGCCTGACACAGCAGGTGTTGGGATTTTCCTATGCCGCGCCGGTCAACGGGACGATTACCTCCGCTTTCGGTTATCGCACGCACCCTATTGCAGGGGAGGAGCTATTCCACTACGGACTGGACATCGCGGCGGAC
The DNA here is from genome assembly GCA_017619715.1 of Oscillospiraceae bacterium. Classification (GTDB taxonomy): domain Bacteria; phylum Bacillota; class Clostridia; order Oscillospirales; family Oscillospiraceae; genus Vescimonas. Next base: position 10,282 of record JAFZRS010000031.1, on the reverse strand, counting down.
AGCGGCACGGTGATCTGCGCCTTTGCCGCCGGCACGGTGACGGCGGTAGGGGAAAGCTCTGCGCTGGGGAAATACGTGGTTGTGGCGCATGATAACGACTGCTCCACGCTGTACGCCCATTGCAGTCGCGTGACGGCGTCCTCCGGACAACAACTCGCCATGGGCGATCCCATTGCCGAGGTGGGGGAAACGGGGGAGGCAACCGGACCGCACCTCCATTTTGAGATCCAGCAAGGTGAGACATATTTGAATCCTGTCTACTATGTCACACCGTAAAAGGACAAAAATCCGCATTTCCCCGGCGGTGCCGCTTTTGCTGGCGGTATTTGCGCTGCTTTGTTCACCGCTGTTGCTATGGGCGCTGCTCGGCGCGGCGATTGTCCATGAGTGCGGTCATTACGCGCTGCTGCGGCGGTTTGGAGCGCGTGTTTCCTGCTTGAGGCTTACCGTGTTCGGCGCGGAAATGCAGGTGGAGGACGTGGCACGGCTGTCCTACGGCAGGGAAATGCTGGCAGTTCTGGCAGGTCCGTTGACAAATCTGCTGCTGGCGCTTGCATTGGGCGCGGTCGGCAGATGGTGGGACGGCGCGTATCTTTTTGCCGGCACCAATCTGGTGCTGGGTATATTCAATCTGCTCCCGGCGCGTCCGCTGGACGGCGGGCGACTGCTCTGGCTGGGGGTGGCTTGGATCAGCGAGCCGTTCACCGCGGATCGAATCACCGTCCGGGTAAGCCTTATTACGTCGCTGCTTCTCCTGACCGGCGGCATATGGGTGCTGTGGCGATGGGGCGGCAGTCCTTTTTTGCTGTTAGGCGCGGTGGGTCTGGCGACGGGGAATCTGCGGGAAATGGGACTTGTCAAATGCCCGGGGAAAAGGTAAAATAGATTGTCAATATGCCGCATGACAGGAGATTTTACCTTGGATAAACGATTGGAACGCATTTTGCCCCGGGTGCAAAAACCCGCCCGTTACGTGGGCGGCGAATATAACGCCGTGGTGAAGGACCTCTCCACGGTGGATACGCGTGTCGCCTTCTGCTTTCCGGATACCTATGAGATCGGTATGTCCAATCTGGGCATGCGGATTCTCTACGGCGTGATGAACGAAATGCCCGGTGTCTGGTGTGAGCGCGTCTTTGCCCCGTGGGGCGACATGGAGGAGGAGATGCGCCGCTGCGGTATGCCCCTTTTTGCACTGGAATCGGGGGACGCTATCACGGATTTTGATATTGTTGCATTCTCCGTGGGGTATGAGATGGCATTTCCCGGCATTGTCAATATGCTGGATCTGGCGCGAATCCCGCTGCACAGCGCGGATCGCCACGGCTTGACGCCGCTCATTATCGCCGGGGGAACGGCGATGTATAACCCGGAACCCATGGCGGATTTTATTGATATCGTTTCGTTGGGTGAGGGCGAAGAGAGCACCGTGGAGCTCATAGAGCTGCACCGTAAGGCACGGCAGGAAGGCTGGAGCCGGGAAGAATTTCTCCGCAGCGCCGCCAAGGTTCCGGGTATGTACGTACCGTCCCTATATGATGTGCGCTACCGTGAGGACGGCACGGTGTCGTCCATCACGCCGCTTGATGGCGCGCCGCAGACGGTCACCAAGCGAATCGTGGAGGATATGGACAAGTCCTATTTTCCGGTCAAGACCATTGTCCCCACCACGGAAATCGTGCAGGATCGGGTCACGCTGGAGCTGTTTCGAGGCTGTATCCGGGGCTGCCGGTTCTGCCAGGCGGGGTATGTGTATCGCCCGGTGCGCAATCGCAGTCGGGAGCTGTGCGCTACATACGGTGTGGAGTCATGCAATGATTCCGGCTATCAGGAGGTGACGCTTTCGTCACTTTCCACCAGCGACTATCCGGATTTAACGGAGCTGTGCGATGAGCTGGAGGATTTTTGCGCCCAGCGGCACGTGAATCTATCCCTGCCGTCCTTGCGGGCGGATAACTTTTCCATGAATCTCATGCAGCGTCTGGCGAAGGGGCGCAAATCGGGTCTGACCTTCGCGCCGGAGGCAGGGACACAGCGGCTGCGTGACGTGATCAATAAAAACGTGACGCTGGAGGAACTCCTGCGCTCATGCCATACCGCCTTTGCCGGCGGATATAACGCCGTAAAACTCTACTTTATGTTGGGACTGCCCACAGAGACGGACGAGGACGTATTGGGAATTGCCGACATCGCCGCACGGGTGATGCACGAGTGGCGCGAAGCATCGCCCAATAAGAATCGCGGCGTGCGCATCACCGTTTCCACCTCGTGGTTTGTACCCAAGCCCCACACGGCTTTTCAGTGGGAACCCCAAATTTCCCGGGAGGAGTATGAGCGCCGGGTCAAGCTGCTGCGCGACGCCATCAAGACGAAAACCGTCACCTACAACTGGCATGACAGCGCCACCAGTGTGATCGAGGCGGTGTTGGCAAGAGGCGATCGGAAGCTGTGTAAAGTGCTGGAAACAGTGTGGCGTAAAGGTGCGAAGCTTGACGCATGGGAGGAGTACTTTTCCTACGATCGCTGGCTGGAAGCCTTTGCAGAGTGCGGCGTAGACCCCGCGTTTTATGCCAATCGCCGCCGGGAACGGAGCGAGATCATGCCGTGGAGCATGATCTCCTGCGGCGTGAGTGAGGATTTCCTGTGGCGCGAGCATGAAAGGGCGGCTGCGGGTGTTACCACGCCCGACTGCCGCACGCAGTGCAGCGGCTGCGGCGCCAATCGACTGGTGGGAGGGAAGTGCCATGTCTAAACTGCGGCTTCTGTTTGTGAAAGAGGCGCAATCGTCCTATATTTCCCATCTGGATCTGCTGCGCACCTTTCAGCGTGCTTTTCCCCGCACAGGTCTGGAGATCCGTCACTCACAGGGTTATCACCCACACCCGCTGCTCTCTATCGTACTGCCTCTGCCGGTGGGGCAGTCCAGCGTCTGCGAGCTCATGGAGTTTGAGGTGACGCAGGAGACAGACGGCGCGGGGATAGCGGAGAAGCTTAACGGGGGACTTCCCGCGGGACTCCGGGCGCTGGACTGCTACCCGGCGGAGCGTCCCGTACGGGAGCTTGCCGATCTGCGCGCCACGTTGGAGCTGGAATATGACTGCGGCGTTCCCGCGGGCACGGCGGATCAACTGCGTGAACTATTCTCCCGTCCGGAGATTCTCGTGTTCAAGCGCACCAAGCGCAAGGAGCTGGCGGAGGTGGACATCGCCCCCATGCTCCGCCGTGCCGATTGGACGGAGCAGACGACCTGTGTGCGCGGTGACGTGGTAGTGCAGGCGCAAAACCCGGGACTCAACCCTCAACTGCTGGCACAGGCGGTGGAGAGATATCTGCCGGAACTGACGCCGGATTTCGTCCGTGTGCGCCGCACGGCACTTTTGGACGATAGCGGTCGGGATTTTCGCTGATTGTTTCAGAAATTGTAAAAAAATGCTTGCATTTATAGAAAAGCTGTGCTATTCTATCATGGCATGAAAAAGGGTGGTCCTCTGCCGCCGGCGTGAAAGTCACGCCGTGAACAGTTCGGCACGAACGCCTATACTGTCAGGAGGAAAGTATCCATGGATCTCATCAAAGCATTGAACGAGAAGCAGCTGCAGTCGGAAGCGCCGCAGGTGCAGGTGGGCGATACCGTTCGCGTCCACGTGAAGGTGAAGGAAGGCTCCCGTGAGCGTATCCAGGTTTTTGAGGGCATCGTGATCGCCAAGAAACACGGCGGCATCGAGGAGACCATCACCGTGCGCCGCATTTCCTACGGCGTCGGTGTGGAAAAGGTGTTCCCCATTCACTCACCGTCCATCGCCACCATCGAAACGGTGCGTCACGGTTTTGTGCGCCGCGCCAAGCTGTACTATCTGCGCGGTCGCATCGGCAAGGCCGCCAAGGTACGCGAGAAGCTGTAATCCTCATTGTCATGAAAACCGTCCACGTGATTGCGTGGGCGGTTTTTCTTTCCAATTTGTTTTTCATATGTTATAATCAAAACATCTTTACCCGTGAGAAGGTGAGAGAATGCAGATCGAGGGCCTGAGCTGGTTTCCCGGTCATATGACGAAAACAAAACGAATGATTGCCGCGGAGATAGGCCATATTGATGCGGTGTGCGAGCTGCTGGACGCGCGGATTCCGCTGTCCTCCCGCAACCCTGATATAGATGAAATGACGGCGGGAAAGCCGCGGCTGGTGGTATTGAACCGTGCAGATCAGGCGGATATCAAAGAGACCCGCCGCTGGGCGGCGTACTTTCGGGAACAGGGCTACGCCGCCTTGGAGTGCAACGCCAAAAACGGCGTGGGAACGGGACAGTTTGCCGCCGCCGTGCGGCAACTGCTGCGCGAGAAGATTGCCGCCTGGGAGAGCAGGGGACAGGTAGGACGCACCATTCGCGTGATGGTGCTGGGAATCCCCAACGTGGGAAAATCCACCTTTATCAATCAGGTTTCCGGTCGAAAAACGGCTCACGCAGAGGATCGTCCCGGCGTGACCCGCAGTAAGCAATGGGTGCCGGTGGATCAGACGCTGGAGCTGTTGGACACCCCCGGTATCCTCTGGCCGAAATTCGACAATACCCAAGTGGCACTGCATCTTGCCTTTACCGGCGCCATCAAAGACGATGTGATGGACACGGAGGAGCTGGCGTGTTATCTGATGGAACATCTCGCCGCCCACTACGCCGCGGCGCTGACGGAGCGGTATAAGATCGAGATCGAGGAAGTCGACACCGGCTACGACCTGCTCACCAAGGCGGCACGCCGCCGCGGATTTATCATGCGCGGCGCGCAGGTGGATACGGAGCGCATGGCACGTATATTGCTGGACGAGTTCAGGGGTGGCAAGTTAGGACACTTTACACTGGAACGGGTGGAGGACATTCGCCTATGACACAAATGGAAAAGCCATGGGCGGTGGAGGACGATTGCTTTGCCGCCGGCGCGGTGCATGTGTGCGGTGTGGACGAGGCAGGCGCCGGACCGCTGATGGGACCTGTATACGCGGCGGCGGTGATCCTGCCGCCCCATGAGACGATTGAAGGGCTCAACGATTCCAAGGCGCTGACGGAAAAACAGCGGGAGGCACTCTATGAGGAGATTGTCCGCCGTGCTCTTGCATGGTCGGTATCACGGGTAGAGGCGGCGGAGATCGACGATACGGACATTTTGAGCGCCCGCATAAAGGCGATGCAATCGGCGATAGACGGTCTATCTATTAAGCCCGATCTTGCGCTGATCGACGGCAACCGCGACCGTGGCAAAACCGCCGCCATTACTGCGCCACATACCTGCCTGGTGGGCGGCGACAGGAAAAGTGTCAGCATTGCCGCGGCGTCTGTTCTGGCGAAGGTCAGCCGGGATCGGTACGTGACGGAGGTGCTGGATCGGATTTATCCGCAGTATCAGTTTGCACGCCACAAGGGGTACGGCACCAAGCTCCATTATGCGATGCTGGATCAATATGGACCGTGTCCGCAGCACCGCTTGACGTTCCTGAAAAAGTGGGAGGCGAGGCGATGAACAGCCGCCAGTTGGGACTCTGGGGCGAGGCGCAAGTGGCGCGTTATCTGCGGCGGCGCGGTTATGCGTTGTTGGCAAAGGGCTATGCCTGCCGTTTCGGGGAGATAGATCTGATCGCCAAAAAGGGGGAGACGATTTGCTTTGTGGAGGTCAAACTGCGCAGTAATTTGTCATTCGGACTTCCCCGGGAGGCGGTGACAGCGGCAAAACAGGCGCGGCTGCGCAAAACGGCGCTGTGGTATTTGAGCGCCCACGAGCTGGATTGCCCCACCCGTTTTGACGTGGCGGAGGTCTATTCTGACAGCAAACACACCGAAGTTCGCATAGAATATCTGGAGAACGCTTTTTGAGGTGTGCCATGATACCCTATTTCGATGCCCATTGCGACACGGTAGGCTGCTGTCTGGACGGCAAGCGCCGTCTGCGGCAAAATGAGCTGCAGCTCGATCTGGTTCGGGACAGAGCCTTTTCCCGCCGCGCACAGTTTTTTGCACTCTTCCATGACGCGGCAAAAGCGCCCGCGGACGGTATGTGGGCGCAGTGCCGTCGGCTCTATGACTGCTTTTGCCGCGAGACGGAGGTCAACGGCGACCTTGCTGTACGCTGTTCCACCGGGTCGCAGATCGACGCGGCGACAGCAACCGGCAAGGCAGCGGCGCTTCTATCTATTGAGGGCGCAGACCTGCTGGAATGCGATCTAAAACGCATTAACAGCGTTGCCGCATGGGGTGTAAAGCTATTAAACCTTACATGGAACCGCGCCAATTTACTCTCCGGCAGCCACCGGGAGGATACGGAGAGGGGATTGAGCCAGACGGGACGCGCTTTTGTCCGGACGCTGGAATCGTGCGCGATCTACCCGGACGTGTCCCATTTGTCGGACGCCGGATTTTGGGATCTGGCGCGTATGGCGCGCCGACCCATTGTGGCGTCGCACTCCAATGCCCGGGCGGTGTGTCCCCACAGCCGCAACCTGACCGACGATCAGTTCCGCGCCATACGGGATCTGGGCGGCGTGGCGGGACTTAATTTCTGCCCGGCGTTTGTAGATGAACACAACCCGTCTCTTGACGCACTGGTGCGCCACGCGGAGCATTTTCTCGATTTGGGCGGGGAAAAGACGCTGTGTATCGGCGGCGATCTGGACGGCTGTGAGCCGGCGGCGACCGGAATTGCCGGCACGCAGGACGTGCCGCGGCTCTATGAGGCGCTGGCGGCGCGGGGCTATTCCGAATCACTGCTGAACGATATCTTTTGGAACAACTTGAGGAGACTTTTCTGATATGGCACTTTACGCGATCGGCGATCTGCACCTGTCTCTGGGTACGGATAAGTCCATGGAGGTGTTCGGGGGCGGCTGGCAGAATTACGTTGTCCGCCTGCAGGACGCTTTTGCCAAACTGCATGAGGACGATGTGACTGTCCTGTGCGGCGATCTGAGCTGGGGCATGAGCCTTGATGAATCACTGGAGGATCTGCGGTTCATCAACGCCCTGCCGGGACGAAAGATCCTCGTAAAGGGTAATCACGACTACTGGTGGAACACCGCTGCCAAAATGACGCGCTTTTTTTCAGAGCACGGTTTGGACAAGCTGGAGATTCTCCATAACAACTGTCTTTGGTACGGCGATACGGCGCTGTGCGGCACCCGCGGCTGGTTTTATGAGCTGGACGGCGGCGCGCAGAATGAGAAGCTGCTCGCCCGGGAGGCGGGACGGCTGGAAACGTCGCTGCAATGTGCCGGCACGGCGAAAAAACTCTGTTTTCTCCACTATCCGCCGCTCTATCAGGGGTACAACTGTCCGCAGGTTTTAGAACTGCTGCGCCGCTACGGCGTCAGCGCGTGCTGCTACGGACATCTCCACGGCGTCTCCCATCGCCGCGCGGTGGAGGGGAGCCGGGAGGGAACGGCATTTTCCCTCGTCTCGGCGGACTACTTAGGCTTTGTGCCGAAAAAAATTTGCGATTGATGCAAAAAAGTGTGGAAATTTCAATTGTATTCTGGTATCATAGTAAACTGCACTGATTGAAATGATAATTAGAACGGATCAGTGAACGGAGGAAAAGGTCATGAGTGTAAAATCCTGTGAAAAGATTGACAACAGCAAGGTCGTTTTGACGATCGACGTGGCGGCGGACGAGTTTGAAGCCGCTGTTAACAAGGCGTACTTCAAACTGCGCGGCAAGATGAACGTACACGGGTTCCGGCCCGGCAAGGCGCCCCGCAAGATCATTGAGAAGATGTACGGCGCGGAGGTGTTCTATGAGGAGGCTGTGAATATCGTACTGCCCGACGCCTATGAGGCGGCCGTGAAAGAGCAGGAGCTGAACGTGGTAGGTTATCCCCAGGTGGAGCTGGAGACCGTGGGCAAGGAGGGCGTGACCTTCCGCTGCACCGTAGCGGTCTATCCGGAGGTAAAGCTGGGTCAGTATAAGGGCGTGGAAGCGCCCCGGGCAGAGGTCAAGGTCATGGCGGCGGACGTGAACGCACGTCTCAAGGAGATGGCGGAACGCAACAGCCGTCTGGTGAGCGTGGAGCGCGCTGTGAAAAAGGGCGATACCGCCAACATCGACTTCGAGGGCTTCGATAACGGCGTGCCGTTTGACGGCGGCAAGGGTGACAACTTCGATCTGGCAATCGGCTCGGGCAGCTTTGTCCCCGGCTTTGAAGAGCAACTCATCGGTATGAAGGCGGGCGAAGAGAAGGATATCAACATCACCTTCCCGGAAAACTACACGCCGGAGCTGGCGGGAAAGCCCGTTGTATTCCACGTGAAGGTCAACGAGGTGAAAACCAAGGAAGTCCCTGCTGTTGACGATGAGTTTGCCAAGGACGTGTCCGAGTTCGATACGCTCAAGGAGCTGAAGGCGGATCTGAAGAAGAAGATCACCGAGGAGCGCAAAGCCGCCGCACAGCGTGCCTTTGAGGATGTGTTGATGGACAAGGTGGCGGACGGTATCGAGGCGGATATTCCCGAGGATATGATCGAGCTCCAGGCACAGCGCATGGCGGATAATTTCAAGCAGCAAATCGCCGCCCAGGGGATTCCCTTTGAGCAGTATCTGAAAATGACCGGCAGCACCGAGGCAGATCTTCTGGCGCAGGCGCGTGAGCCGGCACAGCGTCAGGTACGTATGGATCTTGCCGTGGAAGCCATCATCAAGGCGGAGGGTCTCGACGCCACGGATAAGGAGATCGAGGCGGAGATCAAGAAGATGGCGGAGCAGTACGGCATGGACGTGGAGAACGTGAAGAAGTACCTGCGCCCGGAGGACGTGAAGGATCAGATCGTGCGGGAAAAGGCGATCCGTCTGGTAGCGGACAGCGCCGTGGCGGTGGCTCCGGCGGAGGAGAAAAAGGAGAGCGAGGAGAAGACCGGAGAGTAATTCCGGCGTTTCTCCGTTAGAATCACATCAGGGCGGGTATACTTTGGTAGCATCCATTCTGAGCAGGAGGTATTTTCTATGAGTTTAGTCCCTTATGTTGTAGAGCAGACCAACCGTGGTGAGCGTTCCTACGATATTTTTTCCCGGTTGCTCAACGACCGCATCGTCTTCCTGGGCGAAGAGGTGAATGATACCACCGCCAGTCGGGTGGTCGCACAGCTTTTATATCTGGAGGCGCAGGATCCGGATAAGGATATTCAGATGTATATTAACAGCCCCGGCGGTTCTGTCACCGCCGGCATGGCAATCTATGACACCATGCAGTATATCAAGTGCGACGTGTCCACCATCTGCATCGGCATGGCGGCAAGCATGGGCGCGTTCTTGCTCAGCTCCGGCGCCAAGGGGAAACGTATCGCGTTGCCCAACGCCGAGATCATGATCCACCAACCCTCCGCCGGTACACAGGGCAAAGTGACCGATATGGAGATCGACGTGGAGCATTTCCTGCGCATCAAACAGCGGTTGAATAAGATCCTTGCCGAAAATACCGGTAAAACACCTGAACAGGTGAAGGCGGACTCTGAGCGTGACCGCTGGATGGCTGCCGAAGAGGCAAAGGAATACGGTCTGGTGGATAAGGTCATCTACAAGAGGTAACACAACATGGCTGAGGAGAAGAAGTCCCTGCGCTGTTCCTTCTGCGGCAAATATGAGTCGCAGGTGCACCGCATGATCCAGGGACCGGGCGTGCGTATCTGCGACGAGTGCGTCAATCTGTGCATGTCCATTCTGGACGACGGTTTCAGCGCGGCGGAAGGTGAGACGTTCGACAGTGTCGATCAGTTGCCCACACCCCGGGAGATCAAAGAGGTACTGGATCAGTACGTGGTGGGGCAGGAGGCGACCAAGATCGCGCTGTCCGTGTCCGTGTACAATCACTATAAGCGCGTCTATTTCGGCGGCGACGAGGACGTGGAGCTGCAAAAGAGCAATATTCTCATGATCGGACCCACCGGAAGCGGCAAGACGCTGTTTGCCCAGACGCTGGCGCGGGTGCTGAAGGTGCCCTTTGCCATCGCCGATGCTACCACCCTTACCGAGGCAGGCTACGTAGGCGACGACGTGGAGAATATCCTGCTGCGGCTTTTGCAGGCGGCGGATTTTGACGTGGAGCTGGCGGAGCACGGCATTATTTACGTGGACGAGATCGACAAGATCGCCCGCAAGAGTGAGAATACGTCCATCACCCGGGACGTGTCCGGCGAGGGCGTTCAGCAGGCGCTTTTGAAGCTGCTGGAGGGGACGGTTGCCAACGTGCCGCCACAAGGCGGACGCAAGCACCCCCATCAGGAGTTTATTCAGGTGGATACCAGCAATATCCT
>JAFZRS010000030.1 GCA_017619715.1 Oscillospiraceae bacterium | reverse complement strand
GGCTGCGGCAGCGCGATTGCTTCCAGTTCCATGGCTACGGAGATGATCAAGGGTAAGCCCCTGTCCGAGGCGCTGGCGCTGACCAACAAGGCTGTTGTCGAAGCGCTGGACGGATTGCCCGTCCACAAACTGCACTGCTCTGTCCTGGCGGAGGAGGCGGTAAAATCTGCTCTGCGGGATTACTATGAAAAAAACGGCATTCCCTATGACCGGGAGCTGTTCAAGCCGGGTGAATGCGCCCACTGCCATTGAGTGACCTCTCCCTGACACAAAAGCCCCATAAACAAACACCGCAAGCGCCGTTGCCGCGCTTGCGGTGTTTGTTTATCTATACTGTAGTGGCAAAGTGCAAAAGGCACTTGCAAATCAGCTCCGTTTGCAGTATACTGCGTGTGTTATATCGTCTTAAAATATTACAAATAGCGACGCGAGGGAATTCTCGTATCCGTTGCTTGTAATTGCTGTCAGTCGCAGAAAGGAACGCGCCTATGGAGACGCTGAAACTCGTCAACTGGATCATCGGTATTCTATTTACGGCTTGCTATTGCTACCAGTTTTTATATATCCCCGTCGTATGGTTTCGCAAGCCGCGTCCGTCTGTCGGATCAACACCCCATCATTTTGCCGTTCTCATCTGCGCCCGGAATGAGCAGGCGGTCATCGGTGATCTGCTTGCCAGCCTGCGTGCCCAGACCTACGATCCCTCTTTACTGGACGTGTTCGTCATGGCGGACAACTGCACCGACGATACGGCGGAAATTGCCAGACAAGGAGGCGCCCGTGTCTATGAGCGGTGCGACAAAACGCAGGTGGGCAAGGGCTTTGCGCTGCAGGCGCTGATGGCGCACGTGGCGGAGGACTATCCCGAAGGTTTCGACGGTTATTTCATCTTTGACGCGGATAATATCCTCTCACCGGACTATGTGGATAAGATGAACCGCACCTTCTCCGACGGATTCGACATTGTGACCGGCTATCGCAACTCCAAAAACTACGGTGATAACTGGATCAGCGCCGGCTATGCCCTGTGGTTCCTGCGGGAGAGCCGTTACCTCAATCAGGCGCGTCACGTGTTGGGTACCAGCTGTGCCGTGGGGGGTACCGGCTTCCTGTTCAGCCGCGCCGTAGCCGAGGATATGGGTACATGGCCTTACCACCTTTTGATTGAGGACATTGAGTTTTCCGTGGATCAGATCACACACGGTCGGCGTATTGCTTTTTGTCCCGACGCCGTGTTGTATGACGAGCAGCCCACCGGCTTTATCCAGTCCTGGCGGCAGCGCAGCCGTTGGGCAAAGGGCGCGCTGCAGGTGTTCTCCCGCTACGGCGGACGTCTGGTGCGCGGGATGCTTCGCGGCAGCTTTGCCTGCTACGATATGGCGATGGCGACCATGCCTGCTTTTATCCTCGCCGTGTTGGGTATTGTGAGCAACCTCACTTTGGCGGTCTACGGCGCTATGGTGGGCGACGATCTGCTTATCGCGGTACAGTCCGTAGGACAGATGGTATTTAATATGTATATGACCGCCTTTGCGGTGGGCGCTATCGCCACCGTGACGGAGTGGCGGCAAATCCGCACTACACCTGCGAAGAAGATCTTATATGCGTTTACCTTCCCCTTCTTTATGATAACTTACATTCCCATCACCTTTGCCTGCGTCTTCAAAAAGGTGGAGTGGAAACCCATTGAACATAAGGTATCCGCTGCCACGATCCAGGAGCGCGACCCGCAGGAGAGTCTCCCCTTTAAGGCAGGATAAGAGGTCATATGGAAAAAACGCTGATGCACACTTGCTGTGCTCCCTGTTCCGTCTCCTGCATAGCACAGCTTCGTTCGGAGGGGATTGAGCCGGTTGCCTACTGGTATAATCCCAATATCCACCCCTATCAGGAGTATACGGCACGGCGTGATACGCTTATGGGCTACGCGCCTTCTGTCCACATGGAGCTGATTGTACAGGAGGACTACGGTCTGCGGGATTTCTGCCGGGCTGTTGTTGATGATTTGGATCATCGCTGCGGCAAGTGCTATGCATGGCGTCTGGATCAGACAGCACGGTACGCCGCCGAACACGGTTTTGCGTCCTTTACCTCCACGCTGTTTATCAGCCCGTATCAAAACCATGAACTCCTCCGCCAGACAGCGGAACGCGCGGCAGCACGCTACGGCGTTGCTTTCTTATACAGGGACTTTCGTCCCGGCTTCCGGGACGGGCAGACAAAAGCCCGTGAATTGGGCTTCTATATGCAGAAATACTGCGGCTGTGTGTTCAGCGAGGCAGAGCGGTATCAAAAAAAGATTCTCCGTGATCTGTCCGAGCCGGAGAAACATATCGTTCCGTAAAAAACGGAGGAGCGCGTTGCGCTCCTCCGTTTTTTACAGGTTGGGAAACCCAAAGCACCCGTGGCGTCACTACGCCCCCAGAATCTCGAATTTCAGTACACCCTCCGCCGCGCTGACTCGGGCGATCATCTCGTCCAGACTCTCCACCATCTCGCTGGTCTCGGCGGAGATGGTTACACCGGCACAGCCGTTGGTGGGAATCGTCTGGTTGATGGTGAGTATATTTGCCCCGGAGTTGGCAAAAATAGACAGGTAGTGGCTCAACACACCGGGATTATCCTTGAGCAGCGCGTAAAAGGTGATGATCTGCCCCGCCTTCATGTCCTGAAAGGGCTGCACGGCGTCTTTGTACTTGTAGAACGCGCTGCGGCTGATTCCCACGACTCCCGCCGCCTCGCCTACCGTACGCGCCTCGCCCACCTGCAGCATACGCTTTGCCTCCGCCACCTTGACGAACACCTCCGGCAGCGCGTCCTCCGAGACGATATAGTACTTCTTCTTCCCCATACTTCCTCCTTGTCCTCACAGAAAGGACAATTGCTCTCTTTTTGTCTCATTGTAGCACACCGGCAACGGAAACACAACCCCATTTCCCGGAAAGGAGGCGCGCACCTCATGGAACGGCAAAAACAGTTTCTGATCCGCTTTGCCTACATCGGCTCGTTCGCTGCGCTGGCATGGCTGGGGGTGCGGTATGTGCTGGTGTGGCTGCTCCCCTTTCTGCTGGCGCTGGGGCTGGCGGCGCTGGTAGCGCCGCCGGTGGAGTGTGTGCGGCGCAAGCTGCACCTGCGGCGCGGCTTCGTGGCGGCGGTTTTTACGCTGGTACTGTTGGCGGTGCTCATCGCGCTGGTGGCGACGCTTATGACCCAGCTTGCCCGGCAGGCGATGGACATTCTCCGGCAACTGCCGCTGTATCTTTCCGGACTGCCGGCGATGATGGGCGCTATCTCCGACCGGCTGGAGGACGTGCTGGTCAACTGCCCCGCCAATCTGCGGCAGGACGTGGAGCAGTTTCTCACCCAGCTTACGCCGCAGCTCTCGCAGGTGGCAAGCGGTCTTTCCGCCGCCGGTATGCGCGCCACCACCGCCGTGGTCCGCTCCCTGCCGGAGGTGGGGCTTTTCTGCGCTACCACGGTGCTGGCGGTTTTCTTCTCCGTCAGCGCCTACCCCTCCATCACCGCCTTCGTGTGCCGCCAACTCCGTCCGCAGCGGCAGGAGCGGCTGCGACAGCTGAAACGAAATCTCTTCTCCACATTGGGAAAATGGCTCAAAGCCCAGACTATTTTGCTCACCGTCACCTTCTGTGAGCTGCTTACTGGACTTGCGCTGCTGCGTCAGCCCTACGCGCTGCTGCTGGCGGTACTCATCGCGCTGATCGACGCGCTGCCGGTGTTCGGCACCGGTACGGTACTGCTGCCGTGGGCGGCAGTGCTGTGTCTGGCAGGCAATATTCCCCGGGCGCTGGCGTTGACGGTGCTCTACGCGATCATCAGCGTGGTTCGCAGTATTTTAGAGCCGAAAATCATGGCGGCGCAGGCAAATCTGCCGCCCCTTGCCGCCCTGATGGCAATGTACGTGGGTTTTCGCACGCTGGGGGTGGGCGGTATGGTACTCTTTCCACTGTCGCTGCTGCTCATCAAACAGCTCCACGACGCGGGGTATTTCCATCTTTGGAAATAGTCTTTTCTCGCAAAACAGCCGTAAAGGGTGTTCCCTTTACGGCTGTTGATTTATCGGGATTTTATCTTCCCCTGCACCCAGGAAAGCAGAGCAGACCGCTCGTTGGGGAGCTGCTCGTCCAGCACCAGATGCAAGAGATGGTCCAGCATGGCTCCGACGGCGGCGCCGGTAAGCCCCAGCGCCATCATATCCCGTCCGTTCACCGCCAGCTGCTTCAGCGAAAAGCACGCGTCCTCCGCCAGCAGTTCCCGGACGATCTCGGCGGCGCGGTCAATCTCCTCTTGTACGCCGCGATATTCCGGCGCCTGCGCCAGATTGTCTGCACGCTTGACTTCCAAAAGCTGCCACAGCGCCTCCTCACCCAGCGCGTGGAGCGCGCGGCGCAAGCTCTTGCGGGTACGGGGGATATCCCGGTCGTGCCAGTCAACCAGAAGCGTGATCCGCTCACGGGCGGCGCCTTCAAATTTCAACCGGCGCATGGCCTCCGCCGCCATGCGGCAACTGATTTTTCCATGTCCGTAAAAGTGACCTGTCCCCTGCGCGTCCACCGTAAAGCAGACAGACTTGCCCAAATCGTGAAAGAGCATGGTCCAGCGCAGCAGCGGCACCGGCGGCACAGACGATACCGCCCGGGCGGTATGCTCCCACACGTCGAAGCAGTGATGGGGATTGCGCTGATCCAGTCCCACCGTACCCAGCATCTCCGGCAAAAATACGCCGATAACCTCCGGAAACTCCAACAGCACACGTTCTGCCGCCACGCCGCACAAAAGCTGATCCATCTCGGCGCGAATCCGCTCCGCGGCGATGTGACGAAGTTGCTCCCGACCGCGCCGGATCGCCGCCGCCGTCTCCGGCTCAACGGTGAAATCCAGCACCGAGGCAAACCGCAGCGCACGCATGATGCGCAGCGCGTCCTCATCGAAGCGGCAATCCGCCTCCCCCACGCACCGGATCACCCGGCGGCGCAGATCTTCCTGTCCGCCGTAGAGATCGGTAATCGAGCCGGAATCGTCCATCGCCATGGCGCCGATGGTGAAATCCCGCCGCGCCAGATCCTCCCGCAGGTCATCGGAAAACTGCACCGCGTCCGGGTGGCGGTGATCGGAATAATTGCCGTCGGCGCGAAAAGTCGTCACCTCAAAGGATTGGTGTTCCTGCCGCACCGTTACTGTTCCGTGCTGCAGCCCTGTGGGGATACAGTGTCCGGCGAACAGCTCCATCACCTGCTCCGGTCGGGCTGAGGTGGCAATGTCCCAGTCTGCCGGCGCACGGCACAGCAGTTGATCCCGCACACAGCCGCCTACCGCGTAGGCATCATGTCCGTTTTCATTAAGTCGGCGCAAGATCGCCCGTACCGGCGAAGGCAGCATATCCGTTTCCTCCTTCCCGCCGTTTCGTCAAATCGTGCGAAAGAATACCCGTTGCACTTCTCATCTGTGCGTATTATAATATAAGGCATGAAAAAACGCAATCTGCCCCGGGCGGATTGCCATCAGGAGGAAACTATGTTCCATCCCCATGAGGATATCACCCGATATATGCGTCCCGGTGTGCGCGTCCATCTATCAGGCATCGGCGGCGTCTCCATGTGTCCGCTTGCCGAGGTACTGCAGGGCATCGGCATGTGCGTGCAGGGCTCGGATATGAAAGAAAGCGACACAGTGGCGCACCTGCGCAGTCTCGGTATGGAGGTGTCCATCGGTCACAGTGCGGAGAATCTGGGAAGCTGTGATCTGGTGATCCGCACTGCCGCCATCAAGGACGAAAATCCCGAAATCGCCGGCGCGATCGCCCGGGGCATCCCGGTATACGAGCGCTCTCAGGCGTGGGGCGCCATCATGCGGCAGTACCGCAACGCCTTGTGCATCTCCGGCACACACGGAAAGACCACCACCACCTCCATGACCACCCATATTTTTATGGCAGCCGGCGCCGATCCCACCGTGATGATCGGCGGCACGCTGCCGCTGCTGCACCACGCAGGCTACCGGGTGGGCAAGGGTGAGACGATCATTCTGGAGAGCTGTGAATACTGCAACTCATTTTTAAACTTCTTCCCCACTGTTGCCGTTATTTTGAACGTAGCGGCGGACCATCTGGACTTTTTCAAGGATCTGGCGGATATTGAGCGGTCCTTCCGCGCCTTTGCTGAACTTGTACCGGTACAAGGCGGCTGTGTGATCGCCAACAGGGACGATCCGGGCGCACGTGAAACGCTTACGGGGATCGATCGCCCCGTCCTGTGGTTCAGTTTGAGCGATCGGAGCGCCGACTGCTATGCAGACAACGTATCGTTTTTCGACGGTCTGCCGGTCTTTGACGTAATGATCCACGGCGAGCGTTACGCCCACGTTTCGCTGCACGTGGGCGGCGTCCACAACATCTCCAATGCCCTTGCCGCCGCCTGCGCCGCTTATTCTCTGGGGATCAGCGGCAAAGCGGTGGAGACGGGACTGGACGCCTTTCGCGGCGCCGGACGCCGCTTTGAGCGCAAAGGCTCCTTCCGCGGCGCCGACGTGTACGATGACTATGCCCATCACCCCGATGAGCTGCACGCACTGCTTACCATGGCGCGCGCGCTGCCCTATGAGCGGATCATCTGCGCGTTCCAACCCCATACGTATTCCCGTACGAAGGCGCTCTTTGACAGGTTTGTATCAGAATTGCGTCTGCCGGACGTGACCGTGCTGGCGGAGATCTACGCCGCCCGTGAGCCCAATAGCATAGGCATCTCCTCCCAGGATTTAGCGCGCCAAATCCCAGGCGCCGTATATTGCTCCACCCTCGCGAAGGTGACTGAAACACTTTCGGAACTGGCGCGTCCCGGCGATCTGATTCTCACCGTGGGAGCGGGAGACATCTACCGGGCGGGAGAAATGCTTCTCGATCAGGCGTGAGCCTCATACCGGCACAACGCGCGGCTTTTACGAGCCGCGCGTTTTTTTCTAAAAAATTTCCGTCAAAAAGAGGAAAAGAAAAAGTTTTCTTGTATAATAAAACAGGTTCTTTTTGATCCGCCTGTTAAAACGGCTTTTTGTGAAAGGAGGAGATTGACGTGGCTTTCCCGCAAAACTTTTTGGATGAGCTGATCGCGCGCAGTGATATCGTGGACGTGGTGGGCGGCTATGTCACGCTCAGCAGCAAAGGCGGCAGCTATTGGGGCTGCTGTCCGTTCCATAATGAAAAGACTCCCTCCTTTCACGTCCTGCCGGACAAGCAGTTTTATCACTGCTTCGGCTGCAACAAGGGCGGCGGCGTCATCAACTTTATTATGGACATAGAGAACCTCAGCTATCCCGACGCGGTGCGGTTTTTGGCAAAACGCGCCAATCTGCCCGTCCCGGAGGACACAGGCGACGGCGACAGTCATCTGCGCCGCCGGATCCTGTCGCTCAACCGCGATGCCGCCCGGTTCTACTATCAGACACTGCAGCAGCCGGAGGGTGCCGCCGTGCGTGCATATCTGGAGCGACGGCAGATCCGCACGCCGGTTGCCACACGATTCGGTATGGGCGCCGCGCCCGACAGTTGGGACGCGCTGCTGCGAGCCATGCTGGACAAGGGATATACCAAAGCGGAGCTGATTGCCGCCAGTCTGGCGCGGCAGAATAAAAACGGCCGCGTCTACGACTTCTTCCGCAATCGGCTGATCCTCCCGGTCATTGACGTGCGGGGCGACGTGGTAGGCTTCGGCAGCCGCGTGTTGGATAAATCCGAGCCGAAATATTTGAATACGCTGGAAACACCTACGTACAGCAAGCGCCGCGTGCTGTACGGACTGAATCTGGCAAAAAAGACGAAGCGTCCCAATATCATTCTCTGTGAGGGGAATCTGGACGTGGTTACGCTCCACCAAGCGGGATTTGATAACGCGGTCGCCTCCATGGGTACGGCGCTCACCCAGGAGCAGATCCGCCTTCTCAGCCGCTATACCAAGGAGCTTGTACTGTGCTATGACAACGATGAGGCGGGACAGCGCGCCACAAAGCGGGCATTGGAGATGTTGAACAACACTGAATTCTCTGTAAAGGTTCTTCACTTGCCAAACCGCATGGTTGACGGTAAACCTGAGAAACAGGACGCGGACGATTTTATCAAAGCCCACGGAGCAGGCGCTTTTGAACGTCTGCTGAATGACAGTGAGAACGGCATGGAGTTTCGCATGGCGCAGATTGCCGGAAAGTACGACTTGCGGGACGACTCCCAACGGATCGCCTATGCCGCCGAGATCAGCACCGAGCTTGCCACGCTGGAAAATGCCGTGGAGCGGGAGATTTACACCGCCCGGGCAGCGGAGACCGCCGGATTGACTGCAGACGCCGTTCGCACAGAGGTGAAACGGGCGCTCTACCGCCGAATCAAGGGCGATAAGCGGCGGCAGGAGCGCCGGGAGCTGAACCCCAATGCCACCTTGCAGCCTCAGGGACGCGGTCTGCGCTATGAAAATTTGCGCAGCGCCATGGCGGAGGAGGGCGTTATACGGCTACTTATGCAAGAGCCTTCCTTGTTTTCCGGCACGTTGCCCGTCACGCCGGAGGATTTCTCCTCTCCCTTCCTCAGCCGCATCTATTCGCTCCTTTTGGAGCGCCGGCAAGCAGGGCACGCCCAAAGTCTGGCGCAGTTATCGTCTGTACTGACGGGCGATGAGATGAGCCACTTGACCGCCCTCATGCAAAAACCGGAATCCACCGCCAACGCGTTACAGGCATTGCAGGATTACGCGGCGGTGATCCGGCACGAAAAAGCAAAACGCGACAGTGCGGGAATGGATCCGCTCTTTAGCGCAAAAGATACGTATAAACAAAAAAAAGGATATGGAGGAAAGCACCATGAGTGAAGAATTGACTGCCCAGCAGCTGGAAGAGATGGCGGATCAGTTTTTGGCGGACAATCAGCCATTGGACGAGTTGGAACCGCTGGATGAGATGGAGCCGCTGGGTGATCTGATGAGCGTTGATGAGCCGACTGACAAAAGTGGCAAGACCGGCGATCTGGACGACAAAGCCATCTCCTCACTCCCTGCGGCGGCGCTGCTGCAGGGCAGTGAAAAGCTCAAAGAGCTTTTTATAAAAGGGAAGAAAAAGGGAAAACTGGAGTCTGCGGAGTTGAGCGATACGCTGGACGAACTGGAGCTGGAAGGCGAACAGGTGGATCTGGTATACGACTCACTGGACGCGCTGGATATTGATGTGGGCGGCGAGGAGTTCCTCAATGAGCTGCCCGAGGACGTCGAGCCGCCCATGGAGGAGATCGCCGAGATCGAGGAGGAGGAGCTGGTCGACCCCAACGCGCTGGTGGACAGCTTTAACATTGACGACCCGGTGCGTATGTATCTCAAGGAGATCGGCAAGGTATCGCTTCTGACCGCCGACGAAGAGGTCTCCCTCGCCACTGCCATGGTGGCAGGCTCCGAGGCACAGGAGCGGCTGACCGCTGCCGAGGAAGACGGAGAAGCTCTTTCCGATGAAGATCGTCAAGCGTTGGAGCGTGCCGTCAGGCTGGGCGAAACCTCCAAGCAGAAGTTGGCGGAGGCGAATTTGCGCCTGGTGGTATCCATCGCCAAGCGGTATGTGGGGCGCGGTATGCTGTTTCTGGATCTCATTCAGGAGGGCAACCTGGGTCTCATAAAGGCGGTGGAGAAGTTCGACTATACCAAGGGCTACAAGTTCTCCACCTACGCTACCTGGTGGATCCGTCAGGCGATTACCCGCGCCATTGCCGATCAGGCGCGCACGATCCGTATTCCCGTTCATATGGTGGAGACCATCAACAAGGTTATCCGCGTAAGCCGCCAGCTCTTGCAGGAACTGGGACACGATCCTTCGCCCGAGGAGATCTCCACGGAGATGGGTATGCCGGTGGATCGGGTACGGGAGATCTTAAAAATTGCCCAGGAACCCGTTTCTTTAGAGACGCCCATCGGCGAGGAGGAGGACTCCCATTTAGGCGACTTTATTCCCGACGAGGGTGCCTCGGAACCAAGCGAAGCTGCCAGCTTCACGTTGCTCAAAGAGCAGTTGATAGACGTACTCTCCACGCTGACTCCTCGGGAAGAGAAGGTGCTCAAGCTCCGTTTCGGCATTGAGGACGGACGCACCCGCACGCTGGAAGAGGTGGGCAAGGAATTCAACGTAACCCGTGAGCGCATTCGCCAGATTGAAGCCAAAGCGCTGCGCAAGCTCCGCCACCCCAGCCGCAGCAAGAAGCTGAAAGACTTTTTGAACTGATCGCAGCTTTCGCGCATATGCGATAGAGAGCAAGAAAAGAGAGCTGACCGCAATCGGTCAGCTCTCTTTTTTGCAAAGATGGATAAAGACAGCCTTATTTCAGCTCGACCTTGCCGCCGGCCTCTTCGACCTGCTTCTTCATCGCCTCGGCATCGTCCTTGGACAGAGCCTCTTTCAGCGTGGTGGGTGCGCCCTCAACGGCGGCCTTCGCCTCAGCCAGGCCCAGACCGGTGATCTCGCGGACGACCTTGATAACCTTGATCTTCTGCGCGGCATCGAAACCGGCGAGAACCACGTCAAACTCGGTCTTCTCTTCCGCGGCGGGAGCAGCAGCGCCGCCGGCGGCGGGAGCAGCCATAGCAGCGGCGGACACGCCGAATTCCTCTTCCAGAGCATGTACCAGCTCGCTCAGCTCCAGAACGGTAAGAGCCTTAACTTCCTCAATGAGAGCAGTGATCTTCTCAGACATTGTAATAGCCTCCTAATTTGTAAGATTGTTTTTGTAATAGGGACGAACCGTGTCCCCGGTAGAAATTGCCGTGTTTACTCGGCGGCAGCGCCGTCTTTCTCGGCGATCTGCTTGAGGACGCACGCCAGCGCGGAAATCGGCGCCAGCATGGTACCCAGAACCTGCGCCTGCAGGACGGGCAGCGCGGGAATGGCAGCCAGAGACTGAACGGTTTCCAGCGAGACGACCTTGCCTCCCATGAAGCCGCCCTTGATCTCAAACTTGCCGTTGAGCTTCTTTGCATAGTCAGCCATCACGCGGGCGGGAGCGACGGGATCATCCGCGCAGATCGCCAGTGACGTGGTGCCGTTCAACTGCTCGTCCAGATCGTTCAGACCGCAGTTGTTGAATGCAAAGCGCAGCAGGGTGTTCTTGATGACGGCGTAGTCTATGTTGTTCTTGCGGCATTCCGTACGCAGCTCGGTATCTTCTGCCACGGTGATGCCCTTGTAGTCCACGATGACGCCGGCAGCCGCGTTTTGCAGCTTTTCCGTCAGCGCCGCCACGATCGCCTGCTTTTCAGACAGAACCTTTGCGTTGGGCATTCTTTCGTTTCACCTCCATACGAATTTGTCGGTGCGTTCAAAAGGAAAACCGTCCTCCGGTCAAAAGACAGGAGGACGGTGCAGCCAATCGGTACGATTTGCCATCCTCGGCAGGATTTACGGCATTGCTGCCACCTGCTGTCTTTGGAACGCATCAGTTATTATATTCGGGGCTTTCGCAGTTGTCAAGCCCTAAATATCGTTTTTTCAGATCTGCTTGGCGGCGTTCATCTTCACGCCGGGACCCATGGTGGAAGCAGCCACGCAGGAGCGGATATACTGACCCTTGGCGGCGGCGGGCTTCGCCTTGATGATGGCGCCCAACAGCGCAGAGTAGTTCTCATAGAGCTTGTCGGCGCCGAAGGACACCTTGCCGATGGGGCAGTGGATAATGTTGGTCTTATCCAGACGGTACTCCACCTTACCTGCCTTGACTTCCTTCACAGCCTTGGCAACGTCAGGCGTAACGGTACCCGCCTTGGGGGACGGCATCAAGCCCTTGGGACCGAGAACCTTACCCAGACGACCCACAACGCCCATCATATCAGGGGAAGCGACGACCACGTCAAAGTCGAACCAGTTTTCCTTCTGGATCTTCTCCACCATGTCCATCTCGCCTACGAAATCCGCGCCTGCCTCGCGGGCGGCGTCCGCCTTATCGCCCTTGGCAAAGACCAGCACGCGGGCGGTCTTACCGGTGCCGTTGGGCAGCACGATGGCGCCGCGCACCTGCTGATCGGCGTGACGGGAGTCGACACCCAGCTTCACGTGGAGCTCCACGGTCTCATCGAACTTCGCGCTGGCGGTCTTGCAAATCAGCGCCAGACCTTCCTTGGGATCATACAGCGTCGCCCGGTCGATCTGCTTGGCGCTCTCTTTATATTTCTTACCTCTAAACATCTCTTACACCCTCCTTACTCGCCCACGACGACGCCCATGGAACGGGCGGTGCCGGCGATCATGCTCATAGCGGCTTCCAGGGAAGCGGCGTTGAGATCGCGCATTTTCAGCTCGGCGATCTTCTGAATGGAGGCCTTGGAGATGGTGGCGACCTTCTCCTTATTGGGAACGCCGGAACCGGACTCGATATTGCACTCCTTCTTAATCAGAACAGCCGCCGGAGGGGTCTTGGTGATAAAGGAGAAGGAGCGGTCTGCGTACACGGTGATAACCACGGGGATAATCAAGCCGGCGTCATTCTTGGTGCGCTCGTTGAACTCCTTGGTAAAGGCGGCGATATTCACGCCGTGCTGACCCAGCGCCGGGCCAACGGGGGGTGCGGGGGTCGCTTTTGCCGCAGGGATCTGCAGCTTTACGTATCCAACAACTTTCTGTGCCATGAAGAGGCACCTCCTTCATAAAAATGTGGTAGCGCTCCGGCATGATGCCGGTTCGCCCTTGGCGAGACGGTGATGGCGTCTCTCCCACTTGTGCCGGAGCGATTTACTCCGGCGCACACTCATTTCAGGACTTCCACCTGATCCAGCTCCAGCTCCACGGGGGTCTCGCGCCCGAACATGGATACGACCACGCGCACCTTGTTTTTGGCAGGCTCGATCTCCTCCACTGTGCCGGTAAAGCTGCTCAACGGGCCGTCCGTGATCTTCACGGTGTCGCCCACGTGGTACATGACCACGATCTCATGCTTCTCCACACCCAGCGCGGCAACCTCGTCCTCCGTCAGAGGTATCGCCTTATTGGCAGAACCGACGAAACCCGTCACGCCGCGGATATTGCGGATCAGGTGCCATGTATCGTCCGTGAGCACCATCTTGATCAGCACATAGCCGGGGAAAACCTTGCGCTCCACTTCCTTCATGACGCCGCTCTCGGTGACCTCCGTCACGGTCTCCATGGGGATCTCCATGGAGAGAATCATATCGTGGAGATTGCGGTTGTTGACGGATTTTTCAATCGCCGCCTTCACCGCGTTTTCATAGCCGGAATAGGTGTGAACCACATACCATTTTGCGTTATCAGCCATCTTTGAACCCTCTCAGGAAAACAGGCCGATCAACGTGTTGACCGCCAGAACGGCAACATAATCGAAGATCCAGATCACCGCGCCTACCGCCAGGGAGCACAGCAACACCGTACCGGTGTTCTTCGCCGTGGTCTCGGCGTTGGGCCAGACGACCTTCTTCAACTCGCTTCTCATCTCCCGCAGCCATTTGGTGCGGTCTTTCTTCGCTACCTTCTTTTCTTCAGCCATTTTGCTTCTTCCTTTCGATCACTTGGTCTCACTGTGAACCGTGTGCTTCTTGCAGAAGGGGCAATACTTGTTCAGTTCAAGCTTATCCGGGGTATTTTTCTTGTTCTTCATCGTGTTGTAGTTCCTCTGCTTGCACTCGTTGCATCTGAGAGTGATTTTCACGCGCATATAACGGCACCTCCTTATTAGATTAGACGTCCGAAAAAACGCCTGCTGCCTCCCTGCTTTGCGGCTCACTTCTGCGCGCCCGAAGCGAAAAAGCGCGCAAAAAGAAAACACCCACTCACAGGTAACGTTGATTGTACCACGGTTTTGTGGCGCAGTCAACCATTTTTTACACATTTTTTATAAAAATAGAGGGATTTGCGGCTTTTTATTGCGTGGAGCTGAAAGTTCGTGTATGATGAAACCAATAAAGCAGTTGGATCAGGAGGGTCGCTCCATGAAAATCATGGCAATAGACTATGGCGACGCCCACACGGGGATCGCCATTTCCGACGCCACGCTGACGTTGGCAGGCTACGCCACCGTGCTCCACAGCCGCCGGGAGGCGGAGGTGCTGGAGGCCATCGACCGCCTCATCGCCGAGCACGGCGTCACCGAACTGGTGCTGGGTTATCCCAAAAACATGGACGGCACGCTGGGATCCCGCGCGGAAAAATGCGCCGCGCTGGCGCAGACGCTCCGAACGCGCACCGGTCTGAGCGTGACGCTTTGGGACGAGCGGCGCAGTACGGTGGAGGCGCACAGTATCCTGTATGAAAACGGCAAAAACGGCCGCCGGCGCAAAAAGGTGGTGGACGCGGTGGCGGCGAGCCTTATGCTGGAGGGCTACCTCGCCCGGAAACGTTGGGAGGCACAGTCATGACAGTAACGGTCATCGGCGGCGGCGCGGCGGGTATGGTCGCGGCGTTGACCGCGGCGCGCCGGGGACACCGTGTTCTCCTGCTGGAGCGGCAATCGCGGGTGGGAAGAAAGCTCCTGTCCACCGGGAACGGTCGGTGCAATCTCACCAACCACCGGGCAGACACGGAGCCGACCCACTATCACGGTGCCGATCCTGCCTTTGTCCTCCCTGCCCTGCGTCGCTTCGGTGTGGCGGATACGCTTCGCTGGTTTTCCGAATTGGGTCTTATGACGGCGGAGGAGCCGGACGGGCGCATCTATCCCCGCAGCAATATGGCAGGCAGCGTGCTGGACGTACTGCGCTACGCACTGGATCGAGAGAAAATTGAGCTGCATACCGGTTGCGCGGCAGAGCATATATCCGTAAAGGATCATCACTTTACAGTTCTTGCGGGCACATCTGTTTTCCACTCCGACGCGGTGATTCTCGCGGCAGGCGGTGCGGCAGGCGGTAAAGTCGGCGGCGTACGGGACGGCTACACGCTGTCGGAAGAATTAGGGCATCGCACCACGGCGCTCCACCCTTCTCTGGTGCAGATCAAAACCGATCCTACCTATCCCCGTGCCTTGAAAGGTGTAAAGGCGGAGGCGGCGCTGCGGCTGCTGCGAGGGGAAAAGCTGTTGGCGGAAGGCGGCGGCGAGGTTTTGTTCACCGAATATGGCGTCAGCGGTCCGGCGATATTCGATCTGTCCCGTGCCGTGTCCGGCGCCGATCTGACGCTGGAGCTGGATCTCCTGCCGGAACTGCATGAGAACGATACGTTTGCGTGGCTGTGCGCCCGGCGCACCGCCATGGGAGAGCAAGAGGCGCAGACGCTTTTGACCGGCGCGCTTCACGCCCGTCTGGGGCAGATCATATGCAAGGCGTCCGGCTTTACATCCCAGATAATACGCGGGTTGACAGATGCCGACCTCCGGCGGATTGCCCGCACCGCCCACCGGTTTTCCCTACCCGTGACCGGTGTGTGCGGCTTTGACCAGGCGCAGGTCACCGCCGGCGGTCTGCGAACGGACGAGTTTGATCCGCAGACACTGCAAAGCCGCCTTGTGCCCGGTTTCTACGCCTGCGGCGAGGTGCTGGACGTGGACGGCGACTGCGGCGGCTACAATCTCCAGTGGGCTTGGAGCAGCGGACGGCTGGCAGGTATGTTGGAATAAAGCACGCAAAAAACGGAGGGAAGCCACCGTCACTTCCCTCCGCTTTTTGCCATGTTACTCTTTCGTTCGCAGATTGATAAATTCCGCCCGGAGCTTGGAATAGAGAATCGTCTGACTGCTGTACAGTCCGCAATAGCCGGACAAAAGATACGTGATGGCGCAGGTGACGGCAAAATACAGCAATCCCTGCTCGCCAAAGAGCTCGATGCTCAAAAAGACGGACGCCAACGGACAGTTCACCGCGCCGCAGAACACGCCCACCAGACCCAGCGCCGCGCCGAAACCGCCGGGGAGACCCAACAGCGACCCTGCCGCACAACCGAAGGTGGCACCCACGAAGAAGGACGGCACCACCTCGCCGCCCTTAAAGCCCACGCCGATGGTAATGGCGGTAAATGCCAGCTTCCACAGCCACGCCCAGGCGGACGCTTCGCCTTCCATGGCGCGGCGGATCACCTCCATGCCCGCGCCGTTATAATCCCCTCCGGTGAGGAGCGACAGTCCGATGAGCGCCGCCGCGCCCATTACTGCCCGCAGCCACGGGCTTTTTATTTTCTGTTCCGCCACGTGTTCCGTTATATGGAGCGCACGGCAAAAGAGGATGCTCACTAATGCGCACAAAACCGCCAGACCCGCCACGCGCAGCAGCGTCAGTATATCCAATTCCGGCGCCATCACGAGAAAGCGCGTGGGCGCGATGCCCATTAGCCGGGAGACGCCGTAACCTGTCAGCGACGCGGTGATACAAGGCAACAATCCGGCGTAGTAGAAAACGCCCACCGAGATCACCTCCAGCGCAAACACCGTGGCAGTCAGCGGCGTACCGAACAGGGCGGCAAATACGCCGCTCATGCCGCACAGTGTAGCCAGAGGCAGATCCTTCTGCCCCAAACGCAGCAGCCGGCCCGCCTCGTTTCCGATCCCTCCGCCGATCTGCAGCGCGGCGCCTTCGCGTCCGGCGCTGCCGCCTACCAGGTGGGTGATGACCGTGGCAAGAAAAATCACCGGCACCAGTAAAACCGGCACATCGCGACCGAAATGCACCGACTCGATTACCGCGTTGGTGCCTTTGCCCTCCATATGCGTGAGCTTATACAGTCCCACGACGGCAAGACCTCCCAGCGGCATCAGGAAGAGGATCCACGGGTGCGCCTGCCGTATACCGGTGGCACAAGATACCCCCAGGTGGAACAGTGAACCCACCAGACCGCCCACGCCGCCGATCAGTGCGCCGACCGCGATCCACCGACACAGCGCCGCCAAAAACGGCAGCGCCGCTTTCCAGTTCTCTTGCAGCTTTTTCATATTTATCCGTTCCCGTTTCTTTAAAGTCGGTCTTGTTATAGCACGTTGGTTCGTCTATGTCAATCCGACTAAATTTTCTTGCTTTTTCAACCGGATTCTATGTTAATTTTCCGTTGCGCGAAATAAAAAAATGCCGTATACTGATCTTGTATAATACTGTATAATAATACCAATAGTACACAGGGGGCGCAACCGATGAAGTATAACCGTTCGTTTAACTTTTCCGCAGGACCTGCCATGATGCCGGAGAGCGTACTGGAAGAGATCCGTGATGAAATGATGAACTACCGCGGCAGCGGTATGTGTGTGATGGAGATGAGCCACCGCTCCGCAGCGTTCCAGCAGATCATCGACGACGCTGAACGCGATCTGCGGGAGCTGATGGGGATTCCCGACAACTATAAGGTGCTGTTCGTACAGGGCGGCGGAACACTGCAGTTTGCCATGGTGCCGATGAACCTGATGAAGAACGGCGTGGCATGCTATATTGAGACAGGCGCGTGGAGCAAGAAAGCGATTGCAGAGGCAAAAAAGTTCGGCGAGGTTCGTGTGATTGCTTCTTCCGCCGATAAGAACTTCTCTTATATCCCCGACTGTTCCGATCTTGATATCCCCGATACGTGCGACTACGTGTATATCTGTGAGAACGAGACGATCCACGGGCTCACATGGAACAAACTGCCCAATACCAAGGGACACGTGCTGGTTGCCGACCAATCCTCCATGTTTTTGAGCCGTCCGTGCAACGTCAGCGATTACGGTCTGATCTGGGCAGGCGTGCAGAAGAACGTAGGTCCTGCCGGCATGGCGATCGTCATTATCCGGGAGGATCTCATTCGGGACGATCTCGATAGCCGCGTCCCCACCTATCTCTCTTACAAAACTCATGCCGACGCCGGCTCCCTTTACAATACCCCCAACTGTTGGGCGATCTACTGCTGCGGCAAGGTTTTCCGGTATCTCAAGGACATGGGAGGTTTAGAGGAGATGGCGCGGCGCAACGAGGCGAAGGCGAAGGTCATCTACGATTTTCTGGACAGTTCAGCCCTCTTCAAGGGCGCGGTGGCGCGGCAGGATCGCAGTTTGATGAACATTCCCTTCGTCACCGGTGATAAGGACTTGGACGCGGCGGTGGTCGCCGCCGCCAAAGCCGCCGGCTTCGACAACCTGAAAGGTCACAAAAGCGTAGGCGGTCTGCGCGCCTCCGTGTACAACGCCATGCCCATTGAAGGGGCGCAGGCGTTGGTGGATTTCCTGCGGGATTTTGAGAAAAACCATCAATAAGGAGTGGAACATATGCGGATTCTGGTAACCGACGGTATGGATAAAACCGCCCTGGCACAGCTCCGGGAGCTGGGACACGAGGTGGTGGAGCAGTTTTATGAGCCGGACGAATTGGGCGCAGCGCTGCGGGAGTTTGACGCGGTGGTGGTGCGCTCCAAGACCAAGGTGCGCGCAATCCACATCGACGCCGCCAAGGGCGGCAAGCTGAAGCTGATCATTCGCGGCGGCGTAGGTGTGGACAACATTGACGTGGCATACGCCCAGTCCCAGGGCATTACGGTGAAAAACACTCCCCGTGCCTCCTCTCAGTCTGTGGCGGAGCTGGCGCTGGGACACATGTTTTCCTGCGCCCGGTTTCTTTCCGTGGCGGGACATACCATGCGCGAGGGCAAGTGGGAGAAAAAAGCCTACGGCAAGGGATTTGAGCTGCAGGGCAAGACGCTGGGCATTGTGGGCTTCGGTCGGATCGGTCAGCACCTGGGCGTGATGGCGAAAGCTATCGGTATGGAAGTCATCGCCTTTGATATCTACCATATTCCCGATATAGAGGAGCAGTTGGGTATCCCCTACGTGGAGATGGACGAGCTGCTTCGTCGCGCCGATTTCGTATCCGTCCACGCTCCGGCGGTGGACGGCGGCGCACTCATTAACGCCGAGACGATTGCGAAAATGAAGGACGGTGTGGTCATTATCAACACTTCCCGCGGCTCCAACGTGGACGAGGACGCATTGCTATCGGCATTGGAGAGCGGCAAGGTACGTGCCGCAGGACTGGACGTATACGCTCAAGAGCCTTCCGCCAACGCGGCGCTGTACAGCCACCCCATGGTGTCCTGCACGCCCCATATCGGCGCGGCTACCCAAGAGGCACAGCAGCGTATCGGCGCGGAGATTGTGGAGATGATCCGTCAATTCTGATACGTAAGATATACGAATAAAAAGAGTAAAACCGAAACCGGCGCAGCGCCGGTTTCGGTTTTACTCTTTTTATCCAGCTTCATTGTTCTGCGAAATATCGCTATTGTCCGGCGGTGCGGGCGGCGGCGCTGTGCTGTGCGCCGGACACAGCAGTGTGTTCGCCTCGCTGCTGCCGGTAAGCGCCGTGAGCAGGTATTCCTCGTCCCCTGCCTTTACGCCCTCGACGGTATCTCTCTTGTAGTCCAGCACTGCCGCTTCCTTTACGGTGTCCGCCGGGCAGTAAGCGGTGGCAATGTGTTTGCCCTCGGTGCAATACGACACCATCTTATGCATGGTACACGCCTTTGTGGGCGCGGTATCCGCCGCCACCGTTACCGAACGGGTGCGATCGCCACGCAGATCGTGGGTACACGCCTCGGTCGCCAGCAAGCCGCTGTCGGAGCAGACGTGCACGGTAGTCAATCCCGTACAGCTGTGGAATCCGGGGTCGGACAGTCCCGCGTGTACCCGGCTCATCACCTGCCGCCACAGATTCGCGGCGATATTTCCGCTCACGCGGATACGAGCGTTGGACTCGTAGCCGCACCAGACGGCGGCGCAGTAATAGGGTGTGATGCCCACAAAATAGCGGTCGCGCTCTTCGTTGGTCGTACCGGTCTTGCCGCCGATGCTCATGCCGGAGAAGTACGCTTCCCGACCGGTTCCGCTGACCACGCCCTGCAGGAGACTTCGCATGATATAGGCAGTAGTGGCTTTCATCGCCACACGGGACTGGATCTCATTTTCCAACAGCACGTTGCCGTCCGCATCTTCTACCTTGTAGAAGGTATACGGCTTGGTGTAGATGCCGTCGTTGATAAAGGCACAGTACGCCGCACACATCTCCTCGGTGGTAACGCCTTCGGTCAGTCCGCCCAGCGCCATGTTGCCCACCTGCTGAGAATCCTGCACGGACAAGGTGGTAAAGCCCAGCTTCTCGGTCATAAAATTGTAGGACTTCGCCGTTCCGTAGGCAAGATTGACGTTCACGGCACAGGTATTGAGCGAATAGGTGACCGCCCTTTGCAGCGTTGTCAAGCCGCCGTAGCCGCCGCTGGAGTTTTTGGGATACGCCGCGCCGTTGAGGAGGATCGGATAGTCGTCGATAATCGACGCGGCTGTGATGACTCCTGCGTCCAGCGCCGGTGCGTAGGTGGATACGGGCTTGATCGCCGAACCGCACTGCCGCACCTCCGTTGCCCAGTTCCAGCCACGGTCTGCCGTCTTCGTTCCGGTGCCGCCCACCATCGCCTTGACCTCGCCGGTATAGGGATCCATCAGCGTGATCGCCGCTTGCATGGGTTTGCCGTTTGCGTCGGTATAGCCGGCGTAATCGGTGTGTTCAAACACGTCCTCGGCGATCTTCTGATACTTGATGTTCTGGGTGGTGTAAATCTTGCAGCCGCTGAACACCTTTAATTCCGCGGTCTTGCGGTCGTAACCGTACTTATCGCATAGCGCGTCGATCACGTCGGCGATGACCTGATCGGTAAAGTAGGAGTTGTTGGCATGGCTGACCGGCTCATCTGCATTGCCGGACTCCTGCGGCTTCTGCTCCCCAACGTAGTTGCCCATGCAGGTATAGCCGTTGGAAAAGACGACCTCCTCATTTTTTGCGGATGTGTACTCCTGCTCGTCGATCTTCTCCTGCTCCAGCATGGCGTCCAGCACGTCCAACTGCCGGTAGCGGTTCTGGGTGCGCGTCCACTCGTTGATGAGGGGATCGAACATAGAGGGGTTATTGGTGATGGCAATTAAACTGGCGCACTCCGCCAGTGACAGCTCGCTCACGTCCTTACCGAAATACGTCTTTGCCGCCGTCTTCACGCCGTAACAGGACTCGCCCATGTAGATGAGATTGAGATACATCTCCAGGATCTCGTCCTTGTCGTGTTCTTTTTCAAAGGCCAGCGCCCGGTATATCTCCACCACCTTGCGCTTGACGGTGTTCTGATTGTCGCCGGTGGCGTTTTTGAGCATCTGCTGGGTGATACTGGAACCGCCTTGCACCGTTTTACCCGTCAGCGTATAGCGAATGGCGCCGATAGTGCGGATCCAGTCCACGCCCTTGTGGGTTTCAAAGCGCTTATCCTCAATGGCAATGGCCGCCTGCTGCAGGTGCTTGGGAATATCCTCCAGCTTCACCCAGATGCGGTTCTCCGATTTGAGAAACAGCGTCTGGTACATCTGCCACTCGTTCGTATCCGGATCTTTATAGTACAGCTCCGATGAGACGGACGCACTGTATGCCGACACGTCCACCTCCACGTGACCTTTCAGGGAGCGGTTCACATACGTCATGAAAATCACCGCGAAGATCGCCAGTGTCAGTACGCCGGTCAACAGCAACGTCCCGAACCAGAACAGCGCTTTTTTTGCCGTATCGCGCTTGTTCCGTCCGCCGCGCTTTTTCTCTGCCACAACGAAGCACCTCCTCTTATATAGAATCGGCTGTGCGCCAAATGCAATTGCTTTTGCGCATACACCGGTATTATTTTCTATTTTACCACTCTTGTCAACCGCAGACAAAGTCCGGTTTTGCTCCTGCATATCTATAAAATACCCCGTCTATGTCCCATTTCCCCGATAAACATGGGTCGATGATTCCGTTTTCAAGAAATTTCATAGGAAAACAGCTTGCTTTTCCCGGCAAAACCGGGTATGATACAGCCGAATACACTACACCAAGGAGGCATGTTATATGCAGGAGGATTTCGGTCCCAATTTTATCACGCTGACGGATGACGACGGCAACGATATTGAGCTGGAGTATGTGGACGCGCTGGAGCACAACGGACGGACCTATATGGCGTTCTTTCCCGCCGTGGAGGACGAGGCGGAGGACGAGGAGGATTACGGGCTGGTAATTTTGAAATCCGTCACGGAAGACGACGAGGAATTTCTCTCCACCCTCGACAGCGACGAGGAACTCAACGAGGTATACGATCTGTTCATGGAGCAGATCCTGGCAGACGAGGAAGAAAATTCCTGACGGAAACGACGTAAATTCCCTTTCTTTTTTCTCTCGATTCTGTTACACTATGGGTGGACGCGGAAACGTGTCCACCCTGCGCGGTGTGTGATGGGTCTTTTTTATCCTCACATTTGGTTATAGGGGACGTCGGATCAGTATGTGGTTTGCAGGCCTCCCGACTGCCGTATGCGGTTGGATGTTGGAAGCAGTAAAGCAAGCTGGAGACGACCCACCTGCTTAAGATGGTGCAGGTTATAACTTGGCTCACACCGCCGCCGCAGCGGTTTTATAGCGTGATTGCCGCACGTGCTGTATGCATGGCACTCCCCTCTTACCGAACGCCGACCGACGGGTCGGTGTTTTTCTTTAGGGCAAAACGCGGAAAAAAGCGTATTTCCTCTTGCGAATCGAATTGTTTTCTTGTATAATAATGCAGTAACTTTTATTAACAGGGGTGTTTTCCCCCGCTTTGAGAGGACTGACGACATGAGCGCATCAAGAGAAAAGAAAAACCGCCAGGAGCTGGCTGCCAACGGGATCCCCGATCCGAAGAAGGTCCGGGAGGCTGAAGATCGGCGTGCACAGCGCCGCGCCAACCGGCTCTACGGCGGCATTGCCGCGGCATTTGTGGTATTGGCGATCGGGCTGATTCTGTGGAACTCCAACATCTTTCAGCGCACCGCCACCGCCCTCACCGTGGACGGCGTAAAATACACCGCCGCCGAGGTGGATTACTACTATTACAGCACTTATTCCTCACTGGTAAACTCCAGTTACGCCAGTTGGATGGAGCTGAGCCGCTCCACCGATCTCAACAGCAATCTCAACGATATGGCGAAGATGATCCTGCAGGTGGAGGAAGACACCACCTGGGACGCCTATTTCAAGGACTCCGCCAAAAAGAACCTGATCCAGCTCACGAAGCTCAAAGCCGCCGCCAAGGCCGATGGCTTTGCCTTCACCGATGAGATGCAGTCCGATATGGACGAAACGCTTGCCTCTCTAAACGAGTACGCTTCCGAATACGGCTACTCCCCGGAGGCGTATCTCAAGCTGATCTACGGCAACAATATGACGCTGTCCTGCTTTAAGAAGATGCTCAAGGATTCCCTCCTCGTCTCCCATTATCAGGATGACTATGCACAGAAGCTGACCTATACGGACGAGGAACTGGCTGATTATTACGCTGAGCACAGCAACGACTACGATCTGGCGGCGTATGATTACATCACCTTCCGCGGCACTGCCAGCTCCACTACGGACGAGGACGGCAACACCGTAGAGCCGACGGAGGAGGAGAGCGCCGCCGCGCTGGAGGCCGCCAAGACCGCCGCCAACGAGGCGCTGGAGCGCTATCGCGCCGGCGAGTCGCTTGAGGAAATTGCCGATGACTATGAGATCGCCTCGTATAGCAGTCTCGACGCCGGTTCTTACAGCGACTCCGCGCTGGGCAACTGGGTCTTCGATTCTGCCCGTAAAGCGGACGACAACGCCGTGGTGGAGGGTGATTCCTACTACTATGTAGCCGTGTTCCACAGCCGCGCCCGGGAAGAGTACAACACCGTAGACGTGCGCCATATCCTGTTCACAGTGGATAGCAGTGCGCTGGACAGCGAGTCCGATACGTATGAAGAGGAGCTTGCCAAGCTGGACGACGCCGCCAAGTCGAAAGCAGAAGAGACGCTGCAGCAGTGGAAAGACGGCGACGCTACCGAGGAATCCTTTGCCGCCCTTGCCAACGAGCTGAGTGACGATACCGGCTCCAACACCAACGGCGGTCTCTACGAGCAGATCTACCGCAACCAGATGGTCACCGAGTTCAACGACTGGATCTTTGACGAGAGCCGCCAGAGCGGCGATACCGGCATCGTATACAACAGCGGCGCCTATACCGGCTACCACATCATCTACTTCGTGGGCGAGAACGATCCCTACTGGATGGTACAGGTCCGCAGCGATAGAAAAGAGGCGGACTATACCGCCTGGTTGGACGGACTGGTGGAAAACGCCGTTGTCACTGAAGGCTCCGGCATGGAATACGTGGGCTGATTGCCTCCTCGTGCTATACAACCGCAAAATCGAAAGCGGGAACCGAACGGTTCCCGCTTTTGTCGTGTTCACAAAAGCCTCGCAGAGTTCGCGTCCGCAGACGCGAAGATATTAAATTGTAATTTGCCGCGGCGTGTACGTGGCAAATTACACTTCTCAGACTGCGAAGTGTGTGCATTGTACGCCGCAGGCGCACAATGCATGCGCGCAGCAGGCTGCAAGCCCCTTGTC
>JAFZRS010000029.1 GCA_017619715.1 Oscillospiraceae bacterium | reverse complement strand
TTCCATAGCTTCATTCTCCGCCAAGTCCCGGGTAATTGACAACCCCGAAACTTCGCTATCGCACCTATCCGGTGCTTCGTCTGGTGCTTTCCTTCATTGTTTAATTTACAAGGTACACGCCCTCACCGCCTTATCGCGGCGCAGCAGGATTATGCTATCATATGGCTGCCATCTTGTCAACTTATTTTTTTGAAATTTTTTATTTTTTTCAATTCTTCGCCCTTTTCCTTCCTTGGCGTTTGTTGACAGTGATGATATCATGGTATTATATGTATCTCTACCACACTTTATGCGGGAAATAGATAGGACAATGGGGATTATTTTTGAAAACCTGTACAACTTGATACTCCGCATCGCACCGCTCCTTCTATGGCTCGGACGCGCGGCGATGCCGGCGGTAGCCGTGCTGATTTTGATCCGCTGCTCTCACTCGCTGTTTTTTGAAAAACAGCAGCGAGAGATTTGGGGTTTTCTCACCATGTCCAACGGCGGGCGATACAACCTAATCCACTGGGAAAACGTGATCGGACGGGCGAAATACTGCGATATACGTGTCAACTTCCCCTCCGTCTCCCGCACTCATGCCGCCGTCTGCCGAAACGACAGCGGCACATGGACGGTCTACCCTATTAAAAAAAGCGCCGGCGTACTGCTCAACGGGCAGCGCACCTTTGTCCCTGCCACACTTCAGCCCGGCGATTCCATTGCGGTAGGAGGTGTGGAACTGTATTTCTTCCCCTCCGACTCCGATGAGGAAGCGCGGCAGGCGCAGCGCCGGACGAATCCCGGGCGGAAGACTTCTACCGCGGCAACGCTCCGACTGTTGACGCTTCTTCAGATCCTGACCCTTGTGCAGTTTCTGCCTACACTGATCGCGCAGTTTTCCCCGGTTATTCCGATTGCATTCGCCGCCTTGTGCGCGCTGATGTGGGGGCTCTATCTTCTCTGCCGGTTGCTGCGCCGGACCGCCTACGAATTGGAAACGCTTGCCTTTCTCCTGACCACATTGAACTTTGCCGTTACTGCCGCTTACGCACCGGCTTCGCTATGGACACAGCTTGCCGCGCTGGTGCTTGGAATCGTTTTATTCCTCGTGATGAGCCTCGTACTGCGCAGCCTTCGTCTGGCGACCGCCGCGCGCTGGCCCGCCGCGGCATTGGCAAGCGGATTATTCCTATACAACATCGTATTCGGTCAGCGGCTGTTTGGCGCAAAGTATTGGATTGCCATCGGCTCTTTCTCCCTGCAGCCCTCCGAATTTGTAAAGATCGCCTTTATTCTGGCAGGAGCCGCTACATTGGATCGTTTGTTTGCCAGACGAAACCTGATATTCACAGCGCTGTTCTCCGCTTTTTGTGTGGGGTCGCTCGCCCTGATGAGCGACTTCGGCACGGCTGTGATCTTCTTCGCCGCCTTCTTGTGTATCGCCTTTTTGCGCACCGGTGACGTTCCGTCCCTGGTGATGATGAGCGCGGCGGCAGGCGTCGGCGGTTGGATCGTTCTGCACTTTAAGCCCTATGTGGCGGATCGTTTTGCCGCGTGGCTTCATGCATGGGAATATACCCAGACCACCGGGTATCAGCAAAGCCGGACCATGTCCGCCATCGCCGCAGGAGGTCTATTCGGCGCAGGGCCGGACAGCGGCTGGTTGAAAACGCTGGGCGCCGCCAATACGGATCTGGTATTCGGTGTGGTCAGTGAGGAATTCGGCCTGCTGCTGGCGCTGTGCGCCGTGGCGGCGGTGATGATCCCCGCCGTCTTTGCCCTTACCTCCGCCTCCAAGGCACGTTCTGCCTTTTACGTGATCGTATCCTGCTCCACCGCCGCCATGTTGCTGATCCAAACGTCGCTGAATGTGTTGGGTGCGGTGGATCTGCTGCCGCTGACAGGCGTTACTTTCCCGCTGCTGTCGGTGGGCGGCTCCAGTATGGCAGCCTGCTGGGGGCTGTTGGCATTTCTCAAATCCGCCGATACGCGGCAAAATGCCAGTTTGATCCTGCGATTGCCAAGGGTTGTTCGGCGTGTCGTGCCGGATTCATTGGCAGAGGATACACCGTCACATGCCAATGGCTTTTTTGCAGACAAACCGGATATTCCCATCGATGAGATCTTCGGCGCGGGAGGTGAGGACGCATGAGGCAAGTAAAGCGCCGCACGCTGCTGTTGCTGGTTCCGCTGCTGCTGCTGGCAGGGGGACTGGTACTGTTTGGCATTAAATATCTGGCAAACGGACGGCAATGGGCCGCCTTTTCCGCCAATTCTCACGCCTACACCGGCGGTCGTCTGACCTCCGGGCAGATTCTCGATCGCAACGGCGTGATACTCTACGACGCCGCCTCGGGACAGTATCATCAAGATGGTAAAATACGCCGCGCCACGCTCCACGCCGTGGGCGACCGGGACAACAACATCGCCACCGGTGTCAAATGTGCCCTGCGGGACCGGCTGATCGGATACAATCTGCTCACCGGTACCACCACCGGCGGCCACCGGCTGTATCTGACACTCGATGCCGAGCTCAATGCCGCCGCGTATCAGGCGCTGAACGGACGCAAAGGCACAGTTGCTATCTATAACTACAAGACCGGCGAGATTTTGTGCATGGTATCCGCTCCCTCTTTTGATCCGGCTGATCCGCCGGTGATCCCCGACGGTGACAGCCGCTACGAGGGCGTATATCTCAACCGGTTTCTCTCCGCCGTCTATGTACCCGGCTCGGTGTTTAAAATCGTCACTACGGCGGCTGCACTGGAAAATCTCCCTGATGTGGAGGATCGTACCTTCTCCTGTACCGGCAGTGTGACCATCGGCGGTGACACCGTCACCTGTCCCCGTGTCCACGGCGAGATGGATCTTTACGACGCGCTGGCAAAGTCCTGCAACTGCGCCTACGCGCAGTTGGCAGTAGAATTAGGCGGCGACGTACTGGAGCAATACGCACGAAAGGCAGGTCTGCTGGACGAACACAACGTCAGCGGTATTGCCACGGCGGCAGGCAGTTTTTCCGCCGGCGAGGACAGCCAGCTCGGTTGGTCAGGCGTAGGGCAGTATAACGATCTGGTCAATCCCTGCGCCATGCTGACATTGATGGGTTCTATCGCCGCCGGACGCGGCGCGGCGATGCCGTGTCTTGTGGCAAAAGAGGCGACGCTGCAGGGTATCTATCTCTCTTCCCCTGCCCGTGCCGCCGCGCCGATCCCGTGGCGTGCGGATACCTGTGCCGTGCTGCGAAAGATGATGCGCAACGCCGTGACGGAGATCTACGGACAAAACCGTTTCGGTGACTTGAACGTATGCGCCAAATCCGGCACGGCGGAGGTGGGCGGCGGACGCGCACCCCATTCATGGTTTGTAGGGTTTGTGGACGATGAAACACAGCCGCTGGCGTTTGTCGTGGTGGTGGAAAACGGCGGCAGCGGCTCTGACGCGGCTGGTTCCGTGGCGGCGGCAGTGTTGCGTCAAGCGGTACAGGAGCCATAAAGAAGTAAACAGCGCAAGGCGCGGGCAGAATTGCCCGCGCCTCTTGCGTTTGAGTGTCTATTACGCCATATTCTTCAAACCGCTCAGCCGTTCCAGCGCTTTGTAGAGCGTCTCGTCCCTTTTGGCAAAGTGCAGCCGCACGATATGGTTGACGTCCTCCCGGAAGAAGGAACTGCCCGGCACGCACGCCACGCCTATCTGCCGCGCCATCTTCTCGCAGAAATCCACGTCGCTCTGTCCCTTTGCCATGTAGGGCGCAATATCCGCCAGCACGAAATAGGCGCCCTGTGGATCGGTGAACGGGATCCCCAGCGTGCGAAGACCGTCCGTGAAAATTTCCTTCATGTGAGCATAGTGGGCGGCAAATTCCGCATAGTAGCTGTCGGGCATTTCCAGACCCGCCACCGCCGCCTCCATCAAGGGCGACGCGGCGCCTACGGCGTTGAAATCATGGTACTGCTTGATGCTGTCCATCAGTGTCTTTGGCGCAATGGCGTAGCCCAGACGCCAGCCGGTGATGGAATACGTCTTCGAGAGGCTCGAACAGCTCACCGTCCGCTCCCACATGCCCGGCAGCGTTGCCATGTAGGTGTGGACGTTTCCGTCGTAGATAATATGCTCGTAGACCTCGTCCATGATAGCGTACACATCGTATTTCACACACAGCGACGCGATGAACTCCAGCTCGGCGCGGGTAAACACCTTGCCGCTGGGATTGGACGGGTTGCAGATAAGTATCGCCTTGGCGCCCTGACGGAACGCATCTTCCAACACCTCCGGATCGAAGGCAAACTCCGGCGGCGCAAGCGGCACGAATACAGGCTCACAGTCCGCCATAATGATTTGGGCGCGGTAGTTTTCAAAGTACGGGCTGAACAGGATCACCTTGTCACCGGGGTTGGTGAGGGCGAAAATCGTGTCCACCATCGCCTCGGTAGAGCCGATGGTTACCACCATCTCCGTCTCCGGATCCGGCGTGCGACCCATAAAGTGACCGCATTTCCGGGAGAGCGCCTGACGAAAATTGGGCGCGCCCATGGTGATGGGATACTGGTGAGGCCCTACGGCGCTGATCTGCGCCAGTCGATCCGTCAGCGCCTTGGGCGGCGGAAAATCGGGAAAGCCCTGCGCCAGATTGATGGCGTTGCAATCGTAGGCGATCCGGGTCATGCGCCGGATCACGGAATCGGTAAACAGAACGTTTTTGCGGCTGGTTGGCTGCATGGAGCATCGTCCCCTTCTCTGAATTCTCTTTGCATAACATAGTAGCGCGGTGAATCGCGCCTGTCAAGAATCGCGCGGTTCTCCTGTGCGGTCTTTTTCTCTTTTAGCCAAAATGCCGGGTTTCTTCGGCAGGAATTTCGCACAAATTTTTCCTTGTAATCTGCGCCAAGCGTGATTATAATTAAAAACATATTTTTTAGAAAGAGGTGCTTACGGCATGAGCAAGGTCTACATTCCCGACGGTTACAAATCGCCGCTCTCTGTGTATGAGATGCAGAGGGCAATTGAGTTCATCAAAAGCAATTTTCAGACGAATCTTTGCAATGCGCTCAATCTCCGGCGCGTATCCGCTCCCCTTTTCGTGGACGAGGAGTCGGGTCTGAACGATAATCTCAACGGCGTGGAGCGCCCCGTATCTTTCGATATTCCGGACGCCGGCATTGCCGATGCACAGGTGGTACACTCCCTCGCCAAATGGAAACGTCTGGCACTGAAACGGTACCATTTTAACGTGGGCAAAGGTCTTGTTACAGACATGGACGCTATCCGCCGTGACGAGGAACTGGACAATATCCATTCCGTGTACGTGGATCAATGGGACTGGGAAAAGGTCATCAGCCGGGAGGATCGCAACGTGCCCTACCTCAAGCAGGTGGTACGCGCCATTGTGGGCGCTGTGTGCGAGACGAACGATGCGCTTTGCATCGCCTTCCCCAGCCTGCATACGCAGATCGAGCGTGACGTGTATTTTGTCACTACGCAGGAGCTGGAAGACCGTTACCCCGATCTTACGCCCCGCCAGAGGGAAGACGCGATCTGCAGGGAGCATCGCACCGTATTTTTGATGCAGATCGGCGGTGCGCTGAAAGGCTCCGGCAAGCCTCACGACGGACGCGCCCCCGACTACGACGACTGGCAGCTCAACGGCGATATCCTTATCTGGAACGATGTGCTGTCTCGCGCTTTTGAGATCTCCTCCATGGGAATCCGGGTGGACGAGGAGTCCATGGCGCGGCAGTTGGAGATCCGGCAGTGCACAGAGCGCGCGAAGCTGCCGTTCCATAAAATGCTCCTGAGCGGTCAGCTTCCCCTGACCGTTGGCGGCGGTATCGGACAGTCAAGGCTCTGTATGCTCCTGATCGGCGCCTGCCACATTGGAGAGGTACAGTGCAGTCTGTGGGATCACGCCACACAGGAAGCTTGCGAAAAGGCGGGCATACTGCTGCTGTAAGAGACTATTCAAGATAAAACAAGGTGGAACACGACCGTGTTCCACCTTGTTTTTTACCAAATGGTCACAGGATCTTTTCCAGATGCTCCCGGATCGCGGCGAGGAACGTCTCGCTGTCCGCGATAGCGGGGTGTCCGTCCATCAGCGCCGCGAGATCGCCGGTCACGATGCCGTCTGCAATGGTATCCATCACCGCCTTGTCCAGCTTGTCGGCAAAAGATACCAGCGCCGCGTTACCGTCCAGCTCGCCGCGCTTGCGCAGCGCGCCGGTCCATGCGTAGATGGTGGCAACCGGGTTGGTGGAGGTCTTTTCCCCCTGCAGATGGCGGTAATAGTGCTGTGTCACCGTGCCGTGCGCCGCCTCATACTCGAAACAGCCGTCCGCCGAAACCAGAACCGACGTCATCATCGCCAGAGAGCCGAAGGCGGTGGAGATCATGTCGCTCATCACGTCGCCGTCGTAGTTTTTGAGCGCCCATACCATGCCGCCGGAGGAACGAATGATCCGCGCCACCGCGTCGTCGATAAGCGTATAGAAATAGCGAAGACCGTTCGCCTCGAACGCTTCCCGGTACTCCTCATCATAGATCCGCTGGAACGTCTCCTTGAACTGCCCGTCGTAGATCTTCATGATCGTGTCCTTGGCGGAGAACCACAGATCCTGCTTGACGCTGAAGGCATAGGCAAAGCAGGAGCGGGCAAATTTCTCGATGGAGCTGTCCTTATTGAAACAGCCCTGCAGTACGCCTGCGCCCTCGAAATCATACACCGTCTCACGGCGCACCGCGCCGTCTGCGCCGGTGAAGAGCAATTCCGCCTTGCCCGGTCCCTCGATACGGAACTCCGTGTCCTTATAGAGATCGCCATAGGTGTGACGTGCCACGGTAATGGGTTTCGTCCATGTGGGGACGTAGGCGCGAAGACCCGGACAGGGGATCGGCGTGCGGAAGGTGGTGCCGTCCAGAATGGCGCGGATCGTGCCGTTGGGACTGCGCCACATCTGATGGAGGTGATACTCCTCCATGCGCTGTGCATTGGGCGTAATGGTGGCGCACTTGACGCCCACGCCCCATTTCCTGATCGCCTCGGCGGCGTCCACCGTCACCTGGTCGCCGGTGGCGTCACGGTTGGGTAGACCGAGATCGTAATACTCGGTGCGAAGCTCCACGAAGGGACAGATCAACTCCTCCTTGATCTGTGCCCACAATATACGGGTCATCTCGTCGCCGTCCAGCTCTACCAGCGGCGTGGTCATGGGGATCTTTAACATATCATTGTTCCTCCTTTTTGCGCGCGGCGTACCAGTTCATAAGACAGCCGGCGAGAACGATCTCCCGCTCCTCCGCCGTAAAGCCGGGCAGCAGCAGTTCGATTGCGTATGTTTTTCCTTTGTGGATCACCTGTGCAGGCACGCGATCCGCGCCGCACTCCACGGCGTGCCGGATATCAGGAATAAAGATCCAGTCGTCCGGCGCATAGTCAAAGGCGGTTTCCGGCGCGATGGTAAAGGGCAGCATGCCCCAGTTGATGCAGTTGGAGCGATATCGCTTGGTGGCAAACTCCCGGCAGATATTGGCGCTGCCGCCCAGTACGCGCTGGCAGGACGCAGCCTGCTCCCGGGCAGAGCCGTCGCCGGGTTTTTCGGCAAAGATCGCCGAACCGATATGGGTATCCGCCAGCACGCTTGCGTCCACGCCGCAAACGTCCAGTACAGCGGTCAGTGATGTGTCCCAATCATCGGCAAGGCGGCGCTTTTCCAGCGCCTCCGTTGCCTGTGCTCTGCCCACATACGCCGGATCCCGGCGGCTGAGGGCAAAGGACGCCAGCTTCAAGGGGTTGGAGCGGTAACTGGACGTTTCGCCGGAGGGAATCAACTCATCGGTGGTGGTGACAGCATCGTGCAGTACCGACGCAAGACGAAGCAAAAGATGCTTGGAAAGCGCCGGGATCTGCGGCCACGGCACAATATTCGGACCGAACTGCAACGGCGCGGCAGTCTCCGCCTTGCCGAAACCGGAGTATACGCGCCGTTCGTACGGCGTTCGGTCATAGACGCGCACCGCGGGATCCGGCAGCTTATAGTCTACGTCGGTAGCCGCGGTCAGTACGCCGTGGTTGCGTGCGGTGGCGGCGATGGAACGCGCGTCCATCAGCAGCACGGCGGAGAGCTGTCCGTCCCCGGGCTTGGAGCCTTCCCGGTTGGGGAAGTTACGTGTGGTGTGCCGGATCGACAAGGCGTTGTTGGCAGGCACGTCGCCCGCGCCGAAGCACGGTCCGCAAAAGCAGGTCTTCAACAGCGCGCCCGATTCCGTGAGCGATTCGCTGACGCCGTTTCGCATCATCTCCAGCTGCACGGGGATACTGGGCGGATAGACAGTCAGCTCAAAATTGCCGCAGCCTACGTCGTGTCCTTGCAGGATCGCCGCCGCCTCCGCCAGATTATCGTACATACCGCCGGCACAGCCTGCAATCACCCCTTGTTCCACCATGAGCTGTCCGTTCACCAGTTTGTCGGTCAGGTGCATTTGCACTTTGCCGCCGTATTGCTCCGCCACGCGCAGTTCCACCTGGCGCAGGATATCCCCGGCGTTTTGCCGCAGCTCCCGGATTGTCACTGCCTCGGATGGGTGGAACGGCAGTGCCGCCATGGGTTCCACGCGGGATAGATCGATCTCCACCATGGCGTCGTACCGTGCACCGTCTTTCACCTTCAACTCCCGGTACGCTTCAGGTCTTGCGTGGATCGCAAAATACTCCTCCACACGGCTGTCTGTTTGCCAGATGGAGGTGAGACACGCCGTCTCCGTGGTCATCACGTCGATGCCGATCCGGTAGTCCATGGAAAGTCCCGCCACACCGGGTCCGGCGAATTCCAGCACCTTGTTTTTCACAAAATTGTTCTTATACACTGCGCCGCAAAGGGCAATGGCAACGTCATGTGGACCGACACCCTGCCGGGGCGTACCGGTAAGCCATACCAGCACCACCTCGGGCGCGGGGGATTCCCACCTGTCGCCCAAAAGCTGCTTGACAAGCTCAGGACCGCCCTCGCCCACACCCATCGTACCCAGCGCGCCGTAGCGCGTATGGCTGTCGGATCCGAGCACCATGCGTCCGCAGCCGGACAACTCTTCCCGGGCGTACTGATGGATCACCGCCATGTTGGCGGGAACGTAGATACCGCCGTATTTTTTCGCGGCGGACAGACCGAAGGCGTGGTCGTCGGCGTTGATCGTACCGCCTACGGCACAGAGACTGTTGTGGCAGTTAGTGAGCACATATGGCACGGGAAACCGCTCCAAGCCGCTGGCAGAAGCAGTTTGAATGATGCCGACGTATGTAATATCGTGGGAAATAAGGCTGTCAAACCGAATGGCAAGCTTGTCAGTTGCCGTCGAAAGGTCATGACTGCGGAAAATGCGATAGGCGATCGTATCCTCCCGCCCCTGTTTCTCATTTGCCAAACAAGGAATCGGCACGCCGTCACGGATTTGAACAGGCCCGTTGTGCAATTTTATCATGGAGAAGCCCCCTTTTGAAAATACCGATAAGCAGTATAGCAAATCAACGGGAAATATGCAAGATAACAACGCAATATGCAAGTTGCCAGATTCAAAATCTCATATATTGCATAGTCCAACCGCAATTATCACGATTATGATCGGTCATTTTGCATGAAAATAAAAATGAACTTGCATTTTTGCTGTTTTTGCGTTATACTGAACACACTTTATTTCCTTGGGAAAGGACGTTACCCGATGCAAACAAACAAAACAGAACTGAATCACTATGTGGAGTCGCTCTGCACAGAGGCCAAGGACGCCTACCGGATCGACAGGCGTTATTACGCGTCCGACTCGGTCAAGCGCGGTCTGCGCAACGCCGACGGCACCGGCGTGATGGCAGGCGTGACCCGGGTGGGCAGCGTGCAGGGATACTATATGCGCGATATGGAGAAGGTTCCTATCCCCGGAGAACTCTACTATCGCGGCATCAGCGCCACGGAGCTGGTGGATACGCACCGCCGGCTGAACACCTTTGGATATGAAGAAGTGGCGTATCTGCTTCTTTTCGGCAAGCTCCCCAACGCTGAGCAGCTCCATCGTTTCAATCAGATCCTCATCGGCGCGCGGAATTTACCCGACGGCTTTTTGGAAGACATGATCCTCAAGGCGCCGTCCAAAAATATCATGAATAAGCTGGAACGCAGTGTGCTGGCGCTCTATTCCTACGACGAGGATCCGGACGATATCTCTCTGGAAAACGTGATGCGGCAATCCATTGAATTGATCGGCTGTTTCCCCAGCATCGTG
This sequence comes from Oscillospiraceae bacterium, assembly GCA_017619715.1. Lineage (GTDB taxonomy): Bacteria > Bacillota > Clostridia > Oscillospirales > Oscillospiraceae > Vescimonas. The sequence continues at coordinate 10,474 of JAFZRS010000029.1, read as the reverse complement.
GCAAACGCTTTCGCCGTCAAGCGTCATGTGTTCGATCATCGCTCGCTCTATATTCACAATCCCGATAAGAAGCTCTCCATTGCGGAGAATTTCCTGCGTATGATGCGAACGGACAAGAGCTATACCGACGACGAGGCAAAGCTGCTGGATCTGATGCTGATTCTCCATGCCGAGCACGGCGGCGGCAACAACTCCACTTTTGCCTGCCGCACCCTCTCCTCCTCCGGCACGGATACATACAGCGCCATCGCCGCGGCGGTCGGCTCGCTGAAAGGACCGCTCCACGGCGGCGCCAACGCCAAGGTGACGGAGATGTTGAACTGCATCAGTGAAAATGTCAGCGAGGTAACGGACGAAAACGTCCGGGCATATCTCATCAAGCTGCTCAACGGCGAGGCGGGCGATCGCTCCGGCAAGATCTACGGGCTGGGTCACGCGGTGTATACCGTCAGTGATCCACGCGCCGTTGCCATACACAAATACGCCCGTTCCATGGCGGTGGAGAAGGGCTACAGTCGGGAGTTTGAACTGTTGGAGACCATTGAGCGGGTGGGTATCCCTCTGCTGATGGAGAAGCTGGACAGGACTCTCCCCATGTGTGCCAACGTGGATCTCTATTCCGGGTTGGTGTATAGAATGTTGGATATCCCACAAGAGCTCTTTACGCCGCTTTTTGCCATCGCCCGGATCTCCGGTTGGTGCGCACACCGGTTGGAGGAGATTCTAACCGGCGGAAGGATTATCCGTCCCGCCTACCGCTCCTCCATGACCTACGCCTCCTACGTCCCCCTGGACGAGCGGTAAGGGTCTTGCGAAATGGTGTAAGCATGCAACAAAAAAGCACTGCGTGAGCAGTGCTTTTTTGTTGCCGATTCTTCTAGTCATTGGATCCCTGCGCACCAGAAACAGCTGTCTTTTGAGAGATTTTTGCACGGTATTGCAACAGAATAATAACGGTGGCCACCGCCCCGGGAACGGATTTGTAGAACTTTTTACCGATCACCATTCCATCCGGACACAAATAGATCTTGCAGAGGTCTTTCTCATCAACGAAAAGCATTTTATAACCGTCAACCGATACGTATAGTCGAGCGTCTTTTTGTTTCTTCAAGGACTTCCTTCCTGACGTAAACGCTTTCAGCACTTCTCTGCTGTCGATCGGCAACTGATAATAGAACATCAACTGCGGTTTACCGCATTCCAGGAGTTCCCGGTAAAAGAACAGCACGTTTTTTTGAAAAGAAAAGTCCTTTCTAATCTTTTCTTCCAATTCACAGTGGTTCTCCAAACGATTCAGGCCGAATTCTTCCATCATTTCTTTTACAATCGCCAAAGAAATACTGTCCGGCGTTACCTGACGATCTGAGTCAAGTGCATATTTGACTTTCAAGGAAGATCCAACGGAAGATTGCAGGGTATTTTTCGCGATTGATACCCGGCGATGACGCTTGATAAAAATAAACTTATGATCGGAGGTTTCCACCATACCGTTGAAACCCAAGTGATTTGATAATTCTGACTCATTCAATTCATGCAAAAAAGGTCCCGGCTCATAAATCTCCCGGATGGTAGCGCCGTTCACGTCGTAATCACAGGCGCGATTGGTTATGAGCGAATCAAAATACGAGGTGTGCGACAGAGAAAATGTCGCGGTGTTATCGTAAACAAAGAAATCGTCCACACGCAGCGCCTGCTGATTATAGATCTTTGAATGAGAATGTGCGGCAAAGAGTTCGTCGCTGTGCTTGCTGGCCCACGGCGGCAGTCGATACGTTTTAGCACCGAACTCAAATCGGAGAGCCGTTTTTTTATCGTAAAGGGAAGAGATAACAATCGCGGGAAAAACGTATTCGTCCTCGTTGCCTTTTTTGCTTCTCGGAGCGCTCCTGCTTTTTCTTCTCCCAATACGAAACCGACTGACAGAAGAATTCTTATAAACGAGAAGTTCATTGAATGATCCGTATTTTTTGGAAAGATGATCGTAATCGTTCGTAAGTTTCATATAGTCTTCGATTTTGCTCTCGAAAAAACTTGCAATACTATATGCGATCCCCGTCAAAACAAAAGCAAGTACGATTGACAAAAATGTTTTTATCTCGATCAAAGATGTAAAATAGTTGCCAATGCCGTATGAAGAGTCACCCCAATGGCGAAAAAACTGAACGAGCATCGCAGCCGCCACGACCAGAAGACAAAGCAACGCATATGTCCATTGATTGCTCTTAAAGAAGCGGATAATTTTTTTGAGTCGGTTGTCGTTTCTTTTCTTTTTCATGGAATTTCTCCTTGTTTTCAAAATCCACACTTCAAAGGATCACTGTCCTTATTATATCAAATGATCCTTCACTTTTCAATATCCCTCTGGGATAGTTATATTATATTCATTTCTAAACTCATCCCAAGGACAAATATAACTGTGAACAATATAACTCGAACGAAGTTCGAATATAACTCGTTTTATAAGGAACAAATATAGTTGAAAGAAACCTGATTTGGTAAACAAATCAGGTTTCTTTCATGTGGAAGTACTCCCAAAGAGACACCAAACCATAGAAAAAACGCCTAAAAGGTGCATCAAATAGATATAACAGGAGGAAGTCAGCTATATCCCTAAAATATAGAATCCATTAAACGCCTTGGCTTTGTTTAACCAGTCCATTAAGGTCTCATAATTCATTGGCGTCTTATCAAGAATCTTTTCCATTATCGAATCCAATTGTTCCGGTGCATAGTAATTGGTGCCAAAAATGTCAACTGGTCCCATTTTTAAGTTATAATATAAGCCACAATTGAAGATGGTGCCATAATTCGTATAAAACGTTTCTTCATCGTCTATGTAAAGAGAATCAAGTTTCCAGTAGCTAACATCTTTAACGATTGTTTTCTTCTTAGTTCCCAATGGAAGTCTACAGAACTGCATTTCAATAAATGCAGAGCCGCCAAAGATTCTTCTCTCTTCTTGTGAGGAAAAAGTATGGAAAAGAATGACAAGTTCCTCCTTTCATTGCCGGAATACTTTTCTGTATTGTACTCGATCAAGAGAGTTAAATCAATAATAAAGCAAAAACCTCTTTTGCTCTGGTAGACAAAAGAGGTTTCCTTTTTGGCACGCCGTGAGGGATTCGAACCCCCGGCCTTCTGGTCCGTAGCCAGACGCTCTATCCAGCTGAGCTAACGGCGCATACGCTTCAAACAGCTTGCTTATGATAGCACACTGCCTCTCAAATTGCAAGGACTTTTTTCCGTTTTCATGATTTTTTTCTTCTCCCTTGTAAAATAATGTCGAATGTGCTATGCTGTAAACAGAACTTTCTGTTTTGCGGGAGGGCACAAAATATGGCAGCCACTTTTAAAACGGCGCTTTTCGGAGGCTTTGACCGGGAGGACGTCGTCTCCTTTATTGAAAAAACCGCCCGGGAACACCGGGAGCAGACGGAGCAACTCACCGCTGAAAATAACTCCCTGCGCCAAGCCAACGACGCCATGGCGGCGGAGCTGGCGGCGCTCAAGGAGACGGTGGAACGCTTTGGTGCCGATGCGGAGAAATATCAGGCTCTTTGCGCCTCCTATGATAAGCTGAAAGCACGCAGTGAGACGCTGGAGAGCGAAAACGCCGAACTGCGCGGCGCGGCGGAGGAATACCGTTCCTTGAAGGATCACATCGCCGAGATCGAGATCAGCGCCCATCGCCGCACGGAGGAGTTCCGCGCCGCCGCTATTGCCAAACTCCATGAAACGGTAACGCATCAGCGCGACTGGTGCGCCGCGCAGCAACAGCGATATGCCGCTTTGAATGACTCCATTCTCCAGCAGATTCGGGCGGCGCAGGAGGCGATGGACGCCGTGGATCTCACAGGCTTTCGAGAGATGGACGAAAGCCTACAGGCGCTCGATCGCAGTCTCGACGAATAAGAACGCAAAGCTCCGCACGGACAAACCGTGCGGAGCTTTTTGTATCTGCTACTTCCCCGCTTATTCCAAGGAAACCAGTTCCCCCAGCACCGCATAGCGGGCATTTTCATACTCATAGGTGCAGGTGGACAATACCAGAATCGGTCCTTCCGGCACGCTCTCAACCGGGGCGATAAAGGTGGAATTGTTGATACAGTCCTGCAAATATTCCTGCGGCACACTGCTTTGATACAGCTCCGCGTCGGAGGGGATCACACAGCCGGCAAACAGCTCCACCCGGTACTTTTGCTCCGGTGTAATCAAATAGAAATAGGGGTGCGCCTTGTAATAGCTCTGTTCTTTATACTGCACCAAGCCGCCGAACATGGCGCCGGTCTTCATATGGTGTCCGTAGATGATGCTGATATTATCGGAAAAACCAGGTGAACAGCGATAATCCAGAAACAGTGATCCGCTCACGTTCCACGTGCGATCGGGCAGCAGGTACAGGTACTGATCGTTGTCCTTCCCCTGCACCACCGGATAGCTGATCTCCGTACCCGGTCCGTACAGCCACGCCACGATGTCTCCGTTGACCTGGCGCAGCGCGGGAAAGTCCACTTGTATCTGCTCACGCTCGCTCTCTCTGTCCAGTCCCGGCGTCTGCGGCACATGGACGTATTTGGATACACTTTCCGCCATTTCTCTGCTGCGTCGATCTGCCAGATAATAACTGCCCAACCGGTACGCACAGTAGCAGAAAGTCCCGATCAGCGCCGCCAGAACGACCCAAAAGAGAAGGTCTTTTTTCGTTTTTTGCAATCTTTTTGCGCACATGTGACCTTCTTTACCTCTTTTCCACTGAAAAGCCGCACAGCTTTAATTGGATAGCATGTTCGGCAAGGGCTTTTTCCACGGCGTGCAGCAGCTCATTGCGATACTTGTCCATCATTTGCATCAACAGCTCGTCCTTCTTCTCCTGGGATATCTTGGAAAGGATCGTTCGCGCCATGGAGACGGCAGTATCAGGATTTTTGGCAAGCACCTCGCCTAATATGCCACCCTTGCCGTCCTTCATGCTCTTTGCCAGCAGCGGCACCAGCACGTCCGTCAGGGACGAATAGTCGATCTCGTCCACCAGTATTTTCAGTTCGATCATACGCTTCATCCTTTGGAAAGGACACGCCGGAAGCGGTCTTCCGGCGTGTCCTTTACTCAAACTCTATTTACGCCTTGGGACCGGCGGCGACAACCTCGTCGCTCATGTGGGTATACTTCTTAAAGTTCTCCCGGAAGCTGTCTGCCAGTTTCTTGCAGCTTGCCGCATAAGCCGCCTTATCCTCCCAGGTGTTAGCGGGGATCAGCAACTCGGAGGGCACGCCCTCGATGCTGGTGGGAACCTCCACACCGAAGGTGGGATCAACCACGAACTCACTCTTCTCGATCTCGCCGGTAAGCGCGGCGGTGACCATGGCGCGGGTATAGGCGAGCTTCATGCGCTTGCCGGTACCGTTCCAGCCGGTGTTGACCAGATACACCTTGGCGCCGGACTTCTCCACCTTCTCCGCCAGCATAGAGGCATACACGGACGGATCCAGCGGCAGGAAGGGCTCGCCGAAGCAGGTGGAGAACGTAGGCACAGGCTCGGTAATACCGATCTCCGTACCGGCAACCTTGGAGGTGAAGCCGGACACGAAATAATACATCGCCTGGTTCTTATTCAGCTTGCTGATGGGAGGCAGTACGCCGTAAGCGTCCGCCGTCAGGAAGATGACGGTCTTGGGAACGCTGGGGCTCATACCGGACAGCTCCGCATTGGGGATATAATCCACCGGATAGCCCACGCGGGAGTTGACCGCCAGGGAGTCGTCGTCGAAGTCAAACTCGCGGGTGTCGGGATCCATCACCACGTTCTCCACCAGAGAACCGAACTTGATGGCGTTGTAAATCTCCGGCTCACCCTCGGGACTGAGGTTGATGCACTTGGCATAGCAGCCGCCCTCAAAGTTAAACACAGAGTCGTCCGCCCAGCCGTGCTCGTCGTCGCCGATCAGCTTACGGTTGGGGTCGGCGGAGAGCGTGGTCTTGCCCGTGCCGCTCAAGCCGAAGAACACGGCGCTGTCGCCGTTCTTGCCGATGTTGGCGGAGCAGTGCATGGGGAACACACCCATCTTGGGCAGCACGTAGTTCATCACGGAGAACACGGATTTCTTGATCTCGCCGGCATACTGCGTACCGCAGATCACCACTTCGTTCGCCTCATAGTCCACCAGGATTGCGGCTTCGCTGCGGGTGCCGTCGATCTCGGGAATGCACTTGAAACCGGGGGCGGCAATGATGGTATAATCCTCCGCAAAGCTATCCAGCTGCTCGGCGGTGGGACGGCGCAGAAGCTGATGAATAAACAGATTTTGGCTTGCCAGCTCGTTGACGATGCGGAACGCCTTGGTATACTTGGGATCGGCGCCGGCAAAGCCGTCGAAAATAAAGACTTCCTTGCCCTGCAGATAGGCGATCACCTTGGCGCGGATCGCATCGTACTTCGCCTTCTCGATGGGACGGTTCACCTTGCCCCAGGCGATATCGCCATGCACGGCAGGCGTATCCACGATGAACTTATCGTTGGCGCTGCGACCGGTATATTTACCCGTCTTTACTACCAGCGCGCCGGTGTTGGACAGCGTACCCTCGCCACGGCGCAGCGCGTGCTCGGTCAACTGTGCCGGCGTCAGGTTGCGGTATACAGCCGCCGCGTTGATGATGCCCAGCTTTTCCAATCCATAGGTTTCCATTTGTTTGCCTCCTGTATGATAATAATACTATGCTGTTGTAAAGCACAACCTTCACCGATCGTATCATACCACAACTTTCAAAAAAGTGGTAGTGTTTTTGTAAAGAATTCTACACTTTTTTTGCCATGCGGCTGATGGCGCCCAGCAGTTCATCGCGGCCAGTTCCCTTTTCCGCCGAAAACGGGATCAGCATATCCTCCTGCGTAAGGGCGAGTACGGTGCGAATCTGCTGTAAATTCGGCTCGATCTCGCTCTTTTTCAGCTTGTCCAGCTTGTTGGCAACCACAATCACGGGACAGCCTGTCCCCTTGAACCAGTTATACATGGTCACATCGTCCGCCGTGGGCTTGTGGCGCGCGTCCACGATCTGAACGCCCAGCGTGATGAGTCCCTGCTCGGCGAAATACCGCTCCATCAATGCTCCCCAACGGTCACGCTCCGCCTTGGAGACTTGTGCGTAACCGTAGCCCGGCAGGTCGGTCAGGTACATCTGTCCGTCCACGCGAAAATAATTGATCTGCGTGGTTTTGCCGGGCGTAGCGCCCACCCGGGCAAAATTTTTGCGACCCAGCAGACGGTTGATGACCGAGGACTTGCCCACGTTGGAGCGTCCGGCAAAGGTTACCTGGGGCAGTCCGTCCCGAATGAAAGCTTCCGGCCGCACCGCCGAGAGCACAAACTCCACGCGGTTAAAATTGATTGCCACGGCGCACCTCCCTCTCCGCTTCCGGCGCAGAGGCAATGGCGGTCAAATGTTCCACGGCGGAGCGGCAATCCTCCGGCACCAATGCCGCGGCGAATACCGCGTCCACCGTCTTCACGGGGATAAACCGCAGCGCACGGCGCACCGTCTGGTCAATCTCCTCCAGATCCTTCTCATTCTCATGAGGCAGAATCACCGTGGTGATACCGCTGCGCAGCGCCGCCATGGTCTTCTCCTGCAAACCGCCGATGGGCAGTACCCGTCCGCGCAGTGTTACTTCACCTGTCATCGCCACGCTGCGGCGCACCTTGCGCCCGGTGAGCGCCGACAGAAGCGCCGTGGCAATGGCAACGCCGGCGGAAGGACCGTCTTTTGGTACGGCGCCTTCCGGGAAGTGAACGTGAATATCCCGGTTTTTATAAAACTCCGGGTCAATTCCCAGTACCGCCGTGCGGCTGCGCAGACAGCTCAATGCCGCCTTGACGGATTCTTGCATCACCTGTCCCAGATTCCCCGTCAGCTCCAGCTTGCCGGTACCCGGCACCACGTTTGCCTCTACCTCCAGCAGTTCGCCGCCGACCTCCGTCCACGCCAAGCCGTTCACCACGCCGATTTCGTCTCGTTCCCTATGTAACGGCGCAGGATACTGCACCACACCCAGATAATCCTTCAAATTATCTTCTGTAATGTAGATGTCCTTTACAGTGGTTGTCACAAGCTGTATTGCCGTCTTACGGCACAGCTTTCCGATCTGTCGTTCCAGTACGCGGACGCCGGATTCTTTCGTATAGAGGCTGATGGTGCGGCGCAGCGCACCGTCGCTGATGCGGAGATGGCTTTTCTTTAAGCCATGCTCACGGAGCTGTTTGGGGATCAGGTGTCGCTTGGCGATTTCCATCTTCTCCTCGTCGGTATAGCTGCTTAGATGGATAACCTCCATTCGATCCAGCAGCGGACGCGGAATGGGATCAAGCTGGTTGGCGGTGGTGATAAACATGACACGGCTCAAATCTACCGGTATTTCCAGAAAATGATCCCGGAATGCGGCGTTCTGTTCGCTGTCCAGCACCTCCAACAGTGCGGCGGAGGGATCGCCCCGCAAATCACTGCCCAGCTTGTCGATCTCGTCGAGCACCATTAGCGGATTCATGGAACCGGCGCGGATCATTGCCTCAATGATCCTGCCGGGCATGGCACCGATATACGTTTTCCTGTGCCCGCGGATATCCGCCTCGTCCCGCACGCCGCCCAAACTCAGCCGCGCCAGCTTGCGGTTCATCGCCTTTGCCACGGAGATAGCGATGGATGTTTTACCTACGCCTGGCGGTCCTACCAGACACAAAATCTTGCCTTTGGCGTCCGGATGGATCTGCCGCACGGCAATGAACTCCAAAATCTGCTCTTTTACCTTATCTAACCCGTAGTGGTCGCGATCCAGTATCTTCGATGCGCGTTCCACGTCGGAACGGTCATGGGTGTACTTGCCCCAGGGCATCTCCAGGCAGGTATCCAGATAATTGCGGATCACCGATGCCTCGGCGCTGCCGAAGGGCTGTTTGGACAGGCGCTCCAGTTCCCGCTGCAGCTTAGCGCGCACTTCATCGCTCAGCTTTGCCTTTTCCATGCGCCGGGCGTATTCCGCCAGCTCTTCATCGTCGTCCTCGCCCAGTTCCTCCTGCAGCACTTTTACCTGCTCACGCAGTATGGTGTTTTTCTGCATGCGGGCGACACGTTCCCGCACACGCTGTTCCAGCCGCAGTTCCATGGAAATCACGTCTACCTCGTGAGTCAATATCTCATTGACCAGCAGCAGTCGCCGCATGGGGTGGAGTTCTTCCAGTATTTTCTGCCGATCCGTATGGCGCAGCGTGAGGTTCTGCCCGATATAGTCCGCCAATGTGCCGGGATCCCGACAGTCCAGCACAGCGGACACCGTATCGTCGGTGAGATTCGGCACCAGCTCCCGGTAGGAACCGAAAATGGCGTAGGTCTGGCGCAACAGTGCTTCCGCGCGATCGGTGTGTTTAGCGGACGATTCCTCCTCCAGAAGCTCCACATTTGCCTGCAAAAACGGGTGCACCTGCCACAACCGGTGGATACGCGCGCGCTGTTCTCCCTCCACCACCACGCGGACGGAACTATCTGAAGTTTTGATAATCTGCAAAATCCGGCACAGCGTACCCACGGAAAAGAGATCCTCTTCTCCCGGCATCTGCGTACCGATATCACGCTGCGTCACCAGCATGATGCGCCGATCATTCTCCATCGCCTGATCCAGTGCGTAGATGGAGATCTCACGCTCCACCTCCATGCTGGCGGTCAGCCGGGGAAACACGGTCAGTCCACGCAGCGCCACTACCGGCACGTTCAATGTTGTTCTCTCCATGGTCACTCCTTATCTTTGCGAGAAAGGGGAGCGGCGAGCACCCGCCGTTCCCCTGTTCAATTTGTTATGACGCCGATGCGCTCTTTTCTTCCGGTTTTGCTCCCGGTTTCAGTCGGGCGCGGCGCGATGTCCTGCCTTCTATGCGCTCCACCGTCGCCTCTGCGCCGTCGCGCACACACGACTGCGTAACCGTTACCTTGACGATAGCAGGATCGGACGGAATCTCGTACATGATCTTGGTGAGCAGTCCTTCCATCACCGCACGCAGACCTCGCGCGCCGATGTTGCGCTCCATAGCGCGATCCGCCACCGCCTCCAGCGCCGCAGGTTCAAACTCCAGCTCCACGTCGTCATAGGCAAAGAGTTTTTTATACTGCTTGAGGAGCGCATTTTTCGGCTGTGTCAGGATCTGTACCAGATCGTCGCGGCTCAATCCGTCCAGCGCGGCGATGACCGGCAGACGGCCCACCAACTCGGGAATGATCCCGAATTTCAGCAGGTCGTGGGGCTGCGCCTCTTTGAGCAGCGCACCGCTCCGGCGCTCCGCCTTGCTCTCCACCACCGCGTCAAAGCCAATTCCCTTGCGGTCGGTGCGCTTTTCAATGATCTTTTCCAAACCGTCAAAGGCGCCGCCGCAGATAAAGAGGATATTGCTGGTATCCACCTGAATAAACTCCTGATGGGGGTGCTTGCGTCCGCCTT
>JAFZRS010000028.1 GCA_017619715.1 Oscillospiraceae bacterium | reverse complement strand
CTCATGCGCCGCCATGCGGCAATCCTGCGTCCCAAATTCCATGCGGTGCTGGACGCGCTCGATCGGGAGGTTGCGCCGTTGGAGATCGCCAGCTACAACCGTCCCGTGGGCGGCTACTTTGTCGCGCTGGACGCGCTGCCCGGCACCGCTAAACGCACGCTGGCACTGTGCGCCGAGGCCGGTGTCGCTATGACGGGGGCAGGCGCAACCTTCCCTTACGGCGTAGACCCGCAGGATACAAATATACGCATCGCACCGTCTTTGCCACCAGTGGAGGAGCTGGAAGAGGCAATCGCCATATTCTGCAACTGTTTGAAACTGGCAGCCCTTGAAAAAATGGGGCTGTAAAGTATATTCATTTTACACCTTGGAGAGGCCGCCGGGGTGTAAAATTTTTGTCGAAAACATCTAAATTGCTCTTGCAAGACGGGAGAGAATATGGTAAAATAAGATATCTTATTCCACCGCTGCGGCATCACTCCACTTTATGATGACGCGGCGGAAAATGAAAAGGAGGAACAAGAGCCGCTGTGACTGGCGGTGCGGCAGTGTGGAGACCTGTCGCAATGCGACGCGACTTGCGGTCGGTCGTGAGATTGCTTTTGCGGAGGCAGGGCAATTACAGTCAAGAGAGTATGGCAGAGGTAAGACTCGTCAATTTGAAGAAGGTCTATTCCAACAGCGAAAGAAAAAAGAGAAACAAGAAGAAAGATCCCAATGCGCCCGAGAAAAAGGTGAACCTGCAAATTACCGAAGAGGGTATCGTGGCAGTGCAGGAGTTTAATCTGACCATCGCCGATAAGGAGTTTATTGTGCTGGTAGGCCCCTCCGGCTGCGGTAAGTCCACCACTCTGCGCATGATCGCCGGCTTGGAGGAGATCACCGACGGCGAACTGTGGATCGGCGACAAGCTGATGAACGACGTGGAACCCAAGGATCGCGATATCGCCATGGTGTTCCAGAACTACGCACTGTATCCCCATATGACCGTGTATGATAACATGGCGTTCTCCCTGAAACTGAAAAAAACCCCTAAAGACGAGATTGACAAGCGCGTACGTCAGGCCGCGGAGATCCTGGATATCACCGAATATCTCACCCGTAAGCCCAAGGCGCTCTCCGGCGGTCAGCGGCAGCGTGTTGCCATCGGCCGCGCCATCGTCCGCGACCCCGCCGTGTTCCTGATGGACGAACCGCTGTCCAACCTGGACGCTAAGCTGCGTAACCAGATGCGCGCGGAGATTATTAAGCTGCGCAGTCGTATCAATACCACCTTCGTCTACGTGACCCACGATCAGACCGAGGCTATGACACTGGGCGACCGTATCGTCATCATGCGCGACGGTTTTATTCAGCAGATCGGTACACCGCAAGAGGTGTTTGACCATCCCTCCAACCTGTTCGTGGCAGGCTTTATCGGCACACCGCAGATGAACTTCTTTGATGCACACTTGGTCAAAAAAGACGGCAAGTATGCTGTGGAAATCGGCGGGATTACCGTGGAACTGAGCGAGGATAAGCAGGAACGCCTGCTTGCTAAGAACGTGGCGGAGCAGGACGTGGTTTTGGGCGTTCGTCCCGACCATCTGACGCTGTGTGAAAACGGCATCAAGGGTACGGTGGACGTGAATGAAATGATGGGCTCCAGCGTGCATCTGCACATCAGCACCGAGGGCAAGGACGTGATCGTGATCGTGCCCACCAACGGTGAGGTTGCCAACTTCGCTATGGGCAACACAGTGGATCTCACCTTTGCCGGGAATGTGGCGCACGTATTCAGCAAGGAGACTGAGAAGAACTTGGAGTGGTAAACGCCGTTTGACGGCTGCAAAAAAGCACCGGGTTGAGCGTATCATCCCGGTGCTTTTTGCGTTTTTCAGGCGTATGTGCGTGTGGTATCAACCTAACCGACAATAGGAGGCGTATCAGCACTCCTATAGCTCCAAGCACATATCGACGTGGACGATCCCCGCTTCCAAGTACTCTCCGGAAGTTATCATAAACCCGAGCCGCTCATAAAACGGTACGGCATGTTTTTGCACATCCAGTATGATCCGCTTGCATGGCATTTTCTCGGGAATCGCCCGCATGGCGTATTGCATAAGAATCGTTCCATTGCCTTTTCCGTGGGATAAAGTAAGCACTCGCCCAATCTTCACGGAATCTTCATCTGTCCGATAGGCTCGAAGATATGATTCCACCCGATCATGCTCCATGCCGAAGATATGAAGACTTCTATAATCCGTATCATCCGGGTCTACATAGTGGATACCCTGCTCTTTTATAAAGATTTCCGCGCGCGATTTCAGAATTTCATATAGCTCTCGCGCCGTGAGCTCATCAAACGTCTTTGCCGATAAAACCATCTATCTCACCTTGTCTTTATCTCCTGCATATTCGTATGCTGGCCCGTAGTCCCGGTCATCGGTATATATTGATTCAAATGTATAATAGCAGCCTTGCAGCTATTATACCATGTCTTTTTTGAGTGAAGCAATGCAGAGGAGGGAGAAGAAAAACCTCTGTTCCGGGGAACGAGGTTTTTCGCGGGATTCTGCGGGAAAGCGGAAAAGCGTGTCGGCGCGGCGGGGGGATCATGCGCGGATATCTTTTTTGCCGTACTCCACGAATGACGCCGCAGCGCCGCCAACGGCAAATACGATACCGGGAATGAGATACTTCACCTCAATACTGCCGGAGGAGACAATAGCCGTTCCGTCCGCGTAGGAAAACGGGGTGGTGTATTTGAAAAGCTGGACGTCGTTGGTCAGATTGGCAAATATATTCATAAAGTAGAGTATAAAAGCCGCGCCTTTCCGTAATATTTGGTCAGCCCATGGTTTCTATCGCATTCGTCTTTTACTTGTCCTCCGCGCTGATTACCTTCTTCTGCCACGATCTCTTGCCGCATTGCGGGCATTTCATATAGCGCGTTCTGCCCATGTGCATCGCCCCGTTCACACTGCCGTAGGTCGGGACGTATCGGTATCCGCATTTCCGGCACGCATAATACCCGGCGACCTGCTCGATCCGCAGGCAAAACATCGTGCAGACGATGAGCTGTAATAATCCAATGCCGAACAGCAGAAAGAAAACCCATATTTTTTCCTGCATCATCATAAACACCGCGCCTATCGAGATCATCGCAAACAGAAACACCGTGGACAGAACCCCTATCACAATTTCCGTTTTTAACAGCCTTCTGTCCGACTGCTCTTTCTGTTTAACCATTTCGAGCAGATTTTTTTCGATGTTTTCATTGTAGCTGTTCATTGATACAACCTCCCCGGATAATAGATCGTTGACCGTGATACCCAGTACGGCGCACAGCTCCAGCATGCTGGACGCGTCGGGCAGCGATTTGCCCCGCTCCCATTTGGATACCGCACGGTCTGTGATGCCCAGACGTTCTGCCAACTGCCTTTGCGTGAGATTCTGCTCTTTCCTTTTTTCGGAAATGAACATTCCGATTCGGATCTGATCCATCTCTCGCGCCTCCTTTCGCAGTTATCATAATCGCGGACATCTTCAAATACAACATACCGGCGGTTGAGTGGGGAGCAATCAACCGCCGGTGGAGTGCCGCAAGTTCCCGTTTGCTCCGACCGTTTCGAGTTCACTATACTGAATTTACAAGAGGCTGTCAACCGCGAGAGAGGGCAGCGGCGGCAATGCTGCTATTTGAAGCAGAGAAAAAGGACCGTTGTTTGCCTTGACAGACAGCGGTCCTTTGATTGGTGGAGATGAGGGGAGTCGAACCCCTGTCCGAAAGCACTTTAACAGGACTTTCTCCGGGCGCAGTCAAGTTTCAACATTCCCTCTCCGTACTGGCACTTGACAGACAGTACGGTTCAGTAGAGTCATCATGCGTGGGCGGGGCAACTCTTACCCGCCGCACGGACGCCACATCAACGACGCCTTCCCCGGCCTGTGGCCTCTCCGGTTCAGACGGTCACCGCGTTAGGCGGCGACGGCAACAGTATTGGTGTTGTCAGTTATTTTTTAATTGCCCGTTTTATGGTGGCCAGGCGCCACCGCCCGCTGATCCTGCCTCCACACCCCCGTCGAAACCGGTACATCCCCGGATATTTTGATCCGACGCGCTTTTCACGCGGCGGTTCAATACGATAATAGAGACGCTGTCGGCTGTTCCGTTTCCGCACAGAAACGGAACAGCCTGCGTTTTTTTTACTGATGGAAGGGATCCGGCAGTTTATCGGGAGCCGGATATTCCACACCCTGCGTATCCACGGTGACCTTTTTCATCACCTGCGGCTTTTTGGGCTTGTTGGTGAACATGTCACGCGGCGCGGACGCAATGGCGTCCACCTCGTCCATGCCCTCAATGACCATGCCGAAGGCGGCGTACTGCCCGTCCAGATGGGGCGCGTCCTTGTGCATGATAAAAAACTGACTGCCGGCGCTGTCCATCGGTTGGGCGCGCGCCATGCTCAACACACCGCGGGTGTGGCGCAGGTCGTTCTGCACGCCGTTGGCGGCAAACTCGCCACGGATACAATAGCCGGGACCGCCTGTTCCCGTACCCAGCGGGCAGCCGCCTTGGATCATAAAACCGTAAATGCAGCGGTGGAAAATGAGCCCGTCATAAAAGCCCTCCCGCGCCAGCGCAATGAAATTGCGCACGCTCTGGGGCGCCACCTCCGGGTACAGCTCCGCTATGATCTTATTGCCGTTCTCCATCTCGATGGTAACAATGGGATTACTCATATCATGTCTCCTTTCGGATACGTCTATCCTCTGTTTTTCTCACGCATGGCGCGCTGCATCTCACGCTCCGCGTCACGCCGGGCAACGGTATCGCGCTTGTCGTAGTTCTTTTTACCCTTACAAAGTCCTACTTCCACCTTCACGCGGCTGTTCTTAAAATAGACGCTCAACGGGATCAACGCCAAGCCGTCCTGCTTTTGCAGATCGTGCAGACGGCGGATCTCACGTTTATGCATCAACAGCCGCTTGGGACGGTCCGGGTCGCGGTTGAAGATGTTGCCCTGCTCGTAGGGAGAGATATGGAGATGGTAGGCGTACAGCTCTCCATTGTCCGCCATGCAGAAGGAATCCTTCAAGTTCAGCGCTCCGTTGCGAATGGATTTGACCTCCGTGCCGAACAGCTCAATGCCCGCTTCATAGCGATCCTCCACAAAATAATCGTGAAGCGCTTTGCGGTTTTGTGCCGCTGTTTTTACGCCGCGCTTTTCCATGGAGAACCACCTTTCCCTGATATCGGAACTTTGTACAGCGGATCCATGATCGCTGCGGACATGATTATAGCATACGAGGCAAGCGGGCGCAAGGGGAAAACGGGGGAAAGACGTGCTACATCGCCCACTCGTCCAGCGGCGGTTCCAGCACCACACGCACCAAATCCGGGCCGGATTCGTCCAGCGAGACCGTCAGCGTGGCAAGCTCACGCAGCAGCGACGCCAGATCCTTTACTTCCCGGATACTGACCTCGTCGCCGTTTTCCGCCGCTGTCAGCAATATGGCTGCCGTTTTTTGCAGGCGGAGCGCTGCCTGATGGAGTTGAGGAAGCATCGAACCTGCCGACATTTGCTTTCCGGCGGGCAGTCGGGGGGAGGCGGTTTTTTTATCCGGTGCGGCGCGCCGGGAAGCGGACTTCCGTTTTGGAGGAGGTGTCCAGCCATCAGCGCGGATATGGCGGTACACGGCGGAAAGGGAGACACTATACTGCTGCGCCAATTGGTGGGGCGAGGCGCCCTTTTCATAGGCGTCGCGCAATGGTTCCCACGCAATCTTCGGGCGGATCATGGGCACATCTCCTCTCCTGCAGTTATGCTGTAAGGTGAAAATACTTGTCGGGCATATGTCTCCAGACAGTTGGGGCAGATGGTCTCACCATGGATGCGATATGCCGGATCGCCGGGGTATAGATCATCGCCGCACAGATCGCAGATCAGTGCGGGGAGATCCCGGCAGACGGGAAATTTCATGTATCTCACTCCTTTCAATGGGTTCAACCTTGAAAGGAAGCAGGGACGCTGTTGCACCGTCTGTTGCCGCGGGAAGGGAAACCAAACGAGAATTCAGCCCAGCAGACAATGGACTTTCAGCACGGCGGCTACGGTTTTTGCATCGTGCAGTTCATCGCGCATACAGCGCGAAAGCAATTCATGAAAGGATACGTACTCCACCTCCAAAAACTCGTCCGGATCGGGGTGCCGGTCGCCGAAGGTCAGATTCCGAGCCAGATACAAGTGCAGCACCTCGCCGTAACAGCCGGGGGAAGGGAGCAGCGTGCCGAGATCGTCCCAACGGGCTGCTTCAGCACCCACCTCCTCACGCAATTCACGTCGGGCGGCGGACAGGGGATCCTGTTCGCCCGGTTCCAGCTTGCCGGCGGGGATCTCCGTCAACACACGCGAGAAGGCGCAGCGGTACTGGCGCACCAAAGGGACGCGACCTTCCGCATCCAACGCCAAAATCCCCACGCCGCCGGGGTGTTCAATGATCTCCCGGCGGGCAATCTCACCGTTGGGGAGGCGGACCTCGTCCAGACGCAGCCGGACAATCTTGCCGGAATAAATCTCGCGGGAGGAGAGTGTGCGTTCCGTCAAATCCATAAAAACAATCCTTTCTGGGCTTATTTTACTCTTCTATATTAGCATGGGGCGGGCAAAAAAACACGCTTTTTTCTGTTGCGCTGAGGCAGGCAACAGCCGGTGAAACAACAGACAATTTGCGTGGGGAGTATATGAAACGGTACAAAGAGGAGGCGAGACTGGCGCATGGAGAAAACCGTGGCGGTCGGGCGACCCAATGAAAAGCAGAAACAGTTTTTGCTCTGCCGCAAAAAGTACGTGGCATTCGGCGGCGCGCGCGGCGGCGGAAAGAGCTGGGCGGTACGTACCAAGGCGAAACTGCTGGCGTTGTACTATCCGGGTATCCGCATTTTGATCCTGCGGCGGACACTGCCGGAGCTGGAGAGCAATCACCTGCGCTTTTTGCGCCGGGAGTTGCAGGGGGTGGCGGAATACATTGCAGGAAGCCGACAGTTTCGATTTCCCGGGGGCAGCACGGTGGAGTTCGGCTACTGCGCCGCGGACGGTGACCTCGATCGATACCAGGGGGCGGAATACGACGTGCTCTTTATCGACGAGGCAACCCAACTGCGGGAGGAGTGGCTCAGACGGCTTGCCGCTTGCGTGCGAGGCGTAAACGCTTTTCCCAAACGAATCTACTACACCTGCAATCCCGGCGGGCCGGGTCACGGCTATATCCGGCGGCTGTTCATTGACCGGCGGTATGAAAAAGGGGAGAATCCGGAGGACTACGCCTTCATTCCCGCCAGAGTGACGGACAACACGGCGCTGTTGGCGGCACAGCCGGACTACATACGGCAACTGGAAGCACTGCCTGCCGCGCTTCGCCGGGCATGGCTGGAAGGCAGGTGGGACATCTTTCAGGGACAGGTGTTCCGGGAGTTTACCGACGATCCCGAACACTACGCAGACAGGCGGCTGACCCACGTGATAGAACCGTTTGACATTCCACGGTCGTGGAACGTCTACCGCAGTTACGACTTCGGCTACGCCAAGCCCTTCTCCGTGGGTTGGTGGGCGGTGGATCACGACGGGGTGATCTATCGGATATTGGAGCTGTATGGCTGTACCGATACACCCGACGAGGGAGTACAGTGGTCGCCGGATCGACAATTTGCCGAAATCAGGCGGGTGGAGGAGACGCACCCGTGGCTTCGGGGACGAACCATTCAAGGGGTTGCCGATCCCGCCATCTGGGACGCCAGCCGAGGCGAGAGTATCTACGAAACGGCGCTTAAATACAGGATCTATTTTACCAAGGGAGACAACCGGCGAATCCCCGGCTGGATGCAACTGCACTACCGCATGAGCTTCGATGAGGATGGATATCCCATGCTGTATGTCTTCCGCAACTGCCGCGCTTTTATCCGTACGGTGCCGCAGCTTCTCTACGCCGACGCCGCGCCGGAGGACGTGGACACACGACAGGAGGATCACGCGGCGGACGAGAGCCGGTACTTTTGCATGTCGCGTCCCATAGCGCCCAGGAGGCAGGCGGCATCTGAGCTCATGGACGATCCGCTCAATATGCTCAAAAGCGGACGATAATTTCAAAGAAAACGCTCTGTTGCCGCGTAAAAGGCAACCGGGCAGGTCACATCACCACAACGCTCCGGAAAAGTTGAAGGAGCAAGACACGGGAAAACGTACCGCTACGTCTGCGGGTAAATGAGAAAGGAGACATCATGGAGCAGGAGATCATCAGACCGAAAATCGGCGCAGAGGAGGTGCGCCATGCCACGGAGATTCTCAAAAAGTACAAACGAGGCAAGGCACATCTGGAACAGAGAATCATCGACAACGAACAATTCTGGAAGCTCCGGCACTGGGAGCAGATGGTCAAGTCCGGGGAGGGCGGCAACAGCGGCGATCCGCAGCCGCGAAGCGGCTGGCTGGTGAACTGTATCCTTTCCAAGCACGCCGATGCCATGGACTGCTATCCCGAGCCTACGGTACTGCCGCGAGAGCCGGGAGATGCAACCGAGGCCGATCGACTCAGCCGTGTGCTGCCGGTCATATTAAAGAACAATCGATTCAAGCAGGTGTACTCCGATTGCTGGTGGTACAAGCTTAAATCCGGCTGCGCCGTATACGGCGTGTTCTGGGACGGTACCAAGCTGGGAGGGTTGGGTGACATCTCCTTGCGGAAGATGGATCTGCTGAACCTCTTTTGGGAGCCGGGTGTGACCGATATCCAGGATTCGCCGCACTTTTTCTCCACCGAGCTTGTCAGCAACGAGCGCCTGTTGGCAGAATACCCCGTTCTGGCAGGGAAAATCGGGGGTGGAACCTTCTCCGTGAGCCGCTATCTCTATGACGACACGGTGGATACCTCTGACAAATCTCTGGTGGTGGATTGGTACTATAAGCGCGGCGGACTGCTGCACTACTGCAAATACGTGGGGGAAACGGTGCTCTACGCCACGGAAAACGACATCGAGACACCTACCGCAGAGGTGGTGATCGGCGTGGACGAGGAAGGACAGCCTCAGATGGGCGAGATCCCCACCGGGATCAGCGCGGCACAGCGGGGCTGGTACGATCACGGGAAGTATCCTTTCGTGTTCGACGTGCTGTTTCCGGAGGAGGGGACACCCTGCGGATACGGCTATGTGGATCTGTGCAAGAGTCCGCAAAAGCAGATCGATCTTATGAATCAGGCAATCTTGAAGAACACACTTGCCGCCGCCACGCCACGTTTCTTTATCCGCAGCGACGGCGCGGTAAACGAAGAGGAATACGCCGACTGGACAAAACCATTCGTGCACACCAACGGCAATCTGGGCGCCGATTCCATTGCGCCGATCCACGCCGCGGGACTGGACGGCGTATACGTGGCAATATTGCAGAGCAAGATCGAGGAGATGAAAGAGACTGCCGGCAACCGCGACGTCAGCAACGGCGGTATATCCGGCGGCGTGACCGCCGCTACCGCCATTGCCGCACTGCAGGAATCCAGCGGCAAGCTCTCACGCAACATGATCGACGACAGCTATGAGGCATTCGCCCAGATTGCCACGCTGTGCATCGAGCTGATACGGCAGTTCTACAAGCTGCCCCGTATGTTCCGACTGCTGGGAGAGAATGGGACGGAGTTTATCAGCTACGATGCCGCCGGACTGCAACCAAAATGGCTCGATGACGGCGTAAACGGCACATACCGTGTGCCGGAGTTTGATCTGGAGATCGCGGCGCAGGACGAGACGCCCTACAAGACCATGGAATACAATCAGTTGGCACTGCAGCTGTTTCAAATGGGCTTTTTCCGCCCGGAAATGGCGGAGCAAGCATTGCGGTGTCTGGAACTGATGGAGTTCAAAAACAAGGATCGGCTGATCCGTTCCATTGACCAAAGCCGCACGCAGGCGGCGGAGTTGGCACAGGCCAAAGAGCGGTTAATACAGCTTTCTGCAGTGGTAGATAGCGTAAAGGGAAGTCACTTGACAGAGGCTTTACAAGAAGAAACCGCGGAGGAAGACCTTGCCCAAAACGGAAGAGAACGGTTCACACTGGCGGATAAAAACGTTAACGCTATGGAACGGCTGAAGCAGTCGGCGCGGGAGGCGGTGAAACCCAGATGATCCGAATCAGATGCGGCGAAGGACGGGTTACCTTGCTGGGACACGCCGGATATGCCGCCAAGGGGCAGGACGTGGTGTGCGCTGCAGCATCGGCGCTGATATACGCGCTCATCGGAACACTGCGGCAGAAAAAACAGCTTCACGAGTTGGTGATCCGACCCGGCTACGTGACCGTGGCGGCAGAGGGAGACTGCGAAGATGTGTTTGCGGTGGTGCGCTGCGGGCTGGGACAGCTGGCAGGGGCGTATCCCGCTTACGTGGCAATGGAATGAACGACGGGAGGAAAAGGCGATGGAGTATCTGACGTATAACATACAGCTATTCGGTGAGGACGGCGAAGAGGAAATTGCCGCAGCACCGGAGCAGGAGGAGGCAACCGCGAAGGAAGAACCGGAGGGCGGCGAGAGTTTTGAAGAACTGATCCGCGGACGGTATAAAGAGGAGTTTGACGAGCGGGTGCAGAAAATCATCGGCGGAAGGCTGCGGAGGCTGCGGCAGGAGAACGACGAGCTGCAAAGCCGTATGCAGCGGCAGGAGGAGAGCGAAGATCGCGCCATAGAGGAGCTGGTGCGCAGCAGAGATTCTATCCGGGCGCTGTATCCGGCATACGATCCGGTACGCGAGGCGGAAAACCCTCATTTCTGCCGACTGATACGCGCCGGAGTGCCGCCTCGTGCCGCCTATGAGGCGGTACATCACAACGAGCTGATGCGCGAGGCAATGCAATACGCCGCCAAACGATCCGCACGGCAGACTGCCCGCGCTATCGCCAGCGGCGGCGCCCGGGTGGCGGAAAACGGCGGGGGCAGTATGGCTGTAAGCCGCAACGATCCGAAAACACTGACCTCCCGGGAGCTGGCAGATATCCGCAAAAGGGTATTCAGCGGGGAGAAGATCCGCTTTTAGCGGCGCGGCATTACGCCGCGGCGTGGAAATAAAGGGGGTCGTGACCTACCACGGACATAAATGCTTCGGGCGCACCAGCCCTCGCCGCCGGAGGGAATACCAGTATGACACAACAACGAAAGGAGAAAACACATGAACGAGTTTATCTACGACTTGCAGCTTTTTGCCGACAGCAACACCCAGACGACCACCGAGTTGACCGCCGAGATGAAGACCTACTACGGCATGGAACTGCTGGAAAACGCCAAGCCGCAACTGGTGCACAACCAGTTTGCCGCCGCCAAACCGCTGCCTGCCGGCGGCGGAAAGACGGTGGAGTGGCGCAAGTTCGGATCTTTTGACAAGGCGCTCACCCCTCTGACCGAGGG
>JAFZRS010000027.1 GCA_017619715.1 Oscillospiraceae bacterium | reverse complement strand
GCCAGCTCTGGTGGGGCCATCAGATCCCCGCCTGGTACTGCGACGACTGCGGCCATATGACGGTTTCCCGTAACGACGCAACAGAGTGTGAACGCTGTCACGGCAAAAACATCCGCCGGGAGGAAGACGTGCTGGACACGTGGTTCAGCTCAGCGCTCTGGCCGTTTTCCACCATGGGCTGGCCCGACCGAAACGCGCCCGATCTCAACTACTGGTATCCCACCTCCGTCATGGTCACCGGCTACGATATCATCTTTTTCTGGGTGGCGCGTATGATCTTCTCCGGCATGGAGCAGATGAAGCGTGAGCCGTTTGGCACCGTTCTGATCCACGGTCTGGTACGGGACGATAAGGGACGTAAGATGTCCAAGTCCCTGGGTAACGGCATCGATCCGCTGGAGATGGCGGAGCAATACGGCGCCGACGCGCTGCGCTTCAATCTCATCACCGGCAACAGTCCCGGCAACGATATGCGTTTCTTCGTGGAAAAGTGCGAGGCCATGCGCAACTTTGCCAATAAAATCTGGAACGCCTCCCGGTTTGTGATGATGAATCTGACTATCGATAAGGTGGAGCTTCCTGACCATCTGGAGAGGGAGGATCGTTGGGTGCTCAGCAAGCTGAACACGCTGATCCGCGAGGTCACGGATAATATGGAGGCCTTTGAGTTGGGCGTGGCGTCCGCCAAGATCTACGATTTCATCTGGGATACCTACTGCGATTGGTATATCGAGCTGACCAAGACCCGGTTGAACGGGGAGGACAAACAGGCGCGTCTGGCGGCGGAGAATGTGCTGTGCTACGTTCTGCTGCGGATCCTGGAGCTGCTGCACCCCTTTATGCCCTTTATTACCGAGGAGATTTGGCAGGCGCTTCCCCACGAGGGTGATTTCCTGATCCGCGCCCAATGGCCGGAATACCGGAAGGAACTGGCATTTGCTGAAGACGAGGCGGCTATGGAGGCGGTGAAGGACGCCATTTCCGCCGTGCGGACCCGCCGCGCAGAGATGAACGTGCCGCCGTCCAAAAAAGCGCAGGTCATCATACTCACCGATGCCCCGGCGCATTATGAGGAGGGGCGCCGTTTCATCGCGCGCATGGCATACGCTTCCGAGGTGACTGTCACCACCGTGCCGCCGGAAGATCTTTCGGGTATGGTGACTGTTGTCACCCACGGCGCCACTGTTTATATGCCCTTGCGGGAGCTGGTGGATCTGGAGAAAGAGCGTGAACGGATCGCCGTGGAGCTTGCAAAGGCGCGGGATAATCTGCGCCGGTTGGAAGGTAAATTGAGCAACGAAGCATTTATCTCTAAAGCGCCGGAGGCGATTGTCAATGCCGAGCGGGAAAAGGCGGAGAAGGCAAAACTTCTGATCGCCAAGCTGGAAGAATCCGCCGCCGCCATGAAAAACTGATTTGCCTCGTACACACGACATTTTTCGGCAAAAAAGCAGTTACACCTTACGCTATAATCACCGTATAACAATCGTTATACGGTGATTTTTTTGCAGAGCCTCGCAGAGTTTGCGCCGCGCACGGCGCAAAGATATGAAATCGTATTTTGCCGCGGCGTGTACGTGGCAAAATACACCTATCAGACTGCGAAGTGTGCGAATTGTGCGCCAAAGCGCACAATGAGTGCGCGAAGTAGACTGCGAGCATTTTGTCAAAAAAGTGGCAGCGCAACTTTTTTGACAGTCCTATAATCACCGTATAACAATCGTTATACGGTGATTTTTTTATACAAAGGAGGCGCAGACGGTATGGAGGTCAGCACGGCGTGCCGGGAACGGACGCTGACACTTACACTGCACGGTGAGTTGGATCACCACGGCGCAAAGGGTTTGATGGATAAGGTGGACCGTGAGATCGAGGCGGCGCTGCCGCTGCAACTGGTGATGGATATGAAGAATGTCAGCTTTATGGACAGCTCCGGCATTGCCGTAGTCATGCGGGGCAGACAGCGTATGCGTGAGCTCGGCGGCACACTGGCGTTGGTCCACGTTCCCACGCAGCCTAAAAAAGTATTCGACGCGTCCGGGATCAGCCGGATCGTCACCATAGAATGAGAGGAGGAAATCAGATGAGACGCACGGAAAACTACGTAAAAATCGAATTTTTAAGCCGCAGCAGCAACGAGGGATTTGCCCGGGTGGCGGCGTCCGGCTTTGCCGCCCAGCTCGATCCTACGCTGGACGAGCTGGGTGATATCCGTACATCGGTCAGCGAGGCGGTGACAAATGCCATTGTCCACGCCTATCCTGATCAGTTGGGGCGCATTTTGCTGAAAATGCGGGTGGCAGAGGGTAATATTCTGGAACTTACCGTCCGGGATTGGGGACGCGGCATCGAAAATGTGGAGCAGGCACGCCAACCCTTGTACACCACCGGCGGCGCAGAGCGCAGCGGCATGGGCTTTACCATTATGGAGAGCTTTATGGATCGGGTGCACGTAAAGTCCGTACCCGGCAAGGGCACCACAGTGGTCATGCGCAAGCGGATTGCCACACGGGCAAAAACGGGACGATGAGCGAGCTGTTCTCCCTGCTGGAACGCGCTCAGAAGGGAGATGAGGACGCTTGCCGCGTCGCGCTGGAGAAGAACGAGGGGCTTGTTTGGTCTGTGGTGCGCCGCTACTGTGGACGCGGCGTGGAGATGGACGATCTCTATCAGCTTGGCTGCATCGGATTTATCAAAGCTGTAAAGGGATTTGACCTTACATACGGAACGCAGTTTTCCACCTATGCCATCCCTAAAATTGCCGGAGAAATCCGTCGCTATCTGCGTGATAACGGCGCCGTGAAGGTGGGCAGAACGACCCGGGAAAAAGGACAGGCGCTTTGGATTCTTCGACAGCGCCTGCGCGGTCAGTTGGGGCGCGAGGCGCATGTGAGCGAACTGGCGGAGGCAGCCGGCATGAGCGCGGAGGAGATCGCTGTGATTGAACTGGCGACGTCGCCGCCGGAATCGCTGCAGCAGGAGACGGTGGAGGGGCTGACGCTGGAATCCACCATCGGCACCGAGGGAATTGAGGAGAGTTTAGTGGAAAAAATTGCGCTCCGGGAGGCCATCGACAGCCTCCCGGAGCGCGAAAAGTGGACCATATTACTGCGTTTTTTCAAAGGGCTGACGCAACAGCAGACCGCCCGGATTGTGGGGGTATCTCAAGTGCAGATTTCCCGGTTGGAACGGCGGGGTTTGCAGAGGCTGCGGGAGTCTTTGGTGGGATAGCGCCCTGATACTGCGCCTCGTAGTCCAGGGGTAAGAATTCCGTCATGGTATTCCGGTAGCGCTTCGGCATGTGAGTATTCTGGCAGCGGGGATTGGTACGATCCCGAATGGCAATGGTCTCATAAAAGCATTTCCAGAGCCTGCGATACTGCATTTCCTCCTCACCCGGCAGGGTGAGATGCAGCGCGTCTACCGGGAGAATACGGGAACGCCCCTTGGCGTAGAGCAACAGTTCCCGATGTGTCCGGTCGTAGATGAAAAACGATTCGTTGGCGTAGCGGCTGCAGAAGTGGCCGCGCAAAAGGGGAAGAACACGGTTCTTCGGCTCAATTTCACCGCCGAGGACGCCGTTGTAGTCCGAAAAGCGCACGAAACCCCGCAGCTTTTCCAGCTCACCGTTCATGTGCCGAATTGCCTTGACCAATGGGTGATATATGGGATCGGACTGGTTTTTGAGAAAACGGCTTCCCTCGGCATACAGCTTGCGGACAAAGGCGTATAAATGCAGTTCCTTGTCCTCCATACAGGTGAGAAAGACCTTTTGCAAAAGCTCCGCCGCACGCGCCGAGCGCTTGACAATGCTTCGCAGCACGCGCCGGGCGTGTTCATGCTCCGTGATGACCAGACGCACCGCATAGAGGGAAAAACATTCCTCATCGCCGTAAAAGGCGATGGGGAATTCTTTGTTTAGATAGCTCTCATAGATACAGCAGAGAAATCCGTCAAAGCTGCCGTCATATTGAAAAACAATCTCTGTCCATGCCATTCTCGGTTACCCCGCGCTTTCAAAGAGCGAGAGCTGTTCCACCTCGCCCGGCGGCAGTTCGCCGCGTTCGATTTGCTCTAACTGACCTGTCAGCGTGGCGTCGGAAAAACGCAATCCGCTCCGCTGTCTACCGCAGCAAGTGATAAAGAATTGCGCACGCTTGAGCACCACACCCATCTTTTTCAGATCCTCAAAGGTGAGACGGCTTACCCGCCTGGCAGACAGGATACGCTTCGCACTCGTCGGACCGATGCCCGGTACACGCAGCAATCGCTCATAATCGGCGGTCATGATCTCCACGGGAAACTGCTCTAAATGCCCCACCGCCCAGTTGCATTTGGGATCGAGCCGCGGATTAAAATCCGGCTGTGATTCCGTAAGCAGTTCCTCCGCACGAAAGCCGTAAAACCGCAGCAGCCAGTCCGCCTGATAGAGCCGGTGCTCCCGCAACAGAGGCGGTTTGGTGTCCGGGGAGGGGAGAAGCGTATGCTCCACCACCGGGACATAGGCGGAATAAAACACACGTTTGAGGCGGTACTTATCATAGAGCGACTGGCTCAAACGGAGAATGTGCCGATCACTGTCCCCGGTGGCGCCTACGATCATCTGGGTGCTCTGTCCTGCCGGGGCAAAACGCGGCGCGTGCTTATACCTCGTTAGCTCCGCCTTGCTCTGCGCGGTCTGCTCCCGGATCTGTCCCATAGGACGAAAAATGGCGGACACGGTCTTGTCCGGCGCCAGAGAGCGCAGTCCCGCCTCAGAGGGTAACTCCACATTGACACTTAACCGGTCAGCCAACAGTCCCAACTGATAGATCAGCTCTTCAGACGTGCCGGGGATCGCCTTGGCGTGAATATACCCGTTGAAACGGTATTCCTGTCGCAAAAGACGCAAGCTGCGGATCATCTGTTCGGTGGTGTAGTCCGGATCTCGCAGTACGCCGGAGGAGAGGAACAACCCTTCAATATAATTGCGGCGGTAAAAGCCGATGGTCAGCTCCGCCAGCTCCCTTGGCGTAAAGGTTGCACGCCGCGTATCGTTGGAGCGGCGGTTGACGCAATACTTACAGTCATATACGCAGGCGTTGCTCATCAGCACCTTTAATAGCGTGACGCACCGTCCGTCCGCAGAAAAGCTGTGACAGCACCCGGCAATGGAGGAGGACGTATTCCCGATCCTGCCTGCTTGAAATTGCCGCTTGACGCCGCTGGACGAGCAGGCTGCATCGTATTTCGCCGCGTCTGACAAGATCGCCAGCTTGTCCAGAAGCTCCATCTCTCCGGTGTCAGGCGGCGCGGCGCTTGGTCGGCCGCGGACTGTCGATCCGCTCGATCAGCCGCATCAGCTGATAGGAAATGGATCCTAC
Source organism: Oscillospiraceae bacterium (assembly GCA_017619715.1). Lineage (GTDB taxonomy): Bacteria > Bacillota > Clostridia > Oscillospirales > Oscillospiraceae > Vescimonas. Next base: position 50,827 of record JAFZRS010000027.1, on the reverse strand, counting down.
ACCTAAAATGGTGATAATATATCCTGCAATCGTCATGGAAAATCCCTCCCGTCAAGTATCGAACTTTTGTTCTATTTGCATGATACAACAGGAGATCTCGTTTGTCAATAGGAAATCGAACAAAATTTCTATTATTTTTCCAAAGACAGTTGACCGGGTGGAGAAAGTGTATTAGAATGAGGAAAAGAAAACTCTGGGGCGAGGGAACTATGAACGATTTGGAGAGACGGTTTATTGCGGCGCGGCGCTCGGCGATCGCCGCCGATTATCAACATTTGAATCCGCAACAGCAGCAAGGCGTTTTAGCCACGGAAGGACCGCTGCTGCTGCTTGCCGGCGCGGGCAGCGGAAAGACCACGGTGCTGATCCACCGGGTTGCCAATCTGCTGCGATACGGGCGCGGCAGCGATACGGAGGAGATTCCCCTTCCTGTTTCCGAGGACGAGGTGGAGTTTTTAGAGCAGTATGCCGCCGACCCCTCACCGGAGCAGCGTTCGCTGGTGCAGTATTTGTGTGCGGTGGAGCCGGCGCGGCCGTGGGAGGTACTGGCGATCACCTTTACCAATAAGGCGGCGGGAGAGTTGAAGAGCCGTCTGGAGCAGATGCTGGGGGAGGAGGCGCTGGACGTCTGGGCTGCCACGTTTCACTCCGCCTGTGTGCGGATTTTGCGAAGGGATATTGAGAAGATCGGTTTCTCCCGGGACTTTACCATTTACGATACAGACGACGGTAAGCGTGTGATCAAGGAGATCCTCAAGGAATTGGGCATGGACGAGAAGACGTTTCCCGTTCGGGAAATCCTTGCCGATATTTCTTCAGCCAAGGATCGCATGGAATCGCCTGATACCTACATAAACCTCTGGAGTGAACGGGGGGATTGGCGTAAAACAAGGATAGGTAAAGTATATAAGCTTTACAGCGATAAACTGCGTAACGCCAATGCGTTAGACTTTGATGACATTATTTTGCATACCGTTCGACTGCTGCAGACGAGCCGTGAGACGCGCGAATACTATCAGCGTAAGTTCCGCTATGTACTCATCGACGAGTATCAGGACACCAACCATCTGCAATACCTGCTGGCGAGCCTGCTGGCGGGCGGCAGACGGAACATCTGCGTGGTGGGCGACGACGATCAGAGCATTTACCGTTTCCGGGGCGCCAATATTGAGAACATTCTCCACTTCGAGCAGGATTACCCGGGCGCGCGCACCATTCGTCTGGAGCAGAATTATCGCTCCACGGGGCACATTCTGGACGCCGCCAACGGCGTGATTCGAAACAATGTGGGGCGCAAGGGCAAGACGCTGTGGACAAAAAACGACACCGGTGAAAAAGTAACTGTCAAGACCGTTTTCAACGAGGCGGAAGAGGCGGATTTCGTGGTGGGACAGATCCTGATGAACTATCGGCGCGGTGCCGACTGGAAGGATCATGCGATTCTCTACCGAATGAACGCCCAATCCAACGCGCTGGAATACGCATTCAAGCGAAACGGCGTACCCTATAAGGTGGTTGGCGGCGTGAAATTCTTTGATCGCGCCGAGGTCAAGGACATGTTGTCCTATCTCTGCCTCATCAACAACCCCTCCGACGATCTGCGATTGCGGCGCATTATCAACATTCCGTCCCGGAAGATCGGCGCCGCTACGGTGGACAAGGCGCAGGCGATTGCCACCCGGGAGAACAGATCGCTGTATGAGATTCTTTCTCATGCAACGGAGTATGACAACCTGAAAAAAGCATCTGTAAACCTAATTGCCTTTACAGAGATGATCGAGGAGATCCGAAGGAATCTTGATACGATGGATCTGGCGGACTTCTACGACTATGTCTGCGTGCGCACCGGATATATCCGGGCGCTGGAGGAGAAAAATGATCCCGAGAGCCTGACACGGATCGAGAACGTGCGAGAGTTGGCGTCCAGTATCAGAAACTTTCTGAACGAAAACCCTGACGATCCCACGCTTGCAGGTTTCCTGGACGAGATCGCGCTGTATACTGATCTGGACGATACGAATGACCGCGACAACATGGTGACGTTGATGACCATGCACACCGCAAAGGGATTGGAGTTCCCCTACGTCTACGTGGTAGGCATGGAGGAGGGATTGTTTCCCGGCAGCCGCTCCATCGGAGACAGCGAGGAGATGGAGGAGGAGCGTCGGCTGTGCTATGTTGCGATGACCCGTGCCAAAAAGAAGTTGACCATGACCAACGCACGGCAGCGAATGTTGTTTGGACGCACGACATCGTGTATGCCGTCCCGATTCGTCAGTGAGATACCGGAAGAGAGCATGGAGTGGATCAGTAAGCCCGAGCCGCGTCCGGAGCGGTCTGCTTGGGACGACGATCGGAGCGACGACTGGAATGAGGGCTGGGGCGGATCAAAGCTCCGTGCGGCGTCTTCGGTATCCTATTCCCAGACCGTAAAGAGCCGTTTGCGCGCCGCGGCGGATATGGGAAGAGCATCGTCTGCGCCGCCTGTTTTGCAGGTGCAGGAGGGAGATACCGTTTCCCACAGCGCGTTCGGGCAGGGCATGGTGCTGCGGGTACAGCCCATGGGCGGCGATGCGTTGTTGGAGATAGCGTTTGATCAGGTTGGAACGAAAAAACTAATGCTTAAAACTGCCAGTCAACACCTGAAAAAGCTCTAAAACACATAAAAAACGAAGGGCAGGCATTAGGCCTGTCCTTCTTCTGCAGGGTAGATGCGGTGATTTCCAAAAGGAAAAGCCCCGCTTTACAGCAGGGCTTTTGCATGTTGAACATTCAGATTGCTCTGGTCACCTTACCGGAGCGCAGACACCGGGTACAAACGTACACATGGCGGGGCGTACCGTTGATGATCGCCTTTACGCGCTTGACATTGGGCTTCCAGGGACGATTGGCGCGCCGATGAGAGTGGGAAACCTTGATGCCGAAAGTCACGCCCTTGTCACAAAACTCGCATTTGGCCATCCGTTGCACCTCCTTGCTGTGACGAACTACTGCTCACTTTTGCAAGCAGGGAATATAATACCAGATGAAAAAGGAAATTGCAAGGTTTTTTTCGAAAAAAACGAAAAAAACTGTAAATGGCGGAAAGTATTGCGAAATGCCGCCGTATGGTCTATAATTACTTTGAATAGGAATATTGGTAGTATGGGAGGATCGGTATGGAAAAGGTTCGGCGCACGCCTGCCAAACTGCATAAACTGATAGAGGACTTTGCGCTGGAGGTGGTCTTGCGCGGAGAGGATTACGATACGCGGGAGATCACGATCTCGGACGTGAACCGTCCTGCGCTGCAGCTGGTGGGATTCTACGACTATTTTGATCCAAAGCGTTTGCAGATCCTCGGGAAGGCGGAGATGACGTATCTGATGGCAATGCCGCTGGAACGGCGCCGCATGGTATTCGAGGACTTCTTTCGCTGCGATATCCCCGCGCTGATCGTGGCGCGGAAGATGGAGATATTCCCGGAACTCCTGGAGATTGCCCAAAAATACGGCAGGACGCTTTTGCGCTCCGACATGCCCACGGTGGATATCACCAGCGGCGTGATCGACTATCTCAACCGCGCGCTGGCGCCGCAGATCACGCGCCACGGCGTGCTGATGAACATTTACGGTCAGGGTGTTCTCCTGCTGGGCGATTCGGGGATCGGCAAGAGCGAGACGGCGATTGAGCTCATCAAGCGCGGTCATCGGCTGGTGGCGGACGACGCTGTGGAGATCCGGCGGATTTCCAATGCGCTTTTCGGCTCGGCGCCGGAGTCAATCCGCCATTATATCGAGATCCGCGGCGTGGGCTTGATCGACGTGCGGCAGCTGTTCGGTATGGGTGCGATCCAGTCTGAAACGGATATTGATCTGGTTATCCAGTTGGAGCCGTGGGTAGAGGGCAAGTTCTATGACCGGTTGGGTTTGGGCGAGGAGCGCTATTCGATATTGGACGTGTCGCTGCCGATCGTTACCGTGCCGGTTCGTCCGGGACGGAACCTGGCGGGAATTGTGGAGATTGCCACGATGAAAAACCGCCAGATGCTGTACGGTGAGAATGCGGCGCTGGAGTTCGTAGAGAGATTCGATCGGCGAGTAGATGCAGTGGTTCGTGAAGAACCTCAAAAATCATAGTTTTTGAAGATCAATCAGCGCATTTAGGAGGCATCTATGCTCTGGTATGAGAGTTTTGACCGTTTGGTTCGCCGGGAATTGCCGGAGCTGTGTGTGCTGGCGGACGAATCGCTGGCAAAATACAGTTCCTTCCGTATCGGAGGCTGTGCCCGGCGCATGGCATTTCCAACCAGCGAAGAACAGACGGTGCACCTGGTAGATCTGGCGCGGCGCTGTGATATCCGACCTGTGGTATTGGGCAGCGGCACGAACGTGCTGTTTGCCGACGAGGGGTTGGATCGCCTGGTGATCTGTACCCGTGAGCTGCGCCATCTGGCATCGTACGGGGAAAACGGCATTGCGGCAGGCGCCGGCGTGCCGCTGGCGCAGTTGGCGGTATTTGCCCAACAGCATGCGCTGTCGGGTCTGGAATTTGCCCACGGGATTCCCGGCAGCGTGGGCGGTGCGGTGTGTATGAATGCCGGCGCTTACGGCGGAGAGATAAAGGACGTGCTCGCAGAAGCGACGCTGTTGTTTCCCGGCGAGGGTGTTCGGCACGTAGACGCGGCGGATTTGCAGCTTGGCTATCGCCGGAGCCTTATCACCGACTTGCCGGAGGCAATAGTACTCTCCGCCGTTTTTACGCTGGAACAGGGTGACAAAGCGGCGATCCGTGAGCGAATGACGGAGCTGATGGAGCGGCGCAAAACATCTCAACCGTTGGAATACCCCAGTGCAGGCAGTACCTTCAAGCGTCCGGCGGGATATTATGCCGGTCCCTTGATCGAGCAGGCGGGGTTGAAGGGGTTATGCGTAGGCGGCGCGCAGGTATCGGAAAAACACGCCGGATTCATCGTAAACCGCGGCGGCGCCACCTGCCGCGACGTGCTGGAGCTGATGGAGCGCGTCCGGCAGACTGTGCAGGAGCAATCCGGCGTGATGCTGGAACCGGAGGTCAAGGTGATCCGATAGGAGGAAGAATAGATGGAAATACTGATTATATCCGGGCTTTCAGGCAGCGGCAAAAGTCAGGCGGCGTCCTACCTGGAGGATATCGGCTACTATACGGTGGACAATCTTCCGGCGGAGATGATGGTGAAATTTGCCGAGTTCTGCGTCGCCTCCGGCGGAAACTACAACCGCGTGGCATTTGTATATGATCTGCGAACAGGCGAGCCGTATACCAAGCTGTTGGACGCTTTGGAAACGATGCGCAGCAGCGGCATCAACTGCCGCATGCTTTTTTTGGAGGCGTCGGCGGAATCCATCGTCAGACGCTACAAAGAGACGCGGCGTATCCACCCGCTGGCGGGCAAGGAGCGCAGTATCGCTCAGGCGATCCAGTTGGAGGTGGAGATGATGCGGCCTCTGCGGGATCACGCCGATTTTATTATAGATACCACCGCCTTTTCCACCGGTAAGCTCCGCAGTGAACTGCTCAATATCTTCGGCACGCAAAGCGATCGAATGGGTCTGAATATCAATGTGCTGTCCTTCGGTTTCAAGCACGGGATCCCGATCGAAGCGGATCTGGTGTTTGACGTGCGTTTTATGCCCAATCCTTTCTATGTGCCGGGTTTGAAGAATCAAACGGGACTGGACGGCGACGTGCGGGATTTCGTGTTTTCCTTCCAGCAGACCCACGATTTCATGGAACAGTTGGAAAAAATGTTATCATTTCTCCTGCCGCTCTACAGCGAGGAGGGAAAGACCGTGCTGGTCATCGCTATCGGCTGCACAGGCGGTCATCACCGCAGCGTGGCGGTCGCCCACAAGCTGGCGGAGTATCTGGCAGGCGCCAACTATCAGGTGACGGAGAATCACCGGGATATCTCACGGTGACGGCAGATCAGGCATTGCTATCAAATATATTTTCGGTGGTGACGACGTGGTAGATTACAAGAATTGCTGCATACAGGATCAAGAGCCGCGCATCGTCGCCATTGGCGGCGGTACGGGGCTTTCCACACTGTTGCGGGGATTGAAGCTCTACACGAAAAATATCACCGCCATCGTGGCGGTAACGGACGACGGCGGCGGATCCGGCATGCTGCGCCAGGAGTTGGGCATGCTGCCGCCCGGTGATATCCGCAACTGTATGGAGGCGTTGGCAAACTGCGAACCGGTGATGTCACAACTCATACACTATCGCTTTACCGACGGCGCGTTGGCAGGTCAGAACGTGGGCAATCTCATTCTGGCGGCGCTAAGCGGGATTATGCCGACTTTTGACGCCGCGGTGGAGAGTTTGAGCGAGGTTCTCGCCATCACCGGGCGCGTACTGCCGGTGACCAACGAAAATGTACAGTTGGAGGCGATATTTGAAAACGGCGTGCACACGGTGGGAGAATCCGGTATTGCCGCGGCAAAAAAAGCACAGCGCTGCCGTATCGCACAGGTGTGTCTCCAGCCGGAGCATCCCAAGGCATTGCCCGCCGCGCTGAGCGCTATCGCCGAGGCGGATATGATCGTCCTCGGTCCGGGCAGTCTCTATACCAGTATCATTCCCAATCTCTTGGTGGACGGGATTCCGGAGGCAATCCACGCCTCCCGGGCACGAAAAGTATATATCTGCAACGTGATGACACAGCCCGGCGAGACGGAGGGCTATACCGCCGCCGACCATCTCCGGGCGCTGATACGTCATACACGTCCGGGACTGGTGGATACGTGCCTTGTCAACTCCGCGCCCGTGCCGCCGCTTGTTGCCCAGAAATACGCCCGGGACGGGGCGGAGGTTTTATTGTGCGATGCGGCCGCCTGCGAGTCACTGGGCGTGCGCGTGGTGGGGCGTCCCGTCTCCACGGTGGAGAACGACCATGTGCGCCATAATCCCGGTCATCTGGCGCGGGAGCTGATCGAGCTATACCGGTTAGACAGCACCAAATAGGCGAGGAGGGGAAACAATGCAGACCTTTGGCTATAAGGTGAAGTCGGAGCTGTGCCGCACCGCGCCCCAACGGCTGTGCTGTGCTCGGGCGGAGAGCTACGGCGTGCTGCTGTTTTGCAACACCTTTACCCCCATGGAAGTGCGCATCATTACGGAGAATGCGGATTTTGCCGCATTACTGCCGCGCCTTTTTCAGCGAGCATTTTCCTTGCAGTTTGACCACCTGCCCGGACCGGAAGACGGGCGCGGTAAGCTGATCTTTCAGATTCTCAACCGGGACAAGCTGGATCATATCATCAACCAGTTGGGCTATAATCCGCGCCAGATGCTCGCGCCCCACGTTAATTTCGGTATGCTGGAGGACGATTGCTGCCGAACGGCGTTTTTGCGCGGCGCGTTTCTCTCCGGCGGCAGTGTGACAGATCCGGAGAAGCGGTATCACCTGGAGCTGGCAACATCACATACCCAAGCCAGTCGGGAAGTTTCCGCGCTGCTGTGCGAGATGGGTTTCACCTCCCGCAGCGTAGCACGCGGCGGCAGCAGTGTGGTCTATTTCAAACAGTCGGAGCATATCGAGGATTTCCTTACCACCATTGGCGCTCCGGCGTCCGCTATGGAGGTCATGACAGCCAAGGTGGCAAAAGAGATACGTAACGGCGCCAACCGCGCCATGAATTGCGACATGGCAAACGTGAACAAAACACTGGACGCCGCGGCACAGCAATGTCTTGCCATTGAAGCGCTGGAGCGGCGGGGCGGCTTGAACCGTCTGCCGGAAAAACTGCGCCAGACGGCGCAGCTTCGGCTGAACTATCCGGAGATGACACTGGGCGAACTGGCAGAGCGTAGCGATCCGCCGGTCAGCAAATCCTGTATCAATCACCGTATGAGAAAGATTATGGAGATCGCGAGGGAGACGGTATGACAAAACAAGAGCGCTGTAAAAAGGCGCTTGATTGCCACGCAGGCAGTCTCAACTGTGCACAAAGCGTGCTGTCCGCCTTTTCCGACCGGATCGGCTTGAGCGATGATCAATGTTACGCGCTGTGCAGCGGATTCGGCGGCGGTGTGCGTTACGGAGGCTTGTGCGGCGCTGTCAGCGCCGCCGTAATGGTGTTGGGGCTGCTCTATCCCCACACGCCGAAAAACGGTTTGCAGGGCAAGGCGCGTTCCATGAAGCTGACGCAGGAGTTCCAGCGGCGTTTCCGGGAACGATTCGGGGAGCTGGACTGCCGGGAGCTGCTGCGCCTGCACGATCTGCACGGCACGGCGCAGACGGAAGCCCTGGGCGTGACGGCACACTGTGATATACTGATTGTCTCCGCCACAGAGCTGTTGTGCGACATGTTGGAGGAGCTGGAAAAGGAGTAAGGCATGGCTTTTGCGCATCTGCACGTACATACGGAATACAGCCTTCTTGACGGCGCGTGCCGTATCCGCGACCTGCCGAAGCTGGTCAAGGAACTGGGACAGACCGCGGTGGCTATCACCGATCACGGCGCCATGTACGGCGTGATCGACTTTTATCGCGCCTGCAAGGAGGAGGGGATCCATCCGGTCATCGGCTGTGAGGTGTACGTGGCGCGCCGTACTCTTTCGGATAAGGTTTATGAGTTCGACAGCGAATCACGGCATCTGGTGCTGTTGTGTCAAAATGAGACAGGCTATCGGAATCTATCCTACATGGTGTCCCGGGCGTATGTGGACGGTTTTTACATAAAGCCCCGCATTGATCTGGATCTGCTGCGTGAGCATGCCGAGGGACTGATCGGACTGTCCGCCTGTCTTGCCGGCGAGATTCCGCGCCGCATTTTGAACGGAGACTATAACGGCGCCAAGCAGTACGCGCTGGAAATGCAGGAAATACTGGGCGAGGGCAACTTCTATCTGGAGCTGCAGGATCACGGCATCGCTGACCAGACCACCGTTAACCGCGCACTGCTGCGGCTTCACAATGAGACGGGAATCCCGCTGGTGTGTACCAACGACGCCCACTATCTGCGCCGGGAGGACGCGCACAGCCACGACGTGCTGTTGTGTATCCAGACGGCAAAAACCGTGGACGATGAAAACCGCATGCGCTATGAGCCGCAGAACTTCTATATCCGCTCCACGGAGGAGATGGAGGCGCTGTTCGGCGCATATCCCGATGCGCTGGAGAATACCCAGCGCATTGCCGATCGCTGTCAGGTGGAGTTCACCTTCGGCAAGTATCATTTGCCGGAGTTCCAACTGCCGCCCGGCTACGATTCCCCCGCTTATCTGCGTGCGCTGTGCGAAAAAGGTTTTGCCGAGCGCTACGGGGAGGGGAACGACGCATACCGCAAACAACTTGATTATGAGCTGGATATGATCGAGAAGATGGGGTTTACCGACTATTTCCTCATCGTCTCCGATTTCGTGCGCTATGCCAAGGACGCGGGGATCCCCGTGGGACCGGGACGCGGCAGTGCCGCCGGATCCATGGTGTCCTACTGTCTGCGCATTACGGATATCGACCCCATGCAATACCATCTCTACTTTGAACGTTTTTTGAACCCGGAGCGGGTATCCATGCCGGATATCGACATGGACTTCGGCGATACGCGCCGGGGGGAAGTGGTGGACTATGTTCGCCGTAAATACGGAGACGATCACGTGGCGCAGATTGTTACCTTCGGTACCATGGCGGCGCGCGGCGCTATCCGCGACGTTGGGCGCGCGCTGAATATGACCTATGCCGAGGTGGACGCGGTGGCGAAGCTGGTTCCCACCACGCTCCATATTACGCTGGACGATGCGCTGCATTTGAGCAAACAGCTCTCCGATCTCTATGAAAACGACGAGAAAATCCGTCAGCTCATCGATACCGCCAAGGCGCTGGAGGGCATGCCGCGCCACGCCTCCACCCATGCCGCCGGCGTGGTCATCACCAAGCGTCCGGTGTATGAATATGTGCCGCTGGCGCGCAACGATGACGCCATCGTCTGCCAGTACAACATGATTACCCTGGAAGAACTGGGACTGCTGAAAATGGACTTTCTGGGTCTTCGCAACCTGACCGTGCTGGACGACGCGGTGAAGCTGGTGCGCCGTGAGAAACCGGATTTCAGCCTGGATCAGATCCCAATGGATGATCCGGCGGTATTTGAGATGCTGACGGCAGGGAGGACCTCCGGCGTATTCCAGATGGAGTCGTCCGGCATGACGAACGTCTGCATCGGCTTGAAGCCGGAGAATATTGAGGATATCACCGCGATCATCGCGCTGTACCGTCCCGGTCCCATGGAGTCGATCCCCAAGTTTATCGCCTGCAAGCATGATCCGAAGCTCATTTCCTACAAACACCCGTTGCTCAAGCCGATTCTGGATATCACATACGGCTGTATCGTCTATCAGGAGCAGGTGATACAAATCTTCCAGCAGTTGGCAGGCTATTCTCTGGGGCAGGCGGATATGGTGCGCCGCGCCATGAGTAAAAAGAAGGTCAAGGATATCGAAAAAGAGCGGGAGGCGTTTTTGCACGGCGATCCCGATCGCCATATCTGCGGCTGTGCCGCCAACGGCATACCGGAATCGGTAGCGCAATCCATCTACAACGAGATCTACGATTTTGCCAACTATGCGTTCAACAAGGCGCACGCCGTGTCCTATGCGGTGGTGGCATATCAGACGGCGTGGTTCAAATGCCACTATGTGCGCGAATATATGGCGGCGCTGCTCACCAGCGTGCTGGACAACTCCGACAAGATCGCCGAGTATATCGCCGAGTGCCGGGAGTGCCGTATTGCGCTGTTGCCGCCGGACGTCAATCGATCCTGCGACCGTTTCACGGTGGAAGATGACGGTATCCGTTTCGGACTGGTGGCGATCAAGAATATCGGCCGCGGCTTTATCCAGTCGCTGATGGCAGAGCGACAGCGCGGGGGAGCGTTTCAATCGTTCCAGGATTTTTGCGAGCGGTTGTTTGATTGCGGTGATATGAATAAACGCGCAGTGGAGAGCCTTATCAAATCCGGTTCATTCGACACCCTGCACGTTCATCGCTCCCAACTGATGCAGGTCTACGAGAAGGTGCTTGACAGCATCGGCGACAGCCGCCGACAGAACGTGGAAGGACAGATGGACTTTTTCGGCGTGTCGTCCGCCGCCGCGGTTCACGCGCAGGTTGACCTGCCGGAGATTCCGGAGTTCTCCGCCACGGAGCGTATGTTCATGGAGAAAGAGACCACCGGTCTTTATTTGAGCGGGCACCCTATGACGGATTACCGTGCGTCCGCCGCCCGTGCCGGCGCCGTTCCGATTCACACCATTATCGCTGATTTTGAAGAGGAGGAAGGTCCTCGTCGCTTTGCCGACGGGCAAAACGTGACATTGGCGGGGATCGTAACGTCCAGTAAGACCCGCACTACCCGGAACAATACCCTCATGGCGTACGTGATGGTGGAGGACGAGCTGTCGTCTATCGAGCTATTGTGCTTCAGCCGCACCATTGAGCAATGCGGAAGCTATATGCAGGTGAACACCCCGGTGTTGGTGAAGGGACGGCTGTCCGTGCGGGAGGATAAGCCGCCGCAGATCATGTGCGATACGATCTACCCTTTGCGTAAAGAAGATGTCGACGGGGAGAAGGACATGGCAGTCACCGCCAAGCACACCGAACCGAAAGGCGCAGTCATCTATTTGAAAGTTCCCAGTCTTGACTCTCCGGCGTTCCGGCATCTGCGGTTGGTGCTGACCATGTTTGAAGGCGATACGCCCTTGAAGATCCGGGTGGCAGATACAGGCAAGCTGCTGGGCAGCAAATGCCTCTATCACCCGGCGCTGTTGGAGGAATGCCGGGAGTGGCTGTCGGCGGAGAACGTGGTGGTAAAAGAATAATCCAGTTAAAAAGAGAGGGCGAAAGCCCTCTCTTTTCACACTCACACGGTTTTGGCATACACTGGATTGAAAGAGCACATCTTTCAGTACTTAATAGGAGGTAACAGCATGCCTGAAAATGCAATGCCGGGTCCGGTCAACGAGTTGGAAAATGTCCGGGAATCCGTGTGTATCCATACACGAAAGATATTTGATGGCTGTAGAGACAAGGACTGCGTGGAAGATCTGCGGTTCTATCCCACCGTGAACGCGTTAAACGTGCTGGGCAGCGCCCAGATGTCCAAGGGCGGTTCAGCGGAACTGTTATACATCTATACGGACGTAGAGCCGGTGACATTCAACCGCGGCTTCTATTCCGTCGATATGCGGTTTTTCTACCGCGTGACCTTGCAGGTCTACACCGGTACGCCACGCTATACGGAAGCAGAGGGTCTGTGCGTGTTTGACAAGAGATGTATCCTGTTCGGCAGCGAGGGGAACGCCAAGATATTCTCCTCCGATACCGTGTTGGAGGAGCTGGATATCCCCGGCGTTATGCGTACCAATCTGCCCATCGCCGTGGTGGAGGCGGTAGATCCCATTGTGCTGGATACCCGCGTATCCGATACGCCGCTGGGCAACGATTTGCCCATAACGGATATTCCCGCCTTCATTGCCCAGAGCTTTTCCAGTGAGTTGGTGCTGGACGACGATTCTACTCGCCGCTACTATGTGACGTTGGGACAGTTCTCTCTGGTGCGTTTGGAGCGCGATACCCAGCTCTTGATCCCCGTATACGACTACTGTATCCCGCAGACCGAGTGCGGCGGCAGCGATCAAGACGATCCGTGCGGACTGTTCCGCAGTGTTTCGTTCCCCATCAGCGAGTTTTTCCCGCCCAACACGGTGGATACCCCTACGGACTATGCCAGCGCGCGCAACTACTGCGCCAGCCGTACCTGATGCAATACGCAAAGACGCCGCCGACCCAAAGATCGGCGGCGTCTTTTAACACTGTAATAACAGGGTAGCTTATCGGTTACATGCAGGTGTAGCCGCCGTCCACAGCGAGCTGTACGCCGGTGACGTAGCTGGAAGCGGGAGAGGCCAGGAAGATGGCGGCGGTATCAAGCTCGCCCTCGTGGCCGTAGCGCTCCTCGGGGATCATGGTCTTGGCATTCTGCTGGAAGAAATCGCTGTTGAGGGTCTCGGTGGTCAGCGGGGTGTAGAAATAACCCGGGCAGATGGAGTTGACGGTGATACCGTACTTGCCCCACTCAGCGGCCAGCGCGCGGGTCAGGTTGACGACGCCGCCCTTGGCAGCATGGTAGGGGGCGGAACCGGCAATCTTGTTGCCCACCAGACCGTACATGGAGGCGATGTTGATCACACGGCCGTACTTGGCAGGGATCATCGCCTTCTTAGCGACGGCACGCGCCACTTTGAAAGAGCCGAACAGGTCGATCTGCATCTCGTGATGGAACTGATCGTCGGTGATGTCCTCGGCAGGACCTACCGCGCCGGTACCGGCGTTGTTGATGAGAACGTCAATGCGGCCGAACTTCGCCAAAGCGGCGTCGACCATGGCCTCCACAGCGGCGGTGTCGGTGATGTCGCAGGCAACGGGAAGGGTCTCCACGCCGAAGGTGGCGCTGATGTCGGCAGCCACTTCTTCAATGAGATTCTTCCGCCGAGCTACCACGACGATGTTGGCGCCCTGATTGGCGAGAGCCTTTGCCATCTGCACACCCAGTCCGCTGGAGCAGCCGGTTACGATGGCGACCTGTCCCTTGAGATCAAAATAGTTTTTCATGTGTCCATTCTCCTGTCCAAATGTAATTTTCGTTGCAAAAGCAGCCTCTTTGTTAAGATTATCACAAAGGTTTGGGAATTGCAAGAGGTTTTGGATATTTTTTCACATCATATCCGCCAGACCGTAAATGAGCCGCTCCGTCTTATCCCAGCCCAGGCACGGGTCGGTGATGGACTTGCCGTAACAGCCGCCGCCCACCGGCTGTGCGCCGTCTTCCAAATAGCTTTCGATCATGAAACCCTTGACCAGTTTGGCAAGCGCCGGGTTATAGCGGCGGCTGCCCATAACCTCCCGGGCGATACGAATCTGCTCGAGATACTGTTTGCCGGAGTTGGCGTGGTTGGTGTCAATAATGACGGCGGGGTTTTGCAGACCCTTCTGCGCGTAGATCTCGGAGAGTTGTACGAGGTCTTCATAGTGGTAATTGGGGTGGGACTTGCCGTATTTATCCACATAACCGCGCAAGATGGCGTGGGCGTAAGGGTTGCCGTGGGAGTGTGCCTGCCAGCCGCGGTATATAAAGGAATGGGCGTGCTGTGCGGCGGTGATGGAGTTCATCATCACCTCGATATTGCCGCTGGTCGGATTTTTCATGCCCACCGGCGTCTCCAGACCGCTGGCGGTTAAACGGTGCTGTTGATCCTCCACCGAACGGGCACCCACCGCCACGTAGCCAAGCAGATCGTCCAGATACTTGTGGTTTTCGGGATATAGCATCTCGTCGGCGCAGGAGAATCCTGTCTCCGCCAGTGCGCGCATGTGCAGTTCCCGGATCATGACGATTCCCCGCAGAAGATCGGTTTTTCCCGCCGGATCGGGCTGGTGGAGGATTCCCTTATAGCCGTCCCCGGTGGTACGGGGCTTGTTGGTATAGATCCGCGGCACAATAAAGATCCTGTCGCTGACCTTATCCTGCACCTTGCGAAGACGCCCGATATAATCCAGCACGCTGTCCTCATTGTCCGCTGAACACGGTCCGATAATCAGCAACAGCTTATCACTGCGTCCGCTGAAAATCTCCCGCAGCGCTATCAGACGTTCGTCCACAATATTCGCCAGCGCGCCGGAGAGGGGATACATCTCCTTGACCTCCATGGGAATGGCGAGTTTTCTGTCAAAATCCATATTCATGGTTCAAAATCTCCTTTACCGCAGGCTTATTGATCGAACTCGGCGCGCCGCCGGGAGCTCAGGCGCATTTTCGCGCGCAGTCCCTCCACGTCTTCGTTCTCCAGCAATCGGCGCAGTTCGTCAAACTCCTCACTGAACAATCGCATCTGCTGCAAAAGCGGCTCTTTGTTCATAAGGAACAGCTCACTCCACATCTCGTCGTTGATCCGGGCGATCCGCGTCAGATCCCGGAAGGAATTGCCGGTGTAGTCCGCCAGATGGCGGTTGTCGCTGCATGTCATCAGCGAAACAGCGATGCAATGGGTCAGTTGTGAGAGGAAACCGATCATTTTATCGTGTTCCTCCGGAGAGAGGACGGCGATGCGGGCGAAGCCTAAAATCCGACCGAGGCTTTTGCACCAGTCGATAGCGTGGGGCGTATTCCTCTCCGTGGGGACGACGATGTAGTTTGCGTCACGGAAAATGCGATCGTCGCTGTTCTCAACGCCGTAGACTTCCCGTCCCGCCATGGGGTGGGCGGCAATGAACTCCACGTCACAGCGCAGTATGCTTTGTATATCGTAGACAAGACAGCTCTTGACGCCGGTGACGTCGGTGAGCAGAGCGCCGGACTTGAAAAGGTGCTGATACGTCTCAATCCAATTTCGGAAAACGCCCGGATAGAGGGCGAAGATCACCGCGTCCGCTGCGCTCAGCGCCGCCGCGTCCGGTTGGGTGTAACCCCGGTCAATGAGCCCGTTTTCCAGCGCGTAGCGAATACTCTGTTCATTGCAGTCGATGGCGCTGATGCTATATCCCAGACGCTTCAGCGCGCGGGCATAGCTGCCGCCCATCAAGCCAAGTCCTACAATCATAATCTGACTGTTACTGATCCATTCCATCTTCGCTCACCTCAATGCCGAGATTTTTTAGCCGCGTAAAGAAATCCGGCAGACTTTTCGCCACCGCCTCTACGCCGCGGATTGTGCCGCCTGTCACGCTTGCAAGCACGCTCAGTGCCATCACAATGCGGTGGTCGTTGTGTCCGCATAGCTCCTGCGTGGGCGCTGTAATGCCGCCGCGCACGAGAACACTGTCGTCCTCCACCGTGACCTCGGCGCCGAACTTGCGCAATTCCTCCGCCATGGCGGCGGCGCGGTCGCTCTCTTTGAGCCGCAGCCGCCGCGTGCCGGTAAACCGCGCGCCGTGCAACGCCGCCGCCAGCGCCATGCATACAGGTCCCAAATCGGGACAGTCCGATAGATCCAGCGTGGGCGTACCGCGGCGCAGTGCAGCAAAGTAATCGCGGCAAATCCGGTCGCCCTGCAAACTGTCGGCATTGAGACCGTTTAGCGATACTTGCCCGCCCAATGTATTGAGCGCCTCAAAAAAGGCGGCATTGGACCAGTCGCCCTCCACCGCCACATCACGCGGTACATAATGTTGATTGCCCGGAACGGTGATCGTATCGCCGTCCATGCACGTCTCCACACCGTATAGAGAGAGCGCCTGCCTCGTCATATCGATATAGGGTCTGCTTTCCACCGGCGGCAGAAGTCGGATTACACTGTCGCCGGATAGAAGGGGAAGGGCAAACAAAAGTCCGCTGACAAACTGACTGCTGATATCCCCCGGCACGGTGTATTCACCCGGCGTAAGACGGCCGCACACGGTCAAGGCGTCATCGGATTGCCGGTATAGGATATTCTGCCCCCTGCAGATCTCCTCATACACCGCCATAGGACGGGAGAGGAGCTTCTTCGTGCCGGTGAGTGTGATCTTGCGTCCATCCAGCAGTGCAAGCGGCAGGAAAAAGCGCAGCGTACTGCCGCATTCCCGGCAGGGGAGTAACGTGCCGTTTGGTACGGCTTCGCGGTCAAAGCCTGTTACTTCGGCAATGCCGTCTTGCAATTTCACCCGTGCGCCCAATGCCCGCAGACAGTCTGCGGTCGCCAGTATATCCTGTGAGGCGTCCAGATTACGAATCACACTTTGTCCCCGGGCAAGCCCGGCGCAGATCAGCAATCGGTGCGCCGCGCTCTTGGAAGGCGGCGCGGTCATCTCTCCTGCGGCGCGGGAAGGCAAGATCGTCAATCGCATGGGAGCGCCTCCTGTAAATAATCCATGGCTTCCAGATAGCCGTCGATCCCGTGTCCGGTGATGGTTTTCACGCAGGCGGCGCGGATATAGCTGACCTGCCGGAACGCTTCACGCTCCTCCACGCGGGAGATGTGCACCTCCACCGCGGGGATAGAGACAGCCTTTACCGCGTCCAACAGGGCAATACTGGTATGAGTATAAGCGCCGGGATTGATAACGATACCGTCAATTTGTCCGTAGGCGGCTTGGATCCGATCTACCAGATCGCCCTCATGGTTGGACTGGTACAGCTCCACCTCCACGCCCAACGCGGCAGCGTGTTCCAGGACGCGCTGACACAGCGTTTCATAGGTCTGCGCGCCGTAGACGTCCGGTTCCCGGATACCCAGCATATTGATATTGGGACCGTTGAGTACAAGGATTCTCATCTTATCCATTCTCCGTTCTCATCTGATGCGATCCGCTCGGCGACGGTTTTTGCCTCGCCGTTCACCGCCACAATGCGATCCGCCGCGGCGCGGTAGAGGGGAAGGCGCTGTTCGTAGAGGAGATGCATTTTCTCCATCGTGTCCGATAGCGGTCTATCGTCCGTGGGGCACAGAGACTCCGGCGGACGGTCCAGAAAAATAAGCTCTCCGTTTTGTTTCAATAGCCGCACATTTTCCTCCCGGAGGATTGAGCCGCCGCCTGTGGCGATCACCAGACCGTTTTGCACCGCCACTTCCCGGACGCACGCTGTTTCCAATGTGCGGAACGTATCCTCACCGCTTTGGGCGAAGATTTCCGGGATCGAACGTCCGTCCCGTGCCGCAATTTGTGCATCTAAATCCACGAAAGGTCGATTCAGCCGTTGTGCGAGCAAACGACCCACCGTGGTTTTGCCGCTGCCCGGCATACCGATCAGCACAAGGTTCTTTTTCTCCGCCAGCAGTTCCCTATAGATGCGATCGGTCAGATCGGCAGGGTATTCTTTCCCGGTAAAGAGGTGCGCCGCCAACACCGCCTGCGCGACCAGCATATAAAGACCGCCTTGGGCTTTCATGCCGCGGCGGCGGGCATCCAGCACCAATCGGGAGGCAAGGGGGTTGAAAACAGCGTCCACTACGCCCTCTAAACGCGGGAAAGCGTCCAGACCAATCGGCTGGCGGTCTATTTCCGGAAACATACCACAAGGGGTGGTGTTGATAATCATTTCTCCGTCGCTGTGGCAGGCGGCGGCAGTTTCATAGGAGACGGCGTGTTCACCCGGGCGGCGGCTGACGGTGACAATCTCCGACGCGCCTAACGAGCCTGCCGCAGCGCGGGCGGTCTTGCTTGTGCCGCCGCTGCCGAGGATCAGCACCTTGCGTCCGGTCAGATCCAGTCCCATATGGCGGATCAAGGCGCGCATGCCGCCGAAATCCGTGTTGAAGCCCCACAGCTCGCCCGAGCGGTTTACCACGGTATTCACCGCGCCGATGGCGCGGGCGGTATCGCTGATGTGATCGAGATAGGGGAGGACGGACTCCTTGTAAGGAATCGTCACGTTGATCCCCTGAAAATCCTTTGCCCGCATGAAAGCGTCCAGCTCCTCCGGCATCAGTTCCCGAAGCTGATAGTCGTAGCTGTCGATCCTGCCGTGGATCGTTTTGGAAAAGCTGTGTCCCAGTTTTCGGGCAATACAGCCGTAGTTCATCATTTGCCTCCCAGATAATCGGCGCCAAAGCGTCCTGCCAACAGGTCGCACAGTGTCAGAGCGGTCATGCTGTCCACCACCACCCGCGCACGGTGGACGATGGCGGGGTCATGCCGACCCTGCAGGCGCAAGGATACGTTCTCCATGCGTTCCAAATCCACGGACTGCTGCTCTTTGAAAATGGAAGGCGTGGGCTTCACGGCGCAGCGAATCAGCAGCGGCATGCCGTTGCTGATGCCGCCGTTCACACCGCCGTTGTGATTGGTAAGGGTGAACACCGATCCGTTTTCCACGGAGAAAGCGTCGTTGCACGTACTGCCGCGTCCATCCGCCATACCGAAGCCGTCGCCAAACTCCACGCCTTTGACGGCGGGAATGCTGAACAGTGCGTGGGACAGCAAACCTTCCGCCGTGTCGAACCACGGCTCACCCACACCGCCGGGGAGACCTGTTACCGCCGTTTCCAATACGCCGCCTACGCTGTCGCCCTCCGCCGCCGCCTGCTCGATGCGCTGCACCATGGCGCGCTTTACATCACTATCCAGCACGGCAAAGGCGGAGCTATTGAGCCTAGTAAGGTCGGAAAGGAGATCATCGCCGAACGCGCGATCGGAGATGCCGCCGCAGCGTGCGATATGTGTGCCGATCACGATGCCTTTTTCCCGCAGCGCCGAGATCGCCACCGCGCCTACCGCCACCAGCGCCGCCGTCAGCCGTCCGCTGAAATGTCCGCCGCCGCGATGATCCTGATAGCCGTGGTATTTACACCAGGCGGTGTAATCCGCGTGACCGGGGCGGGGGATACGGCGCAGTTGGTCGTAGTCGCCGCTGCGGGTATCCTCGTTGGGAATGATGATGCACAGAGGCGTACCGGTGGTTTTGCCCTGAAATACGCCGCTGATGATTTGGAATGGATCCGCTTCCCGGCGTGCCGTGCCGATTTTTCCCACAGCCCGGCGCAGGGATAGTTGGGAGGCGATAAAGTCAGTATCCACGGGAATCCCCGGTGCGAAACCGTCCACCACCGCGCCGATGGCATCCCCATGGCTTTCACCGAAAAGTGTGACGGTGACGTGTGTGCCAAAGCTGTTTTTCATCGTGCGGTTCCTCCTTTTGCGATAAGATACAATTTCTCCAGCAGTTCCTCCGGGGTCATCTCGCGCATGGTATAGCTGCCTACGTTGTCCACTGTGGTCACGCTGATATATGCGCCGTTGCTCTTCTTATCGTGAAGCATCGCCGCGTAGACCGCTTCGGCGTCCAACGTACAGGAGGTGGGCAGACCCAGCTTTTTCAGTACCGCAATCAGGCGCTGCCGTACGATCGGGTCGCACATAGGGATCATGCCCAGTGCCACGCACTCTCCGTGATAGAGTCCGTGCAGGTGGGTGAAGCTTTCGATCCCGTGACCGATGGTGTGACCGAAGTTCAAGATCCGCCGCAGTCCCTGCTCTTTTTCGTCCCGGGCAACCACGTCTGCTTTGATGCGAACGGAACGCTCAATGATCCAGTCAAGCCGGTCGAGAGGGGAGGGAGCGGTTTCAAAATATGTAAAGAGATCCGCGTCCGAGGTGAGCGACATTTTTACCGCCTCCGCCAATCCCTCCGATATTTGTCGTGGTGAGAGGGTTTGCAGCGTATCAGGATCAATCAGGACTTTTTTAGGCTGATAGAAAGTGCCGACAATATTTTTGATCCCGTCCAGATTGACGGCTGTTTTGCCGCCCACGGACGAATCCACCTGGGAGAGCATCGTAGTGGGGATATTGTAAAAATCCACACCCCGCATATAGACGGAGGCGGCAAACCCTGCCAGGTCGCCCACTACGCCGCCGCCAAGCGCCACCACGCAATCCTTTCGGGTAAAGCCGGCGGCAAGCATTTGCCGCAACAACCGCTCCAGCACGGAAAAGCTCTTGCTGTCCTCTCCTTGTGCCACGCGGCATATCAACGGCTGTGCGCACCGCTCCGCCACGGCATCGGCGTAGGCGGCCGGCACGCCGTCATCGGTAACGATCAGCACGCGGCGCTGCAGATCCAGATACGTGTCCGCACGCTGAAGCGCACTGGGCTCGAGCACCACGTCATACCCGTTTTGGGGGAGATTCACGGAGAGAATCATAGCTTCTCACTGTCCTTCAAATTGATTTCCACGGTGTAGTGTCCCGCGACCTTCAGCTTCTCGCACTGGGCGGACAGATCCTCCAGCATACGCTGTCCCTCCTCGGAGCTGTCGTCACCCTCGGCCTCTACGTAGAAGTAATACTGCCATGCGCGGTCTTTCACCGGGCGGCTGCGCAGTACTTTCATATTGAATCCGTGTCCGGCGATCACGCTGATTGCCTTTGCCAGCGCACCCGCCACGTCGTTGACGGTGAACAGCAGGATAAACTTTTGATCGGTCTTGTCCTTGACGCGGTTTTCCACCCGGGAGAAAACGGCAAATTTGGTGGTATTGGTCAAACTCTCGTTGATATCGTGATCCAGAAGCTCCAAGCCGTACAGCCGCGCCGTCTCCGCACTGGCAATGGCGGCCACGGCTACGTCGCCAGAGTCCGCCACCTGCCGCGCCGCCACCGCCGTATTGGCGGCGGCAACTGTTTCGTAGCCGTGGGCGCGGATATAGCCGGCGCACTGGCTCAATGCCTGGGGGTGGCTGATGACGGTTTTCACCGAAGAAATCGACGCGCCCGGCACGCCCAGCAGATTCTGGGTGATGGGCAGGGTGTATACGCCGTTGATGTAGAGCTCCCCGCCGAACATCAGATCCATTACCTGACCTACCGCGCCGGCGTAGCTGTTCTCCACCGGCAAAACGGCGCAGTCACACCGCCCGTCCGCCACGGCGTCGTAGGCTGCTTGAAAGCTCTCAAAGCCGGTGTGGCGTCCGTCGGGGAAAATACGCCGCGCGGCGATGTCGGCAAACGCGCCTTCCACACCGCTGTACGCTACGTGTAAACCGTCCATCAGACGGTGCTGGTACTGCTTGGACAGATCCATCATGCCTTTGAGAAACGTGACGTAATAGCCGCGAAGCGCCTCGTCGGTGATAGCGGCGGCATTGCGCTCCACCACCGCCCGTTCCCGCGCGGCATCGAAAATGGGAAGGCCGCGCTCTTGTTTATAGGCGGCGATCATTCCGGCGGCCTCCATACGGCGGCAAAAGAGTTCTGCCATCTCGCTGTCAACCCGGTCAATGATCTTGCGCGCCTGATCCAGTTTATCCATGGTATGCTCCTTGTTTTTACGCTATCTTATTGCGCCTCACCGTAAGTGAGCGGCGCGTCATTGGCAATCACGCACACGTAGGTGTGACCAACCTGCAGAGAAAGCGGCGTGCCGTCAGCGTGATAGAAGCTGAAGGGATCGCGCATGGCCGCCTTGCGCCATGTGATCTCCTCGGCTTTTCCGCCGCAAAAGTAGACGCCCGAACCGCCGCCTTGCAGTTGGATCACCATATGACCGGAGGAGTCGCCGCTGTTGTAGACGGTGGTGCGCAGTACCAGCAGGTTGGGTACGCTGACCTGCATGCCGGTATTGCCGTCAATGTACGGATTGGGCGATGCGCCCAGCATGCTGATGATCTGGCTGATCTTATATGTCCCGGTGGCGGCGTCATAATCGAACCGTCCCGTCTTATAGGCGGAAAAACGCACCGTCACCTGCCGGGCATCCGCTCCGCCGGCGGGTGTCGCGTCTTCCACATAGGTGATGGGGTATTGATAGCCTTCGTTGTGCTTGAGGCGCCAGCCGGACTCAGGCAGAAAAGCGGCAATCTTTTCGCCGGAGGTCATGAGCGTGTGTTCGTATGCCATGGTCTTGCGGCGCTCGGCATCGCGCCAGTATACCTTGCCGGCGTCGCCGTCATAATGATCCATGCCCAACTGCCAGAGCATATTCGTCGCCTCGGTACTGCCTCCGGCGTGGAAATACACCGCGTCCATACCCAGCACAGTCTCCACGAAGCAGGCGCGGGCGCTGCGGATTGAGCCGATTGTTCCCGCCTGTTTGGGGTCTTGGAAAAAGCCCACCATGCGGGTCACGCCGCCTTCGACGTTGTACTCAAAGATCATGTCCGCATCGGCGATCCCGTGCTGAGGCATGGCATAGTGGAGATTATTGAGCATAACCGCCACCGGACGGTTATCCACCGCGTCGGGATCTTCCAGCGCCTCACCGGTCAGCGGATTCAAAACGGGTTCCGGCTCCGGCTCCGGCAGTTCTCCTTCTACCGGATCTTCCACTACACGCGTTTCTTCCGGCTCGTCCTGCGTTTGAGCGCCGCAGGCGGTACAGCTCCACACCATCATCAGCGCCAGAATCATGCAAAGGTATCTTTTCAGCATACCGACATCCCCCTTATTCTATGTATATAGGCATATCATACCAGACCAAACGCGCAAAAGCAATTCCCGCCGGAGAAAATTTGCCGCAACCCCTATACAAAACGCGAAAAAAAACGTATAATGCAGACAAGGAGGCGGTGCGTATGAGCGTTGGATTTATCCGTGACAAGCTGGAGATCAAATTTCTGATCCTGTATATTGCCGCACGCGTGATTGAGCCGCTGTCGCTTTCCGCCATGCAGGAGCTGACCATGTGCGACGAGGGGATAGACTATTTCGATTTCTCCGCCTGTTTAAATGATCTTGTCCAGACGGGACACCTGCGCCTGACGGAGCAGCAGACCTACTGCATCACGCCCAAAGGCGTGAAAAACAGCGAGATCTGCCAGTCCAGCCTGCCTTACTCCGTGCGCCTGCGCACAGATAAGAACGTGGCGGCATACAATAAAGAGCTGCTGCGGCGCGCACAGATCCGAAGCCGGGTTGATCCCCGGGAAAACGGGACGTTCACCGTGGAGCTTTCTTTGAGTGATGATGTGGACAATGTGATGCGCTTACAGTTAATGGTTGCCTCCCGCGAGATGGCGCAGGATCTGGCGGAGCGCTTTGAAAAGACGCCGGAAGAAATCTATTCGGCGCTTCTCAAGACCCTCTACCATCAGGACGGGGAAGATTGATACCTCATCACTGCGTTTGATAATTCCTCCGCACATTGTGCGGAGGTTTTTCTTTTGCCTTGCATATCCGGGGACAACCTCTCATAGAGTGATACAACACGAAATGAGGGAAGTGATGGATTTGCCGAGAGAGGAAGATGCCCGGCGCTTTGACCGGGCAGCTCTGTTATTGCCGCTGCGCTGGCAGCGGTATTTGGCGCGGCTGTCCCCGACACAAAAAGAGACAGCGGAGGAGATCCGCATGCGCGCCGGACAACCGGTCACCGTTTTGCTGCAGGAAGCGGAAATACCGGTGGGGGAGCAGGATCAATCCCCGGTAACGCCGGAGGAGCTGGAACAGACCTGTGACCGGATCACAGGATACTCCCGCTACGCCGCCACGGAGACGCTGCGAAGCGGCTATCTGACGGCGGAAGGCGGCTTCCGCGTGGGGATATGCGGCACGGCGGTCATGCGGGAGGGCATGTGCGCCAACCTGCGAAACATATCCTCCTTGACCGTCCGCGTGGCGCGTCAGATGCCGGGAATTGCCGAAGAGCTTTGTCCGCAGCTCTTTCCCGGGGGCGAAATGCACAGCGTGCTGATCCTCTCGCCGCCGGGATTGGGAAAGACCACACTGCTGCGGGATCTGATCCGGCTGCTGTCCGACGGAACGGAAACGTTGACGCCACGCCGTCTGGCAGTGGTGGACGAGCGCGGCGAGATCGCCGCCATGCACCGGGGGGTGCCCGGTATGGAGGTGGGGTGTCACACCGATGTGTTGGACGGCTGCCCCAAGGCGATTGCGATTCCCATACTGCTGCGCTGTGCCAATCCGCAAATCATTGCCGTGGACGAGATTACGCTCCGGCAGGATCTGACCGCCATGGCTGCCGCCGCCAACTGCGGCGTTCATCTGCTGGCGACCATTCACGCCGCCGACAGGGAGGAGCTGCGGCAAAAGCCGCTTTTTCAGCAGTTATTGCGCCTGCGCGTTTTTCAAGTCTGCGTCACGATCCGGCGCAGCGGCGCACAGCGCAGCTATGAGGTGGAAGAGCTGTGAAGGTAATCGGCGCCTGTACCGTTTTGTCGGGCGGTCTCTATTTTTGGCTGCAATTCTTGTCTGTCCAGCGGCGTGAATTGGCGTTGGTGCGGGACTTGATCTCCGCCTTGGAATCGCTGGAGAGTGCCATTCGCTGGAAAAGCATTCCCGTTCCGGCAGGACTTCGTGAGCTGGCGGAACGGGAAATCTCCGGGAAATACTTTGCGGCGGTAGCGGATATGGTGCAAAGTGGTTTTACTTTACAGCAAGCCTGGATCAACGCTTTTTCCCTTTTGAACGGGGAAATGTCGGCTGTGATGTGCCGCATGGAATGGTCAGGGGATCTCCAGAGGATCGAGGGATCACTGCACTATACGGCGCAGGAGTTGACGCGGCTGTTTGAAGCACGGCGTCAAGCGCTTCGGCAAAAAGAGCGACTGTATGCGGCGATGGCGCTGTCGGGAGCGGGACTGCTGATTATTGTACTGATTTGAGGAGAAGAACGGGATGGATATTGATCTCATTTTCAAGATTGCCGCCGTGGGAATTCTGGTGGCGGTACTCAACCAGCTTTTGGTGCGCAGCGGTCGGGAGGAGCAGGCGATGATGACCACACTGGCCGGACTGGTGGTGGTCATGATGATCCTGCTGCAAAAGATCAGCGATCTTTTCAATCTGGTCAAGGCGCTGTTCAGCCTGTAACCATGGAGGAGATTATTCGCGTGAGCGCCGTATGCGTAATCGGCGGCGTGATGGCGGTCTTTTTGAAAAAGACTGCGCCGGAGGCGGGAGTGCTGTTGGCACTGGCGGTGTGCGTAGCTGTGATGCTGGCACTGATCCGTCCCGTGGGGGAAATATTGGACCTTATCCATCAGATGGCGGCGTGGAGCGGCGTGGAGAGTGAGATATTTGAACCGCTGCTGAAAACCGTCGGGATCGCACTGCTGTGCCGTGTGAGCACGGAGCTGTGCCGCGACGCGGGGCAAAACGCCATGGCGTCGTTGGTGGAGACGGGCGGCGCTTTCGGCGCCATTTTGGTGGCGCTGCCCCTTTTTCGCGCGGTGTGGGAGCTGTTGGAGTCTTTACTATGAAAATACCGGAAAAGTTGTGTATCGTGCTGCTTATGATCCGCCTGCTGGTGATTCACACGTCGGCGGAGCCGTTGCCGGACAGCTTGACGGACGCACTTCCGCCTGCGGCGGAGGAGCTGTTGGACGAAATACACGCTGAAGACTATAACGCCCTTACGCTCTCCGACGGATTGCAACAGCTTGCCGGACGGGTAGGTGAACTGTTCCTCTCGCTCTTTCGGGATCAGCTCGGCGGTGCAGTACTGCTGCTGATCGTAGTGATACTGTGCGGCGTGACCGGTGATCTCCATACTGCCGGCGCACCGGACGGATCGCCGCGCTTTATTCCCATGGCAGGCGCGCTGGTCATTGCTACCATTGCGGTGGGGCGCGTGCGTTCTCTCATGGAATTGGGCGTGGATACCATGGAGCAGCTGGATATTTTCGCCAAGTCCCTGCTGCCTACGCTGTCGGCCGCCGTGGCGGCAGGCGGCGGATACGTTACAGCCGGAGTGCAGCAGGTTTCCACGGTACTGTTCACCAATCTGCTGCTCTCGCTGATCCGCAAGCTCTTGCTCCCGATGGTCTACGTCTATGTGGCGGTGGCGGCGGCGGACGCCATGCTGCCCGAACATGATCTCAAGCGCCTGCGCGGTGGGATCGGGAAGGGAATCACATGGAGTCTGACGGCACTGCTGGCGGTGTTTACCGCCTATTTGACCGTTTCCGGTGCGGCAGGTACGTCCGCCGACTCCGTAACACTGCGATTGACCCGCTCCGCCATCAGCACCGCCGTTCCGGTGGTGGGGAGCGTCATTTCCGACGCGGCGGAGAGCGTATTGGCAAGCGCCGGCGTACTGCGCACCTCCATCGGCGTATTCGGCATGCTGGGGGTGCTGGCGACCTGCCTGACGCCGTTTGTTCATTTAGCGGTGCAGTATCTCACCTACAAGCTCACCGCGTTTTTGGCATCGGTGGTAGGTTCGGAGTCTCTGGTGGAGCTGATCGACGCACTGGGTTCGGCGTTCGGACTGGTCTTGGGCATGACCGGCGCCTGTGCACTATTGTTACTGATTGCCGTGGCATCGGCTGTGAAGGTGGTGGTGACGTGATCGAGTCCATACGAAACTGGATATTCTGCGTTGTCGCCGCGGCGCTGATCCTTACGGTCATTTACGCCCTTGCCGGCGGCGGAAAGCTCCGTTCCATCGTTGCCTTTACCGGCGGAACGGTACTGCTGCTGGTAATACTGCGCCCGTTGACGCGGCTGGATATCGGTTGGGATCTCTCCTATGAACGCTACAGTCGGGAAATTGAAAAGCAGATCGAGATGTATCAGGAGGAGAACCTCAAACGCACAGAAACAATCATAGCCGAGCGCCTTGCCGCATATATATCGGACAAAGGTCTGACGTTGGGCGTTGTCTGTCACCCGGCGGTGGAAACGCGCCTGCGCGACGGTGTGCCGTATCCGGATCGCGTGACATTGGATGTACCGTGGGACGCGGCGCTTTCGGATTACATAGAAACGGAGTTGGGAATCGCACCGCAGTGCCAGATCTGGCAGGAGAGATAGCCATGCGTATACTCAAATTGGATCAAATATGGAAGAAATATAAATACGCCGTGATAATCGTTCTGGCAGGCGTTTTGCTGATGTTGCTGCCCCGTTTCGGGAGCGACTCCGGCGTGCAGGAGAAGGAATCGCTCTACGATGCGGAGCTGTACTCCCTGGAGGAGACGGAGTCAAAGATGGAGGCGCTCCTGGGTCATATAGACGGTGTGGGGCGACTGCGGGTGATGCTGACATTATCCAGCGGTCCTCAGCTCCAACTGGCGGCGGACACAGATCAAACCGGCGGCAGCGGCGATACGCGTTCTCGGCGAGAGACGGTGACCGTCAACCGCGGCAGCGGCTATCAGGAGGTGGTGATCACGCGCCAGCTGTGCCCGGTGTATCAAGGTGCGGTGGTGGTCTGCCAAGGCGCGGGAAACGCGGCGGTGCGGTTGGCGGTGGTGGAAGCAGTCTCCGCGCTCACCGGTTTGAGCTCGGATAAGATATCAGTTGTAAAATGGAAACAATCATAGGAGGGTCAAACATGAAAAAACTCTGGAAAAAGCGCGTGGTCATTGCAAGCGTTTTGCTGTTGGTCGGCACGGCGGTCTATTTGAACTGGCGGTATGCCGATCAGGTGGAGGACAGCTCCCGTGTGCTGGGCGAATCCACTCTTGTCAACGCCGGGGAAAAAGTAAATCAACCGGCAGATCAGACGGCTGATTTACCCACGGTGGATGAGAACGACTACTTTGCCACGGCGCGGCTGAGCCGCAAGCAGGCGCGGGACACCGCCATCAGCATGCTGCAGGAGGCGGAGACGGATAAAAACGCCGACGCGGCAACACTCAACGAGGCGTCCCAGACGCTGCAGGTGCTGGCGGCGTATACGGTGGCGGAATCCCAGATTGAAAGCCTTGTCACCGCCAAGGGGTATGATGACTGCGTGGCGTTCATGGGCGCCGAATCCATCAGCGTGGTGGTCTCCGCGCCGGACGGACTGGACGTGACAGACGTAGCGCGGATCAAGGATATAGTCGTCAGCGAGACGAATTATACCCCGGAACAGATCAAGATCGTTGAGGCAAATTAACTGTTGTAATTTTCTGCCGGAACTGTTATAATTACTGTAACTATGTACGTGCAAAGGAAAATAACAGTTAGGAGTTTGTCTTGCCATGGCTGAAAACAGAGAGTATATGATCCGCCAGGAGGATATGGGAAATATCCAGATCTCGGAGGAAGTCGTCGCCAATCTGGCAACGGCTACTGCGTTGGAAGTGGACGGCGTGAGCGGTCTGCTGGGCAGCAACGTATCCGATCTGATGGGCGGCAAAAAAATGACGGCGAAGGGCGTCCGCGTGGAGATGGACGGCGAGGGTCTGGCGGTGAATCTCTTTCTCGTGATCCGTTACGGCTGTGAGATCTCCGATGTGGCGGCAAAGGTGCAGGAGGCGGTGTTCACTACGCTGGAAGGCTCTACCGGCTTCAAGGTTGGCACTGTCAACGTCCATGTGGGCGGCATCAGCTTTAATTGAGGAACAACAGGAAAAGGAAACGATACCGATGACACGGAATACTGCCCGGGAGATCGCCGCGCATTTGGCGTATGAGCTGAGCTTTACAGACCTCACCATCGAGGAATTCTTGGATCACCGTCTGGCGGCGGATACGTTTGCCGCGCTGGCGGGGGAATGCGATGTCTACGCTCAACCGCCCAACGAAAAACAGCGTCAATACATTCGCCGGCTCGTCTCCGGCGTGGCAGAGCACGCCGCCGAGCTGGACGCCTATATCGAAAAATACGCCCGGAACTGGCGCTTTGAGCGCATTTCACTGATGGCGTCAGCCATTATGCGCGTGGCGATGTATGAGATACTCTATCTGCCGGAGATCCCCGACGGCGCCGCCATCAACGAGGCGGTAGAGATTGCCAAGAAATATGAGTCGCCCGAGACAGTCCGTTTTCTCAACGGGATTCTGGGCAGCTTCGTGCGGCAGGAAACCACGGAATAAAAGGGCAGGCAGAGTGTCGTTCACTCTGCCTGCTTTGCATGATTATGAGGAGGTGTGCGCCATAGATCGCCCGATTTTCAGCGTTACACAGCTCAACGGTCTTATCAAGGAACTGATCGACGGCGCGCCGGAGCTGGACGGTGTTTTCGTGCAGGGGGAGCTGTCCAATTACAAAATATACCCCTCCGGTCACCACTACTTCACACTCAAAGACGGTGAAAGCTCCCTAAGGTGCGTGATGTTCAAAAGCGCCGCTGTGAAGCTGCGTTTTCGCCCGGAAAACGGCATGAAGGTCATCGTATGCGGGCGCGTCAGCGTCTATCCCCGGGACGGAGCGTATCAGCTCTACTGCCAACAGCTCACGCCGGACGGCGTGGGGGATTTGCATGTGGCGTTCGAACAGCTCAAGGAAAAACTTTGGAAAGAGGGGTTATTTGACGAATCGCATAAAAAACCCCTGCCGCTCTTTCCCCGGCGGATCGCCATTGTAACCTCCTCCGCCGGTGCGGCGATTCACGATATGATCCGCATACTCCGCCGCCGTTACCCGCTGGCAAAGGTACTGCTGTTGCCGGTGCGGGTACAGGGGACGGAAGCGCCGCCTGAGATTGTGGGCGCGATCCGCTACGCCAATCGCTGGAAGATTGCGGACGTGCTGATTACCGGACGCGGCGGCGGCTCGCTGGAGGATCTGTGGGCATTCAATGACGAGCGCGTCGCCCGCGCCATCTACGAATCGGAGATTCCCGTGATATCCGCCGTGGGGCACGAGCCGGACGTAACCATCTCCGATTTTGTGGCGGATCGCCGTGCCTCCACGCCGTCCAACGCGGCGGAGATCGCCGTGCCGGATCTAACGGAGCTTCTTCGATCTTTCCATCAAACGCAAACACGTATGACGCAGGGAATACGAAATCTGCTGGATCTTCAAACGCAGCGGTTGAACGCGCTGGGAAATAAGCGCGTGCTCACCGATCCGACTGCTTTTTTGCAGGATCGGCGCATACAGCTGGATCATATGCAGGAAAAACTGACCTCGGCGGCGGTAAGCCGCTTGGCGTCGGAAAAGCATCGCTTTACCCGATTGACGGCGTCGCTGGACGCGCTGAGCCCCTTGAAGGTTTTAAGCCGCGGCTACGCCGTGGCGCACACGGCAGACGGAAGGATACTGCGCACCGCCGCGCAGGTTTCCCAGGGCGATCGGATCCGCGTCCGACTGGGCGAGGGAACGCTGGACTGTACGGTGGACGATACGGAATAGGAGGGATTATCATGGCGGAGAAAAAGACATTTGAGGAGAAAATGCTTCGTTTGGAACAAATTGTCACGCTGCTGGAGAAAGGCGACGCCCAACTGGATGCGTCTATGGCGCTGTTCACCGAGGGATCGGAGCTGGTCAACGATTGCCGGCGGGAACTGGAACAGGCGGAGCAGCAGGTGGTGAAGCTGGCAAAAGGGGAGGACGGCGCCCCGGTGGAATCGCCGTTTGATTCGGAGGAGTAAATATGGACTATACGGAAAGATACACCGCCTATCAGGAGGCGATTGAATCGTATCTGGATCGTCTGTTCACGCAGGACAGGTCCTACAGCAAGCTCTATGAGGCGATTCGGTACAGTCTGCTCTCCGGCGGCAAGCGGATCCGTCCGGTTCTGACGCTGGAGTTCGCCAGGTTGGGCGGCACGGACTGGCATCTGGCGCTGCCCTATGCGTGCGCCTTGGAGCTGGTGCATAATTACAGCCTCATTCACGACGATCTGCCCTGTATGGACAACGACGATCTGCGCCGCGGCCGCCCAACCAACCACAAGGTTTACGGTGAGGCGCTGGCTGTTTTGGCAGGAGATGCGTTGCAGCCGGAGGCGTTCCGCCTGATTGCCCAGGCACCGATGATGACCGCCGAGAACAAGGTACAGGCGATCCGCGTGCTTGCCGACGCCTGCGGCGCAGACGGCATGGTGGCAGGTCAGGTGCTGGACACCGTATACGATATACGCGACGAAGCTGGACTGCGTGAGGTGAACCGTCTCAAAACAGGCGTCATGATTGCCGCCGCGGCGGAGTTGGGCTGTATTGCCGCAAAGATGCCGCCCACCATGCGTATGCAGGCGGTGCAGTATGCACAGTATCTGGGTTGGGGCTTCCAGCTCCGGGACGATATTCTGGACGTGACGGGGGACGAGAGCACCTTCGGCAAGCCCATCGGGTCCGATCAAGCCTCCGGAAAGGTCACCTACGTGGATCTGAAGGGTGTGGAAGCCTGCCAAAAGAAGGTGGAAAACTGTTCCGTCCGTGCCAAGGCTGCCGTATCCGGCTGGGGCGATCACGGCTTTCTCTGGCAGTTGGCGGATCAAATGGTCAGCAGGATCAAGTAAAATGACGTTTGATTTTCAACGTGCGCTTGCCAATCACGGCAGGCGTGCGTTGCTGTTTTTATGCAGGATATACTGCATATTCTGTATAATACCGGTTGTCAATTTCAAATAAATGTGTTATCATATAGAGTGACTGAACAGCGGCGCAGTATCCTAGTCAGATCTGCCGTTTCCTAAGAGGGGCCTAAAAATCCCTTAAAGGGCACAACTGTGAAACCTCTGGTGCCTGCTTTTTACGCCCAGTTTGGGGTGGGTGCTGGAGGGAGGCGCGGCATTTGCCGCCGCCTGCGGGCGTAGGGCGCCCTCCAATGGCATGGAGGACCCGACCCTGCGCCTGTGGAGACCTGCTGTTGTGCGAAGGCGTACTCCCCGTTGCGGTAAGCGACTTTCGTACGAGGCAGATGATAAGAAACCTGCAATGCGGTGCAAAGCGGCCATAGACCGCCTGAACGCTGTGTGCAGAGTAGCCTGCCTTGCGTGGGTTGGGTGGATAGGGGAGCTGATGCGCGGACTCTCCGGCCAGAGACAACGTGCTATTCCCTTGAAACCCAGTCTGCAAAAGAGGATAAGAAACGGTTTGACTGCTGTGGAAATCACCTAGGCTGTCCCATCGGGGGCGTCGGAGGGATTGCAGTGCGGACTAAGTGGCAGTCGGGTATCACGCATACGGTAACAGCGTGACACGGCACCGAACGGGAAACCGCCTGATTGGCAACGACAGGTGTGCCGCGGGGAAAGCCAACCCGTACCTAAGCCGTAAGATTTACCTTCGAAGCCGCCCTGTTCAGCAATTTTACCAGTGAGGACGAACGTTTTGAGCAAAAAGGAAAAGGACAAGAAAAAGGGCGATCATTGGGTCATCCGGGTCTTTCTTATGTCCGTGGCGTTGAGCGCCGTTTTGAGCTTTCTGTCCACCTCGGCGATGAGCGGGACGGGAGTCTTGGCGGCGGGGCTGGTGCTGGCGGTTTTTATCGCGCTGGGTATCGTGTTTGATATGATCGGCGTGGCGGTTACCGCCGCTGATCCGCGGCCGTTTCACTCCATGGCGGCGCACAAAGAGCGCGGCGGACGGGAGGCGATCCGGCTTTTGAACAATGCCAGCCGCGTCAGTTCCTTTTGTAACGACGTGGTGGGTGATATCTGCGGCATCGTCAGCGGTTCCACAGCGGCGGTGATCGTGGTGGAGCTGCAGCGAAGCCTATCCACCGCTTCTATCCTGATCTCCATTTCTATTACGGCGTTGATCTCCGGCTTGACCATCGGCGGCAAGGCGCTGGGCAAGACGGTCGCTATCCACGACTGTACCCGGGTGGTGCATCGGGTAGCGTGTATCATGCACGCGCTGCATCTTTAGAGATGAAACGAGGCGACTGTTTTTGATTTTAGAACATATTGCCAGCCCGGCTGACGTGAAAAAATTGAGCAAGGATCAACTGCCGCTTCTGTGCGAAGAATTGCGCAGCGAGCTGTTGCGCGGTATCAGTACCACCGGCGGACATTTGGCATCGAATCTGGGCGTAGTGGAATTGACGGTGGCGATCCATCGGGTGTTTGACACCTCCCGCGACCGCCTTGTATTTGATGTGGGACATCAGTGCTACGTCCACAAACTGTTGACGGGGCGGCAGGTGCAGTTTTCCACGCTGCGCCGGCAGGACGGATTATCCGGCTTTCCCAAGCCGCGTGAGAGCGTGCACGACGCCTTTATTGCCGGACACGCGTCCAATTCCGTCTCCGTGGCATTGGGAATGGCGCGCGGGCGTACTTTGCAAAAGCAGGATTACAGCGTGATCGCGCTATTGGGCGACGGTGCGCTGGGCGGAGGATTGAGTTTTGAAGGGCTCAATGATGCCGGCGCCTCCGGTGAGCCGCTGATCGTGATCCTGAACGACAACGGTATGTCCATCAGCCGCAATGTGGGCGGTTTAGCAAGACACTTGGCGCGCTTGCGGCGCAATCCCAGCTATCAGGCGTTTAAGCAGCGCTACCGCCGTTTTCTCGGCGGCACAACCGCCGGAAAACGTGTCTACCGCGTCAGCCATCATATCAAAACAGCGCTCAAGGAATCCGTTTTCCCCGGCAGTACGCTTTTTGAGCATATGGGTTTCCAATATATCGGTCCGGTGAACGGTCATCATATCCCGCAACTCGTCAGCGCGCTGACCGCGGCAAAGAACGCCGGACGGCCTGTACTGCTCCATGTACATACCATCAAAGGTAAAGGGTATCCGCCTGCCGAGCAGGAGCCGGATCGCTGGCACAGTGTCGGACCTTTCAGCATACAAACGGGACAGCCGCAATGCAAAAGCGGCGCGGATTTCTCCTCCGCGTTTGGCGAGGCATTGACGGAGCTTGCCGGGCAAAACAGCCGCATCTGCGCCATCACTGCCGGTATGCCGAGCGGAACAGGTCTTACCGCTTTTTCCGCCGCCTTTCCCGAGCGATTCTTTGACGTAGGTATTGCCGAGGAGCATGCCGCCGCGATGGCGGCAGGCATGGCAAAGCAGGGAATGATCCCTGTCTTTGCCGTGTATTCCACCTTTTTGCAGCGCAGCTTTGACCAACTTCTTCACGACGTGTCACTGCAAAATCTCCACGTGGTCTTTGCGGTGGATCGCGCCGGACTGGTGGGCGCAGACGGCGAAACGCACCACGGCTGTTTTGATCCGGCGTATCTCTCGATGATACCCGGCATGACGGTACTGTGTCCTTCCGATTTTGCGGAGCTTCGCGCCATGCTCCGTCAGGCGATCGATGAATACGACGGCCCGGTGGCGGTTCGATATCCCCGGGGCGGGGAGCCGAGTGAGAGCGGATCGAAAGTTGTTTCCGACCACGCTTCCTTTGCCGTACGGCGGCAGGGTACGGCATGTTCCATCGTTACATACGGCACCTTGATCCGCGAGGCAATGGGTGCGGCGGAGATTTTGCACGAGGCAGGCATTGAGGCGCAGGTTGTGCAGCTGCGCCGCATCGCCCCTCTCACGGCGCAGGAAGCATGCGCCATGGCGCTCTCACGGCGCTGCCTTTTGGTTTTGGAGGATTGTCTGGAGAGCGGCTGTGTGGGACAGCGGCTGGCCGCACTGCTGGCGGAGGGCGGCTCGGTGCCGGAAAAGGTGATTTTGCAGAATCCGGGAGCATCTGTTCCCGATCACGGAACGGTTGCACAGCTCTACCGCCGCTGCCGGTTGGACGCCGCCTCCGTAGCGGATACGTTAAAGGAGGCGCTGCAATGAGCGGTAAAATGCGGCTGGATCTCCTTTTGGTAGAGCGACAGCTTCTGCCCAGCCGCCAGCAGGCGCAGGCGGTGATCATGTCCGGCGACGTCTTTGTGGCGGGACAGCGTGCAGATAAGCCGGGCATGGCGGTTTCCAAGGACGCGGAGGTGGAGGTGCGCCGCCACGTCATGCCCTATGTCAGCCGCGGCGGCTGGAAACTGGAAAAAGCCATGAAAACATGGCCTATCACATTGAACGGAAAAATCTGCGCCGATATAGGCGCATCCACCGGCGGCTTTACCGACTGTATGCTGCAAAACGGCGCGTCGAAAGTCTACGCGGTGGACGTCGGGTACGGGCAACTGGACTGGAAGCTGCGGAGCGATCCGCGCGTTGTATGCCTTGAACGCACCAACGCCCGGTATCTATCGTCCAAGCAGATTCCCGAAACGCTGGATTTTATCTCCGTTGATGTTTCCTTTATCTCCTTAAAGCTGATTTTCCCCGCGCTCTACCCCTTGCTGCGCCCGGGCGGCGAGATCGTATGCCTCATCAAGCCGCAGTTTGAAGCCGGACGTGAAAAAGTAGGCAAGAAGGGCGTGGTGCGTGATAGCGCCGTGCACCGAGAGGTGATTGCCTCTGTGTTAGAATATGTAAAGCATAATAACTTTACAGTCATTGGTATTACCTATTCTCCCATTCGAGGACCTGAGGGAAATATTGAATACCTGGGATATCTTCGCAAGTCGGAGGAGGCAGATGCGCCGGTGGATATAGATGCCGTTGTTGCGGCATCGCATTGTGCGTTGACGAATCCGCCGGCTGCCGGAAAGGAAGCGAAATGAGAAGAGTCATTCTGTGTCCCAATCCGTACCGCGACACTGATTTGAAGGTGGCGGCACGCGCCAAGTCGATTTTGGAGCAGGTGGGAATCTCCACTGTTACGTGCCTGCCCTTTCAGCAGGAAGGGGCGGAACGAAACGCCGATATGCCGGTGACGCCGCTGGATCGGGAGATTCACGGCGCCGATCTGTTGATCGCCTTCGGAGGCGACGGAACGATCCTGCATCTTGCTAAAACCGTTGCATTGCATAATGTACCCGTACTTGGCATCAATCTGGGGAGTCTGGGGTTCATGTCCGAACTGGAACCGAACGAGCTGGAGCGCCTGCGGGATCTGCGCAGTTGGGATTTCAGCGTGGAGTCCCGCATGATGCTGGACGTATCGGTGCTTCGGAACGGGCGCGTCACCTATACCAACCTCGGCTTAAATGACGCCGTTATTTCAAAAGGCTCTATTGCAAGGGTTGTAAGGCTTGATACCTTTACAGAAGAAGGCCGCTTGACACGGGTCACGGGCGATGGCGTTGTGATTGCCACGCCCACCGGTTCCACTGGCTATTCCATGGCGGCAGGCGGACCTATCGTAGAACCGACTGCCCGCAATCTGCTCATCACGCCGATCTGCGCGCACTCTACCCGGGGCGGCTGCTATGTGCTCTCGCCGGAACACGTGATCACGGTGGAGGCGGCGGAGGCAAACCGAAAATTTGTCTACCTCTCCGTAGACGGCGGGAAGGCGTTTTCCTTGAGAAACGGTGACAAGGTACAGGTGCGTCAGTCCAAATATTCCACTGATCTGGTGCGTTTATCAAAGAAGAGCTTTTGCGCGATCCTGGACAACAAAATGGCAATGGAGGCTGCTAAGTATGAAAAATGACAGACAAGCCGTTCTGCTGGAAATCATCACCCAGGAGACGATCGAAACGCAGGAACAGCTCCTGGATCGTCTGCGCCAACGGGGATTTAAAAGCACGCAGGCGACTATTTCCCGAGATATCAAAGAGCTGCATCTGGTCAAGGAGCCGGTGGGGCAGGGGCGGTATCGCTATGCCGTATCCGTACATCGGACGCGGTTAAACTTTGCCGACAAGCTGCGGGCTATTTTCCGCGAGAGTGTTTTGTCGGTGGACTATGCACAAAACATTGTTGTCATTAAGACCATGCCGGGACTTGCCAATGCGGCGGCGGCGGCGCTGGACGGCATGGGACATGCTGACATTGTGGGTACGCTGGCGGGAGACGATACAGTTTTGCTGATTATGCGCGAGAGCGTGGACGCCGCGGATTTTTGTACGCAGGTACAGGATCAGTTGCGCTGACAGACGCGGAGGGTGCACAGATGCTGCAACTGCTTCATATTGAAAATATTGCGATTATCGAACAGTCGGACATTACGTTTGCATCCGGCTTCAATGTGCTGACCGGCGAGACAGGCGCGGGAAAATCCATTGTGATCGACGCCATGAGCGCCGTACTGGGACAGCGCACGTCCCGGGATCTGATTCGCACCGGAAGTGAAAAAGCATTTGTCAGCGCGACTTTTACCGATCCTCCTGCGGATCTTGCACAGGAGTGGGGTGTTGCTCCCGGTGAGGAATTGTTGCTGCAGCGCGAGATCTACACCGACGGCCGCAATCTCTGCCGGATCAACGGACGGCCTGCCACGGTGACGCAGCTGCGCGCCGCGGGCACGCGATTGTTAAATATTCACGGTCAGCACGATGGGCAGCAGCTGTTAGATGAGGAACAGCACATCGTCTATCTGGATAATTTCGGGCGCACGGAACAGATGCGAAGTACATATCAGGCGGCGTACCGCACTTTATCAGAGCTGCGCCGTGCCATTGCGTCGCTGCAGATGGACGAGGCGGAACGCGCCCGGCAGGTGGATACGCTGCGCTACCAGATCAACGAGTTGGAACGGGCACAGCTTAAAAGCGGCGAGGAGGAAGAACTGTACAGCCGCCGCAATTTTCTACGCAACAGCGAGAAGTTCATTTCCGCTGTGGCGCAGGCGGATTACTGTTTGAACGGCGATGAGGACGAGGGCGCGTTGAGTCTTTTGCGCCGGGCGCAGGACGCGCTCTCCGGCATCCGGGATCTGGACGAGGATTACGCCGCGCTGTGTGAACGGTTGGAGAGTCTGTACAGCGAGACGTACGACGTGGCGGACACCGTACGGGATCGGCGGGATCATTTTGCCTTCTCCCCGGGTGAGCTGGACGAGGTAGAGGGACGGTTGGATCAGCTCTACCGTCTGAAAAAGAAATACGGTCCCACCGTAGAGGATATGTTGTCCTATTTGGATCGCTGCCGCACGCGGTTGGAACAGATTGAGGAATCGGACGATACGCTTCTGGATATGGAACGGCGGCGCACGCAGGCGGAGCAGACGGCGCGCACCGCCGCCGGGGAGCTTTCACAGGCGCGGCGCACGGCGGCGCAGGAGCTTACAGAGCGGATATTGTCGGAGCTGCGGCAGTTGGATATGGACAAGGTGCGCTTTGCCGTATCCTTTGCCGAGAAGCCGTTGGACGAGAGCGGTATGGACGAAGTGCGTTTTCTGATGTCCGCCAACGTGGGAGAGGAATTGAAGCCTATCCAGAAGATCGCCTCCGGCGGCGAGCTGGCGCGTATTATGCTGGCGCTGAAAAACGTGCTCAGCGAGCAGGACGAGGTAGCCACAATGGTCTTTGACGAAGTGGATACCGGCGTCAGCGGTCGGGCGGCGCAGAAGGTGGCGGAAAAACTGGCGCGTCTGAGCCGCGGCAAGCAGGTTCTATGCGTCACGCATCTGCCGCAGTTGGCGGCGATGGCGGACACCCATTTTTCCGTGGAAAAAGGAGAACGCAGCGGACGCACGTATACCAGCGTCACCTGCTTGGACCGTCTCCAACGGCGGCAGGAGCTGGCGCGGCTTACAGGCGGCAGTCACGTTTCCGAGGTGATGCTCTCCGGCGCGGAGGAACTGTTGCACGAGGCGGAAACGTATAAAAGCACCTTATAACGGCAACATGCAGCCGTGGGAAATAAGAAAGGAAGAACACAATGGGAATTTACGAAGAACTGGTGGAACGGGGTCTTATTGCTCAAGTGACAGACGAAGAAGAGATCCGCACGATGGTCAACAGCGGAAAGGCCACGTTCTATATCGGGTTTGACTGCACGGCAGACAGCCTCACAGCCGGGCATTTTATGGCGCTGACGCTGATGAAGCGTCTGCAAATGGCTGGCAATCAGCCTATTGCACTGATCGGCGGCGGCACGACCATGATCGGCGATCCCTCCGGGCGCAGCGACATGCGAAAGATGCTGACAAGAGAGGATATTGACCATAATGCCGCCTGTTTCAAACGGCAGATGGGGAAGTTCATCGAATTCGGACCCGGCAAGGCACAGATGCTCAACAATGCCGACTGGTTGTTGGGGTTGAACTATGTGGATCTGCTGCGGGAGGTGGGCGCCTGCTTTTCCGTGAACAATATGCTGCGTGCCGAGTGCTATAAGCAGCGTATGGAAAAGGGCTTGAGCTTTCTGGAGTTCAACTATATGATCATGCAGAGCTATGATTTCTATTATCTGTTCCAACACCACGGCTGCAATATGCAGTTCGGCGGCGACGACCAGTGGAGCAATATGCTCGGCGGCACGGAGCTGATCCGCCGCAAGCTGGGCAAGGACGCTCACGCCATGACCATTACGCTCCTGACCGACTCACAGGGTCGCAAAATGGGCAAAACAGCGGGCAATGCCGTCTGGCTCGATCCCGAGAAAACCAGTCCCTTCCAGTTTTATCAGTACTGGCGGAATGTGGACGATGCGGACGTGCTGAAGTGTATCCGCATGCTGACGTTCCTGCCCCTTAGCGAGATCGAAAAAATGTCGTCCTGGGAGGGCGCACAGCTCAACGACGCCAA
Source organism: Oscillospiraceae bacterium (assembly GCA_017619715.1). GTDB lineage: Bacteria > Bacillota > Clostridia > Oscillospirales > Oscillospiraceae > Vescimonas. Next base: position 11,265 of record JAFZRS010000027.1, on the reverse strand, counting down.
GGAAATTCTCGCCTATGAGCTTACGCGCATGGTACACGGTGAAGAGGAGGCGGAGAAAGCAAAAGACGCCGCCCGCGCGTTATTCTCCGGCGCGGGAAACGCGGAAAATATGCCGTCTACGGAGTTGACACAGGGCGATTTTGACGGCGCGACAATCAATGTGATGACGCTGCTGGTCAAATGCGGACTGTGCGCTTCCCGGGGTGAGGCGCGGCGTCTTATTCAACAAGGCGGCGTATCGGTGAATGACGGTAAGGTAACCTCTATCGACGAATCCTACACCTGCGACCAGCTTGCCGGCGACGGTCTGGTGATCCGCAAGGGTAAAAAAGTGTTCCATCGCGTCCGTTTGGTGTGATCGCGGCATGAAAACAAGTGACTTCTACTTTGATCTTCCGCAGGAACTGATTGCCCAGACGCCTGCGGCGCGGCGGGACGCATCGCGTCTGCTGGTGCTGGACAAGGACACCGGCGCCATAGAGCATCGGCATTTTTATGATCTGCCGTCCTATCTGCGTCCGGGTGACTGTCTGGTACTCAACGATTCCCGTGTACTGCCCGCCAGGCTGCTGGGTGAGCGACTGCCCGGCGGCGGCGCCTGCGAGGTGCTGCTTTTGATCGACCGGGGCGAGAAGACGTGGGAATGTCTGGTGCGTCCCGGCAGGCGTATGCACGTCGGTACACGGCTATCCTTCGGCGGCGGGGAATTGACCGCGCAGGTGACGGAGGAATTGCCCGATGGCAACCGACTGGTTCGATTTGATTATGACGGCATCTTTTTGGAGATCCTTGACCGTCTGGGCAAAATGCCCCTGCCGCCCTATATCCGTGCGGAACTGCAGGATAGGGAACGGTATCAGACTGTCTATTCCAAAGTTACCGGCAGTGCCGCCGCGCCCACGGCGGGCTTGCATTTTACAGAGGAACTGTTGGAGAAAATCCGCGCTATGGGCGTGGAATTGGCTTTTGTGACGCTCCACGTGGGGCTGGGTACATTTCGCCCGGTCAAAACAGAGGAGATCACCGACCACGAGATGCACAGCGAGTACTGCGTGATCTCCCCGGAGACGGCGGAGCGCATCAACGTCACAAAGCGCAGGGGCGGACGTGTCATCTGCGTGGGCACCACCTCCTGCCGCACAGTGGAGAGTTGGGCAGGGGAGGACGGCACGGTGCGCTCGGGCGCCGGCTGGACCAATATCTTTATCTATCCCGGTTATCGTTTTAAGGTGCTGGACGGGCTGATTACCAACTTCCATCTGCCCGAATCCACCCTTATCATGTTGGTATCGGCGCTGGCAGGGCGGGAACATGTGCTTGCCGCCTATGAAGAAGCCGTGCGGGAACGCTACCGGTTTTTTAGTTTTGGCGACGCCACGTTGATCCGATAAAGGAGTTATCCATGTTTCAGGTACTCAAAACGCAAGGTCGCGCACGGCGCGGCGTATTCCAATGCGCTCATGGCGGACAGGTGCAGACGCCTGTTTTTATGAACGTGGGCACACAGGGAGCAATTAAGGGCGGTGTCAGCGCATTTGATCTGAAGGAATTGGGCTGTCAGATTGAGTTGAGCAACACGTATCATCTCCATCTGCGCCCCGGTGATGACGTAATCCGCCGTCTGGGCGGTTTGCACCGTTTTATGAACTGGGACGGTCCGATCCTCACCGACAGCGGCGGCTTTCAGGTGTTCTCTCTGGCGGGTCTGAGGAAGATTCGGGAAGAAGGTGTCACCTTTGCCTCCCATTTGGACGGTCACCGCATTTTTATGGGGCCGGAGGAGAGCATGCAGATCCAGTCCAACCTCGGCTCGGATATTGCCATGGCATTCGATGAGTGTGTGGAAAATCCCGCGCCCTATGCTTATGCCAAAGCTTCGTGCGAACGGACGCTGCGGTGGCTGGAGCGGTGCAAGCGGGAACACGACCGGCTCAATTCGCTGCCGGATACGGTGAATCCCCATCAAATGCTCTTTGGTATCAATCAGGGCGCGACGTATGAAGACCTGCGCGCATGGCACATGGAGGAGATCTCCAAGCTGGACTGTGACGGCTATGCCATCGGCGGCCTGGCGGTAGGAGAGCCCACTGAGGTGATGTATAAGATCATTGACGCGGTGGAACCTCATATGCCTTCGGACAAGCCTCGCTATCTCATGGGCGTGGGGACGCCGTCCAATATCATTGAGGCGGTGGCGCGAGGCGTGGACTTTTTTGACTGCGTTATGCCTGCCCGCAACGCCCGCCACGGGAAGTTGTTTACATGGCAGGGAACGCTGAACATCAAAAATGCCCGCTATAAATTGGACGACGGTCCTATTGATCCTGCGTGCGACTGCCCGGTCTGCCGCCGTTTTTCCCGGGCGTATGTACGGCATCTCTTTGCCGCGGAGGAAATGCTGGGTATGCGTCTGGCGGTGATGCACAATCTCTATTTTTACAACACACTGGCGCGCCGCATTAGGGAAAGCCTCGATAATGGCACGTTTGACGCCTTTCGCGCCGCGTACAGTCAAAAACTGGCGCAGCGGGTGTAAAAAGACTTGCCAAAGCGTTTTCATTTTTGTATAATGACCACATCAAACAAGCAAAAAGGAGTTTTATACTATGGATTATTCCGGCATTTTGATGATCGTTCTCATGCTCGCTGTTTTCTATTTCCTGCTGATCCGTCCGGAGAACAAGCGGAAGAAGGAAGCGGAGCAGATGCGCAACAGCTTAAAAAAGGGTGACTGGCTCACCACGATCGGCGGTGTATACGGTCGCGTAGTAGGTATTACGGATCGCACCGTTGTGATTGAGACCAGTGAAGATCGTGTACGGGTGGAGTTCCTCAAATCCGCCATCGGCAGCGTAGGCACGCTGGACGAGCAGGCAGCCGCGGCGCAGCGTCCCACCCGGAAAAAGGCAGAGAAGAAGACAGAGGAAGAAACGCCTGCTGAGCAAAACGATTCGTGGGACAAGGACGAGTCCAAAGAGTAATCGTTGTAAACATAGCATAACAATGCACCTCCCCGAATATGCTGAAGCAAAGCTGTTCGGGGAGGTTTTGTCATGTCTGTGATGCGTACGCTGCGCGGAAAAAGAACTTGGATCGCCTTGGGGTGCGCTGTTCTGACGGCAGCGGCACTGCTGGCTCTTGGCGCGCTTTTAATGGTAAAGGGTGTCATTTCACAGGAGATGCAGCGCAACTGGATATTCGGCAGCTACGGCTTGGCAGGGTTAACAGGGGCGTGGATCGGCTCGGAGCGCGGAAAGGGAACGCTGTCTGCCGCGCTGACTGTGGCGGCATTGTTTTTGGTCGTGATCTGCGCCGCCTCACTGCTCTTTCCGGAGGGCGGCCGCTTCGGGGCAGGCGGCTGGCAATTTGCTCTGTGCATTCTGGCGGGATCGCTTCTGGGCGGTGTGCTGCGTGCAGGGAAGAAAGGCAGAGCACCGCGCCGGAAACGGTCGCCTGCTGTGCGCAGAGTGCCGCTTAAGAGTCGGTAACATAAATATTTTCTGGTAAAACCGACAAAAATGAATATTCTGACAAAAAGTACTTGACAACAGAAGTAAAACAGCGTTTCACTGCAGCATTTGCCGTGGAACGCTGTTTAATGCAAGATATTGTGATAGATTTGATGCTGATTTCCCATATGTTGACCAAACGGAAGATGCACAGCACATTGGTATATGCAGTTTACATAATAGCGTTTACATAATATTTTGACATAAATGACAAAAATGCGCGAATTGGAAGAAATAGCTTGCGAATTCTGTTCTTTTAGCCTATATTATTTTACGTGCACCATGGTAATGCCTTCTATTTTTTCTTCTTATCGCATACGATGGGACGAGGTGAGGGCATTGTTTAAACGGCGTCATATTCCGCGCATGCCGTCGGCATCAAAATTGCGGACGGATTATCTGGTATTGTGCGCTCTGTTTTTATGCGGCGTATTATTGGGTCATCTGGCGGGCAGTCTCATATCCCGGGAGCAGTATGGGGAATTGTCGGACTACCTCTTGCACTACGTGCGCGGCAATGCGGACGCCGCGGCGTTGGGAAGTGTCTTTTTTGCCTATTTTCGCGATGCCGTCGTTCTGGTGCTGTTGGGTGCGGTAGCGTGGGGTGTGTGGACAGTGCCGCTCTATATGGTTGGACAGGGTTTTTTCCTCGCCTTTGCCGTGCACTGTTTCACATCTGCACTGGGGCGCGGCGGCGTATCTTTGGCGTTTGCCGCTTTTGGTATCCGGTGCCTTTTCATTCTGCCCTGCAGCTTTTATTTGGCTTCCCGTTCCCGGACGGCGGCAAAACGCCTGCGGCGCGGAGGGCGCAGTAAGCCGGATCGATCGACTGTATATCCGTTGGCGGTGTGCGCCATTATTCTGTTGATCGGCTGTGTGATTGAGCTTTCGCTGGTGCCGCGTTTTTATTCGCTGATTCTTAACCGCATTACCTGATACAATACTTGTAAGGAAAGGAGGCGTGTGGATTGACAGATTATATCGACGCCTATCAAATGTATTTGCAAAACGAGAAGCACGCTTCCGACAATACCGTCAGTTCCTATCTTCGGGATCTCCACCAGTTCCGCAGTTGGTTAGCCAATCACGGTGCAACAGATTTGCGGCGTGTAAAGAAGGATCAGATTTCCCGCTATTTGGAGGATCTATCCGGCCACGGAAAATCTCCCGCCACCGTCACGCGATCAGCCGCCTCTGTCAAATCCTTTTATGCGTATTTGTTCAGCAACGGATTGATACGCAGTAATCCTGCAAAAAACGTGTCGTCGGTTCGGGTGGAGCGCAAGTATCCGGAGATACTGACCAATCGGGAAGTGGAGCTGTTTCTCGATCAGCCCCGATGCACAGACGAAAAGGGCTACCGGGATCACGCCATGCTGGAGCTGCTGTACGCCACGGGAATCCGCGTCTCCGAGCTGATCGGACTGAATATAGACGACGTGAACCTACCGGCCGGCTTTATCCGCTGTGAAAGCAAAGGAAAAGAGCGTATGATCCCGCTCTATCAGGCGGCGGTCAAGGCACTGCAGGATTACATACGCGATATTCGTCCGAGAATCATCTCCGATACGGACGAACCGGCGCTGTTCGTTAATATGAACGGCGAACGCATGAGCCGACAGGGCTTTTGGAAGATTATCAAATACTACCAGGAGAAGGCGGAGATTACCAAGGACATCACGCCTCACACACTGCGCCACTCCTTTGCCGTGCATCTGCTGGAAAACGGGGCGGATCTTCGATCCATTCAGGAGATGCTGGGTCATGCGGATATCTCCTCCACCCAAATCTACGCCCACGTGATTCAAAAACAGCTCAAAGATGTATATAACCGCGCCCACCCCAGAGCCTGAAACTGCCACCTGTTTCCATGATTGCAGGTGGCAGTTTTTTGTTGCAATTCCGCCCGTATTTGATATAATAAATATATCTATTTGTGGAGGATACGCGCAGATGCGGATTTTGGGAATTGATCCCGGTATTGCCATCGTGGGGTTCGGCGTGATAGATGCGGATCACGGTCATCAGCAGATGGTGCGCTACGGCGCCATCACCACGGAGGCGGGATTGCCGCTATCGGCGCGACTTGTGCAGATCAGCCGCGATCTGCGGGAGCTTATCGAGCAGCTCGAGCCCGATGAGATCGCTGTCGAAGAACTGTTTTTCAGCAAGAATATCACCACCGGCATCGCCGTGGCGCACGGACGCGGCGTGATCCTCTGCACGGCGGAGATTATGCAGATCCCTATTTATGAATACACACCCATGCAAGTCAAGCAGGCGGTAGTGGGCTACGGACTGGCAGAAAAACAGCAGGTCATGGATATGGTGCGGCGTCTTTTGAAGCTCAAAGCTGTCCCGCGTCCCGATGACGCGGCGGACGCGCTTGCCATCGCCATCTGCCATGCCCGCAGCGCCACCAGTCTACTGCGGCAGAGAGATCCCAACGTAAAGGAGACGGTCTGATCCATGTTCTACTATCTCTCCGGCACGGTTGCCGAGATGGAGCCGAATCTGGCGGTCATCGACTGCGGCGGCGTAGGCTACGCCTGTGCCGCCACCAATTACACACTCTCCCAACTGAAAAAGGGAGACCGGGCAAAGCTCTACACCTATATGAACGTGCGCGAGGACGCGGTGGATCTGTTCGGTTTTGCCACCCAGAGTGAATTACACAGCTTTAAACTGCTGTTGGGCGTATCGGGTGTAGGACCCAAAGCGGCGCTGTCGATTCTCTCCTCCACCACGCCGGAAAACCTCGCTATGAGCGTGGTGATGGGTGATGAGAAAACGCTGACCGCCGCACCCGGGATCGGGAAGAAGATTGCCCAGCGCATCATACTGGAATTGAAGGATAAGCTGGCGGCGGATCAGCAGCGCATGGATTTCGGCGCCGCGGCTGTTCCTGCCGTGACGCACGGCGCCAAAGCGTCCGAGGCGGCGGCTGCGCTGGCGGTGTTGGGTTACGGCGCGCAGGATACCGCCGCCGCTTTGAAAGGGTTGGATATGGAGAATCTGCCGCTGGAGGAGATTGTCCGGCAGGCACTCAAGCGCATGGTACGGTAAGGAGGGGAATGTGTGAGCATCGACTACGGAAGCGACATCTATGAAGAGCCTATCGTCGCCAAGACGTTCCTCTCGGAGGACAGCAACGAGAATTCGCTGCGTCCACACACACTGCGCGAGTACATAGGGCAGGAGAAGGCAAAAGGAAACCTGTCTGTCTTTATCGAGGCGGCACGGCAGCGCGGCGAATCACTGGATCACGTGCTGCTCCACGGACCTCCGGGTTTAGGCAAAACGACGCTGGCAGGCATCATCGCCCAGGAGATGGGCGTCAATATCCGCATTACATCCGGTCCGGCGATTGAAAAACCGGGCGATCTGGCGGCGCTGCTGACGAATCTCAGCGAGGGTGACATCCTCTTTGTGGACGAGATCCATCGGCTAAACCGCGCGGTGGAGGAGATACTGTATCCCGCCATGGAGGATTACGCCATAGACATTATCATCGGCAAGGGTCCTTCCGCCAACTCGATTCGGCTGGATCTGCCGCGCTTTACGTTGATCGGCGCTACCACCCGGGCAGGTTCGCTGTCCGCGCCGTTGCGCGACCGATTTGGCGTGACGCTGCGGTTGGAGCTGTATACGCCGGAGGAGCTGGTGCAGATCGTGCGGCGCAGCGCCGGTATTCTCAACGCGCCCATTGAGGACAGCGGCGCCATGGAGATTGCGAAGCGTTCCCGCGGCACACCCCGCATTGCCAACCGTATGCTCCGCCGTGTGCGGGACTTTGCACAGGTGCGATCCGACGGCGTAATCACCAAAGAAGTGGCAAACTCGGCGCTCTTGGCGCTGGAGATCGACTATCTGGGTCTTGATCCCGTGGACCGGCGTATGCTGCGCGCCATCATCGAGAACTACGGCGGCGGACCGGTGGGTCTCGACACCCTGGCGGCAACGATCGGGGAGGAGTCCGTCACGCTGGAAGACGTATACGAGCCGTACCTTATGCAGCTCGGTTTTTTGACCCGCACTCCCCGGGGCCGCTGTGTGACAAGCAAGGCATATGAGCATCTGCACCTGGACTATACAGGCAGCGAGCAGATGGACTTACTATAAGGAAGAATGGAGAATAGAGCGTATGGGAAAGCTTTTCGGAACAGATGGCATTCGCGGTGTGGTAGGTCAGACGCTGACGGCGGAGACGGCCTATCAGACCGGTCGTGCCGTTGTGACCGTTTTGACACAGAAGCTGGGACGCAAACCTCTCATTACCATCGGAAAAGATACGCGCATATCCTCGGATATGCTGGAATCGGCGCTGATCGCGGGCATCTGTGCCGCCGGCGGTGATGTGATGCCGTTCGGAACGGTTCCCACCCCTGCTGTCGCCTTTTTGACGGTACAGGAACAGGCGGACGCGGGTATTGTGATCTCCGCCTCCCATAATCCCTATGAGCATAACGGTATCAAGGTCTTCAACGGCAAGGGTTATAAGCTGCCGGACGAGATGGAGGCAAAGGTGGAGGAGCTGATATTGCACCCGGAGCTACTGCCGACCAAGACCCACGGAGAGATCGGACGGCGTATGCACGGTATGCGCCAAAAAAAGAAGAATTATATCCACCATCTCTATTCCTCCATCGACTGCGACCTCACCGGGCTTCGGGTATTGGTGGACTGCGCCAACGGCGCCGCTTCCGCCACCGCGCCGCAGCTTTTCGGCATGCTGCCGCTTCAAGCGGATTTTATCCACGCCGAGCCGGACGGGATCAATATCAACACCGGTTGCGGCTCGACCCATCTTGCATCGCTCTCACAAGGCGTTGTGGCGGGAAAGTACGATCTTGGCGTCGCCTTTGACGGTGATGCGGATCGCTGTCTCATGGTGGACGAGAAGGGCAATACCATCGATGGCGACAAGATCATGGCAGTATGCGCCACACAGCTGCGCCGGCAGGGTCTCCTGCGGGGGAACGCCATCGTAGCAACGGTTATGTCCAATCTGGGACTGCATGAGTTCTGCCGCGAAAACGGCATGACACTGATCTGCACCGATGTAGGCGACCGGCATGTGCTGGAGAAGATGGTGGAGTGCGATTATGCCATCGGCGGTGAGCAGTCCGGCCATATGATCTTCCGCCGTTACGCTACCACGGGCGACGGAGAACTGACCGCCCTACAATTTCTGCAGGCGTTGCGCCGTTCCGGTCTGCCGGCATCGCAGTTGGCGTCCTGTTGTCCGAAGTATCCGCAGGAACTCATCAACGTAGCCGTGCCCGTTGCTTACAAGCAGCAGGTAATGGATAGCAGCGCACTGTGGGAACAGGTGCGCGCACAGGAAGATCTCCTGCACGGCGACGGTCGTATTTTGATCCGTCCGTCCGGCACAGAGGCGCTGATCCGGGTGATGGTGGAGGCAAAAACAGAGGCGTTGGCCTCCAATGTTGCTTCCGACTTGGCTAATTATATAAAAAATATGCTGAAAATATAAAAAATTTTCACAAATTTTTGCAAATCGCTTGACATTTAATTTTGTAAAAAGGTATAATGTTACATGTTGAATGAGAATCGGGTGGATTATTCCTATTTGGAGACGCTCAGTGATGAACAGCTGTGTGCCTTTTCCCGGCAGGAGAACCGTCCGGCAGAGGAGGTACTGGCTTCCCGGTATCATCGGTTGGTGCGCTCTTGTGCGCGTCCGTACTTTTTAGCCGGCGGCGACAATGAGGATCTTTTGCAGGAGGGCATGTTCGGACTCATCAAAGCCATGCGGGAGTATGATCCCGGACGGGACGCATCGTTTCGCACCTTTGCCGAAACCTGTATTCGCCGTCGGCTTTTCACAGCGCTCAAGCATGCCAATAGTGGAAAACATGCACCCCTGAATCAATCCGTTCCCTTGAATCCCTCTCTTTATGGCGCAAGTTCCACGCTTCTTCAGGTCGACCCGGAGCTGTTGGTGATCGACCGGGAGAAGGCGGTCAGTTTGTTGGAAGACGCCCGCAAACAGTTGTCCGAATTGGAGATTAAGATTTTAGGGTATTATTTAGACGGTCTCACCTGTCGTGAGATCTCGGAAACTGTTGGACGATCCGTCAAATCCGTGGACAATGCCGTCCAGCGCATACGCCGCAAAATAGCGCGGCAAATCGGCGATATCAGCAAGTAGCTGACGCAATAAAACAATCTCAAAGAGAGGGTAAAATCATGTACGAAGACAAGACTTTAATCTGCAAGGAATGCGGCAACGAGTTCGTGTTCACCGCCGGTGAGCAGGAGTTCTACGCAGAGCGCGGTTTCCAGAATGAGCCGCAGCGCTGCAAGGCTTGCCGTGACGCTCGCAAGAACGCCGCTCGCGGTCCCCGTGAGTACTTCACCGCTGTCTGCGCTTCCTGCGGCGGCGAGGCGAAGGTGCCCTTCGAGCCCAAGACCGACCGTCCCGTCTATTGCAGCGATTGCTTCGCTAAAATGCGGGAGAACGGCTGATTCCTTGTTTATTTGAGGTATAGTCGGCTGAGAGAAACGGCACATTCATAAGAATGTGCCGTTTCTTTGCACATTGTATAACGTTCGAGCGGAGGTTACTACTATGCAAAAAAAGCTTTATCGCGTCAGGGAAGGGAAAGTTTTGGCAGGCGTATGCGGCGGTCTGGGCGAGTATTTCAACGTTGACCCCACCGTGATCCGCGTGATCTGGGCGCTGTTGTGCCTGAGCGGAACGGGAATCCTCGCTTATATCGTCTGCGCGCTGATTATTCCCGAAAAAGCGTGACGGAAGGCGAAAATTTCCGTTGCAATCTGATGCTTTCCGTTTTATACTATGAGAGTAAAACCATTTGGAGGTAAGAAACATGATTGAGATCACAAAGGATACGATCATCGGCGATATTCTGGACGTAGCCCCCCAGACCGCACCTATTTTCCTGGCGATTGGAATGCATTGCCTGGGCTGCCCCTCGTCCCGCGGCGAAACCGTGGAGGAGGCGTGCGCCGTCCACGGGATTGACTGTGATAAGCTGTTGGCGATCGTAAACGAAGAAGCCAATAAGCAATCCGCAGAGTAATCGACAGAACGCATACGGCATTGCCGTATGCGTTCCCTTATGCATTTTGAGGGGAGTGTAGCTGTGGAACACACTGTACTGCATCTGCAGCCTCGCTTGCAGTGTCTTGCCGATCTGGTGCCCGCCGGTGCAAAACTGGTGGACGTAGGTACCGACCACGGGTATCTCCCCGTATGGCTGGTACAGCGAGGACATATTTCACACGCCATTGCCTCCGATATCAATGAGGCGCCGCTGCGCCACGCCAGGGAAACGGCGGCACGCTGCGGCGTAACGGATCGGATCGACTTTCGCCTGTGCAGCGGACTGGACGCCGTTGCGCCCCATGAGGCAGATACCGTGGTAATCGCAGGCATGGGCGCAGAGACGATTGCCTCCGTTCTGTCCGCCGCACCCTGGACACGGGTGGGTGACTGTCTGCTGCTCATACAGCCAATGACCAAGGCGGAGTATTTACGCTGCTGGCTTTGTGACAAGGGATATACCTTTACAGATGAACGGCTGGTGCGGGATAAAGACTTCCTCTATCCGGTTTTTTCTGTCCGCGGCGGCACACGTCGCACTCTGTCGCCGGCGGAAGCATACGGCGGTGTGCTGTTAGACGCAGATCCGTTGTATGTGCAGTATTTGAATCAACAAATACGCCGTCTGGAAACGCGCTTGGAGGGGTTGTCCACGGCGCGCAG